>CAUZFZ010000028.1:0-80482 GCA_963579025.1 Planctomycetota bacterium | reverse complement strand
CAAAGGACGCCGCTTTCTCCAAGACCACTTCAACTCACGGCAAAAGCCGAAGAACTCCAACTCACAACTCCCACGTGTTGTCGCCTCAGAGAGATCACACCCCTCACGTAAGCCGCTGCTTGAGACGAGTGAAGACAAGGCCAGTTGTCCCATTCGGGGCGGCTGGCTTTTCACATTAGCACACCAGTCACAAACGGTTGATTCGAATGTCAGCACGTAGCCGGTGACGGACAGTCGCCAGCCACGACTGACAGGCAGTTTTTTTGCTGCCGCGATCTCCCTGGCCGTCCACGACAGTTCCGGGAGTCGCGTTCGATTATGTCAGCCCAATCGGGTGGGCATTCAGTGGTATATTCCACAGCCCGTTGGGTAAGTCCCTGCTCCTTTCGGAGCACACAAAGAAAGAGGATTCCAGTGAAGAAATTCGCAGCCAGCGTCAAGAATTTTCTCGTCAGTGAAGATGGCCCGACGGCCGTTGAATACGCCGTCATGATGGCTCTGATCATCGTGGTCTGCATCACGACAGTCACCTCGATCGGCTCCAAGGCCAACACCAAGTTCGGCCTCGTTGATGCGGCCCTCAGCTAAGCCGCCACTTGAGACGATTGAAGACAGGGCCAGTCGTCCCATCCGGGGCGGCTGGCTTTTCACGTTGGCACACCAGTCACAAACTGTTGAGGAGAGAACGCCATGCTGTTTCCCCTGATGGGCGAGCTTGATCCCGCCCTGCTGACGCAGATGGTTGTCACGGCAATTGTCGCGATCTGGTGTCTCACTAATGGGCCAGCCCGGCCATCGATGTGATCGTTGCAATCACTCACACAGGTTGGTTTTCCAACGCCGGAAGACCTCTGGCTTGCGAAAGTGACAGAATCTGCCGCCACGTGGCTGAAACACAACCTAAGTTTGTTCGACGGCTACGCGTCCGTTGAAACGGCAACCGGCCGTCGGACAGCTCAATACACCGTACAAGCTCAGCACTTACGACAACTCCCCTGGTCAATTGCGGAAAGGGTCCCCCTCATGGACTGGCACAGTCTCTTGGAAAACTGGGAAATCAAACTGGTCGCTATCACGCTGATCGTTGCAGCGTGGATTGATGGCAAACAGTTGAAAGTTCCCAACTGGATTACGTTCCCGATGGTCCTTACCGGACTGGCCTACCACGGCTTCGCCTACGGCCTGGGTGAATGGACCGATGGCGGCCTGCTCGGCTCGCTGACTGGTATGACCGTTGGTCTGTTGTGCCTGCTGCCGATCTACTCGGTGGGCGGCATGGGAGCTGGCGACGTCAAACTGATGGCTGGAATGGGAGCCTGGCTGGCCAGTGCCCAGCAAACGTTGGAAGCCTTCTGCGTGTCGGCATTCGTGGGAGCTGCGATGGCCATCATCATGGTCTGGCGAAGCGGCAAGTTCGCCGACCACTACGGCAACTTCCACCTGATCCTGAACGAGTGGTTGACCATCCGGAATCCGCGCGAGCTGTCACGAATTGCGGCCGAACGCAAGCACACGATGCACCTGCTGCCGTACGGCATTCCGATCTGCATTGGCTCGATCGCGTACTTCGCCTTTCAGGGCACATTGATCTAAGTAATAACGATTCCACACGAATGTGTAGCGATAATTACATCGATGGGCGTGTCGATTAATGGCAGCAGGTCGGGCCAGCACCAGTTGGTCCGACCTCTGTCAATGTCCGCGGACAGCGGAGCCCTCGGGAACCTGACCGCCATAACCGTTAATCACGATTCAACCGGCAGAGTCGTTAAAAACTGAAGAGTTTGCCAGACCGCTGCCGACAAACAACTGATGAGGCTCGGTGTTATGAGACTCAAGTCCATGGTGTTGCTGGCGGTGGCCGCAGGGTGCGGTCTGGTCGCGATGTTGCTCTTCCAGCAGGCGAAGAACGCCAATGCTCGGGAGGTGACTGAGAAAATCAATATCCTGGTCGCCAAAGCCGAGGTGACTCCCGGGGAGACTCTGGACGAAGAGAACGTTGAATTCCGTGAGTACCCCGTGTCGTTCGCTCCGGACAACGCGGTCACCATGTTGGAGGAGTATCAGGAACGATCGATCAAAGTGAAGCTCTTCCCGGGTGACTTTGTCACACTCGACAAGCTGACTCGAAAGGGTGAAAAGGGAAGTACCGAAGACATTCCGTCCGGCATGGTGCTGATCTCGATTCCGGTCGACGTCACGATGACCAGTAGCGGTCTGCTGCTGCCGGGCGACCGTGTGGACGTCTTTGTGACATTCACGATGCGAACGCCGTACGGCTCGGGCAAGGTCGTTAAGACCGTGCTCGAGTTTGTTGAGGTGTTTGCAACTGATCACAGGCGGGGAATTGAATCAACCACCGACGAAAAGGAAGCCAAGACAATTACGTTGCTGGCCACGCCAAAGCAGGCCATGCGGGTCAAGCTGGCTGAGGACGTCGGTTCCCTGCATCTGGCGATGCGATCGAAAGAAGATTCAAAGAATCGAGCCGGCGACGACGACTTGTTCAGCCCGGACCTGCTGACTAGCTTCAGTAACGACGACGAGGAAGGTGAGGAAGTCGAAGACGATAGTGATCTGGGCACGTTCATCGAAGAAAACAGCCAACCTGTACTGGAACCAGTCGCAGAAACCCCGAGAGAGACGATCGTTGAAGAACCGGACCTCCCCACGTGGGAGATCGTGATATTCGCAGGAGAGGAACGGCGAGTGGAATCGGTTCCATTGCCGCTGGACGACCTGGATCTGATGGAAGACTCACTTCCCGAAGACGATGGATCAACTGGAAATCCTCTGCTGGACGGCCTGAAAAAGCTGTTCGGAAAGAAAGACGACAAGAAGCCAGGCGAAGAATCGCCGACAGCATCAAACGACGAATCACCAATCCCAGGGCTACCTCCGACGACCGGGCTTATCCAGGACGGATATCCGGAACTTGGCGGTCAGAATCCTGGAACAGAGGCGGAAACAGCCGTGCCCGGACAGTTCAACTTTCCGCAGGTTCCGGCACCGAATTGAAAACAACTGACACGAATTGAATCGGGCAGGACAGCGAATCACTGAGGCAACGTTGCGTGGGGTCTGTTTCCCATTTTGGAGGACAGGCACATGCAGCCAATTGCCTCGACCGGACACCGCGGCGACAGGGACGTCATTCGCTGGGTACTTCATCCCGCGAGCGACCGCGTATAGCGAGGTGCATGGATGCCGACTCGAATGATCAAACGGCGAAGCCTGGTTTGCCTTGCCTGCCTTGCCGGTCTGCTGATTCCGCAGGGAGTCTCCGCGCAGACCGGTGGGCCGCCGCTCGAACCAATTCCCGCGACAGGTCCCGCGCCCACGTCACAACCGGCAGTCAATGGGTCGTCCAATGCGCTCGCCCCGACAAACTCACTGGAACCCGTCGTCATCGTGACGACAGGAGAAACCGACGTCGAAATTGTCGAACGGTTGTCGAAAGCCATTGAACTCGAAAAACGTATCCTGCGCGTTGACGGGTTCGATCCCGAGATCATTGACGTCCAGGCACTCGCGCCGAACCGAATTCGCGTTCAGGCACTACTGCAGGGTGTCACCAATCTGGTTCTCACCGACGAGGACGGTGTGACATGGCAGTTGAATATCTTCGTGCAGGGCGATGCCCGGCACCTGCAGGCCATCCTCGACAACCGCTTTCCGGATTCGACGATCGAGGCCTTCAAGGTCCAGGATGCTGTTGCTCTGTATGGCTGGGTCAGTGCGCCTGGTGACATCACTCAAATTGCCGAATTGGCCGAGCAATTCTATCCGCGTGTCCTGAATCACATGAAGGTTGGCGGAGTGCAGCAGGTAAAAATGAAGGTCAAAATCATCGAAGTGCAGCGTTCCAAGCTGCGGCGAATGGGATTCGACTTCTTCACGAGCGGGGAAAGCGGCTTCCTCTCCAACAACCCGGCGAACCTGTTTTCGGCTGAGACAAGCGGCAGCGCGGTTCAGCTCCTGGGCGACGCATTACGAGGCACGACGGCTTTTGGTTTGATAACCGATAACTCCGCGTTCTTTGGATTCCTTGACGCTCTACGCGAAGAAGAGCTGCTGAAGATTCTCGCCGAGCCCGTTCTGGTCACGACGAACGGTCGACCGGCCACGATCCACTCCGGCGGCGAGTTTCCGATTCTCGTTCCGCAGGCGTTCGGGACACTAAGCATCGAATACCGTGACTTCGGGGTTCGTATGGAAGCCGTGCCGATCATTCTTGGAGACGGACGCGTGCGACTGGAAGTCATGCCGGAAGTCACCGAGATCGATGCAGCAAACTCGGTCACACTCGCCGGTAACAATGTACCGGCTGTCACGACTCGCCAGGTCAACACGCAGGTTGAAATGCGATTCGGTCAAACGCTGATGCTGGCCGGCCTGATTTCCTCGCGACAAACCGCGTCGACGGCCAAAATCCCGTTCTTTGGCGAGGTCCCCTGGGTTGGTGCCCTGTTTCGTCGGACTCAGTACGAGGACGTCGAGACCGAACTCGTTGTCCTCGTCACACCGGAGCTCGTTTCACCGCTTGACCCGGCACAGGTTCCGCCTGGTGGCCCCGGTCGTATGACAACATTCCCCAGCGACCGCGAATTGTTTTTTGATGGTTACATCGAAGTGCCGCGATACGGCGACGAATGCCACGGTCATGGCGGCACATTCGGACGTGGCGGTTCCTGCACGACATGTGGACCAAACGCTGTGCGAGGCGGCAATCGTGTTTTCACCATGCCCATCACAGAGCAAACCGTTCCGATGCCGGACCCGGGTGTCCTCTTAGGACCACTCGGGAGTAACCAGAACCAGGCCAACCCACGAGCTGCCGCCACCCGCGGGGCCGCGATTCAACCGCAGAGAAATCGGGCCGGGCAACCTGGACTGGCACGACCATCTGGTCGGCAGTCTCCCAACGTCAGGCAGGTGGGATGGCAGACGCAGGTGGTTAACGGAACTAATCCGGCCAATGTGTCGACCGGACGCCCGGGACCGACTCAATCAGCGGTTTCCTCACAACGGACTGCGCTTCCGGCTCGTTCGAGCAACACTTCACAAAGCAGAACTCCAGTGTCCGGTCGAACCGGCCGACCCGGACTGATTGCTCCTCCATAGGCCCCGACTCCCCGTGTCATTGGCGGGAGAAACCAGTCAAAGCGATCCACTGATCACTCCGACTGACCAAATCGGCAGAGAAATCGAGGAAACCACCGCAATGAAGAGTGTCATCCGTCTCGCGATCGTCGACCCCGACGACCACTCGCGCAGCACGCTGAAGCACCTGCTGCTGGGGATCGACACGGTTTGGCTTGAGGCCGAATGCTCGAGCTACGAGCACTTCGCAGAAGTCGCCCTGCAGACACAACCGGACATCGCGCTCATCTCGCTGGACGCGAATCCGGAAGAGGGGCTTGAACTTGTAGCGAGGGTTGCGGCCGACGTGCCCGCGTGTGCCGCTCTTGTGATCAGCAGTTCGCAGGAAGGCAGTCTGATCCTGCAGGCCATGCGGAACGGCGCCCGCGAATTCCTCAGTTTCCCACTGAATCTCGAAGACTTCCTCGCGGCGATGGACCGCATTCAGCACAGCACGGGAGCACGGGCGGGAGATGCACCCTCCAAAGCCAGTCAGGTGATCACGGTCACGGGGGTCGGCGGTGGAGTCGGCTGCACATCACTGGCCATCAACCTGGCCTGCGTGCTGGCGCAGAACCCGCAAAACAACGTGGCCGTTATTGATCTCGACCTGTCGCTCGGCGATGCCGACGTCTGGCTCGACATCATTCCTGATTACACAATTCAGGACGTCGCTGAAAACATCAACCGGCTGGACTACGCACTGCTGAAACGATCGCTCACAAAACACGACTGTGGGGCGTTTCTACTTCCGCGTCCCGTTCAGATGGACCTGCCGACATTCAGCCCGGAAGAACTGCGCCGTGTGATCGCGCTGCTGCGAGCGACGTTTACTCACCTGGTCGTCGATGTCAGCAAGAGCTACAGCCCACTGGACATCGCGGCAATGGAAGCGTCGGATGTCATTCTGTTGACGACTCAGCTCGACCTGCCATGCCTGCGAAACGTAGTTCGGCTCCTGCAGTTCTTTGACGCAAATGAGAAGCTCGCCAATAAAGTCAAGGTCGTCGTCAACCGCCTTGGGTTGCAGGACACGCAAATCAGCCTGAACAAAGCCCTGGAAACAATTGGCCGCGAAGTTTTCTGGCAGGTCCCGAACGACTACCGCACGATGGTGGAATCGCGGAATAACGGCGTCCCGCTGTTCTCATACGCCCCACGCGCCAAGCTGACTCGCTCAATTTCCGAACTGGCCTACGCACTGGATAATTCCAGCGAAGTCGAACCGGACGCCACCGACGATCCCAAACCGAAAAAGCGGCTGTTTGGCTTCCTCAGCGGCGCGAAGTAATCCATCGGCCGATTCGTCCGACCGGCCTTGACGATTGAGTTCACGGCCGCTGTCGATATTGCTGTGCCGTCCTGCGATGGAAGGCTGGACTGGATTGACGAACAACTCGGCTGAGTTCAGCAGCCGTTGACGGGCCAATCTCGTAAGGCATGCGGCAGTTGAGAATTTACCAACGCCCCCGACTTTACGTCGGAGGTTCTCGCGTCTTTGCACTACCGATTGCGTAGTGCAGAAACGCGAGAACCCCTGAGATAGACTCAGGGGCGGTAAATTCTCATCTGCCGCACGCACAAAGAGGCCGCCGACAGGCCGCGGCAGGATGCCTCATTTTCGCTGGGCAATAAAAAAGCCCGGCCTTCGTGAGAAGGCCGGGCCAGATGTGCTCGCAAGCAAGCTTACGAGGAGGTGGTGTCGAAGACACCCGCCGGTGCCATCAACTGGTCACACCTCGTTGGTCACTAGAGTCGGATATCACTAGACCACCTCCTTTCTCTGTTGTTTCACGAGTCAGCCAGAGCCTGCAGCAGTGCCCGCTGCTTCTGCTGGCGGAAACACCCTTCGTGCCGCGTCAGCACGAACAACAATTCCATACTGACGAAATTGACCAATGCCGCAACCCCAGTTTCTGCCGTCTCTGCAGAAACGTCATCTGCCGCCGATCAGCAGTATCAGCGCTTGTGTATCGTCGTGATCTGCTGACCCACTCGGGCGGCTTCAGGTTCGCTCGGATGGGCAGCGCTGTTTCTGGAGTGCGACGATGCATCGTCGCTTTCCAATTTTCATATTTTCCTCTGTTGGCGAACGGGACGCGCGCGTCTCGATGTTTTCTCTCTCATTCAAGAGGGAGAAATGACGGGCACGCAATCGAAGTCTTTCGGAAAGCGGTCGCGCCGAACCGGAGAATAGGAAAGCGGTGATGCATCACCGCAGTCCAAAGCGTCGACTCAGGCCAGGATGCCCTGCACCGGACTGTGCTCTTCGACGCCGGTCAGTCGCACATCGAGTCCCTGGAACTTCACACTCAGCCGACGGTGGTCGATGCCCAGACACTGCAGGATCGTGGCGTTCATGTCGTGTATGTGGACGGGGTCTTTGACCACGTTGTAGCAGAAGTCGTCTGTCTCGCCGTAAACCACACCCGGTTTGATACCGCCGCCTGCCATCCAGATGGTGAAGCACCGTGGATGGTGGTCTCGCCCGTAGTTGTCTTTGGTCAGTTTGCCCTGCGAGTAGATCGTGCGTCCGAATTCGCCGCCCCACACGACCAGCGTGTCCTTCAGCATGTCGCGCTGCTTGAGATCCTGAATCAAGGCCCACGACGCCTGATCAATGTCTCTGGCCTGAGCCACCAGATCTTTGGCCACGTTGCCATGCTGGTCCCAGCCGCGATGGAAAAGCTGCACGAATCGCACGTCGCGCTCAATCATCCGCCGAGCCAGCAGCGTGGAGTACGCATACGTGCCCGACTTCGTTGCTTCCGGGCCGTACATCTCCAGCGTCGCCTTCGTTTCACCGGTGATGTCCATCAGCTCGGGCACGGATGTCTGCATGCGAAACGCCATCTCGTACTGATCGATCCGCGACTGCGTTTCCGGATCACCGATTTGTGCAAACGTTTGCTGGTTGAGCCGTGCGAGTGAATCCAGCATGCGCCGCCGCATATCGGAATCCAGACCATCCGGGTTCGAAAGAAACAGCACCGGATCGCCCGAGCGTCGCAGCGAAACTCCCTGGTGCTTCGCCGGTAGGAAGCCCGCTCCCCACAGACGGTTGTAAATTGCCTGAGCCTGCTGCCGACCGGTCCATGTCGGCGTCATGACCATAAACTCGGGCAGGTTCCGATTAAGCGAACCCAGCCCGTAACTCAGCCACGAGCCCAGACTCGGCCGGCCGGGTAACTGATGACCGGTGCAGATGTAGGTGATCGCCGGATCGTGATTGATCGCCTCGGTATTCATCGAGCGGACGATCGCCAGGTCATCGACCATCTTCGCCGTGTGCGGCAGCAGTTCACTGACCCACGTCCCGTTCTCGCCGTGCTGAGCGAACTTGAACTTCGACGGAGCAATTGGGAACCGCTTCTGTCCGGACGTCATTGTCGTCAGGCGCTGTCCCTTCCGAATCGAATCGGGCAGGTCCTTGTTGAACATCTCATCCATCTTCGGCTTGTAATCGAGCAGGTCCATCTGGCATGGAGCACCAGCCATGAACAGATAGATGGCTCGCTTCGCCTTCGGAGCAAAGTGCGGCAGCCCGGGAATTCCCCCAGTTACTGAGGGCACTGTTTTCGCTGCGTCCGCTCGATCCGAAAGCATGGACGCCAAAGCCGCGGTGCCCAGGCCCAGAGACGACTGTCCGAAGAAGTGACGTCGCGTGAGTGTCTGAAGATGTTCGTGGAAGGGATGCATTTTGGTTCTCGGTTTCTTTTCTTCGGCTGACTTCAACCGCGAATAATTTCCATGATGCTGGTGACAAGCAGGACGACACACGCCAGCGCGACGACCATCACCGGCCACAACAACAGCCAGATAATTGGCTTACGAAGCGAATCGACGCTGTCGAGCGTACCACCATGATCCTTGCTCTCCGGTCCACTTTGTTCTGCATCGATCACGCCATCGTCGCCCGTCTCGGGAAACTCTCCGCCGTCTGCCTTCCAGTTCTCGTCCTGTTCAAGAACTTCAGCGGCCCGCTCAACGTCCTCTTCCGCGACCTGTAGTTTCGCTCCTTCGAGTGCGTTGCCCAGGTGCCAGGCCATACCGAGCGTCGTGGCGTCGGCAACGAACGCCCGCACTCCTGCCGCTTCAAGCTGCACGCGGGCAAGGTGCGCCTCTTCGACAGACCAGTACGAATGCAGCGTTCTCAGTTCGTGAGACATGGCCTACCCCTTCGAAAGAACCTCATCGAGATTCAGGATCAGGTTGGCAATGACCGTCCATGACGCGAGTTCCACGACATCCAGTGACTCGTCTGGCGGCATGGTCCCCACTGACACAAGCCGTTTGGCAGCTTCCGGTCGCTCGGTGAAGTTCGTACGCATGTCGGCGAGTGCCTTCACAATCTCAGTTGACTCCGATGTGCGCGGAAACCGCGACGCACACAAGCGGAACATCATGTTCACGCGCGACTCGACCGAATCGCCGCCTTCCCGCAGGACACGTTCGGCCAGGCCGCGGGCACACTCGAAGTACTGCGGGTCGTTAAGCAGCAGCAGTGCCTGCAGTGGCGTGTTGGTGCGTTCGCGTCGTACCGAGCAGGATTCGCGTGACGGCGCATCGATGATGCTCATCTGCGGCGCCACGGCTGTGCGTTTCAGGAATGTGTACAGCGTGCGGCGATGCACTTTCTCGGGGCCGGCATCGGCTTTGAAGCGGACGGTATTGGAACCGCTGTAACCAACGGCGAACCACAGCCCGTCCGGTTGCGGTGGCTTGACGGCCGGTCCACCCAACTGCGTGTTGAGCAGGCCGCTGACGGCCAGCGCCTGATCGCGCAGCATCTCGGCATCCAGGCGAAATCGCGGTCCGCGCGACAGCAGACGATTCTCGGGATCCCGGAGTCTCAATTCCCGAGTGCTGGCCGCGGATTGACGGTACGTCGCCGACATGACGATGCGCTTCATCATTTGCTTCACATCCCAGCCGTCCTCGCGGAACTGCACCGCCAGCCAATCAAGCAATTCCGGATGACTCGGCGGTTCTCCCTGAGATCCGAAGTCTTCGGAAGTCTTCACGAGACCGATGCCGAAGCACTGCTGCCACAAACGATTCACCGTGACGCGTGCGGTCAGTGGATGGCTGTCGTCAACGAGCCAGCGAGCAAAACCAAGCCGATTCAACGGAGCACCTTCGGGCAACGATGGCAGGGTTCCTGGAACGGCACGGGTCACCTGTTCGAGAGGTTGATCGTACTCGCCCCGGTTCAGCATATGGGCCGGCTTCGGTTCTTTCTTTTCGCGGAAGATCATCGTCGTGGTCGCCGTGTTGCGAACATCGGCGACCTGTTTCTCCGCGTCGGCGATTGTCTTGTTGAGAGGATTGAAAATCTCGCGCGAGGCGGTGTGAGCGTTCTCGACGAAGTAGTCGAGCAGTTGTTTCTGCTGCTCGGGATTGCGCTTGCCTGGTTCGAGAAGAACGATCGTTTTCACCTCGGCCGGCAGTGATGCGCCACCGGCTGCCTTCTGGTCACGCTGCCAGGCGATGATCGAGTCGTACAGCGGGTTCTGGTTCACGCCGCTCACGATGCCGGCTTTATCCCATGACACCGTGCCGTCGAACTGAGTAAAGGCCCAGCCATTCACGGCGGCTCCGACTTTCAGGCCGACGTCTGCCGCGGGAACTTCCAGGCGGACCCACTGACCAGCGGCCGGAAGATCACCCAGTCGCTTGCGGCTGACGGTGCCGTCCTTTCCCCACGGAATACTGTTGCCGCCCCAGTACGCGCGGTGTTCCCACGTGCCGTCGTTCCACTGGAGCATGATTTCCTTAGCCGGATTCTTTTCGTCGATCCAGACGTGACAGAACAGCACATCGTCCTTCGCAATCCGCAACGGCTGCTTCGCGGCGGTGAAAAAGTGCTGGCTCAATCCCGCCGCGGTACGCGTCGACACTTTGCTGCCGCTGACTGGTTTCGGAGTGTCCGCGAACTTCCACGGTGTGTTGCCCTGCGCGGCCGCACCTTCCGGCACGGCGTCGTCGATCCACACGAACTCTTCGCGTTCGGGCACCTTCGTTTCGGTTGGCGTTTCCGGTTCGATGTACTTGAAATCGACAAGCTGTCGGGCGATCTCGCTGCGTGCCTGCGCGATCTTCAGCTCCAGCTCAGCAATGCGCGCCTTCTGCTCGCGCGTTGTGACCTTCAGCACGGGAGCATGGTCCTTCTTATTTCCATCCAGCGGCGCTCCGTCGATCGAATTGAAGAACGCGAACATCGAATAGAAGTCGCGTTGTGTGAATGGGTCGTATTTGTGGTCGTGACACCGCGAGCAGTCGAACGTCATTCCCATAAACACCGTGCCCGTCGTCACCACGCGGTCGACGACGTTTCGCACGTAAACCTCTTCAGCGATCGAGCCGCCCTCCCCAGTTGTTACGTGACAGCGATTAAAGCCGGTGGCAGTCAGTTGCTCATCCGTCGGGTTCTCCAACAGGTCACCGGCGAGTTGCTCAATCGCGAACTGGTCGAACGGCAGATTGCGATTGAACGCGTCGACCACCCAGTCGCGATAAGCCCAGATCTCGCGATAGTTGTCCAGGTGCAATCCGTGCGTGTCTCCATAGCGGGCTGCGTCCAGCCAGTAATGAGCCATGTGCTCGCCGAAATGCTCCGACTTCAGCAGCCGATCGACGACCTTCTCGAACGCGTCCGGAGATTCATCCGCCAGGAATGCATCGATCTCCGCCAGCGTTGGCGGCAGTCCGGTCAGGTCGAAGGTCACGCACCGGAGCAGCGTTTCCCGACTGGCCTCCGCATTCGGTTTCAAGCCCTCGCGGTCGTGCCCGGCCAGGACGAAGCGGTCGATCGGATTGCGGCACCAAGCCAGTTGCGAGACCTGCGGTAGTTCCGCCTGCAGCGGTCCAATGAACGCCCAGTGCTCTTTCCAGTCAGCCCCCTGCGAGACCCACGCCGTGATCAGTGCGATTTCCTCGAGCGTGAGAGACTTCGTCGAATCCGCTGGCGGCATACGCAGTTCGTCGTCCTTACTCGTAATGCGTTTGATGAGTTCGCTCGCCGTCGCCTTACCTGGCACAATGATGACCTCACCCGACTCGCCCTTGCCTAAAGCGCTGGCTTTTTCATCGAGCCGAAATCCACCCGTTCGCTGCTTCTCGTCAGGCCCATGGCAGGCAAAACACTTGTCCGAGAGGATCGGACGGATGTCGCGATTGAAGTCGACCGGGGCATCCGCAGCGTGAATGAGATTTGGCGTGAGCAACACGACACAGGCTGCACTGAGCATGCGGGACATTGAATCCGTCTCCAGTTCGAAGTCTGATCGACCCCAATGGGCGTCTGCGGTGGGAACGAGCCCCCCCCGACGATTGTAAGGTAAACGACATCGTTTCCCTTCGCCGCCGACAAAGCACCTTCCACACCGAAGGGCGTCGCCTGAACTGAGGGAAGCCGGTCCCGCGGCTGCGCGACGTCACGCGACTCAGTCGTGGAACACGACTGTGAAGCGGTAGGCGGATTTCTCCGAAATCCGCACGCGGCAGGTCCCGATTTCGGAGAAATCGGGCTACGGCTCAGGCACGGTCTACTTCGCGGTTTCGTTTCTGGACAGCTGCTAACGCCGGGCGAGCCGAAAATTCAGGGCGAGAGCCCCCTTCGTCCTTGCGGGCTGGAAACTTCAGGAATTCTGCTCAAGGCCGCAGGGTCGCTCTGCCGATCAAAGTTCCCGTAGACGACGCATCTTGCAGCCGGCGTTGAATCTCCCACTCGATTCCGCGGGCCGAATTCTGAGAAGGACACATTATGCGGCCACGGTTTCGCATCGTTCCGGATACGGATCAGGTTCACTCGACTGAAATCGATTCGGCCTCAGCTCCCCGGTCCAGACGGGCCCCCGAGATGATCAGCGTCCCGCTAGGCGAGATTCTGGAACCGCTCACCGAGGCGATCCGCACAAACCGTACGTTTCTGCGCGACTTCTCGAATGATGAAATCCGAATGTCGGCCGACCTGTTCGACGCACTGACCACGTTGCAGCGGATGCAGGCCAGCGCCTGATCAACTGCGGACAATGGCCAACCGCTGATGCCGTCTTTAGGTGTGCGACAGTGGGTTTCTTACCTGTAAGACGGGCACTCTTGCCCGTCTCTGGGGCGACGGGCAGGAGTGCCCGTCCTACGGCAGGTGAATTCTCATCCACTGCACGCCTTACGGCTCGGCTGGCAGCTCATCCAGCTTGCTTTGCCAGTCTGGCGGGTTAGCTGCGGCCACGACGATCCGCTTACCGTCACGTGACCAGTCGATGCCCTGAATTCTCATATCCGGCTGCTGAGGCCACAGCTCCGCCTTGCCAGGATTCCGAAGGCTCACCGCGAACAGGCTCGCTGTGCGTTTTTCCGGAACATTCATCGGAAACAGAACGCGATCGCCATCCGGATGCCACGTGAAATCGGTCTGCATTTCCGTTGGGCTCGAGAACACGACCTCGAATCCGTTTGATGAGCCCGTCACATCGGCGACGACTAGCTCATACTTGCTGGTCGAGCGCGTCCTGGCTTTGAAGCACACACGTCGGCTATCCCGCGACCACTCCAGATTCCAATAGGTGTAGTTGTACAGCGAGGCATGCTCACCTTCGAGAATCGATCGCTTCTCCTTCGTATCGAGATCAAGCACGGTGATGTTGCCGCCATTGCCGTACGCCAGCATGCGTCCGTCCGGGGACCATTGCACGCTCCAGCCACGCTCATCGACGACCTCGCGATTACTGCCGTCAACGTCCATGACCGTCATCCCGTCACCGGCCGTGAACGCGATTTTTTTTCCGTCCGGCGAGAACGACGGCATGGCACCGGTCCCCAGTTCCTTCATCTCAGTGCCGTCCGGATTGACCATGAACATCTTTGATTTGTCCGGAGAACCACCCCAGCAGTCGAAGAGAATCTTCTTTCCATCCGGGGACCACGAGGGAGAGCCGTGATTCTGATAGCCGGCAATGGGCTCGGTAATTTTCTGCAGTTCCGTCCCGTCGGCATCCATGACCCACAGCAGACCCGGTACAGGATTATTGGGATCAGGCAGTCGCAGCAGCTTCTCGGCGCGAACCGTGATCGATTTCCACACGATTGTTGAATGCGCGGCTCCCTTCGCCTGCATGTGCAGACGGATGTGCTTCGGCTCGATGTCATCGGTCGTCGCCGTCTTGACCGCAAGAATGCGAAATGGCGCCTTGTCACCTTCGGAATACAGGTAGGAGATCTGGTCGCCACGACGAGCAATGCGAAAGGCCCCCGATGGAGACTCGCCCGGGCTGTTGGCCAACTGAAAACGACGAGAATCCTCGTCCGACCGTTCGGCAGCGGTGGCGTGAACGATCTGCTGACTGAGGTCCGCAGTCGAAAGCGTGTGCCGGCGACTCACGAGCGACTCGGTCGTTGTTTTTCCCGTCATGATGAGTTGCAGCATCGCTGCCGCGTGAGAGCCCGCTGTCAGTTGAGTCTCGAACTGCTCGAACGACACGGAAATATCGAAGTCACCGCGCACGGCGATCGCCGGGGCAATCAGCGTTGCCATGTATGCATCACCGCCCAGTCGCACGACCTGCAGTCCCTGTGGCTGATGGTTCAGGACGCCACCGTCCATATTGCGAACCAGTGCAAATCTGCTGGTATCGAATCCACCGGCGGCAAAGTCGTGGTGGAATACCGCTTTCAGTTCCGGCAATCGCTGGTCCAGAATCTGTGTGTTGGGACCGGCGAGTTCCTGGTCGCTAAGTGCCGGTAATTCACGCGGCCAGTCGCCGCGCCATTTCATCGAACGAACGCGCGCTTCCGTCTGGCCTGTGTAATGAAACAGGCCGAACGTGCGCTGATTCGTGATTTCCAGTTCGCGTTCGTAGACAAGCTGCTCATTCAGAAACAGCTCAACAACATTGCCCGTCAGTGTGAGGCGGGTGTGATTCCATGCATTCGGTGTGAGCGGCAGGACATCCGGGCCACGGCGATTCTCCGGCTCGTCGGTGACGTTATCAGCGCCGAGTTCCGTGCGATCAAACGGCCCATCCGTCACCCAGTGAATACGGACACCGTCCGGCGTCAGCAGCAACGCGCGTCGATCGAGTACGGGGTGGACCAGCGAAACACCCTCACGATAGTAAAACTCGTATTCGATGGATCCGTCTTCCAGCATCGGACGGTGATACCGCAGCAGTCGCTCGACGTAACAGCCTTCTAATCCCGGCCGATACAATCCGACGATGCCGCCACCGCCTGGAATGTCACCACGCTGCCTCCAGTGGCTGTTCTTCGTGCCAACCGATTCGTCGTAATAACCCAGCCAGCTCGCCAGATTGCTGCTGGCCGTCATGGGAATGACATCTGGAATGACGGGGTCACCCGTGATCTGGAGATTCGACACGCCACCGTCGTGTCTCTCTCGGCTTTGGATGGCGATCCAAGGCTCGAATGGTTGCGGCAAAGCCTCACTGCGTACCTCACGCCCGTTGATAAACGCGCGGTAGCTTCCGTCCTCGACAACTCCCCGAAAGTGCAGTTGAAATCGAATCAGCGACAGCTTCGGAGTAATCTCCACGCGGCCGAGCTGCCTGCGATAATCACCGAACGTGTACGCAGCCTGGTTGTAGGCCGTCAGCAACCAAGAGCCGCCAATGGACATGGTGGTATCCCTTCCACGAAACGCATCGAGGTCGCATTCCACCTGAAAGTTGCCCTGCAGCGGGATGTGGTAATACATGAAGTCTGTCTCATGGCTTGAAGTATTCTCCACGCGATCGGTCGATGCCTGCCAGTGTGCCCGTGCCAATCCCTGCCCGCGCGAGCGTGCCGTCGTCCGACTGACCGGATCCCACTCGCGCAGTTGTGGAGCAACCCAGTAACGCTCGGTCGTCCGATTAGCCGGCTTGTTGTCTTGCGACCCATCGAAAAACCGCGCCTGACCAACCATCGCCCTGACAAAACTCTCCCAGGCAGCGACACCCGATGGTTTGTTTAAACCGAGCTGGCGGTCAAAAACGAGCACGGCCAGTTCGCGACCCAGTTCACGAGTCGCCGGCTCTTGCGTGGCCGCGTAGATGGCAAGTGTCTCGGGCCAGCGGGATTCAAAGTCAGTGCGACTATCGGCATCGACCAGAGCAAACAGTTTGTCGAGATGCGAGTTAGCCGCAGTGAAGTCACCGAGTGCGCTGTCAGCCAGCATGAGCAACGTCAGTCTGGCCTGAGTCTGCTGTGTATCTCGTGGACTGAACTGCTCGGCCCGCTCCTTCACTTCATCCAGCTTTCCGGCTTCCTGTGCGGTTTCGATCAGGTCCAGGGCCGGGGCGATGAGATTGCCACCAATCTGCACGCGCGACTGTCGCAGTTCCGCCGCAATCCCGACGCGTTGCTCATCGATCCGGTCGACATCGCGACCGACCGGCGCCGGGTGTGTTGGTGTGAAATCCAGTGCGACGCGAATCGTGTCGTGATCGATGCCGGGCAATACCCAGTCAGCGAGATACGCAAAGCGCGCCTCGGCAGGTAACTGCACGGCATGCCGATGCACGGCCAGCGCCGTATCGCCAATGTGTACGTCATCAAAGATGGAGGCGAGTGCGCGACGGTCGGGGACCCGCTGCGGGGCATCCGACAACGCCAGCAGGTCGTTGCGTTGTTCCGGTTCGAGTCGCTCGGGCCAGTCGCCGTGCAGCACAACATTGCGGACCCGGACACCTGATTTCAGTCGGTCATGGTAGAAACTGAATGTGCGCCGCGCGTCCGATTCCACGGCTCTTGAATAGACCACGGTGTCGTTCAGTGTCAGCGTGACAATGTCGTCGGCAAGTGAGATACTCGCCTTGTTCCAGTCGTCGGCAATAAGCGGCGGCGTGCGAGGTCCCCGGCGGTTGGCCGGATCGAGCACTGCGTTGTCCGAACCGAGCCCGGTCCACTCGTGCCGTTCCGATGTCATCCAGTGGACTCGAACGCCACCAGGTTTCAGCAGGAATGCCAGTCTGCCGAGTGCCGGGTGTACTTCGAACACACCAGGCTGGTAGAGAAATTCGTAGCTGAGCGACTCGCCATTCTGCAGCGGGCGGAAATAGTAGAGCCGACTTTGAGCTGTGGTGGAAATGTCTGCTGTCTTTTGATTGCAGTGTAGAACTCCATTTTGTGCGAACCAGTCATTGGCAACATCGCCGGCTGAATTCCAGGACGCGATGCTGTCGGATTCAGGGTTGGCGAAAACGACACGCGTAGTCTGTTCGACACCCTTCCTCGTCGCATCCTGAACCACAGGGCCGTTACTGGGTGCGAGTGTCACGGCTTGCCGCTCAACGCCGCCAATCGCCGGCTGTGCAAAACCGGACAACATGGGCGTCCCCGAGACAGGGACGCTCTGGCCGAAGTACTCCGCCTGCCAGCCGCCGAGATCGTTCCCGTCGAGCAGCTTCACGTCTCGCGGTATCTCGGGGTCGCCCGTGATGGTCAGGTCACGGAAGACTGATGCGTGCAGCACATTGTTTTTCACGCCGATCCAGGGAGCGGTTTCGGTACTCACCCCTCCGTTCCAGACGCGTCGGCCGTTGATGGAAACACTGACGTCTTGATCCGTCACGTTCAGAGCCAGTCGGTGGTATCGCGGTTGCAGTGTGCGGGGCAAAAACTGGTTGGGCAGCGTGTTCACGTATTGCCCACTGAGCCCGGTAATACCAAGCGTCTGATCCATGCCGGACGCCTGCCAGATCATGTCGCCGCGCAGGAGTCCTCCCGGTGGTTGCAGCGGTGTCTCCAGCATGTCGCACGAGAGCTGGAATGTGCCGGTCAACGGGTAACGGAACGTCAGATAGTCATGGCCGGATCCGGCCAGGCAGGTCAGATGCCCGTCGTGCGCGAGCCACGTGGGACGAACCGTGCCCTCGGATGAGACCGCGTGTTCCACCTGACCGGGATCCCAGTAACGAAACTCCGCGGCATCGATGATCTTGCGACTGGCATCGGGTTCACGGTCGATGATTGCAGCAGCCCGGATTCGTCGCAGATATGAGCGTGTCAGGATGGCGTGACGGTGCGGAGATTCCGGTAGCAGGCTCAGCAACTCGAAGCCGGTCTTCTCAAACTGCGCGTGCTGCGCGCATGCGGCTGCCAGCACAATGTCGTTGAAGGTGATCAGTGACTCTGCGTTCTCATCCACACTCGGTGAGCTCATGCGTTGATCGTACGCGGCTCTCAATTCGTCAATGCGCTGCCCCAGTCGCGCAGCGGCGGCCCCATTCGATTCGCGATTGCCCGCGGCAAGTTGGGCCAGAGTCAGAACAAATCGGGCATTGGGTACGTTCTGCTCGGCTAGCGCGACGAGCCTGGTCGTGAGGTCACGCAGAGCGGCCGCGTCTCGTGCGGATTCCACGAGCAGCCAGCCAGAACTGAACAGTCCACGGAATCCACCAATCGTCGAGACAGAGAACGAATCATCGCGTGGTCGCTCCCCAAGTGCCCGGGCGAAGACGGACGGCGGCGAATCGCCTGGCACCAGCGTTGACAACACTCGGACGTGCTTGCGTTCCTTCGTCGGCATGCTCCAGTCACGCAGCAGTTCAAAGCGCTGCTGCGTGTCGAGTGTGGCCAACTGACGATGTAGACCCGCGGCAAGGCTGCCGAGACCTGTGGCGACGATGTTCGTTTCCGACACGTTCAGGTCGACGGCTTCGCCAGCGACGGCCAGCGCGTCATTCAGCAACCCGCCGCGCAGGTAGTCGTGTCCTGCTTCGGTCAGATGTGACGACCAGTCCGCGGGCTGTGCCAGTACACCGGTCGTGAATCCAGTTCGGTAGATCACAAGCCAGTTCTGGACATTGCGACGAGCCTCGTCCGTCTGATCGAGTTCGAAGCGCATCCGAATCGCCCGCTTCAGGATGGCGGCGACCAGCGGAAAGTTTCCGGCTGACACGGCTCCGGGAGCGAGCAGTTCCCCAATCCGCTCGGCCACTGGAAGCGCTGCAACAGCCGCGTCTGCGTCCTGCAGTGCGAAGATCACACTGATCAACACAGACGCCTGACCGGCCAGCGCCGGCTGTTTTTTTATCAGGTCATCGAGTGCCTGCAGTTCTGTGCCGATCACCGATGAATCGTCGCCAGTCAGAGCAAGCTCAACGAGTAGCTGGACGGCCAAGGGATACGTTCGTTTGCGAGAACGCGCCACGATTCTCTCTCGAAGGTCGTCAACCCTGTCGGCTTCCACCGCCCACTCGATCAGCAGACGCGCACCGGTCGGATGTTGAGTGCCGACCGCTCCAGTCTGCGGGTCGTAGAGCCAGAATGTGCCAGCGGGGGCCTCGGGCATCACTGCAGGGAGAAGCGTCGAATACACCCTGGTCGGTGGAAACTTCTTGTCTCGCCAGATCGAGCTCAACTGGACGAGTCCGTGGGCCGCGACCGCGACAACAGATCGGTTGTAGTTTTCGTATCCCGATTTTCCGCCAACCAGAGAATTCAGGAATCCGCCGATATCGAGTTTCTGAGGGCAGCCGTTGCCAAACGTTTCACGTATCGCCGCCAGTGAGCCTTCGACGTCGCCCGCCTGAGCCGCCGCGAGCGATGTCGCGATCGCGAATTTGACTCGCGCCATTGGCTCCATCGCCTGACCGACCGGCTTCGCTGTGTCGGCAGCCGGACTGTCCGGAACATCCTGACCCCGGACCTGAGATTCGAGTCCGGAGCAAATTGTCAGGACGAGCAGCATCAGGAACGTCGAGGTGGGCTTCGGCTGGTGCGGATTCATCGATCAATCGTGCTTCCGTTTGATTACACAAGACTGCGGCAATGCTGGACCTGTCCGTAATAGAGTCGATTGCGGAGGGAGTTTCCTGCTCAAGTTCGGACGCACAGTCCAGAATTCCGAAGAAGTTTCGTGACTCCCCGGAGCCGGGAAATGTCTGCTCCAGATTTCGACGATTGCGTGCGGTCGGCCTGATGCGTTGACCAGGTCACCGGAATCTCCACCGCATGGACGTGACCTGGTGGCATCCAGCGACGCAATCTCTAATCTTCTCACATTCTGACCCGACGCCCGACCTGTGACAGGACACCGTTCCCGGTATGACCGCCTGCGAGACCGCTGACAGACAATACGACGCCATCCTGCTTGTGTCCTTCGGCGGACCGGAAGGTCGGGACGACGTGATTCCGTTTCTGGAAAACGTGCTGCGAGGCAAGAACGTCCCGCGCGAGCGAATGCTGGAAGTCGCTGAGCATTACTACCACTTCGACGGCATCAGCCCGATCAACGCTCAATGCCGCGCGCTGCTGGCCGCGATGCAGCAGGAGCTGTCACAACACGGCATCGATCTGCCCGTCTACTGGGGCAACCGGAACTGGAACCCGTTGTTGCCCGACACGCTCGCTGAGATGAAGGCTGCGGGAATAAGGCGGGCTCTGGCATTTGTGACGGCAGCGTACGGTTCGTATTCAAGCTGCCGACAGTACCGCGAAGACATCGAGAACGCGCAGCTTGCAGTCGGCGAAGATGCGTCGGTCGTTGACAAGATTCGCGCCTTCTACAACCACCCGGACTTTGTCGCGGCCGGATCGGACACAGTCGCAGCGGCGCTTAACCAGATCGAGGCCGATCGTCGCACTGACGTCCACATCGTGTTCACAGCTCACAGCATCCCGAATTCGATGTCGGACACGAGTGATTATGTCGCGCAGATGACCGAAGCGTCGCGGCTGGTCGCTGATTCGGTTGGCGTCGATGCCGAACACTGGCAGCTTGTGTATCAAAGTCGCAGCGGTCCGCCGCAGGTCCCGTGGCTCGAACCAGACGTCTGCGACCACTTGCGAGACCTGCGCCAGCAAGGTGTGCGGGATGTTGTCGTCATGCCGATCGGATTCCTGTCCGATCACATGGAGGTACTTTACGACCTCGACGAAGAGGCACAGGCCCTGTGCCAGGAGATCGGGTTGAACATGGTTCGCGCTGCGACAGTGGGGACTCATGCACGATTCATCACGATGATCCGCAAACTGATCGAAGAACGGCTGAATGGAACTGCGCCAGAAGCGGTCGGCGAGTACGGCGCGAGCCATGATGTCTGTCCGCTCGATTGTTGCCCGAGACCCCAGCGACCGGCACGTCCGTAGGTGAATCTCTTCGAGACTCGCCCATCGCGAAGCGTTGCAACGCCCGTGCAGCAGGCCAGTCCGAGCCGTGTCAGCCAACGAACTCTGGATGCCCTCACTCGCAGTCATTACGTGCCGTCCTTGAACACGATCGCTGGCTTGAGTGTTCCCGGCGCGCGTCCGGGTTCGCTGATCGAGACTAGCTCTTCATCGTTCAGGATCAGCACCGTGCGAGATTCTGAAGTGGTCACACCGGCTTGAACCACTTCCGGAGGCCGCACGTCCTGAGGCCGAAACGGAATCTCCCGTCCGTTGCGAATCAGCGCGGCCTGCTGAGCATCAATGCGCATCGACGGAAGATGACGCACACCTGACACCGCTGGCGTGATGTAGTCAGTCAAGGTGTGCTCCGTCAGGTCTCCCAGTGCAATCGCGTTTTCAACGGGGAATGGGCCGATGCTGGTACGGATCAGTGAAGACATGGTTGCTCCACAGCCCAGTCGTTCGCCGATGTCTCGTCCGATCGAACGAACGTACGTTCCCGAGCCACACTCAATGAGCAATTCAAACTCTGGATAATCGAAAGACTCAATCGCGAGTCGGTGAATCTCGACTGGTCGAGGTTCGAGTTTCACGTCCGCTCCGCGTCGGGCGAGTTTATAGGCCCGCTTGCCGTTCACATGGACTGCTGAGAATTGTGGCGGAATTTGAGCGATCCGGCCGGTGAACTCGGGGAGCAGCGCTTCGATGTCGTCGCGGGTGAACGTGTCCGGGGCAATGTCTGATTCTCGAATGGTCTGGCCAGTCACGTCGTCTGTGTTTGTGACCCGGCCAAGCAGAAATCGGCCGCGGTAGGTCTTGGGAAACTCCTGAATCAGTGTGACAAGTCGCGTGGCCTGTCCGGTGCAGACGACCAGAACACCTGTTGCGAG
This sequence comes from Planctomycetota bacterium, assembly GCA_963579025.1. Lineage (GTDB taxonomy): Bacteria > Planctomycetota > Planctomycetia > Planctomycetales > Planctomycetaceae > CAUZFZ01. The sequence continues at coordinate 58,337 of CAUZFZ010000028.1, read as the reverse complement.
TGGGTCAAGAGTGCCGCAGTGACCGGCCTTGACCTTCCGGTTTCCGGTCAATCGCCGCAGAGCTCGGACAACACGATCGACGACGTCACGCGACGTCAGGCCACGTGATTTGTTGATATTCAGCATGCCGGTGGGCGTGATCATGGCGTTGAAATAAGCGGAAGGATGGATGCGGTTTAGCTCCGCGCGAGATGCCTGCGCGACTGGTGTGGGATCATTCCGTTTATAGCACGGACACGTACCGGCTGGTCCTCTGGACGCGCATGGCGGAACCCGCCGACGGTGGGATGACCCTGTCACAGTGGCCGGACACTGTTGTCTCACCTAGAACTTCCGCCAGCCACTCACACAACCAGAATCTGCCGGAGTTCACCATGACGCTTCTTCGTTCCGTTTTCGTCGTGTTGCTAGTTGTTCAGCCGATACTCGCCAGCGACGACACCGCCGCATTTGAGTCGTCATTGTTTGACGGCAAAACGCTCAATGGCTGGACGGTCGAGAATGAGTGCGAAGCCGCTGTTCAGGACGGCATGCTGCTGTTGAAATCCGGCGATGGTTGGCTGCGATCAGATCATCAGTATGCCGACTTTGTGCTGCACGTTGAATGGAAGGCACTGAAGGCCGAAAAGTATGACGCGGGTATCTACATCCGCACGAAAAACGGCGGCGGGCCGTACCCGAAGAACGGACACCAGATCAATCTGCTGCAGGACCGCGAAGGTGATCTGGTCGGTGATCGTGACGCCACCAGTGATGGCCTGGTCAAAGCGGGAGACTGGAACGCGTTCGACATCACCGTGAAAGGCGACACCGTCTCCAATGTGATCAACGGCAAACCGGCCTGGAGCGTGAGCGGGTTAAAGAATCGCACCGGGCATGTTGGTTTTCAGATTGAGGTTCCGCTGGGTGGCCAGTTTCTGATTCGCAATGTGACCATCAAGGAACTCGGTTACGAATCGCTGTTCAACGGCACCGACCTGGCCGGTTGGGAGGGCGCCGGGCAGTCCGCCGATGTCTGCTGGAAAGCTGATGATGGAACCGTCACGTGTACGGGCGAGAAAGGTCCATGGCTGCGGTCAAAGCAGGAGTACGGCGACTTCAACTTCCGCTTCGACTACCTGGTGTCACCTGGCGGCAACAGCGGGGTCTACGTCCGCGTCCCTGAGAATGGGAATCACCACCGCGACGACGATACGAAGCCACCGGCCGGGTTCGAGATTCAGGTCCTCGACGATCGCGCGGAGAAGTACGCGAAACTAAAGCCGTATCAGTATTGCGGGTCGCTGTACGACATCTGTGGAGCAAGTGAGCATGTCGGTCGCGCCGCCGGTGAATGGAATACGCTTGAGATCAATTGCGCGGGACAGAATATCACAACCGTGCACAACGGTGTCGAAATTGTCCATGTGACGCCGGAGAGCCACCCGCTCGTCTCGTTGCGAAAGGTCAAGGGATTCCTGGGCCTGCAAAATCACAGCACGATCGTTCGGTTCCGTAACCTACGTGTCGGCCCAGCACTGCCAACGTCAGAATCTGCCAGATAGAAACTGAATAACATACCGACGGTTGTTGCATTCCCGTCGAACTGCAGGCCGGTTTATCGAGTTTCACGCAGACTTCAAATCACTGATTTCATATGATCGATTACTGATCCGTTCGTGCGGGCCCATCGCACCTCTGTCAGGATTCGTGACATGGCAGGCGAATACGATGCCCTCTGTGCGAAAGCGCGGAAGGCCGTTAAGGCGCGGAAGCTTCTGGATGCCATCGACCTCTATGAAGAAGCGATCGAGATTGACCCGGATGACTATGCCGGGCACGAAGGGCTGGCGACCGCCTGCTATCTGGCGCAGGACTACCAGGGAGCGCTCAAGCACTTCACGCGCGTGACCGAACTCAAGCCGCGCGAGGCCAAGGCGTACATCAATCTTGGTGCGCTCTACAACATTCAGCATGAATACAAGCAGGCAGCCGAGGTACTGCGTAAAGCGGTTCAGCGAGACGGCCGAAACCCGGATGTCTATTACAACCTGGGAATTGCTCAAAAGAACCTGAAGCAGATCAGCATGGCGGTGTCGGCTTACCGCGAATGTATTCGGCTCGATCCGGAAATGGTTGATGCGCACGTCAACCTGGCGAATGTCTACATCGAGCAGAACAACCATCGAAAGGCCGCTGAACATTTCGAGTTGGCACTCAAAGCCAAGCCCGGGTTCCCACGGGCGAAACGCGGGCTTGAGCACGTCCGTCAGTTGATGGAAAAAAACAAACGGGAAGCCTCACCCTTCGGTCGTCTGGTTGACGTCGAAAAGCTGGAAACAAAAGACCATCAGGCAGCGCCCGTCAGTCGGACGTTGTCCGAAGATGAGAGGTTTGAGGATCGCCAGATTGTCCAACTGGCCACCGCCGAGGCCGGTAACCTGGCGTCAAACCTCTGCTCGCACCTGCGGGAACATCTTGAGCCGGCGATCCTGAATATCAGCCGGATGATGGCTCAGGATCCCGATAACCGCCGCGGACTGCACGCGGCGTTCAGCGAGTATCACGAGGCGATGCGATTCGCGATCCAGATCTTCGACAGCTGGCAAACCGAGCATAACCGGTTGAAATCGCACGAAGCCGAAATGAAGCCGTAGTGATCGGTCGCCGTTCGAAGCAACAGCTCGTTCGTAGTAACCGCATTCATGCGGTTAGCACGTCGGACGACCTCGATGAGCCGGATAAATCCGGCTAGTTCACGTCCGTCACGAGGCGGCGTCCTCGTCCATTTCGTCGTCATCGTCGATGTCTTCACCCTCGTCGATGTCGTCGTCTTCCAGTAACTCGGGATTCGCATCCGAAATGTGGACCTGTGCCGCTTCGCCCGCATCTGGTTTTTCGAGGGCCAGTTCGCCACGGCGCCGAAAGTCCAGCAGTGAGTCGATCGCCGTGCCGAGCCACAGGGAGGCAAACGGCACGTTGCGGAACGATCGATATCCCTTGCGAGTTCGGTGCTGGATGTCTCCGGCACCGAGCAGCAACAGCTCCAGAATGTCGCGTGTTTCCCGCTTCAGGCCACGGGCAAAGATCGGCTCACGTGTGGAGACTCGTAGAAACTGATGCTCGTACACGTACGACTCGTCGATCTCGACGCGATGAAACAGCCAGGCCCACACGATCTCCGACGCAATCAATCCGAAGAACACATACGCGGCTGCGATGAAGAAACCCGGCGAAACCGTTGCATCAAGATGCTGGAGATGGGCCGAGACAGCAGTCAACGGATTCCATGCCAGTTCGACGGTGGCGAAGTGAGCCATCCCGAAGAAGGCGACGAGACCTGTCGCCAGGATGGCGCAACGGATCACGTCGAAGTTGTAGAGAATCGTTACGTAACACACGAAGATCGCTGCAAACCAGATCAGCAAAGCCCAACCGGCCGTCAGCAGTCCGGCCGCCGTCAGTCCGTACAGAATCAGGCTGCCCCAGATCATGGGATGCAGATAGATCGACTCTCCGTACCACACGAATCGGATGCGGTAGATTCGATCTTTGTCACGCCGGACCGAACCGATCACGTACGACAGGAAGTAGTGATGAAACGCTCTGCTGGACGCGATCAGTGGCCAGAAGAGGATTCTCAGTGGGGTAAAGATCAGTGCCCGAAGAACGCGCATCGGGCGGTTAGTAGTCGTTGTGTGAATTTCGTTTTCAGTTCTCATTGGGTTCTCCATTCCTGTCGCGGACGGAGCCAGTGCTCGCCGCGTTGCAGGTGAAAGCGGTGTTCCGAAAACCGGAAGCACGCAACCTGGCAGGCAAACCGTCAGGACGTGCGTTCCGGTGTCACCGCGCGAAACGTTTTCGCACGGTTGGTTGAAATCGGGACTCCGAAAATCCTACACCGGTCTGTCGTGCAGCGATCGAAACCGAGCTGCATCGGTGGTAAACGACTGTGTCTGGCGAAGACCGGGTTGCTTCGCACGCTGCGGCGGTCTGCGACGATTCCGGATGAAGTGCACGAGCTGGAGCGTCATTACGCTCGCCAGCAATGCTGCACCGCAGCCCAGAATGGCCATCGCATCGTCACTCAGCGAGGGCAGAAAGGCAGGCATGGAGACCTCCTTCAGCAGGGCCAGTGAAACGCACTGCGAATAAGACGACGCTCTGAATCTGTGATTCCTGCGTCGCGTCAGTTGTGGCAGAAATACGTGCCGGCCCGGCAGAGGATCTACGGAACCGGTCGCGTCTCAAACGGGATGGCAGCGACTCTCAATAGTGGGACCGCACTGTTTTCGCAGTCCGTACAGAGTCGCACCAAACTCGCCCGCAGCGGCGCTGATTGACGGCTGTGACGGTGTGCGGTCTGGTACGTCCTCCTGCGACCCGTCCAACCCGCCGCGAATTGACGTGCCAGACTGGAGTATTGATGCCTGAGTTGCCCGAGGTCGAAACGATGGTTCGCGGGATTCGTCCACATGTCGAGGGGCGGCAGATTCTGAGTGTGCAGGCCTGCGACTGTCCGTGCCGACCAATGTTGATTGAACCAAACCTCAAGACGATTCAGGCACGCGTGCAGGGAGCGACTGTGGAGCAAGTCCGCAGGCGGGCGAAACGTGTTGTGATGGATCTTTCAACCGGTGACGCATTTGTTATTGAACCCAGAATGACCGGCCTGATGTTGCTGGACGAGCCACCGAGCGTCGAACACCTGCGCGTGGAATGGACGCTGTCGGGCAGCGGTGAATTCGATCGCCTGTGGTACTGGGACCGACGCGGACTGGGGACGTTGCGTCTGTTGAATGCCATGCAACAGGAAGCCGTGCTGGGGCTGTCCAACCTGGGACCCGACGCGCTGGAAATGACCATTCAGAACTGGGTGGCGATCTGCGGCGCGACGCCGACACCGATTAAGGTCCTGCTGTTGAATCAGAAGAAGGTCGCTGGCATCGGCAATCTGTACGCGAGCGAGATTCTACATCTCGCACGGATCCACCCGGAGACTCCTGCCAGGTCATTGAAGCGACCGCAAATCAAGCGAATGGCGGAAGCTGTGCAGGAGATTCTCGAAACAGCCATTCGCCATGAAGGCTCGACGCTCGGCGACGGCACGTATCGCAATGCTCTGAACAAGTCGGGCGGTTACCAGAATTCGCACCGAGTTTACGATCGCGAGGACAGCCTTTGCCTGGACTGCGAACGCGGGAAGATCGTACGCATCGTGCAGTCGCAGCGCTCGACATTCTTCTGCCGCGTGTGTCAGCGTCGAACCCGCAGCTCGCCGTAGCCGTCGTTCGTAGTAACCGCATTTATGCGGTTCGCACGGTTAGTAGTCGAGGCAAGCGTCCAACCGCAGCCGGATAAATCCGGCTACTACGAACGCGCGCTGTCAGAACAACTCTTCGATCACCGCACCGTGATCGATTGCGGCGACCGGTCGGCCAGCGTGATTAAGGAAGCTGACTTCAGGGTCGACGCCCAGGACGCGGAAGATCGTGTGGTGGATATCACCCGGTCGCAACGGGCGGTCCTTTGGAACCTCGCCCAGTCGATTCGTTGAGCCGACGATCTGACCGCCTTTGACTCCACCACCGCCCATCAGCACGGACAGAGCATTGCCCCAGTGATCGCGGCCTGGTGTCCCCTTGCTCAGTGGCGGGCCGCCATTGCCGCCGTTGTTCATCTTCGGCGTGCGACCGAATTCGCCCATCACCATGACCAGCACCTGGTCCAGCATGCCGCGAACTTCAAGATCTTCGAACAGCGAACTGACCGCCATGTCGACTTTGGGCAGGTGGCGTTCCATGGTTCCCTGGTGGTTCCAGTGACTGTCCCAGCCGCCGAAGTGACACGTCACGAAAGTTGATCCGGCCTCGACCAGTCGCCGAGCCAGCAGCGTGCTCTGTCCCCAGGTGTTGCGGCCATAGCGATCACGGAGTCGCGGATCTTCGGAGGCAATGTCGAACGCCGCTCGAGCGCGTTCGCCTGACACCATCTCGAACGCCTGCCTGTCAAAGCGGTCCATCGCGTCCGCCATTCCCGACTGGTCGACTTCCCGTCGCAGCGTGTCGAAGTGTTTCTGCAGACCGCGACGATCGTCCAGACGGCTGATGGTCAGGTCCTTCGGAAGGCTGAGGTTCTGAACCTTGAATCGGGCAGAATTTGGATCGGTCCCCACCTGAAACGGGTCGTGCTGGACGCCCAGGTAATTGCCGCCGAAATAACCAGGACGCAGGCCAATGCTCATCGAGTACGGGATGCCGATGTTGGCCGGGATTCCTGGCTGGCGTGAGCCGGTCATCTTTGTGGCCATGCCGCCGATGAACGGAGACTTGCCCGCGTTCATGGCGCCACTGACTCCACCATGGCCAGTCAGCATCCAATGTCCGCCGGTAAAGTGGTCCCCCGCGTTGTGATGAACCGAGCGGACAACCGAGAAACGATCCGCCAGGCGAGCCTGCCGCGGAAACATCTCGCTGATGTCGAAACCGGGAACGTTGGTGTGAATCGGTTGCCAGATTCCGGCGTATTCAGACGGCGCATCCGGTTTTGGATCGTATGTGTCGTGATGGCTTGGTCCACCATCCAGCCAGATCAGGATTACGGACGTCTCTTTACGACCGGCCGCACCAGCGGCTTCTTTCGCTCGCAGAAGCTGGGGCAGTCCGACCGTTCCCATTCCGGCCATGCCGACCTGCAGGAAGCTGCGTCGACTGTGTCCATCGCAGTATGCAGACGTTTTTTCTGCTTGAATTCGCATGATCGCTCTACTTGATACAACGGAGGGAGAGGAGACGGGGTGGGAGGCAGCAGGTGTGACCAGAGATCTTATCGGTCATTGGGCCAGCTCCACAATTCCCGGTTGAATGATCAATGGGAGCCGGTTCGACTCACGATGATGTGCGGGCCTTTGGCCGATACAATCTGAACTCGGACTTCGTCGCTATACATCGAGTTTATTGAGTCTTCGCGAACCCAGGGCGAGAACATCTGCATGCTGACCGTATACGGAACTGAGGGGCGGACTCGACGTGAGTTTCTGCGGATTGGCACTTCGAGCGTGGGCGGACTGACGCTGTCCGGTCTATTGGCTGCGCAGGCTGCGGCCGGAATCCGAGGGGCTCATCTGCACGATCGATCCGTCGTGGTTCTGAACATGCAGGGCGGACCGACTCAGTATGAGACGTTCGATCCAAAAATGACCGCCCCGGCGGAGATTCGGAGCATCACGGGAGAATTACAGACATCACTTGCCGGCGAGACGTTTGGCGGGACATTTCCGATGCTCGCGGGACTCGCCGATCGACTGGCAGTTGTGCGGTCGTATCGACACGGGATCTCCAGCCACGGAACGGCGGCCATGCACGTAATGGCTGGGGGTAATCCCACCGGCGCGATGATGGGGGCGCTGTTTGCTCGCGTTGCCGGTCTGACGAATCCCGCAACCGGTCTGCCGCAGAATGTCGTGGTGACCTCGCAGGCCATCGGCGATCAGCACAAGGGCCTGTATCGGAACACAGACCGCGTGTCCCAGAACGGAACGCTGTCGCGAGCGTACCGGCCGTTCGATCCGAGTGCTGGTGGAGAAGTGATCGACAACATGAAGTTGCAGATCGAAGGCGGGCGGCTGGACGATCGGCGCGGCTTGCTGAGTGGCCTGGACCGACTCCGCCGGAATGCGGACGTAAGTGGTCAGCTCGACTCAGCCGACCGCTTTCAGCAGCAGGCGTTCGATGTGCTGTCGCGCGGAGCGGGCGATGCGTTCGATCTGTCGCAGGAAGACCCGGCGACGATCAGGCGATACGACACCAGCATGTGCAAACCGACCGCGGCAGCGATCAAACGCAACTCCTATGCGACGCAGTTTTCGCCAGTCGCTCTCGGTCACCAGATGCTGATGGCGCGGCGGATGTGCGAGGCAGGATGTGGGTTTGTGACAGTCACGGCTCCTGGCTGGGACATGCACGGCGGCGGCAAAGAGTTCACGATGGCTGATGGCATCGCGCAACTGACGCCGGCGGTCGACAAGGCTGTGTCGGCTTTCATGGAAGACGTCGAGCAGCGAGGACTCAGCGAGCGCATCCTGCTGGTGATGACCGGCGAATTCGGTCGCACCCCGAGAATCAACAAGAACGGCGGTCGCGACCACTGGGGCAATCAATGCACTCTGGCATTCGCCGGCGGTGGTCTGCGAATGGGACAGGTCATCGGTCGATCGGACCGCATCGGGGGAGAGCCAGCTTCGACGCCGATTACCAGCAGCAACGTCCTGGCGACCGTGATGCACTCTCTGTTCGACATCGGTGAATTGCGGCTGCAGACCGGCGTCTCGAAAGAGATCGAGCAGATTATCACCACCGGGCAGCCAATCCCCGAACTGTTCTGAGTGCGACGATCGACGCGTTTCAGATCGTCTTTGGCCGAATCGGCCACGCCAACAAAAAACAGGCCCGAGGCTGATCAAAGCCTCGGGCCTGTTGAACAATTGGCCGGCAATGGGCTGATCTATTTCACTTCCCAGGTATCGCCGCGGTGAAAGAGGTCGTGCAGGTTGCCTTCGCCTTTTTCGGCGATTGCATCTTCAATCTGAGCGGCTGCGGTCTGGTCATAGGTCGGCCGGTCGATGGCTCGAAAGATGCCCATGGGCTCGGGAAACGCCGGCTTCCGCATGCGGGCCAGTGTGAACGCGAGGCTCGGTTCGGCGGCTTTTTCATCGTGGAACAGCAGGTCGTCTTCCTTCACGCCATCAGCCTGCAGGTCGACAACTTCCGGTCGGCTGCCCTCATTGACGCGAATGCCTTTGGTACCGTTGGCGAAGACCAGTGGCTTGCCGTGTTCCAGGTAGATGATGTTCTGGTTCCGGATTTTCTTGTCGGTCGCGAAGCTGAACGCGCCCGAGTTGAAGACGTTGCAGTCCTGGTACACCTCGACGAATGCGGTACCTTTGTGGTGTGCGGCTCGTTCGAGCACCATCGACAGGTGTTTGATGTCGACATCGACGGAGCGGGCCACAAACGTCGCTTCACAACCCAGTGCCACAGAGAGCGGATTCAGCGGGTAATCGACCGAACCCATCGGTGTGCTTTTCGTACGTTTGCCCACGGGGCTGGTCGGTGAGTACTGGCCTTTGGTCAGGCCGTAAATCTGGTTGTTGAACAGGATGATTTTCAGGTCGATGTTACGTCGAATGGCGTGCATCAGATGGTTGCCGCCGATTGACAGTGCATCGCCGTCGCCAGTGATCACCCAGACCTGCAGGTCTGGCCGTGTGATTTTGATACCCGATGCGATCGCCGGCGCCCGACCGTGAATGCTGTGGAACCCGTACGTGTTCATGTAGTACGGAAACCGGCTCGAACAACCAATACCCGAGACAAAGACGAATTTCTCTTTCGGCATACCCAGCGTGGGCAAGACCTTCTTCATCTGGGCGAGGATCGAGTAATCGCCGCAACGCGGGCACCAGCGGATTTCCTGATCACTGGCGAAATCTTTCGCGGTCAGGACGGGCAGTTCGGTGGGCGTATCAGTACTCATGGCGGGATGCCTTCGGGGATTCCTGCTGCCGGCGTCATCTCCGGCAGCGACTCAGACTGAGCAGTAGGGTGGGATCAGTGCTTTCAGGATCAGCGTTTGTCAGAACACTGGGGACCGTACTCTGGCGAGGGCGGCGTCCGGGGTGTGTCAGCTGGCAAGATTGTCGTTGATCGAATTAACAACTTCGGAAACCAGAAACGGTTTGCCCTTGAGCTTATTAAGACCTTTGGCGTCGACCAGGAACTCGGAACGCAACAGCAATCGAAGTTGACCCATGTTGAGTTCCGGAACAAGGAATTTCTTGAACCGTTTCAGGATGTCACCGACATTTCGCGGCATGGGATTCACGTATCGCAGGTGACAGTGGGCAACTGACTTGCCGGCAGCCTGGACTTCACGAACCGCGGTACGCACGGCTCCGAAGGTGCCGCCCCAGGAAATAACCAGCAGGTCCCCGGACTCGGGACCATCGACTACCTGTTCCGGGATGAAGTTCGCAATGTTCGCGACCTTTTCAGCCCTCAGTTCGATCATGTGCTGGTGGTTATCCGGGTCGTAGCTCACATGACCCGTGACGTCGGCTTTCTCGAGGCCGCCAACCCGATGCTCCAGCCCCGGAGTTCCAATTGTGGCCCACGGTCGAGCGTGCTTTTCGTCGCGTTTGTAGGGAAGGTAGCCGTTGTCGCTGTTGAACTCGGCCGGGTGCGAAATGCTGATCGGTTTGAGATCGTCAACCGCCGGAATTCGCCACGGTTCGGCACCGTTGGCAATGTAACCATCGGACAGGAAGATCACTGGCAACATGAACTCGACGGAAATCCGCATGGCTTCCTGAATCATCTCGAAACAGTCGGACGGACTTTGCGGGGCGACAATCGGCAATGGAGATTCGCCATTGCGGCCAAACATCGAGAGCAGCAGATCCGCCTGTTCGGTTTTCGTCGGCAGACCGGTGCTCGGACCGCCACGCTGCACGTTGATAATGATCATCGGAAGTTCGGCGATCATGCCCAGGCCCATCGCCTCACCCTTCAGGCAGATCCCCGGTCCCGAACTGGCGGTCACCGACAGTTCACCGGCAAACGCGGCTCCCACTGCGGCCGCCATGGACGCAATCTCGTCTTCGGCCTGAAACGTGCGGACTCCGAAATTCTTGTAATTTGCCAGCTCGTGCAGAATGTCGCTCGCGGGCGTGATCGGGTAACCGGCATAAAAGAGCCGTTGACCGGCCAGATTCGCGGCCGTGACCAGACCCAGCGCCGTCGCCTCGTTGCCCGTCAGCTTGCGGTACTGGCCGGATGGCAGTTGCGCGGGGGCGACCTGGTAATGAACAGTGAAGGCCTCGGTCGAGAAACCAAAGTTGTATCCGGCCTTCAAGGCCCGAATGTTGGCTTCTGCCGTCTCCGGCTTCTTGGCGAACTTGGACCGGACCCATTCTTCGGTCGGCGTCGAATCGCGGTCGTACAGCCAGTACACCAGTCCGAGTGCGAAGAAGTTCTTGCAACGGTCGGCTTCACGCGTTGACAGGCCCAGTCCTTCAACCGCATCGCGTGTCAGACGCGTCATGTCGACACGATGCACACGATAGGCCTGCAGGGCGTTTTCGTCTTCCAGCGGATTGCTGGCGTACATCGCTTTCTTCACGTTGCTCTTATCGAACGCGTCGGCGTTGACAATCAGCGTACCTCCACGCTTCAAGTCCGCGACATTTGTCTTCAGAGCCGCGGGATTCATTGCGACAAGCGTGTCGACCTCATCTCCGGGGGTGAAGATGTCGTGATTCGAAAAGCACAACTGATATCCAGAGACACCCGCGAGCGTTCCAGCAGGCGCCCGGATTTCGGCGGGGAAGTCGGGCAGCGTGCTGACATCGTTACCGAACGCCGCAGAGACATTCGTCAACTGAGTCCCGACGAGCTGCATACCGTCGCCGCTATCACCGCAGAATCGCACGACGACGGTTTCGAGTGATTCTTTCTGACGGGCTGGTTCGGCGGCATCGGCCTGGGGCGCTTCGACGGTCGACATCGGATTACAGACTCCTCATCGGAAACGCACCTGAGGTACGGCAGGAGTTTCCCAGGTCCATCACGCGTGAGCCGAACGTGACACGGAACCGGGAAACAGCGTTGAGTGGGGAACACGACTGGTCGCAGGCGAGGCCGGACGGGCAGGAGGCAGGAGAGTCCGAAGACCGAACCACTTTATAGAGCCCATCGGTGGGAGAGAACGACAGCCACAGTGCAAACAGTGTCGTCATTGTGAGCATGTCGCACGATTCTGAAAAGGCTGTCTGACCAATTCTTTCGCACGGATTTCGCGGTTCGTCCGATTCGGTCGCTCAGCTATTGCGGACGCCGGATTGGACACTGTTCCGGCGCCGTGAGTATTCTGACGGATCAGCAATGACTGATCTGACTTCTGTCACTGTCTCAGTCATCATCAGTCGTTTGTCTCCCGTCGGATGCCTAAGCGTGATTGTGAACATGTCACCGCGGTCGACCAGCGTTCAGCGGCTGCGCTTTATGGCTGCCATTGCGGTTGGACTGATTGTCTGGCATCCGCAAGTCGGTTTGGCGGCCGATCCCGAGACGACGAAGATCGACTTCAGCCGGCAGATCAGGCCGTTGCTTTCGGACAAGTGCTTTCGCTGTCACGGACCAGACGACAAGAGCCGAGAGGGTGATCTGCGATTGGACCTCGGTGAGGCGGCGCATCAGTCCGCAATCGTCGCGGGAAACGTTGGCGACAGTGAACTCGTCAAACGGATCACAAGTAACGATCCGGACAAGCAGATGCCGCCGACCGATTCGAAGCTGAAGCTCACGCCCGAGGAAGTCGCTCTGCTTAAGCAATGGGTGGCCGAGGGAGCGGACTACACAGTCCACTGGGCGTTCGAGAAACCGCAGCGCCCGACGCTTCCAGAGACGAGCAAGCACGTCTGGTCGCGGACCGAGATCGACGCCTTTGTTCTGGCTCGACTTCAGGCGGCGAAGCTGGAACCGTCGCCCATGGCCGATCGCACGACGCTGATCCGCCGCCTGTCGCTCGACCTCACCGGACTGCCGCCATCGATTCGCGACGTCGATCGGTTCATCAACGATGAGCGACCGCAGGCTTACGAAAAACTCGTGGACCGGCTACTGGCTTCGCAGCACTACGGAGAGCGGATGGCCCAGGACTGGCTGGATCTGGCTCGCTTTGGCGACACCAACGGGTTCGAGAGCGACAGCACTCGCAGCATGTGGCTGTATCGCGACTGGGTCATTAACGCATTCAACACAAACATGCCGTTTGACCGGTTCACCATCGAGCAGATTGCCGGTGACCTGCTTCCGGAGGCCGACACGTCGCAGCAGATTGCCAGCGGCTTCAATCGCAACACGACCTACAACGAAGAAGCTGGATCCGACGCCGAGGAGTACATGGTCGTGTACGCGGTCGAACGAGCCAGCACGACGGCAACGGTGTTCCTCGGCCTGACGATGGGTTGTGCTCAATGTCACGAGCACAAGTACGACCCGATCTCGCAGCAGGAGTTTTATCAATTCTATGCGTTCTTCAACTCGGTCGACGGCGAACTGGGCGCAACCGGTCACGACATCCCGCTGCCGCCGCTGCTGAGTCTGCCGACCGGCGACCAGAAGGCAGCGCTCGAACGCGTTACGACGGAATTGACCGGACTGGATGCGCAAATCGATTCGCTGATGGCGAAGGTCGAACTCCCGTCCACGTCCGCCCAGTCGAAGCCGGCCGACAGCGAGCAGACACCGACCCCGGACAAACGAGACGCAGCTGCAGGCTCGGGTGATATCGCGGAAGTCAAGAAACCCAAACATCCGGAGCCGACGCACTTCGACACGCAAATCGCGTGGGAGGAGTTTGAAAAGGCACGTGAGAAGAGCGAACTGCCCAGGGACATCCTCAAGCTTGTCAAACTCAAAGAGACTGACCGCAAGGACGAGCAGAAAAAGCAACTGCATGATTACTTCGTGCAGCACGCTTATGCGGCGACAAAAGACACGTTTGAGCCGCTCAACAAACGGCAAGCGGAACTGACGGCGGAGAAACAGAAGCTCGACAAAGCCATTCCCACGACGATGGTCATGGTCGAGATGAAACAACGCCGACCGGCCTTTGTCCTGGTACGTGGCGATTTTCAGACGAAGGCCCAGGAAGTCACGCCGAACGTACCGTCCATCTTCCCGCCGCTGCCATCGGACAAACCGCGCACACGACTTGGACTGGCGCACTGGCTCGCAGATGCAGACAACCCTCTCGTCGCCCGCGTGGCCGTCAATCGTTTGTGGAGCCAACTGTTTGGTGCGGGCCTTGTGCGGACGATGGACGACTTCGGAGTCCGCGGCGAATTCCCGGCACATCCAGAACTGCTCGACTGGCTCGCCACCGAGTTCATCCGCACCGGCTGGAACGTCAAGGCGCTGCAGAAGAAAATCGTCATGTCGTCTACTTATCGACAGTCGTCCCACTGGCGATCGGATGCCGTGGCGGTCGATCCGTACAACACATTGCTCGCCCGCCAGTCGCGATTCCGCCTCTCGGCCGAAGGTATTCGCGATGCTGCCCTGTCTGTCAGCGGCCTGCTGAACGACGAGATCGGAGGGCCGAGCGTTTTTCCCTACCAGCCGGAGGGGTACTACAGCGACAAGGGTCGCTGGAAGTGGCCGCAAAGCGATGGCGACGATGTTTATCGTCGCGGGATGTACACCTTCTGGCGACGCACCACGACCTATCCAACATTTCGTATTTTTGACGCACCCAGTCGCGAAGTCTGCACGGTCAGTCGCCCACGGACCAACACACCGCTGCAGGCACTGGTGACGCTGAACGATCCGACGTTCGTCGAAGCGGCCCGCGTTCTCGCCGAGCGAATCGTCCGCGAAGGCGGTTCGTCACCCGATGAGCGACTCAAGTTTGCCTTTCGGTCGACCGTCTCCCGAAGTCCGGACGACGACGAGCTTCAGACGCTCCGAAAGATCCACGTCGAGCAATTAACACGGTTCCAAGCCGACAAAGCAGCAGCGACGGCCTTGATCAAACGAGGCGAGGAACCGGTTACGGATGGCCTCGATACTGCAGAGCTTGCTGCATGGACGACGATCGCAAACGTACTGCTGAACCTGGACGAGACACTGACCCGCGAATGACTGTGGATTGTGTGGGAGAGATCGGGGCGTGCGGGATTGAGTCGTGCGGAGACGAGGCGGGATGAATCGAGGCATACAGGGACGGAGGCGACCGGGGACGACGGTGGGAGGGGACGGTTTCGTGCGGGGACGGAGTCCCCTCTCCCCTCAGGGGAGAGGGTTAGGGAGAGGGGTTTTTACCATGTCTCAAACAACCAACCGAGCTCGCGAACTCCGCCAGCGCCAGACGAATGCCGAGTCACTCCTCTGGCAGGTTCTAAGAGCAAAGCGATTCTGCGGACTGAAGTTTCGGCGTCAGCATCCTGTTGGTCCGTTCTTCGCTGACTTCGCCTGCACGGAGTTGAAGTGCATTATCGAACTCGACGGTGGCTATCACGATTACGTCGATGACCGCGATGCGGCCCGGCAAACGTATCTTGAAGAAGATGGCTGGCGAGTCATCCGGTTTGTGAATGAAGACGTGCTGCGAGACGTCGAATTGGTGGCCGTTTCGATTGCGCGACAGCTTGGGTTGGAGTTGACCGTTCGGGGGAAGAAGCTGGATTGATAACTCTCGCAAGAGGCCCCTCTCCCTAACCCTCTCCCCAAAAGGGGGAGAGGGGACAAAAAAAGAACCATGAACACACACGAACTCGAATACCGCATCGCTCGCCGACGATTCCTTAGCCGGACATCGGCCGGGTTGGGTGCCGCCAGCGTGGCCGGTCTACTGAACCCGGGATTGTTCTCCGATTCGGCCACCGCCGCAGCCACCGGCTCAAACCCGTCGCTTGGAATGCATTTCGCGCCGAAGGCCAAGCGGGTTGTGTACCTGTTCATGGCCGGAGGACCGTCGCATATCGATTTGTGGGATCCCAAGCCGCTGCTGCACGAACAGAACGGCAAAGAGCTGCCCGCGTCGGTCAAGGGTAAGCAGCGAATCACGACGATGACTCGCGGGCAGAAGCAACTGACAGTTGCCGGCTCGCCGATGAAGTTTCGGACGTTTGGTGAGTCCGGACAGGTCATGAACGAGCACCTGCCGCATCTCGGTCGAGTCTCCGATGAGCTGGCCATCATCCGCTCGATCCACAGCGAACCGATCAACCACGACCCGGCGGTCAACATGCTGCAGACCGGAGCAGGGCGTCCCGGACGTCCGTGTATGGGTTCGTGGATGTCCTATGGACTGGGCAGCGAGAACAGAAATCTGCCCGACTTCATCGTGCTGCTGTCCGGTAAGAAAGGTCAGCCGGTCGTTTCGCGGTACTACCACAGCGGGTTCCTGCCCAGCCGGCATCAGGGTGTGCAGTTTCAATCGCAGGGCGACCCCGTGCTGTTTCTGTCGAATCCAGATGGCATCGACCAGCCGAATCGCGAACAGTTGATCGCAGGAATCAACCGGTTGAACCGGCGACGTCTGGAAGTCGTCGGTGACCCAGAGATCGAAGCTCGCATCGATTCGTTTGAACTCGCCGGACGCATGCAGACCAGTGTTCCCGAGCTGATGGACATCTCGAACGAACCGAAACACGTCCACGAGATGTACGGCACAAAACCCGGCGAGGTGTCGTTTTCGAACAACTGCCTGCTGGCCCGTCGGCTGCTCGAACGGGGCGTACGCTTCGTGCAACTGTTTCAGCGCGGTTGGGACATGCACAGCGAGATTGTCACACGGATGCCGGAGATGTGCCGACTGGTCGATCAACCGATCGCCGCACTGATCACGGATCTGAAGCGTCGCGGCATGCTGGAGGACACGCTGATCATTCAGGGTGGGGAATTCGGTCGCACGACTTACAGCCAGGGCGATCTGAAGCCGACGTTCGGCCGCGACCATCATCCACGCTGTTTCACGATGTGGATGGCCGGAGGCGGAATCAAGGGCGGCATGTCACTCGGGAAGACCGACGAGTACGGATACAACATCGTCGAACGCCCCGTTCACGTGCATGATCTGCAGGCGACAGTTCTGCACTGCCTGGGCATCGATCACGAACGGCAGACATTCCGTTTTCAGGGTCGCGATCAGCGGCTGACGGATATTGGCGGCGAGGTCGTTTCCGAACTACTGGCCTGAGTCGAGCGGCACGCGGAATCAGACCAGTGGCACGTTCACGTCGCGAATTGACGCACTGCCCGTTACACCACGTTGACTCGAACTCGCTCACCCACTCCCTGCAGGAGACCACCATGCTTCCAAGCCGCTTGCCTGTCGCACTTCTGTGTCTGGTCATGATTGCCGGAACGGCCCGGACCGAAAACTGGCCAGGTTGGCGAGGCCCGCGGGGCGATGGCAGCAGCGTCGAAGAGAACGTGCCGACCAAATGGAATGGCACGACCGGTGAGAACATTTTGTGGAAATCCGAGTTACCGGGCTGGGGACACGGGTCACCCATTGTCTGGGAAGACCGGATTTTCACGGTTGCCTGCATTGAAGAAACCGAACAGCGAGTGCTGCTGTCGCTCGATCGCAAGAGCGGTGAAATCCTGTGGAAAAAAGAAGTCCTGAAAGCGCCGCTCGAAAAACGTCACAAGTTGAACAGCTTTGCTTCATCGACTCCTGCCACCGACGGCGAGACGATTTACGTGGCCTTCCTGGAACCGGATTTCGGTAGCGACAAAAAACGAACTCCGGGCAACGTGGTCGTGGCGGCTTACAATTTTTCCGGCAAGCTGAAGTGGCGGGTCAAACCCGATCGCTTCGCCAGTGTGCATGGCTTTTGCAGCTCGCCGGTGATTTTCAAGGACAAGTTGATCGTCAACGGCGACCACGACGGAGATTCGTACATCGTGGCGCTGGACCGGGCGACCGGCGAAACCGCGTGGCGAGTCAAACGAGCACACAAGACTCGCAGCTACGTGACGCCGCTGATCCGTGAAATCGACGGGCGAACGCAAATGGTCCTGTCCGGCAGTCGTCACATCGCCAGCTATGACCCCAATAATGGCAAGATGCATTGGAAGGTTGAGGGCCCGACCGAGCAGTACGTGGCGTCGTTAGTCTACGACGGCAAGCTGTTTTTCATGACTGCGGGCTTCCCCGAATACCACGTCATGGGCATTCGCCCCGACGGCAGCGGCGACGTAACTGATTCGCACGTCGCATGGCACATTCGCAATGCACGGTGCTACGTACCCTCCCCCGTCGTCCTGGGCAAACATCTTTTCATCGCCGACGATCGCGGAACCGCCAGTTGTTTTGCCACAGACTCTGGTGAAGTGGTGTGGAAGGACCGGTTGGGCAGCCACTACAGCTCGTCGCTGATCACGGCCAATAACATGGTCTACTTCACGGCCGACAATGGGATCACCAAGGTTGTGCGGCCCGGCGCGGAACTGGATGTCGTTGAAGAAAACGAACTCGGCGAATACTGCTACGCTTCGCCCACGGTCAGTCACAGCCAGATCTATCTGCGTGGCGAGAAGCACCTGTTCTGCATCGCCGCGACCGCCGCCGCGGCGGGCACGGAGTAAGGCAATTCGCAGGAAATAACAGACCCGCGATCCACACGAGCCCGACGAGCAAGTTTTGAAGTTGCACAGTCTTGATGCCCCGACGGGGCAAAGGCGAATAGCCCGGGGTTTCAACCCCGGGAAACAAGGGACAATTCGCCGGCAGAGCCCCGGAGGGGCGACGGCGCGTCACGTTTTGGTCTTGCCGTCGCCCCTCCGGGGCTCAAGGGAATAACTGGTCGCTATTCCCCGGGGTTGAAACCCCGGGCTAATTGCCTGCGTCCCTCCGGGACTGAATTGTGCAACTCTAAGACTTGCGTGTCGGGCTCGTGTGGGTAAGGCGACTGCGATGTCGGGCTGACTCGACCAGAAATGCGGATGAAAGTGATTCATGAAACGTGTCGTCGTCACGGGCGGAGCGGGCCGGCTGGGCCGCAAGGTTGTTGAGGATCTGGTATCGCGCGACTACGACGTTCTGTCTGTCGACCAGGTTCGCCCCGAGAAAATGCACTGCCGGTTTCTGACCGTTGACCTGATGGACCCGGCAGCCGTGCGCGACGTGCTCCAGGGAGCTGACGGTGTCATTCACCTGGGCGCGATTCCCGGCCCGTTGGCTCAGCCGCCTTCGGTCACGTTTGAGAACAATGTCCAGAGCACATGGAATGTCGTGGAGACTGCGGCGGCTCTGGGCGTGCAACGTCTTGTGTCTGCTTCGTCAGTCTTCACGCTGGGCTGGCACGAGTCGGCCGATGTGTACTGGCCGAAATACGTACCGGTCGACGAGGACCATCCACTGACTCCTTATGAAGCGTATGGCCTCTCCAAGGTCATCGGAGAAGACATTTGCGGCGCGGTCAGTCGTCGAACGGGCATGGCAACGGTCAGCCTGCGGATCATGAATGTCATTCAGGAAGATGGCTACTTCGCCTTTCCGTGGCCGCATCCGACGAAAGAGCAGGGCGTGCGTTTCGTACTATGGCCCTACGTCGATGTGCGTGACGCAGCAACCTCCTGTCGTCAGGCCCTGGAAGCCCGTACGACCGGACACGAGCCGTTGTTCATTGCCGCCGAGGACATTCGATTTGATGCATCAACCGAAGCTCTGCTACGGGAATTCGCCCCGCAGGTCGAGATTCGCAAAGCGCTTTCGGGAAGCGCCAGCGTCATCAGCATTGATCGGGCGCGCGAGTTGATCGGTTATCAGCCGGCCTACTCGTGGCGGGCGTTACGGGCATCAGAACATTCGTGACGTCGACCTACCCGATGTCCCCTCTCCCCCGTGGGGAGAGGGTTAGGGAGAGGGGAGAGAGGGGCCCGAAAGCAACCCAAGGTCGTCGAGCATCACGTAAAGGCATGGAACGACGAACAGCACAAGCAGTGTCGACGCCATCAGGCCAAACGCAATGCTGACCGCGAGCGGGATCAGCACTTGAGCCTGCAGGCTCGTTTCCGACAGCAGCGGTAACAGCCCGGCGATTGTTGTCGCAGACGTCAGCAGGATCGCACGGAACCTCAACTGGCTGGCTTGCGTGGCCGATTCAGCAGCCGACGCGCCTTCGCCACGTGCCCGTTTCAGAAACAGAACCAGCAGAATCGAGTCGTTGACCACAATGCCAGACAGCGACACAAACCCCAGCATGCTGGGCATGCTCAGGTTCAGCCCCATCAGCAGATGGCCGAGGACAACGCCGATCAGTGCGAGTGGAATCGCGACCATGACGATCAGCGGCTCGATCCAGCTCCCGAACTGAAAACTCAGCAGGACGAATACACCAATCAGACCCACGACCATGGCCCGCCGCATCGATGCCTGCGTCTCGCCGGATTCCTGAGCCTCGCCTTCGATCGCGATCCGCAGGGCAGGATACCGTTGATTCAGTTCGCTCAGCTTTTCGCGTTCGAACATGCTGATCAGGCGGGCCGTGTTCGTGACACGCGTGTCGACCTCACCGATCAGCGTCACTGTACGAAGGCCGTTGATCCGAGCCACTCGTGACCAGCCGCGCGAGAATTCGACCTCAGCCACCGCTGACAACGGGATCGGTTTTCCATCCGGCAGCAGAAAGTAGAAGTCGTCGAGGTCCGACAGACTGTCCTGATCCGCTGCGTTGAACTGCACGTCGATTTCATAGCTCTCGGACCCGACCTGAATCTCGTCGGCGGTGGCTCCACGAAACGCCGCTTGAAGCTGGCCCGCCATGGACGCGGCATCCAGACCCAGTCCGACAGTTCCCTCGCGCAAACGAATGCGAATCTCCTGCTTTCCGGGCCGCAGGTCGTCGGTCAAGTTGAATACACCCTCGTAGCTGGAAAACCACTCGCGAGCTTCTGTTGCCGCCGATTTCAGAACGGCAATGTCCGGTCCTTGAAATCGAATCTCGATCGGTCGGCCGGCCGGACCGAATGACGGTTCACCGAACGTCAGGCTGAGGACATCAGACAGGTCGCCAATGTCCGTTCGCCAGGCAGCCACAATTTCATCAATGGTCAACGAGCGTTGTTCGCTGGTCAGCAGATCGACGGTCACAGTCGCGACGTGTGCCCCGTTCTCAAAAGCATCGGTGTTGCGGTTGAACTGAACATTGATTGTCTGCACCAGTCGCTGACCGTCCGGCTGATCGCGCGACGTCTGCTCATCCAGCCGATTGAGCGAATCGGTAACACGGCGGACGACACCCTCCGTGCGACTTAGAGGTGTGCCCTGTGGAAGAAGAATACGGGCCACGACGACGTCGCCTTCCAGTTCGGGGAAGCCCTGAAACCCGACAACCCCCGAAACCACCAGCCCCAGTGTGCAGCAGAAGATGCCCACGACACTGCCCACAAAGAGGTATCGCCATTCGATCAGTCGAGCGACACAGCGGCCGACCGCGTCCCGCAGCCCGTCGATCACGCCATCGAAGCGGCGCCGTACCCGTCCCGGAGCGCTCACATTGACGTCATGCAACGAGTGTCCCAGATGAGCCGGCAGAATCAGGAATGCTTCGATCAGGCTGATCGCCATCACGAGGATCAGAACCAGTGGGATGACCTGCAGCACCTTGCCAATGAATCCGGACAACGATCCCAGCGGGCCCAGCACGCAGACGGTGGTCAGAAAGGACGACACAACTCCCGCCGCCACTTCTCGAACGCCATCAACAGCCGCCTGCATCGACGACTTGCCCAGCGACAGGTGCCGGGCCACGTTCTCGGCAATTACGATGCCGTCGTCCATCAGCAGCCCGAGCGCCAGCAAAAACGCGACCATCGTCATCATGTTGATCGTCTGGCCCAGCAACGGCAGAAAGAAGAATGCCCCGAAGAACGAGACCGGCAGGCTCATCACGACCCAGAACGAGAGCTTCGCGTTGAAGAACAGCCACAGCGTGAAGAACACCAGTAGCATTCCCTGCCAGCCGTTTCTGGTCAGCAACTGCAGACGCTGACGTACCAGGGTCGACGAGTCCTGAGTGATCGCGAGTTCCACTTGCGGAGCCCGTTCCCGCTCACGCTCGACGAATGCACGCACGGCATCAGCGACTCGGATCGTGTCCTGGTTCTTCGTCTTCTCGATTCTCAGCACACCCGTGCGTTGCTGACCCAGCAGGCTCTGGTCTTCCGCCTGAGAAAACGTGTCCACGATGCGTCCGATATCACGTAGACGAACCTCGGCGCCACCTGCCACACCGGAGATCGCCACATTCTCCAACTCGACAATCGAGTGTCGCTCTTCGACGAATCGAATCAGCAGGTCACTGTCACGCGTTTCAATCACACCGGCGGGCACATTGATGCTTTGCCGTGAAAGAATGTCCGCGACCTGCTGCACGGTCAGGCCGTAGCGGCGCAGTTTTTCACGAGAGAGCTCCACCCGAAACTGGCGATCAGAAAAACCCTCCAGCGTGACGAGCGAGACATCCGGCAGTTGCTGCACTCGATCCTTGAGCTGCTCGCAGTAGAGCTTCAGATCGCCAGCACTCATCGGCCCGGCTGCCAGCAACACCATGACAACATCCGTCAGGCCGAGCTGTCGGATGACGGCGTCCTCGACGTCTTCCGGGAAATCATTGATGGCGTCGACTTCCGTTGTGATGTCGTTCTGAAACGTCGTGACGTCGCCCGCGTCGTCCATCTCCGCTGTGAAGATCGCCATTCCCTCGCGAGCTTCAGACCGCAGCTCTTTCACGAACTTCACGCCGTCAAGTGCGTCTTCCACACGCTGGCAGACGACCTCGTCGACTTCTTCCGCCGTCGCTCCGGGATACAGAATCCGCACTTCAACTTCCGACGCGGCAAAGTCCGGAAACGTCTCGCGCCGCAGCTGCGGCATGGCATAAAGACCTGCCGCGAACAGGATGATCATCAGCAGATTCGCAGCGGTTCGGTGTCGAGCGAGACGTTCAATCATGCGAACGATCCTGCTCTGTGATCGCGGCCTTCGCAGTGGCTTCCGCGACCAGTGCGGCCAGTAAATCACCGTCTGATTTCGCACCCACAAGCATGCCGTCCACCGCTGGAGTCGGGTCGGACACAATCAGCGATTCACCGCCCTGCAGACCGCTGCTGATCACCGCGAAGGATCCCTGTGCAAATTGGACGACAATGTCTCGACGTCGCAGCCGGTCGTCCTCGTCGAGTACATAAACACCGCCGTCGCGAATGGCCGAACGGGGCACAACAACCTGGCCAGCCCGCGGCTCACCCGTCAGAGTGATGCGACAGAATGTACCGTTCAGCAACGGTGGCCGGCGGCCGGGAATGATCTTCTCGTAGGGACGTTCGACTCCAACGACGATTCCGACTGTCCGTGTCTGCGCGTCGATGGTCTCACGCACACGCAGGAATTTCGCATCCCAACTGGCCGCATCATTGCCGGTCGCATTCGTCACCCGGGCCCGAATCTGGAAAATACTTCGAACGTCATCCATCGATGGCAATTCGGTTCCCAACGGCGAGTCACGCGGAACGATCAGAGTGCTGGCCTGGTCGACAGGCACCTGAGCTTCAATCTCAGCCAGCGCTGTACTGTGTGCTTCAAACAGTGCTTCGCCCGCTGCCAGAAACTGTCCGACGTCGATGCTGACATCTGCCAGCCGGCAGTCAAACGGTGCGACGATCGTCGTCTTCGCCGCGTCGATTTCCGCCTGCTTAAGACTGGCCTGTTTAGCGGCAATCGTCGCGTTGATCGCGTCCTTCTGACTGGGAGCCAGATTCAGTGCATTTTCGAGTGCCTGCACCTGTTGCTGCTGGTTCAGAGTCTGGCGTGTCTGAGCATCAAGCTCGGCCTGAGTCGCCGCGTCTTCTTTCGCCAGCTTTTTCAGTCGAGCTTCTTCCTCCGTCGCCAGCACCAGCACTTTGTGTTCGATCACCAGCGACGCTTTGTCGTTGGACTCGCGAGCGTCCAGCTCGGCCAGTTGCGCTTGGGCCTGAGCGATGTCGGCATTGAGTTGCGTCACCGTCAGGTCGTATTCGGTGCGGTCAAGCCGCAGGATTTCCTCACCGGCACGCACGACGCTTCCGGCCCGCAGCTCGGGATGCACTTGCGTCACTCGTCCTCGAACTTCCGACACCGCCCGCCAAATCTGCCCGGGTCGAGCGGTTCCGTAAGCGTCGACGCGTGGCACAACGTCGCATCGCGGTACTTCGATCACGCGCAGGACGCGGGCTTCTTCAACCTCGGGTTTGCGCTGTGGTTCCCGAGCATTCGAACGAAACCACGCCAGCACAAGAATGCCAATCGCAACCGGCGGAATCACCAGTAGCCGACGAACGACATTGCGATCCAGTAGCTGTTTCATTTCTATTCCGTTCCGAATACCACCGATTCGTCCCCTCTCCCCTGTGAGGGGAGAGGGTGCCCGAAGGGCGGGAGAGGGGCGGAAGGGTGGTTCGTCCACCCCAACTTCAACATCGAGGCCCCTCATCCGGCCTGCGGCCACCTTCTCCCCCTCGGGGGAGAAGGAACATGACGCCGCTCAACACCGCGAAGCTTAACCTGGAGAGCGGGAGAGAATGCATCACCACGCGTGTCATTGTTGTGGGCTCATCCACGCCATTCCGGAACTTGCTGCCGGAGACCGCGCGATCTGTGTGCGCTGCCAGTCAACGATCTGTCGACCCGGAGCCAGCGAACGCTCGGCCGCTCGAACAGCAGCCGCGGCGCTGGGCGCATTCATCCTGTTCTGGCCAGCCGTTCTGTTGCCGATTCTGGAAGTCGAGAAGCTGGGGCATCGGAGTACATCCAGCGTGCTTAGCGGAACGCTGGAACTGCTTTCTCACGGAAGCTGGTTTGTGGGCGGAATCGTGTTCCTGTTTTCGATCGTGTTCCCGCTCACGAAGATCGTCATGCTGATCGAGCTGAGTCTGCTGCGGCTGTGCCACAAACGGTTTCGATCCTGGACCTACCGCATCATGGAGCACGCCGGGAAGTGGAGCATGATGGACGTCATGCTGCTGGCCTTCATGGTGATGCTGATCAAACTGGGCAGCCTGATCGAATTCCAGTTCGGCCCCGCCGTGATCGCCTTCATCCTGTGCGTCGCCATGAGCATGTTGGCCTCCATGAGCTTCGACCCGCACGCGATCTGGGAAGACGATGAGTGACAACAACTCTTCCCGCATCACAGCGCGATGGATCCTCCCCGGCGACGGTGAGCCGATCGAGGACGGCCTCATCGAAATCACAGACGGCCTGATCACAGACGTCACATCGCGACGCGGCGCTCCGGATCGCAGCACGGTTGATCTCGGAAATGCTGCAATCATCCCCGGACTGGTCAACGCGCACGCGCATCTTGAGTTCGCCGACCTGAGCGAGCCGATTCAACCGGCCGCCCCGTTTACGGACTGGATTCAATCACTGCTTGCCTACCGCCGCGAACGAACGGAACCACTCGACGCACTTATCGCCCGCGGCCAGCAGGAATCAGCAGACGCCGGAGTCAGCCTGGTGGGCGACATCGCAACCGGCGAATGGACTCCCGACTGCATTCAGTCGACTCACCCTACGGTCATCGCATTTCGAGAACTGATCGGTCTGCGTCCCGACCAGGCGAACGACCAGATCGAAATCGCCCGCCGACACATCGAACAGTGCCGAGCCGCTGGCGACCACGTCATGCCGGCCATCAGCCCGCACGCACCCTACAGCGTCAGTCCCGACTTGTTTCACCGATCGGTTGACCTGGCCCGTCAGGAAAACGTCCCGCTGTGCATGCATCTCGCCGAGACGCCGGCCGAACTGCAATTGCTCCGTGACGGGACCGGAGAGCTGTTCGAAATGCTCAATGCCTTCGGCGTCTGGCAGAACGACATCATCCCGCGCGGTACCCGCCCGCTCGACTACCTGCAACCGCTCGCGGAGTTGCAGCATGCACTGATCGCCCACGGCAACTACCTCGCCGAGGACGAGATCGACTTCCTCTGTAAGCACCCCAACATCGCAGTGGTGTTCTGTCCGAGAACACACCACTTCTTCGGCCACACGGAACATCCCTGGCCGCGCCTAAGACAAGGGGGAGCCACAGTCTGCCTGGGCACCGACGGTCGATCGTCCAACCCGGACTACTCGCTGTGGGCAGAACTCCAGTTTCTCGACCGGCAGACGGACGGTCGTTACCGCCCGGTGCTGCTGCAAATGGCGACGACAATTGGCGCACAGGCACTCGGCCAGGGACATCGCACCGGAACACTCTCCGTTGAACAGCGAGCAGACCTGTGCATCGTCGAGCTGGGTGATGCAGACCTCAGCGATCCCTGGGAATTGTTGTTCTCGCCCGCAGCCCGCGTTCGCTTCCAGAAGCCTACACGCTGACCCAGTCGTAGCCCGATTTCTCCGAAATCGGGACCAGACGACATCGCAGCCTGCCGGCACATCGAACGCCGACCAGTCTTCCCAGGCCCAAGGCAGCGGATTTCGGAGAAATCCGCCTACGGCTATCCGTTCGAACGACTCAAGCTCCCGGGAGCTGACACTCGAACTACGGCGTAGACTCTCGCAGTCGCGACGACCAGTGCGGTCCAGTTTGACTTACGCACGAGCAGCGTCGGCAGCTATCCGTGGGACTTGCTGTTCTCTCGTATTTCTTCGATTCGAGACGACGACCTAATCGTGTGAAGGAAGTTTCGGGATGACCAGGCCTCTTTCGCGCAGCACACGCTCGATGGTCGCTCGGCGTTCCACGAGAGACGTGTCGTCAGGATCGAGCGCAATGAGCCGGTCCAGGTTCCAGGCCGCTGCGTACCAGTCTCGGGTCTTCTCGGCTTCGGCTGCCCGATGCGTGTAAGTCGTCGCTCTGTCGCGTTGGGAAGACGGCAGGTCACGCTGTTGGCGGCGGTAAGCAACACCATCAATGGTGTCCCATATCTTCACGGTGTGGTCACGGCTCGCGGAGGCCAGCTGCGTCCCGTCCGGGCTGAACGCCACACTGTGGACATCGTCGGTGTGTCCTTCGAGCGTGAGTGTCTGCTGTCCGGTTGCCGCATCCCACATATTCACTGTCTTGTCCCGACCTGCCGAGGCCAGCCGAGTCCCATCCGGACTGAAGACAACACAACGGACCCAGTTAGTGTGTCCATTGAGCGTGAGGTGCAGCTGCCCGGTAGCCACGTCCCAAATCTTCACGGACTTGTCCCGACCCACGGAGGCCAAACGCGTCCCGTCCGCGCTGAATGCCAAACTTGTGACGGGTTCCGTGTGTCCTTTGAGCGTGAGCGTTTCTTGCCCGGACGTCGCGTCCCACAACTTCACCGTCTGGTCATTGCTCGCGGAGGCCAGCCGAGTCCCGTCCGGGCTGAACGCCACACTGTGGACGAGGGTCGTGTGTCCTTTGAGCGTGAGCATCTTCCGTCCTGTGGTGGCGTCCCACAACCTGGGTGTCCCGTCAACGCCCGCGGAGGCCAGACGCGTCCCGTCCGGGCTGAACGTCACGCTGAGGACATGGCCGTTGTGACCTTTGAGCGTGAGCATTTCGTGGCCTGTGGACGCGTCCCACAACTTAATTGTCTGGTCACGACTCGCAGTCGCCAGACGCGTCCCGTCCGGGCTGAACGCCACACTCTCGACAGGTCCGGTGTGTCCCTTGAGCGCCAGCGTCTCCTTCTGTGTGGCCGCGTCCCATACCTTCACAGTCTGGTCATGGCTCCCGGTGGCCAGCCGTGTCCCGTCCCGGCTGAACGCCACGCTGTTGACCCAGTTGGCGTGTCCTTTGAGCGTGAGCGTCTCCTCTCCCGTGGCCGCGTCCCACACCTTCACTGTTCGATCACGACTCGCGGAAGCCAGCCGAGCCCCGTTCGGGCTGAACGCCAGACACATGACCTCGCGGGCGTGTCCGCGGAGCGTGAGTGTCTCTTGCCCCGTGGCCGCGTCCCACAATTTCACTGTCCGATCAAAGCTCGCCGAGGCCAGCCGAGTTCCGTCCGGGCTGAACGCCACACTTCTAACCTCGCGAGTGTGCCCTTTGAGCGTGAGTAGATCACTGCGAACGAGTCGACTCCAATAGCGCCACTCAAAGCCCGCAAGATTCTCGCGGTCGCGGTATTTTTCGAGCAGCTCACTGGAGTGGTTGGGGGTGGCGCCTTTCCAGCGGGCGGGCATGTGCATCATGTCTGAGTAATAGGCGTTTCGCTCGGCGACCCGCAGATTCCGTCTTGCCTCTTCTGCACTGACTTTTGCGGCGTTGGCCTCGCGGTCCGCTCGCGTCGCGTTTCTCCTCGCATCGGCTGCGGCGGTGTCTGCCAGACCCCGTTGCCGGGCTTCTTCCTGTTGGGAATCCACGGCATCCTGCTGGGCACTCAGCGCGTCGTTTCGTTCGGAGTTGATCCAGACAAATGCGATGACAACAGTCACGGCGACGGTTGCGATCAGACCGTACGAAATCCGCTGCGTCCGTTTGAGGCGTCGTGCCTTTTTCTCCTTCAGACGTTGCTCTTCTGCGATCTCGTCGAACAACTCCAGTCTCAGTTCGGTGTGAGCTGGGTCGTCCATATCCAGCACGGATGCACACAAATCGTATTCTCCGCTCGCCATTGCACTTTCGGCGTACGACAGCCGAGCCGCAGACAGACCGGACTTTGCGGCTTCATTGCCCGGCCACAACTCACACGCCTGCTCGAACGCAAACACGGTCCGGGCATAAGCATCGTAGTCGTCCCAAATGCGAGCCTGTTTGAGGTCTGCGGCACCGCGTTCCGCCAGTGAGATGCTCTCCAGATGAGCGAAGTACTCGTTCACCGCAGCCTCGAATTCACCGACCGTCTGATACCGATCGTCCGGTAATGTCGCCATCGCCTTCATCGCGATGTTCATCAGCAGGCCAGTCTCCTCCGTCGGAGCAATCTCATTCTCGGCCGCAGACCGCAGACACTGTTTCACCTTTCTTTCCCGGGTGCGGAGTCGAGCCGGTCAGGATCTCGAACAAAATTGCGCCCAGCAGATAGATGTCACTGCGTCGGTCCACTTTCTCGACCGGACCAATGGCCATCTCCGGAGCCATTTAACATGGTGTCCCGCCAAATCTGGCTTTGGGGAACGACCAGCGCTTTGGACTGTCGGGGGCAGGCACGGCCAAGCCCCAGTCCATCACCAGAACCTCGCCAAACTCACCGAGCATGACGTTCGCGGGCTTCAGGTCCCGGTGAATAATCTCGCGTGCATGAGCCAGCGCAATGGCATCAGCGACGTCGATGAGAATGTCCAGGTTCTCACGCACGGTATTCTCGCCCATGCGATCCGCCCACTCGACGCCCTGCACCTGTTTCATCACATAGAACGGCGTCTTCTCGTCTTCCAGACCGAGATCGTAAACCGGAACGATGTTGGGATGATCCAGTTCCCCTGTGATCATCGCTTCGGCAACAAAGGCGTCGCGCGAACTCTCACGGCGAGCGGCCCGGGGCTTCAGAACCTTGATGGCCACATTGCGATCGATCGACTTCTGCCGCGCGGCATACACAGCTCCCATACCACCTTCGCCCAGCTTCTTCTCCCGCACGTAGTCTGGATTCTCGACTGGCGGAGAACCTTCCCGGCTTACGTCTCGCGTTTTCAGCGAGAATTCAAACCCCTCGCTCATCGTCTGCTCGGAATCACTCTTGATCGTCAGTTCGGGAGCAGTTTCGTCGGTAAACGTGTCCCGCCACTGCTGCTCAATCGTCTGCTCGACATCCCCGTCAATCGTGGCGTCGTCCGACCGTACCGGCGCCCCGATCGTCACTTCCGGGTCACCGTTTTCGTCGACAGTTTGTTCCGGGTCGACAGAGACGAGAGCGAGTCGCTCATCGCCCACTGTCTGTTCTGGATCGTCAGCGGACTCAAGTGATTCAACAGCACCGCATTCAACGGTAGCTTCCGGATCGCCGCCCTCTTCGATCGCTCTGCGCTGTTCCCCAGCCTACCAGGAATCGATGACCGTCTGATCAGCGTCAGTGGGAGGGAGCTGCTCCGACTCGCTTGCTCTGTCCGATTCCATAAATCCGTCATCATTCGGCGACGATGACTGACCCATATTGAGTGCTCCCAGTGTTGATAGCGATTGAGTTCACAACGTACTCAAATGCCCTTCTGGGCGACACTCGCTCACTCCCGGTTCTCACGCTCTGGCATTGGGATCTCCAGCTGTGACGGAACTGGCTTGACGGTTGCCAGGTGCTCGAACGCCGCTTTCTTGATGACGTCTATGACGTCGGGATGGTCTTCGGCGACGTTCCATTTTTCGGATGGGTCGACTTCCATGTTGTAGAGCACCGGTGGATCGTGCTCCGTCGCCTGGTTGTTGCGGGTATAGGACTCCTGTGTGATGAAGTGCGCTTTCCACGGACCTTTGCGCAATGCCATCAGGCGCGTGCCGCGGTAATAGTAGACTTCATCACGAGGGCTCTTTGTTTCGCCCTTCAGCATGGACGTCAGGTCGTAACCGTCGACGACGCGGTCGGATGGGATGTCGGCTCCGGCCACCTTCAGACTGGTGGCGTAGATATCCATCGTGGTACCGAGTTCCGCACTGACCTGATTGGCCGGGATCCTTCCCGGCCACCAGCAGATGGACGGTTCGCGCATGCCGCCGTCCCACGTCGTGCCTTTGCCTTCGCGCAGCAGCCCGGCCGAGCCGCCGTGATCGTTGAAGGTCAGCCACGGACCGTTGTCGCTGGTGAACCACACGATCGTGTTTTTGTCCAGCTTCAAATCACGCAGCGTGTCCAGCACGTGGCCGACGCTCCAGTCGATCTCTTCGATCACGTCGCCGTACAGACCACGCAGGCTCTTGCCTTCAAACGCCTTCGATCGAAACAGCGGGACGTGCGGCAGACTGTGCGGCAGATACAGGAAGAATCTGCGTTCCTTGTTGTCACGAATAAAAGCAGCAGCTTCTTCGGCGTAGCGTTTCGTGATCGTTGTCTGATCGGCCGGCCGCTCAATGACTTCTTTGTTTCGGATGAGTGGCACGTTCCAGTATTCAATTTTCGGATCCCAGAACGACGCGCGGCCGCGTGGTGCGTCGTTGACTCGATCCATGTCGTTCGAATACGGAATGCCGAAGTAGGAATCGAAACCGTTGCTGGTTGGCAGGAACTGCGGCAGATGCCCCAGGTGCCACTTGCCTACGCACGCCGTCGCGTAGCCCTGTTCTTTCAGGGCCTCGGCCAGAGTAATCTCGCTGGCCGGGATGCCTCCGCCGGAGTTGGGAAACAGCACGCGACGTTTATCGCTGCACATTCCGCTGCGGATGGGAAGCCGGCCGGTCATCAGCGCCGCCCGACTGGGAGTACACACCGGTGATGCCGAGTAGAACTGAGTCAGCTTGACACCCTCAGCCGCCATCCGATCCAGATTCGGAGTCTTGATCGTCGGATGTCCGAAGCAACTGAGGTCTCCGTACCCGAGATCATCGCAGAAGATCACGACGATGTTGGGTGATTCCTCAGCGCCCATGACGGTCAGCGAAGTCATCACCAACAGAAACAGTGCAGCCAATCGCTTAAACATTACAAACTCCGATTCAGAGTGGTGTCGGTCGCGGCATCAGAGTTTCCTAAGGAAGTCTGACTTTGGCGGCACCACAAAGAACGCACGGCAGCCTGTCAAGTAATGCCGCTCCCGCGACTTTGGGACATCAGCCGCTCGAGTAAGCAATGACCTTTGCCAGCAGCCGGGCGGCGGTGAATTCGTTGACCTGCGTTCCCGCTTGCGGAACCGTTTCGACCAGGTCGCAACCGACCAGTCGGCGATTGCGATTATCGAGCAACAGACGGCGCAGGATGCGCAGCGTCTGCCACCACGGAAGACCGCCAGGTTCCGGCGTTCCGGTGCCTGGACACAACGACGAATCGAGGCCGTCAATGTCGATCGTCAGATAGACGTCGCCGTTCAGTCGCCCAAGCTGATCGAGGACAAGTCCTTCCTCGTCAGGAAACTCACTGCGAGGATCAGTGCCCACAAGTGACTGCGCACGGTAGATCTGAATGTGTGAGTCTGCTCGGGCATACTCGATTTCTTCACGACTCATGGCCCGGACACCAATCGCGATGAGGGACGCTCCCCGATCGGTCAGGCGACGCATCGCACAGGCATGCGAGTGCGGGCTGCCCGAATACGAGTCGCGCAGGTCGGCATGCGCATCGATTTGAACGACCGTCAGATGGGACAGGTCATCTAATTCGCCCACAGCCGCACTGACCAGCGCCGGCGTAAGACTGTGCTCACCGCCAAGCCCGATCGTCAGCCCAGCCCCCTCAAAACAGGGCCGACACTCACGGGCAACCCGGTCAAGGTATGCCTCAGGCGATTCCGAGGCCTCGGGAACAACGGGAGCCGCCGTGTGGTATTGCAGACTGTCGAGATCGAAATCGAGTTCATCGTCCCAGAGTTCAACCTGTGACGAGGCCGCGACAACAGCCTCTGGAGCGGCCGCCGTGCCGTGTCCGTAGCTGACCGTGCCTTCAAACGGCAGGGGAATGATGCAAACGTCCGAGCTGGCCCGATCAAAGTTGGGGAGTCCAAGGAACGAACCGCGAGATTCAGTCGGAGGCATGATCGAGTTCCTCAAACAACGCGCGGATCAGCAAGGGAAGCGCGACGGTCGCGTCGATCGGAACTTCGGCAAAGCGACCGCCTTCTGACTCGGGGACAAACTTGCCCCAGCTCACGCCTTCGGAATACGTGCACCCGGACAGGCCGCCCCAGT
This sequence comes from Planctomycetota bacterium, assembly GCA_963579025.1. Lineage (GTDB taxonomy): Bacteria > Planctomycetota > Planctomycetia > Planctomycetales > Planctomycetaceae > CAUZFZ01. The sequence goes on along the minus strand of CAUZFZ010000028.1, from coordinate 26,059 downwards.
GAACCGGTTCAGGGCAGATGCGGACTCCGTAGCGGAATCGGGGCACGGGCAGGTTTGTTCCCAGACGTGCATTCGTGATGTCGAAATACGGAGCCACCTGCTGAGCCCAGTTGCGCGGCACGCCGCCGCCGATTGTCAGGATCCCAAGCTCCGACGCATCGCCAATGTGACGCGCGTACTGCTGTAGATCGAGAAACGGATTGAATGGCGGTGTGGCCGCCAGAACCTGCTCGGGGCTCAACTGCTCCCGGCCATCGGCCGCCAGTGCCACGTCCATCGCCCACGTCGAGACGTCCAATCCGATTTCGCTGTCAGTGAAAGCCGGAATGAAGACGGGCACGTTCTGTTCGAACGCACTGCGCAGGATTCCAGGACCCTCGGCACTCTGACTGAGCCGCTCGCCCAGAACTCGACACAGTCGAGCTGATGACCACACGCCGTCTTCCGGTCGCGAGTCCGTCAGCACCGAGCGGATCAGCCGCTCCACGTCGTTGAGGTTCGCCTCCATTTCAAGTGTGTCATAAATCCGATTGTAACCCTGCTCGAACAGAGCCTCGTCGGACTTCGTCGAGTCGTAGCGGTAGTGCGCCAGGCCAATAGACTCGGTCAGACCATGCGCGATCAGCGCGCCCGTCGCGACCACGCTGTGGACGATGCCGCGATCGATCAGGTCGCAAATGATGCGACCCTGCTTTGCGACCGTCATCGCACCTGAGAGAGTCAGAACAACCTGGCAGTCCGGGTTGCGGACCATTTCCAGCAGAACATCGAATGCACGTCCCAGCTCACGCCCAGAGAATGCCGTCTTTGACATCGCACGCAATAGCCCCGCGAACGAACCGACATCGTCCAGCGAAAGACTCTCCAACGGTTCAAGTCCGTCGGCTCGGCCGTCATGGAGAGATCGCGGGTGCATAATCGTTGTCTCGACCAGACGGAGATTCGTTGATTTCTTCAGCGGCCGCGGACGGTTCGTCGGCAACTTCAAATCGTCCGACCTGTTTGAGCGAGACTTTGCCCAGATCGACAATCTCGCGCATGTATTTGACGACGTCGTGCGGATCGGTATCGCCGCAGGTGAAGACGTCGAGTGCGATCAGCCCCAGATCGGCATACGAGTGAGCCGTGCAGTGGCTCTCATCAAGCAGAATGGCCGCCGTAAATCCGGGCGGCGAATTGTGTCCGAAATGATATCGGACCTGCGACAACACAGTGGCACCAGCGCGTGCCGCAGCTGTCGCCATGGCCTCGAGCACCAGCCCGTCGTTCAAACAAACGTCCCGCGACACTTCGCGACAATCGACCAGAAGATGGGTTCCCTTGTGCAACGCATGGGTCCTCCGAAACTGCGAATCATGAAATCCAACGCCAGCACGCACTGACGAGAGTCTAAGCCCGGAAAATCGGGTCGCGGATTCTCACAATCGCACCCGTACGTGTCCAGCAAATTGCAGGGTCGAAATGCTGCCGGAAACCAACCACATCGAGAGAACCTGGTCAGCCCCGACTTTCGCGACTGATCACTGCCCGTCACCCGAGTTTGCGGACTGCTGTACCTTACGGACAGGCGCGACGTGGCTCATGAGTTGAACGTCCTCGGGCAACAGGTGGCGGTGTTGACTGACGTCGTCCGCGATTCCGCGAACGATTTCCTGCATGCGCAGTGAGTCCGCCTGAAGCGTCTGGCCCAGCAGTTCACAACCTGGACGTGGATCGAGATCGCCACAGGTAAAGATATCGACAGCGGCGTAACCGTTCTCTGGCCATGTATGAATCGACAGGTGTGACTCAGCGATCGCAATGATTCCGGTCACGCCCTGAGGAGAAAACTGGTGAAACACCTCGCCGACGACCGTGACTTCGATTCGATCACAGGCCTCCAGCATACGCGTCCGAATCGCACGCGGATCGTTCAGCAACGCGCAGTCGCATCCGTAGTACTCGGCAATCAAATGTCGTCCTACCGTATGCAATGGACTCTCCTGAAGCCGGTTGGCACTGCGGAGCGAGATGGATTCATGAGGTGAAGCCAGGAAAGTCGCCTGTCTGATGCAACAGGTTACGAAAAGTCGTGACGCGTCGCGCTCCTGCACGTCCGACCGCCGCCCGCGTCAAAGAAACAGAGCTTCCCGCAGCCTGTTAACCCCACGTGCGGATGCTGGACCGCCAAACTCCAGAGCTTTACAGTCGCGAACACACGACGATCCAGACACACAAGCAACCGGATTCAGAGCGGATCAGATGCAAGACATTCTCAAGCTCGCCGGCATTTTCGGAATCGTCCTGTTCATTCTTATTCTGGTGAACTTCGCGCTGGCACAGGTGCGATTCGCTCGGCCTAACCGACGTCTGGCGCTCGCGCTCATCGGATTCCTGACATTCACCATCTTCGATCAGACACAGTTTCTGATTGATCTTCTGGCGATTTCTGAATCAGCCAAGCACCTGGCACACAAGTCGACCAGCACGATCTGGTGGATCACTCTGTCCTTTGTTGTGCTTGAGGCCGTCGATTATTTCATCTGGACGGGGATGTTCGCGCGAAACGGCGAAATGATCGCCCCGCGCATTCTCAAGCAGACGGTCAGCGTTCTGATTATTCTGGCGACCGCGGTGGCGATTACACATTATGTGTTCGCCCAGCCGGTGACTGGACTCATCGCTACGTCCGGAGTCCTGGCACTTGTTCTTGGTTATTCGGCGCAGAATCTTCTCGGCGATGTCTTTGCCGGGCTGGCTCTCAATCTGAGCCAGAGTTTCAAGCTCGGCGACTGGATCGTGTCGGGCGACCTTTCCGGGCGAGTCATCGAAAGCAACTGGCGATACGTCAAGGTGCAGACGATCTACAGGAACGAACTTTCGATACCGAATTCCGTGATCGCTCAGTCAGCGATCACAAACTACACGCGGCCCCAGAAGCATCGCGGTGTCATCCTTCCGGTTCTCATTGAAGGCGGGGCCGCGCCGAGCCAGATACGCAAGATCCTTCTCGAAGCCGCCGATGGCGCGTCGCGCGTTCTAGCGGAACCCGCGCCCGAAGTTGCCATCGCGCAATTCCAGGACAACGGAATCCTCTACCAAGTCTGGTATTACACGGAGGAAGTGTTTGAGTGGGAAGCAAACAGTGAAGTGCTTGAGGCAATTTATCACAAGCTCGATCGCGCTGGGATCAAAACGTCGATGTCAGACGTCACCGTCCACGGAATTCCAGTCCCTGCCGATCCCGAGGAATCGCCACCACTTGACCCGAATAAAGTCGTGCCGCTGCTGAGGCAAAACGATCTGTTCGGATCACTCCACGACGACGAATTGCGGGAGATTGCCAGCCACTCGCGGGAGATTCACTACGGAATGCCCGAGGTCATCCTGAAGCAGGGTGACAGTGGTGATTCGATTCTGATTGTCGAGTCAGGAAACCTGGAGATCTATGTGGCGCATGGAGACAAAGGGGAACAGGTCAAAGTGGCGGAGCTTCCGGCTGGCGCAGTGATTGGGGAAATGGCATTACTGACAGGCGACGCACGCACGGCAACCGTCAAAGCGGCCTGTGATGTGACGGTGTTTGAAGTGCCAAGTGCGGCGCTGAGGCCCGTGCTGCAGAAGCGGCCCGAGATCATCGATTCCATGAGTGAACTGATGGCGAAGCGTCAACTCGACGAAGTACAGGCTCGCGCGGATGCCTCAAGCAACGCCGCTGGAAATGCGTTGGACACAGCCGCACAAAGACTTGCCGGCCGTGTTAAGGAATTCTTTGCGCTCAAACGCCACTGAATCGGTGAGAAACTCATAAGCTGAAGAACGTCGCGACTGCAAGGGACGCCTGGTCGATGAATTCTGCTACGGCCCGACGATGCTTCCGAGTGCCTTTTTCTAATGCGTGCGTGCCTTACTGTTCTTTGCACTTCACTATGTCAGTATGTTCGGCGCGGCCGCATTGACCGGGTTTCCGAAAAGCGGTCCACTTTGGGTCGGTGTCTGATGGACTCGGGACTCGCATGACTGGCAGCGTGTCCCGCTCTCGTCGAATCGGAGAAGCTCCATGGATCAGAAGTTTGACGGACTCCCGCAGTCCACAATTCGACTCGACGGTCGTCGGCTCGTCCGGGGACATGTCAGCAACGACTGGGGCCTGCGCCTGCAGTGGAAGATCACGCGCGGCGACGAAACGGTCGCAACGCCGCTGGCTCGAGTTGCCGATCAGCACGAACTGGGTGAACTGCCCGCCGGCACCTATGGAGCCGTGCTGCAGATGTGGAAGTACGTGAACTACAAGAAAGACAAGGACGGCGAGTTCACCGAAAGCAAATACGTGGATATCTCGAACCCGCTGGCGTTTGAGGTCTCGGATGACGGCAAGTTCACGAGTGTTGAACCGGCTGTGACTACCGAGGAAAAACAGCCGGCCGCGAGCTGATCAACACGGTTCACTGACACATCAGGGTCTGTCGTATGCTCAACATTGGCAACGTGCGAGTTCCCGTCTGCAGTGGGATCAACCGCCGCAGTTTTCTTCAGGCCGGGTCGGCCACGCTTGGCGGTCTGTCGCTTCCCAGGCTGATGAACCTGGAGGCAAATGGCGCGGTCGATCCGTCGAAGGCTGGAATTAAGAACTGTATCACGCTCTTTCTGGTTGGCTCGCCAGGTCACGTGGATACCTGGGATATGAAGCCGGAAGCGCCCGACGATGTTCGTGGAGGCTTCAAGCCGATCGACACGAACGTGCCGGGGATTCAAATCTGCGAGCACTTTCCTCTGATGGCTCGCATGATGGATCGCGTGGCTCTGATCCGCAGCCTGCACCACAAGACCGGAGCGTCTCACGAGAATGGTCAGCGATGGATGATGAGCGGCCATGATTTCACGGCCGCCAGTCCTCAGCCGTACATGGGCTCGGTCGTATCGAGGGTGTTCGGGCAGAAAGGCAACCTTCCGTCGAGCGTCATTCTGCCGGCGAAGATTGGTAATACTGGTACGTCTACGCCTCACGGCCAGCAGGCCGCCTATGTTGGCAGTGCGCACGAACCATTCTTCCTCGGTGGCGATCCGGCAAAGGCCGACTTCAAAGTGGCGAATCTGGAGCCTCCCGCCGGCCAGTCGGAACTTCGACTGAATGCTCGGCAGCAGCTCTTTCGACAACTCGATGACCTGCAGCGACGGACGGAAACATCTTCCACTCTGGAACGCGACACCGCCTATGCCCGGGCCTTCAACCTGTTGATGTCGCCGGAGACAAAACAGTCATTCGATCTGGCAAAGGAAGATGACAGGTTGCGCGATCGCTACGGCCGCAACACATTCGGACAAAGCTGCCTGATGGCTCGGCGGTTAATCGAACGGGGATCGCGTTTTGTCACCGTCAACCATTTCGACACGGTGTTTAATATCACGTGCTGGGACATGCACGCCGACGGCGGCGGTCTGAACAACACGTATAAGGACTACGAGCGACATCTGTGCCCGCAGTTCGACCAGGCATTCACGGCGTTGATTGAGGACCTTGAACAGCGCGGCCTGCTGGACGACACCGTCGTAACAGTCCTCAGTGAGTTTGGTCGCACACCAAAACTGAACGGTCGCGGCGGCCGGGATCACTACCCTTCGGCATGGACAAACTTCTTTGCTGGCGGCGGTATCAAAGGCGGCCAGGTCATTGGTTCGACGGACAAGATTGGAGCCGCCCCACACGACCGGCCAGTTCTTCCTCCGGAAGTCGTCGCGTCGGTCTACACGGCAATGGGAATCGATCTGGAAACGACCATGATGCCTGGCCCTGGCAGTCGACCCATTCGTTTCATCGACGCCGAACCGATCCGCGAGCTGTTTTAGCCCAGGCATAGCTCGGCGCGTTGAAAGCGTGGATCTGACTCGCCCGTCAGCAGTCGTAGCTGGACTCGCAAGAGTTCAGTTCAACGTTCGCGCATGTCTGAATTCTTGCGAATCCAGCTACGGCGGCGAGTTGGGTCCGACTCGTTTTGACGTTTTCGGGTGCGTGGATCCAGTCGCATCATTGCTGTGACTTAACGATCAACAGCAGTGGAAAGCCGATGAACACCATCCACAGGCACGTGATCGCCAGCGTCTGTACAAAGCTGGAGCGGTCGCGTTGGCGGTGAAGGTCGAGCAGCGTCCCGATCAGGCTGCCTGTGAGTGCGCCAACGGGAACTCCCCAGCAGACGAATGAAAACAACAACGGCTGCGGAGTGCCGTCGGCCGGCAACATCCCGGACAGCACTGGGACGTAAAGCAACAGAAGACACAGTCCCAGTCCGACCACGGGCCCCACTACGACGCCTCGCTTCAGCCCGCGCAGGCAATTCTCCGAAGCGGCCATCGCGGACGGCAACTCCTCGTCATCGGCCACACGATATCGATCAAGCCGCCATCCCCAGACAACGTACTGCAACGCTCCCAATCCGATGAGCCCTGCCAGCACGAGCATGACGAATAGAATGTCCGGGATGACCAGAGCGGCCAAGCTCAAGAGTCCGGCACAGCAGACCAGCAGCCCGAACAACGCGCCGAACGTCGCAGCGTTTCGATCCTGATCGGGCATCGACGGACTGGGCATGTTGGATGTAGCCGAACTCGCCAGAGTTTGGTTTCCTCGGGTCCGGCCAAAGTCTGGCGACTTCGGCTACGCCTCAAAACTCGACGGACACAGCACTAGTCGCCAGCAGACGTTGCGCCGCCAAGGAGTTGTTCCAGCTTGTCGTGCCGGAAGTCGAATCCGATCTCCAGAGTCTCGCGGATGCGATCCGCCGTCATGATCAGACCGACGACTCCGCCGGGCTTTTCGAATTCGATCCGGTCAATGATGACGACGCGACCATCGCCAGCATCTTCAAAACGGTGCTCGTGAATCCACTTCTGGAACGGGCCGCTGACCTGCTGCTCGACAAATGAGCCAGGTTCGTCAAACGCAGTCACCTCATGCACAATTTCCCGCACGAGACCGAAAGCCTGCACCTTAAACTCGATCCGGCTGCCCAACGCATACCGATCGGGAGGACTGGTGAAGGCCAGGCCGACATCCGGTGGACTGATCTTCCGAATGTTTTCGGGCCGAGTCACAAAATCGAACGCCGTCTCCGCCGAACAGGGCACGGTGAGCCGTACCTCAAACACTTCCATGAGAATTCTTTCGTAAGCCCGATACATCACTGACGCCGCAACTACTTACTGGCGAACTTGCGTGCGCTTTCTTTATCGGCTGCTGGAAAATCGCCGGGAATCCGTTGAGTCACATTGCCGGTCGCCGCCCATTCCGTACCGCGCTGCAGCGTGACAATGAAGCCAACACATTCCTGCGAATAATCGCCATGGCCCATCGGCGTGTGGAACACGCGTCCCTTGCCGTAGCTGATTGTCATCAGCATTGGCTCATGCCGACCCGTTCCCCCGTGATCCGGACTCGCATAAGCAGTCGCCAGGATCTGCATCTTCTGAGCCGGTCCGCGGAGCTTGTCGTACAGTTCGTCTTTGGCGTGCAACCACTCTCGCGGCATGCCTTTTGTGATCGGGTGCGCGTCGTCCCGCACAACGATCGAGAAGGGATGCTGACTGCCATGATGTCCGCCGCCGCCGGGAGTCTCGTCTCGAATCAGCTTGCCATCGTCGTCCAGATAGACGTAAGGGCCGCTTTTCTCATTGCGTCCGCCCCAGCCGCCCAGACCGATCATCTGGTTGTACTCAGGCCAGTCGCCGAACGAGTTATCAGCCGCGTGCACAACAACCAGTCCGCCACCATTGCGAACAAACGCTTCGAAAGACGTCTTCGTTTCTTCCGGCCAGGGTGCCGCACCGTGCCCGAAGTTCGAGATCACGACGTCGTACTTCGAAAACTCGGGCTTGAAGTCGGGATCGGTCATCGGTCGCGGCGTCGGCGTGGATTCCACACCTTCCAGCGGGAACTGCTTTACCAGGTTGGCCCCGTTCGACGTGAATTTCGTCCGGGCCACATCGACAGTGAACAGGTTCGTCTGTTCCAGGTAGTTCTTCATCATGACGGTCGTCTTCGGCCAGACGCCGTGATTGTTCTGACCGTCGATGATCAGCGCCTTGAGATCCGCAGCGGACGTAATCGACTGAACTCCGAGAAAAACGACCAGACACAGGCCGGGTAAACGCGTCTTCATGAGATGCTCCTTGAACTGGCTGCATGCAGCAGATGATTTCGAGGTTTCCAGCAGTATAGCGCGATAGGGAAAGTCTGCACCAACGACCGCGCACTGAAATCGTGACCTCGTTTTCGTGCGCCCTCTGTTAACATATCCGTCAGTCTTTCGAAGGAAGCTCGAATGGTGGTCACTGGTCGGCAAAACACGCTCGACATTCTCAAACAGGAACGCGACGTCGTTGCGCGGGTTTTCGGCGTTCGATCGCTCGGCATTTTTGGCTCTGTCAGTCGCGACGAAGACTCGGTCGACAGTGATGTTGATGTCCTCGTTGAATTCGATGGTCCCGCGACATTTGATGGATTCTTTGGCCTGAAGGCATTCCTGGAAGAACGGCTCGACCGTCCGGTCGACCTGGTCACTCAGCCAGCCATACGTGAAGAACTCAGGCCGTACATTGAAAGGGACCTGGTGCATGTCGCGTGAGCGTACATGTCGCGCGAGTGGCACCTGTTTCCCACTGATGCCATTCGCTTTTTCTGTTGATACTCGAGGCACACGATGGGTGACACAACTCTGGCACCACAACCAGTCAGTATCGAGCGATTTCGGCGCCTCGCGGAAGCCTGGCGGCAGCAGCGAGGACTGACGTCGTCCCTCACTGAGATGGCACTGACAGCAGCCTACCAGGAGATCATCGGGATGGGCCCGGCAGCGATACCGTTCCTGCTCGAAGAATTGAAACGTGAGCCCGATCACTGGTTCTGGGCTCTGCGGTGTATTTCGGGTGTGGATCCGGTGCCTCGCGACGCGCAGGGATCGCTGATCGCGATGAGCGATGCATGGCTCGAATGGGGACAGCAGCAGGGGTATTGCTGACCATGCTGACTGACGCATTTCCTGGACTGAACGACAGCACATGGCAAGTCACCAGCCGGCGAACTCCGCGTTACAACTGCATTGCATGGGCAGCCAACGACGACCAGCGGTGGTGGTAGCCCGATCCGTTGGAGCTCGGATACTGGCCTGACGAGGTTCCACGAGACGAGTCGATTGAGGCGTTCGTCGGCGTGTTTGAGTCACTTGGATTCCAGTCCAGCCAGCCTGCTGAGCCGGAGCAAGGCTTCGAAAAGATCGCATTGTACGCGCGCGGCAACTGCCCAACGCACGCTGCCCGACAACTTGAAAACGGTAGTTGGACCAGCAAACTCGGGCCGTTGGAAGACATTACGCTTAGTCTCAATGGACTCATCGGAGCGGCGTATGGTGAGGTCGTTGCAATTCTGAAACGAAACGTGCCACGAATGACAGATCCTTGATTCGACGTCTTTCAGAGTCGGAGTCCTCACCGCCAGTCAGCCCATAGCCAGAAGTGCGTCTGGGCTGAGTGGTCTTAGACGTACCGTCCCGTCACAATCGCCGGCTTCAGTGATTGACCACAGGTGCCGCGAGGAACTCATGGAAACACGGAATGCGCGAATCGGGATGGTGCTCTTCGGAGTCTATCTCCTGCTGTATGGCGGATTCGTTCTGATCAACGCCTTCTCACCCGCAACCATGGAGCTGACACCCATCCCGGGCGTGAATCTCGCGATTCTGTACGGGTTCGGGCTGATTGTTGCCGCCCTGCTGCTGGCACTGCTTTACGGCTGGTTATGCCGCGAAGATGGTCCGAATTCGGATGCGAGCGACTCGCGGGAGGGTGGACAGTGATCTACGAACCTTCTGCGATCGCGGTGGTGATCTTCTTCATCTTCGTGGGGATCACGCTGGGGCTCAGCTTCTACCTGGGACGCAAGGCCCAGTCCTCGCAGGGCTATTTTGCAGCACATGGTCAGATTCCCTGGTTCGTTAACGGAGTCGCGTTCGCCGGTGATTACCTGTCCGCGGCGTCGTTCCTTGGCATCTGCGGGATGATCGCCTTCTACGGGTACGACGGATTCCTGTACTCGATTGGCTACTTGGCCGGCTGGATTGTGGCGCTGTTCGTCGTCGCCGAACCGATGAAGCGGCTGGGCAAGTTCACGTTCGCAGATGCGCTCGATGCGAAGTTTCAGTCGCGCGGAATCAAGCTGGCGGCCGGCATCAGCACGCTCGCCGTGAGTATTTTTTATCTGATCCCGCAGATGGTTGGAGCGGGCGTGCTGGTACGTCCGCTGCTCGGTTTCCCGCACTGGGTTGGTGTCGTCATCGTCGGCGCTGTGGTGATCATCATTGTCGTCACGGCCGGCATGGTCTCGACGACCTGGGTGCAGTTCCTGAAAGGCTCGCTGCTGGTCGCCTTCAGCGCTGTCCTGACGGTCATGATTCTCAACCGTGGATTTCAGTCAGAGGGCACGGGCGAAGCGCTTGGCCTGCGAGCGATCCAGAAACCGGACGATTTCGTCAACGAGCCCGCAAAGTGGACTCCGATCTTCGAAGCGGATGGCCCGTGGGCCGACACGCCGTTCCTCAGATATCGCGATGAATCGGGAGCGGACGCCGTCTTTACGCAGTACGAATTCGACACGGCAGATGGACGTCAGACCTGGTTGCTGGAAGCTCAGACACTGACGGAGAAAGCCAATGGCGACATTTTCGTCAACGGGCAGCTCAAAGGTGACAAGAAGGGAGAACCTGAACTCCATTCCGTCGGGCACATTTTCAGTCTGCCGGATGGGAAAGAAAACACCGGACCGTTGGGGCCACTGTCGTTCTTCAGCACGCTGCAGGAGAGCGTGGTCGTTCTGTGGGGAAACCAGAAGTTAAGTATGGCCGATGGCTCGAAAACCACCGTGTACTTTCAGAAACCGACACCGGGCAGCCAGGTTCTGCGTCCGGGCGAGCATCCTCGGTTCAAAGGCATCCGCAGCGACGACCCCATCGACAAGCTGAATTTCCTGTCACTGATGCTGGCGCTGTTCTGTGGGACGGCCTCGCTGCCGCACATTCTCATTCGGTACTACACAGTCAAGGATGCAGCCAGCGCGCGAAAGAGCACAATTGTGGGCATCGCGAGTATCGGGTTCTTCTATGTCCTGACGCTGTATCTGGGACTCGGTGCCATGACGAGTGGTTGGATGGATGTCACGACGTCCAACATGGCCGCTCCGTTGCTCGCACGCAGTATGGGCGAGTGGCTGTTCGCCGTGATCTCGGCCATCGCGTTTACGACGGTGCTGGGAACGGTCAGCGGACTGATCCTCGCGTCGGCCGGCGCTGTAACGCATGACCTTGTGATCAGCTTTTTCGGCATAAAGTTGAGTGATTCGGATCAGGTCCGCGTGGCCAAACTGGCATCGGTAGTCGTCGGAGCGATCGCGATCGTACTGGGCATCCTGTTCGAGGATCTCAACGTCAGCTATCTGGTCGGCTGGGCCTTCAGTGTGGCGGCTTCAGCGAATTTGCCATCACTGATCATGCTGCTCTTCTGGAAGCGAACGACCAGTCAGGGCATTATTGCCGCGGTCATCGTTGGCATGGTCAGTTCGCTCGGCTGGATTCTGCTCAGCGCCGACACGTTTGCGAAGGTCTACGGTCTTCCGGCCGAGGACGCTCTGACCCCGTTCAGTCAGCCCGGCATCGTGACGATCCCGCTGGGATTCCTGACGCTTGTCGCCGTATCCCTGATGACCGACGGAACCGCGACCTCGGACGGAACCGGAGGCCAGCCCGCTGTGTAAGTTACCGACAACGGCAGCGAACGTTTTCACGTCGAGGTCAATTGGTACACCCGGTGGGTCAGAAAACGGACAGCAGCAGGATCTGCGCAATACGGATCAGGGCGACGCGTTCGTCGGGTGTCACGCGACCTCGTTCCAGAATCTGTCGCGTCGTGACCTCCGCCTGATTGACAATGAACTTCTGAAAGTTGTTCAACTGACCCTCTCCCGTCGCGAGCAGCGTGGTAGCAATCCGGTGGACAGAGCGGACCTCGCTTAATTGAGGCTCAACGTCTCCGTCCCATTCCGGAGTCACGTCGGCATCCGCGACCGTTTGAGTTACGCGAAAGATCAGGCTCGAAACGGCAGCGACCTGTTCGTAGTTGATCCGGTCCGGCAGATCCGTTGGCTTGTGGTAATCCGGGTGCTCGCCTGTCGAGAAGAATAAGAATGGGATCTTGCGGTCACGGAACGGGCCATAGTCGCTGCGAGTCCCGATCAGATCGATACCCATCCGGGCCGTCGTGAGGCCTTCCGGCTCACCGATCTCGTCCAGAGTCTCATTGAGTCCGTGACCATGCTCGCTGCCAAGTACGAACACCGTCTTAAGTGGCAGGTCACCCAGGGAGCGACCAATCATGTCGGCCGTGGTGAACAGCTTGACCTGCTCGATCGGCCACGGTGGATGCGAGGCAAACCACCGCGAACCCCACAGCAGACGCTCTTCCAGGTCGAATCCAATGAAGACAAGGCTGCGCTTCGGACGGGGCGTCAGGCTGGCGAATTCCTCGGCAACCTCCAGCAGCATGGATGTACCGCTCCCGTTGTCGTCAGCCCCCGGGTAAATCTCACCGCCCCGCACTCCAAGATGATCGTAATGAGCACTCACGATAATGAACTCGTCGCGCAGCTTCGGATCGCAGCCTGGCAGCCAAGCTCCCACATTCTGGCCATATTTCGTCTGTGTCCCGTCATCGCGCGGCGGGCCGGGAATGCTCTGAAAATACCCGCCGTCTTCAAACAGCGGCAGCAGCTTCAGCCGCTCGAAGTGCGCTCGAAGATACTCGGCCGCCTTCGCAGCATCTCGGCCGCGGCGGCCACGCAGTTCCTCGCTGGCGAGAAACTCGACATGCGGGCGCACTTCGTGAGCCTCGATCATCGGGCGGAAGCGCTTCCGTTCTGACGTCCCGTCTTCGGCATCTTCTGCCGTGACCGGAATTACGGACAGAACGAGCAGCACGCATCCTGTCCTGACGATCGCCTGCATGGCCGACTCCTGACGCGGGGGGACTACGACTTCGGCAGATCATACCGGCGTCGCAAGAATCCCCGAATATCAGCCCCGCTGCAGAGCGCAGCTACGACGGTCCGTCAACGGCGCCGACCTTACTCCTGTGGCAGATCGCCGGACTCGAACAGCTTCTCGAAATCAGGACTGTTCTGGATCGTTTTCAGATCCGGGTCGCGCGTCATCCACTCGCGATTGTAGTCGTCCAGTCCATTGGCGATTGAGCTGCGCAGGTCGTCCAACGCTTTCTGACGATACGTGCTGATCAGCTCTTCACGGTTCTGCGGCGGGTTCTCCTGAGATTCCAGGGACTCAATCGCTCGACCGTAGATGCACGCCATGTTGTAAAGATAAAGCGGATCCTGACGGTGACTCTCACGCAGCTTCTCGCTCGACGCGATACCGCGCTCCAGTTGGCCCAGGCGGACATCGACCAGGCTCAGTCCCGTATGCCCGAACGTATCCGTCGGGTCAATTTCCAGTAATTTTGCGAAGTCTGTCCGTGCATCCTGCAGTCGCTTCTCTTCGACCGTGGGCAGTCGCAGGATCATGTTGCCGCGTTCCTGACGCGCGTAGGGCAGCTCGGGGTCAACTTCGACAGCCACTTCGAAATGCAACAGCGCGAGCGTCAGGTTGTCTTCATCCTGATAAGCACTCATCCCCTGAATCACAAACTGCATGGCCGGTGAATTCTGGTAGAGCATCTCGAGCGCCTGCTTCGCCGCTCCGCGAAATCTCTCGGCGTCCGGAGCTGCTGCCTGACGAAGCACGGTCCGAGCCTGCGGCAAGCCGATGGTGGCCAGCGCCTGACACAGCGGAATAAACCGCTTCTTCTTCGTGGCGTTCGACATCGCCGTGCTAAGCAGATCGACGGCCCAGGGACTGGCCTCTTCGGAAAGCAGTTCGGCCACCTGGTCCACAAGCTTACTGCTCTTCCCGGTCATGATCTGCCCGGCCAGTTGCCGGAACATCGGGCTGCCGACCGCGTGCAGTGCGGTGATGACGAATTTCCGTTCCGCTCCGCTCAGGTCTTTGAATCGACCACCCAGTTCTTCGGCGGCCCGTTCATCGCCAATGGCCAGAATGGTCTGGATCGTTGTGAGACGCTGCTTCGACGGTTCTCCCAGATGCTTCATCAGCAGCGGAATCGCCCGGGCATCACGCATCCGTTTCAGGAACGACAGTACCTGTGGCGAGGGCGGTTCGGTCTCGAGTTTCCGCAGAGTCCACTGCAACGCGAGTTGCTCACTTTCCGAGTCGTTCCGATTCATAAGCTGTGTCAGAGCCGCGGCACTCAGTGAGGCATCGGCATCCCGCAGACTTTCCCGCAACAGTCCAGGAAGGCCGGGATGTCCGACAGCCGTCAGTGCGCTGAGCACTTCCGCCCGCACAGCTCGGTCGCCGCCGGATGCCAGTCGATACAACGGTTCCGACCAGACTGGCCGAGGCGTTTGGGCCATCGCGGCGAGCACGCGGCCGCGCAGTCCCGGCTCGTTCTGTTTCAACAGCTTCGCCAGTTGCCCGTGCGCCACCGTGTATCGTGATGCGGCCAGACTCTCAACGGCCGCCTTTGCGAGGTCGGAATCGTTTGCACTGGCCAGACGGGTCAGGGTTTCAATCGCCGCGTCTTCACCGAAGTGTCGCAGTGCGCTGACCGCTGCCCGCCGCAGGCCGGGCGATTCGTCGTTCGTCAACCGGACGATCAGCGGCAAGTCGCCGGTTGCCAGTTTCTGGGCTCCGCCGATCAGCACGGCCTGACGCGACAACGGATGTCCGCTGCGAATCTCCTGCAGCAGAGCACCGCGCGGCGCCTGTCGACACAGCGGCCGGATCGCAGCAATCACTGCGGATGCCAGCGAGTTATGAATGTTTCGATCCCACCAGTCGTTGGTCGCGTCGTCAGGCGATTCACCGGGGCTCTCGGGGTTCACCATGTATACCGTGATCCGATGCGTCGGCGGCGACGGAAATCGATGGTGGTACATTTCGTTGAGGCCGGACGATCTCGCGACTTGACGCAGCCAGTCCAGGACTTCGACGTCGGCTGGCTCCGCGGCCTGGTTGAGCGACACCACAAACCGGGACAGCCCCTGTTCGATCGACGTGTCGAACGTATCGGCCAGCGTTCCAACATTGATCGAGCCAAGCTTCCCCTTGATCTGCAGCAGTGTCAGTCCTTTGCCAGGCCCAAGCCGCTCGACGGACAATCCAAGCCGTTCGGCGTACAGGGCATTCAGATCAACATTGAGCTTCAGGGTCTCGTTCGGCTGACATGCGAGCGTCATGTCCGGCACGTGCGTTCCCGCCGGGATATTCGAAAACGTGAGCCATGTTCGAGCAGCTTGCCCGGCCGGAATCTTCAACTCACTCATCACAAAGTCGCTGACGTCAACGACGTCATCTCCGATGGACACGAAGAGACCGTCAGGCGCGTCCGCCAGAGGCTGCGGAGAATAGTCCTCGTCGGCGACGTTCAGACGCCATGTCCGAACCGGCACAATCAACTCGTTGCTGGACGTGTTTGTCACCGTTACGTCCAGCACCAGCCAGCGAATTTCGTCATCCGTACCGGAATCCCAGGCCCCGAGTTCCGCATTCGTTATCTGCAGCGGGGATTCGGCGACTCCCTTCTGGCCAGCCGCCTGCGGGACTCCGTCGTTCTGTGCTGACAGCGCCCCGGGAACGAGCAGGCACCAGATCGCCAGTAACAGTGAGTTTCGCATAACGCTCTCGTCGATCAGCGGTCCGAGTGCCCTGATTCACGTGACGAGAGCTTAACTGGTGGCTCGGTGAAACGTGACACTCAATCGGCTTTGATTGCTCGTTGCGGGCCGGATCACGACATGCCGGGCCGATCCGGTCACGTGACGCGAGTCTTCCGAAAGTTCCGCATCTTCCGCGGCCCTTGCACCTGTGTCAGGACGCTTCCAGGATTCCGCGCTACCGGACACTCGCGTTATCCAGCGGACCTGAGCAGGACACGATCGTCATGAAGATTTCGATGACCAGGCGGATCGCCACTCTGATGTGCGTCCTGTGCGTGTCGCACAGCTCAGCTCTGGCGGACAAGCATGTTCTTTACAAGTCCATCAATGATCGCGACGACGAGGTCTGGACGGTCGCGCGACAAATCTGGGAGCTGGCCGAGCCTGGGTATCAGGAGACGGAATCGGCAGAGTTACTCGCCGGGCTGCTCGCGTCGGCCGACTTCAAGGTCGAGCGAAAGACAGCGGGCATCCCCACCGCTTTTACCGCTACGTTCGGCTCCGGCGAACCGGTGATCGGCATCCTCGGTGAATACGACGCGCTGCCTGGACTTTCTCAACAGGATGTCCCCGTCCGCGAACCTCGGCCCGACGCTGACAGCGGTCATGCCTGCGGGCATCACCTGTTCGGAGCAGCCTCGGCATCCGCAGCCATCGCGATCGCCGAACGCATCAAAGCCGGCGAGCTGAAGGGTACAGTTCGGTTTTACGGCTGCCCCGCGGAAGAAGGGGGCAGCGGCAAAGTCTTTATGGCTCAGGCCGGAGCATTCGAAGACTGCGACGCCGTCCTGCACTGGCATCCCAGTCACGAGAATTCAGCCGGCGACCGATCGACACTGTCGCGGATGGCGGTCAAGTTTCGTTTTCACGGCAAGTCGGCGCATGCCGCCGGGGCTCCGGAACAGGGTCGCTCGGCGCTGGATGCCGTCGAACTGACCAATTTCGCCGCTCAACTGCTGCGCGAACACACACCGGACATGACGCGCATTCACCACGTGATCACTTTCGGCGGTCGGGCTCCCAACGTCGTGCCGGATTTCAGTGAGGTCTACTACTACATTCGTCATCCCGATGGCGACGTCGTCCGCGGATTGTATGACCGGCTGCTGTTGTGCGCTCGGGCCGGGGCTCTGGCAACGGAGACAAAACTCGAGGTTCGCTTTGAAGGCGGCATTCGAGAGATTCTGCCCAACAACGTCCTTGCCGACGTGACCATGCGGAATCTGCAGGAGCTGGTCGACCTGACATACACGGACGAGGAACTGCAGTTTGCCGTGAGGATTCAGGAAACGCTGCAGCGGCGTCTGTCGCTCGACAGCATCAAAACGGTCAAGGACCGCAGCGGCAGTATCGGTAAGGGCTCGACGGATGTCGGCGATGTGTCCTGGCTGGTGCCGACGACGGGTTTCACAACAGCATGTTGGGTACCGGGAACGCCGGGGCATTCCTGGCAGGCCGTTGCTGCCGGCGGCACAAGCATCGGGCGCAAAGGCATGAACCTGGCAGCCCGAGTCCTGGCAGCATCTGCCTGGGACCTCTTTACGAGTCCGGCGACGTTGCAGGAGGCACAGGACGAGCACGCAGTCCGACTTGGCGAACGCGAATACAAGACACTCATGCAGGACGGCCAGAAGCCGCCACTCGACTATCGCAAGCCCGCGCGTCGGTAAGGATCGTTCGATCATTTAGTGTCGCCTTTCGCTCCGCGAAAGTGCGTACTTTCGCGGAGCGAAAGACGACAATGTGACACTGAATTCAAGGACGATCCTAAGCAGTCTCAGACTGCGCAACATCCCCCGCGAAGAACGTCAACAATGCCCGACACTCATCCTCGCACGCTGTGCCGAGCCACGACCGCAGATGGACTGTTTCTCGATGGCTCGCTCGGTGGTGTGGACTCGTCAGGCACTGACACGGTTTTTCTGCTTGTCCACGGCACGATGAGCAACTTTTACGCCCCGGGTCCGCTGGAGCATTTCGTGACGCAAGCGGACCTGGCCGGATTCGCCTCATTGCGGATCAACACACGCGGACATGATGGCATGTGTTCGGTGTCAGGTCCGGGTGGATCCGTTCGCGGTGGCGCGACAAACGAAACCGTCTCTGACTGCAGCCTGGACATCGCGGCCTGGATCGAATTCCTGATCGATCGTGGTTATTCCCGCATCATTCTTGTCGGCCACAGCATGGGTGGTGTGAAGTCAGTGTTCTCGCAGGTGTATGCGCCGTACGCCGAAGTAACGGGCATCGTGTGCCTGTCGCCGCCGAGGTTTGCGCATGAGCACTGGATCAGTCACCCGGATGCCGATCCATTTCGCGAGTCATTCGACAGAGCCGTTCAACTGGTGTGCGACGGTCGTTCCGACGAGTTGATGCCGTGTCGCCAGCCGCTGCCGTTTCTCGCCACGGCCGGTGCCTTCGTCGAGAAGTACGGTCCCGACGACCGATACGACGTGGTGACACTGCTGCCGCAAGTGAATTGCCCGGCGCTGGTGATCGTCGGGTCGCGGACAGTGCGGTCGTCGCCCGCATTCGATTCTCTGCCTGATGAAATCCACGGCCTGACAGACCGAGGCTATGCAGTCACTCTGCAGATGATCGACGGAGAAGACATGACGTACTCACTCGATCCAGGCACCCCCTTCGAGCTTGTGCTCAGATGGCTCGAGGAATGCAGGCGGTGAGCTGCTTGCCTTGGGAGGACCCAGATCAGAACCGATGTGGACATGTAGCGATTTGTCACGAAACATGGATTTGACGCGCGAGCCTGGGTCAGCAACGTCGACTGAAAATTCGCACAGGTTCGGGGCGAGTGTTGATTGCCGGGGGGAGCGCGCGGTCATACGGTGATCAAATCGTCATCGGCGCTCAATTGCATCAGTCGGTGGCGAGCATCAGTGCCCGTAGCCGGAAACGTCCCGCTGCGGGCAATTTTTATGCGCGCGGATGCGCTTGCCTCACTCGACCAATCCGAACTTCAACGCATACAGGTCGGCGTCTTTCAGAGTGAATCGCAGTCGAACGGTTCGGCCAGCCAGATCACTGACGTCGGAGCCACCTTTCCATTCAACGGTCCGATCAATCGCGTCGCCAAATACATCGGCGCAATCATCCAGCGTGAATCCAGGAATTGGCGCGCCTTCAGCATCCTGAATTTCAACGCGTATGCTTCCCGCCGCAGACGTCGCGAAGTTCAGGCCCAGTCGATTGCCTTTGAATCGCAGCGGTCGTGTGAGCAGTTCGCCGCCCTTCCAGCCCGCGTTGACCGAAACAAACCCGTCCAGTCGAAGCGTGTAGCGTCGCATCGCGTTGCTGTCACCAATCCACGACCCTTCCGAGGCATACAACGACAGTTCGTTTGGTGCACCGGGCAACGACGACTTTGTCTCGACAGCATGCCACGCGATGTAGTTGTGCCCGTAAAGCCATGTGTCGGGTCGTTGCGGGCCGGGCCTCAGGAAGGCTTCGTTCCAGCGTTCAAAGTGAACGCCGTTGCGACTGGCCATTAACAGCCCTTCGGTCAGTGCCGTCCCGTAGCGCAGGTTCGCTTCGGCTCGCATTTCGCGATGCTTTGGCTGCGGCAGGGCCCGCATCGACGGCGACCAGCCGCGCTCGATGTAACGTGTCGGAAAGCCGATCAGAATGTGTGGTGCGCGAAAGTACGGCCCAATCTGATTCGTATAAAGATGCTCGACCGGTGAGTCTTCGTACGTCAGGTCCGCCTCGTCACTCCACGACAGAAAGTCAGTGGAAGCTGCCGTGCGGATCGCTCGATGACCAGCAGGCTTCCAGACTTTGCCCGTCGTAATCCCTTTGGTGAACGTTCGAAAGTACGCTCGGTACTTCTTCGCGGTCGGGTCCCAGAAGGCCAGGTTCTGTGAGTCGAACGCACCCTTTGTCACAACGGGTTCATCCCGCATCAGCGACCAGTGGATTCCGTCCGGTGACTGGAACGCGAACAGTCCACCCTCCTTCGCCGTGCCGGCCAGAGCCTTGTAACGGGATTCCGGAGGGCAGCCTGGACGAGTATCCAGAAACGGTGCAAAGTTATGCACGCCGACTCCCGCCCAGATGATGTTGTTTTTCTTTGAGCCCTTGTGTTCGAACAGACCGAGTTCCGGTTTCGTCCAGTGGATGCCGTCGCGGCTTTCGGCATAACAGTAAACCTGCGTCCCAGTCTTCAGCCGACCGTCCTTCACGCCGAGTTCCGACCCACGGTGGTACATGCGGTACAGCTCGCCATCGTGGATAACGCTGTGATATCCACTGCCGGCACCCTCCCACGGCGCATCGTGAACAATGGCGATCTCACGAGGCACCGGGTGATGCAGTTGTCGCTGCGCCCCGACCAGCCCTTCGATCAGATGGCCATCGACAAACAGTTCACGCCGGGAACCAATGTCAATCGCCTCCTGAGCCTGTGTCAGGACGGACGACACTGGCATAAGAACTGTGGCCAGCAGCACGTGGACGGCAAGTGGAGTTCGCATGGGTACCTTCCGAAGGAGAGTTCGAGCGAACTCGCAACGTATCGGATCAAAACTCGTCCGGCTACGGTCGGAAGTCCTCTGCACGACTCCCCCGCCAGGCAGCACCACGCATGCGCGCCAACTGAATAGCAAACCTGACCCGCTTGACTCAATCTGGAGACGCCAGTCGCGCCAACGGAACGGCCGCACCGATCTTGCCAAAGGCCTCGAGTAATTGGTCGCGAAGGTCGTCAATGGTCGACCCACCTGGTGCGTCAATCCACACACCGCCAGACGATTTGGCTATCGCTTCCATCACGTCACCATCCGCATCGGCTCCCACCGACATTGTGTGAACGATGTAACCCTCATCAATGCACAGTTTTGTCTGATACATGGCGTACTGTTTGTGTTTGTTGCTGGTCGTATAGTTCGGAGAACCGTCCTGATCCCAGTCCGTGACGTCCGCCCAGTTCCACCATCCAGGCAAACTCCAGCCCGATGGACTCTTGTTGGCATTTCCATCCGTCATCACCAGCAAAGCCGGTTGCGCACCGTAGCGACGTTCTGCGTCCATCAGGTCTCGCGCGTCTCGAATCCCGTAACCCAAACCCGTTGAGCCGTAATAATGACCGGCCTGTTTGTGCCGCTGAATGAGATCAATCTTGCTGAGCTCGTCAGTGATCAGGTTGCTACCCAGACTGGTGGAAACCGCCAAGTCCGCTTCGTCCAGCTCTTCTTCCACACGAGAATACGTGTCGTAACTGACAAGCCCCACTTCATCTCCGTATCCCAGGTCTTCAATGAATTCCAGGAACAGTGACAGTCCATCCTTGCAGGCATGGAACGGATAGTGCGGAATCGCCCACAGGTCTTCGGAGTCATGATTTTCACGACGTTCCGACAGAAGGAAGGCGATCAGTGTTCGATAGCCATACCACTTACGGTAACCAATATCGTCGACATCGTCTTCGTCGAGCACCCACTCGATATAGTCCTTCCAACGGGCTTCGCTGGTCGCCGCATTCGGCTCACCCTTCATGGAGCCGCCGATACCGTTCTTGCCCTCCTGAGGAAACGGGTATCGTGGCTTTCCATTACCACGCAGTCGGTCAAGCCTGAGAATGTGGAATACCGTGTTGACATTCGTGGAACTGATCTACTTGCCCTTGTCTGACCTGATCAATCCGAATCCTCTCGATCGCCATTTGACCCGGTTTGTATTTGAAAACCTCGGATTGTAGTCCCGCAATGCATCCCAGCAGTCATCCAGGTTGGATTCGATGCTCGACTTGGAGAAAGGTTGCTGGTAATGCTTGAACCCGGTGTCGTAGTTCATAGACCCTGAGAAATCGAGAACGACAACAAAGTCGCGGGACTCTATGAAAGCCACGGCGCTCGTCACCATTGACGTACTGTTGTTTCCACCCACGGGTGAGAAAAAAAGAGGAAGCTGCCCGTCCGGAGCGGACGGATCGGGATTCGTTCGACGAGCCGTCACCTTCACGACATTCGGTGGCGCCTGACCCCACAGAATCTCGAACTCCTGCGTGGCTCCATTCCACACTCGCTGGCCAAATGTCACGTCAACTTCACCATCGACAAACACACCGTTCAGGTTCGCGACATTTTCGTCTACCGCACGGGATTGTGACTCCGCAAGAGCGATCGTTTCGCTGGGAGGCAGTCCCTGCTCAGCGGCTGCCTTAATGGCTTCCGCAATTTCCTGAGCTGCCGCGAGAGATGCTGCATCAACGGCTTTCTGCATGTCGGTTCGAGTGAGGCCAAGCAGGCCAATGTCTACTGTGAGCGCCGCGAACGCGAACGCTGCGACAAGGCAGAACAGGGAAAGCATCATCATGCTTCCACGTCGTCGCGTGATTTGCCGGGCAGCATCCAAAGTCATCTGTGGCGAGGTGTTGATCATCAGCAGGTCTTGTCTATTCGGCTCAGAAGTCTGGTTTCAGTCGCCCCGACCGTCACTCCGTTTCCGTCGCGTGTTGTGCAGGTGACTCTATTCGGTCAGCGGCGATCGGGTTTGCAGAATCTCGTCACGCTACTCTGCCAGGACTGACTTGCCCTTGCGCATGACAATCGATTCGTCCAGTACCTTGCCCTGCAGGAAACCCGTCGGAAAGATACTCACGTCCGCGTAATCAAGAGAGACGGAGATCCTGAAACACTTCAGCGAATTGCTCTTATCGCTGAGGATAAACGTTGTTCCCTCCTGTGGACCCTCGGCATGTGTGATTTCAATAACTGCCTCATCACCCGGCAGCCCGTTAGCAGTCATTAGATTTCGAACATCCAGGACGACCTTCTCGTTAGCAGTCTGTCCTTCCAGCAGTACGTCTTTGTACTCCATCGACGCAAGCCGGCCGCCTTCCCTCAATGTGGAAGCCAGAACATTCGTCCGTTGAAACGCATTCCCGAATTCAATCGTCCCGAGCGTGATTGTGACAAACATCGGCGCCACGAGTGCAAACTCGACCGTCGCCATTCCACGTCGTCGTTCGTGCGCCTGTCGTTGCTTCATCGGACGTGCATGGTTCATTTGTGGAGACTCCGATTGCTGGCAGCGGCTTTAGACGTCGTTTCGAAGTGAAACACGTGCACGTCCACTATGTCACCGTTCTAATCGTTGGCCCGGTGGCTATACTCAGCAAAGGCACTCTACAGGGGTCGCGCAAAGTACCCCTATTCCCTCCGCATTGCGGACTGTCCAATCAGAGTGATTCCGTTGACGAACTTCGGAGGAAGCACCGCAACGTCGTCGTAGTCCACTTCAATGCGGATCAAAAACATGTCTGTTGGCTCCGTATCCGCCAACTCGATATCCGGCAGGCTGGCGTAGTCTATGCTCTCTGGATCGACTCCCGGAGTGTCAAAGATGGAAGCGTCTTTCACGAGGACCGTGGCATTCTCAACTCCGATGAGAGCGTCGACGGCGGCTTCGGCCTTAGCCTGAGCACTCGCCGATGTGGCGCCGTCGTAGGTACCTGCACGCGCCGCTTTTTGGGCGATGGAAGTCAGCGCATTTGTGACCATGAAGAAATGGCCGAATTCGAGCAGTGCGAAGAGGAACGTCAAGAATACGGGCAGAACCACCGCGAACTCGACGAGCACATGTCCGTGCCGATTTGACCGGTTACGAACTGTCTGAAGGCGTTTCATGCCTGATTCTCATAGTAGAGGTATGAGACCGGTAAAAAGCAGGTCACGGCACAGCGGATTGTGCCGGCAGCTACGATTTGCGGGTCGTGCCGTCTGCGACGGCCACACGTCGGTGCATGGACACAATTCAAGTTCAATTCTGCAGCGTTGCTGAGTCCTTGATGTCCACCTCGGAACGGCTCGCGTCATCGTACGAGTCCAGGTGTCGTGAAGATCGAGTCCTCGCGAATCTCACTCGTGGAGCGGACAACCGAAGAGCCTGAATAGGGCGCTGGCTGAACGATGATTTTCCGCTGACTTGGCTGCCCGGTGAGCTGAATGGCCATGATTCTTACGCTGACGAATCGACCCATGGTGTATTGGGCATTGTTGCCGTTCCCTGTCACAGCGGTGAAAAGTGGGATCAGTTTCACCTTGCCAATCTGGCTGATCAGGGCTGACTCGATGCCTGCACTGACGCCCGTATCACCGTTCAGTGTCAATGGTTCGTCCCAACGAATTTCTCCGCCGTGGTACGAGAGATCGTCGGCGTTGACGCCTTCCTGGATTTGCCGTTTCAAGTCGGCAGTGCTGTTGCCGGGATGGCCAATATCGACCTGACCGCGGTTACCAGGCGGCAGCGAACTATCACTGCCCGGATAGAGGTTAACTTCGTAGATGCCGTCGGATGACTCGATCACCTGGTCAAGTGAGGCATTGGAGCTGTAGTCGTCATCTGGCTCCGTCGGCACTGAACTGCCCCCGTTCCCGTTCCCATTACTGTTGCTGTTGCTGTTTCCGTTGCCATTGCCATTGCCATTGCCATTTCCGTTCCCATTTCCGTTGCTGTTTCCATTTCCGTTGCCGTTTCCATTGCTGTTTCCGCTACTGCTGCTGCTGTTTCCACCTGTATACACCTCGCCTTCAAGCATGGCGTCCCAGGTTTCGAAGTCCAATGCGATGGGTAACACATCAGCGGTCTGGCTACTGTTTTCATCGATTCGGATGCCACCGCCAGGGTAGACCGCTGCTGCGGCACCCGACTTGAGGCCTGAACTGGCACGATTAAAGATGGGGCCAAAAAACAGCGGCACTGGACCGTCTGGTGTTGGGACCCCAGTCGAGGAACCACGGTCGCGATGCACTTCGACTTCCACCAGAGTAAAGGGCTCGGCGCCCCAGACTTTCTCCCACCGCTCCGCCTGTGCGTCCCATTGTAATTGTCCGAAACGCACGTCAGTGACACTGTCGATGTAGACAGAATCAAGGTCACCGGCCCGATTCGCTGCCGCGACTTCTTTAGCCGCCAACCGGGCCAGTTCTTCCGCATCGGCCTGAGTCGCTCCGACCCCCAGCGCGTCACTCAATTCGGCCGCAGCCGCCAGAGACGCCGCGTCGGACGCGTTTTCGAGTTCTGCCAGCGTCAGGGTCAGGTAACCAACATCGACCGTAAACATGGCGAATGCCAGTGCCGCCACGATCGCTGTACTTGACAGTGCGAAGATGGATCCTTTTCGTCGTTCGTTCGACGGTCTTGGTCGCGTGTTGTGCAAAATCATTCGTTCCTCCATCAATCAGACGGTGCGTTTAACCAGGCGGTGGCATCAGTCGTCGCGGGACGATACCGGTGTCATTCCGGCTGATGCTCATGCACGGTGCGAGAGCTGGTGTCCCGTCGCAGAAGTTGATCTGCGAAGTAGTACCGAACCTCCCGCAGGACCATTGTCCGCACGCGATGCGATGCGTAGCCGACGAATGAGTGGCGGACGGACGCTTCGGTTCGATAGTCGCTCAGGTCTTTCAGTGCCGTACGCCGTGTGTGCTTGAGATAGCCGCGACCGCCAAACCGGCCCCACGTCCTTGAGGTGCCGTTGACGACTTCGAAGGTGAGTGAACCGTCTTCAACACGCATGGCTGTCGTGAAGTCGATTGTCTCACCCGGGCTCGCGAGCACGCCGTGTCGCGGGAAAGAACGCTGTCCGAGCGCGAAGTCACGTTTCCAGAGTTGCAGCTGTATCCCGCCGGGTAGGTACTCAGGCAGTGTGGAGTGATTCAACTCGAAGATGGCATGCACGTCGCGCAGATGACTGGTCGGGGACATGACCGTGACGATTTGTGGTGCATGCTCGCGTTCGTTCGGAATGCCGATGACGATTCGCCAGTCTTCTTCGATGCGAGTCACCGGTCCGCCCGAATTCGAATCAGCCGGCGGCACGTTATCAGCGGCAACCGATTGAGAAACTGCTGATGCTGTCAGAAATGCGACGGTTCCCATCACGTTCAGTAATGACAGGACCGGATTTCGGTCACGCGAATGTGGTCGGGTTTGTGCTGTGCCGATTACAGAGTTCTTCATTAGATGCTCTTTCGAAAGTAGCCGTTCGGGTAGCCAGGCGGTCTGTAGCCGGGCGGTCTTACGAACTGGGAATCAATTGATTCCCGAATAGTCGCAGAGTGGCGTCAGCACTTAGCCCCGGGCGTAAGTTTTGAAGTTGCACAGTCTTGCTGCCCCGGAGGGGCAAAGGCGAGTAGCCCGGGGTTTCAACCCCGGGAAACAAGCGGTGAGAGCTTCAATGAGCCCCGGAGGGGCGACGGCAGAGACCGACACGGAATTGCCGTCGCCCCTCCG
>CAUZFZ010000027.1:0-80810 GCA_963579025.1 Planctomycetota bacterium | reverse complement strand
TCGGCACACAGCTGAATCGAAGCCGCCATTGTCTATCCTCCATGAATGAAAACGTAGTTCCTTCCTCATGGAGAACATGTAACAACAGCCTATAGAATGCGCAAGCCCCTATCTGCCCCAGGTTATCTAGAGTGCGCGCTGGCCCTGATTGCAGGGCTGCCATCTAGTACGCGATGTGTCAGTGTGAGGCCTGCGTTGTCAGCGAGTGGTCCTAACGAAGGATCAATTCGGTTTGCGGAGTCTCCGACTTGGTTTCCATTGTCACCGTCAGTCAGTCCGGTTGCAGATCCGGCGTCTCCGATCAAAGAGAATCTGGATGAGAACGTGCCGGACGTATCGGAATCGGCGTTTGCAGAATTATTCGCCAGAATCGTCGACGTCAGTGTTACGGAACTAGGTGCTGCCTGGCGAATTCCGCCAGCAGTATCGCTCGCAGTATTGGCCGTGATTGTGACGTGAGTCGCAATCAGGGACCCTCGCAGGATATCGAGTCCCGCGCCAAATGTTGCTGCGTTTGTTGAGATGGTGCTGTTGGTGAGCGTGACATTACCATTGATGCTCGCGATAGCACCCCCCGTGGTGGCGCTGTTGGCGTGAAGCAGGGTCTTCGAGACCACGAGAGTTCCGGAAGTTCGAATGCCTCCACCGCTGTCGGATAATCCGTCTCCACCGGTGATGGTGAGTCCTTCGATCGTGAGAGTGGAGTCACTCGCAAGGTCGAAGACTCGGTCGTGGCCGCCGATGATTTTTATTGTGGCTCCATTACCAAGGATCAGCAGGTCGTCCGTGATGTCCAGGTCGCCTGTTGCTGATGCGTCTTCTCCCGCTCCCGTGATCGTCAGTTCGTAGGTGCCGGCTTCCAGGACCAGGGTGTTCAGGCCGGGCAGCGCGTTGGCGGTCTGGATGGCTGAACGCAGGGTGCTCTGGCCGGAACCGTTGTCGCTGACTCCGTCGGTCGGGTTCGGGTCGGCTCCGTCGGCGAAGATGTCGATTTCGATCTGGCCGACGAACTGGATGTTGACGTTGAACGTGCCCAGTGTTTCTTCCGGTGTGCGGTTGGTTGCGCCCGTGCGTGTGTCGGCGACGGCGTCGGGTTGCAGGTCGATCTGGTAGTCGCCGTTGTCCTCCTGATTCCAGCGTCCGCCCGGCGGGATGATGCGATAGGTGACGATGGGTTGTGAACCAGCTGTGTCCGGGTCGGAATCGAGGACGAGGTTGGAGACGGTCGCCGTAAGCGGGGCGCCGGGGTTGCCCACGGGCGTGACGATGAGGTCGCTGTTGTCGATCGAGAAGAAATCGATGTCCGCATTGTCGCGGTACAGCACGTCGAATTCGAAGAACAACTGCGCGTCGGTCGTGACGTCGGGAGCCGACAACAGCGACGCTTTGGGGGCGAAGGTGTCGGTCTGCAGAGCTCGGTCGGTGTTGAGTCGGCCGCCAGTGGCGACTCGGCCGGAAAACGCCGAACGCGTATCGACACTTTGCAGGATCGCCTGGCGGACTTCCTGCGGTGTGGCGTCCGACTGCTGCGCGATGATCAGTGCGGCGGTGCCGGCCACATGCGGTGTGGCCATGCTGGTGCCGTTGCGGAACGCGAAGCCGTCGTTGATGTCCGTACTGAGAATGTTGACGCCGGGAGCCGCCAGGTCGATCGAGGTGGCTCCGAACTGGCTGAAGATGGCCAGGTTGTCACGCGGATCGCTCGCCGCGACAGCGATGATGTGATCCAGATCGTACGTGGCCGGGAAGAAGCCCAGGTTCTCGGTATCCAGATCGATCCCGCGTCCGGTGCGGCCCTCGCCATTGCCGGCGGCGGCCACGAACACGACTCCCGCGTCGCCGTTGGCTTCGATGGCTGATCGCAGTTCCGGACTGAAGTCGTCCAGTGAACCCCAACTGTTACTGCTGACTCGGATCGGGATTCCCTGGTCCTCGACCAGGTTCGTCGAGTAGTTGATCGCCGCGATGGCATCCGTGCGCGAACCGGTCAGGCCCAGACCGGGCTGACGGTCCAGAAACCTCAGCGGAATGATGGACGTGTTCCAGTTCAGTCCGGCGATACCGATGCCGTTATTACCGACCGCTCCGATCGTGCCCGAGACGTGCGTGCCGTGTCCGTGTGTGTCGAGCGGATCGTTGTCGTTGTCGCGGAAGTCCCAGCCGATCAGGTCGTCGGTCCGTCCGTTGTCATCTTCATCGACACCGTTTTCCCACGTGGCATCGGCCAGCAGATCGCCCGCGTCGATAAAGTCGTTTCCATCGAATTCCAAATCGGTCACGAAGGTCGAGTTGGCCGGCAGGTTCAGGTCGCGAAACGTGATCGCTCCGTCGCCGTCACCATCCACAAGCTGACTGCGCAGCGCCGTGGGGATTTCGCCGGGGTTCAGCCAGACGTTGAGGAACAGGTCGGGATGCGTGTAGTCGATCCCGGAATCGATCACCGCGACAACAATGTCGGAACTGCCGGTGGTGATATCGAACGCGGCATCCGCGTCGATGTCGGCATCCGAGACGGCTCCGTTGGCGCCCAGGTTCCGCAGGCCAAGCTGGTCCGCGTAGAACTCGTCATTCGGTGTGAGCTGCGCGCCCACCTGCGCGTCACGCTCAAACGACTGCACAAACCGCGACAGAGCCAGTGACTGTTCCACGGAAGCCACGGATTCACCAGAGCGGGCCAGGATCAGTCCCGGCGTTCCCAGACCACGCACGGCTGCGACCGGAACACTGGCGGAGCTGAGCAATTCCGACACCTGATCCAGATGCGAAATGCCCGACACGTCCGCCTGGTTCAGCCGCACGATCCAACCGGGTTCCACGGAAGCCACATCACCGGCCGGGTCCGCAGCGGAGGACCAGACGAGATGCGATGAAGTCGCAGCAGCACTCAGCAGACATCGCCGCTCCAGCCGTTCCGCCACGAACGGCGACTGCCGACTCCGCGTGTCACGCCATGCTGAAGAACGAGTGCCGCGGTTCAACGATCGAAATAACCTGCGCATCGCATTGGCCCGATTGGGGGTGAGGAGTCAGTATCAATTGCACGCTGGAACTGTGTCAGAGCTAAAAAGTGGGGTAAGCATCCTGCTTGCCGACGTCATGCGACGGCAGATTTGATTGATGAGTGTCGATTTTCGAAGTGAAAGTCACCTGGGGACGCGCCATTTCTGGAGTGCGACGATGCATCGTCGCTTTCAAATTTTCTATTCGCGGCGTAGCCCCTTTTTCTCTCCGGCTCGTGAATGCAGGATCGCCGACACATCGCCGAAAACGCCTGCGCCTCGCTGAAAATGGGAAAGCGGTGATGCATCACCGCAGTCCAAAGTGGCGCCGTCCCACTAAAGTGACCGCGAATATTCCAGAGGTGCCCGTCCTGACACTTCGCCTATCGACAATCATCAATTACACCGCCCGACGCAGACGACCGCTGGCATCTGAACCTATTGTGCCAAACCCGATGCCGAACGAATGCGGACACGCCAATCGGAGTCCATGCGAGAAACACGTCGAAACGATTCGGTTTCCCGTGGGTGTCGATCGGGCGTCTGCGGGGACCCGCACATCTGAAGAAACGCTCAGCTATGCTGGCAACTGCTGTCCGCAGGCTCAACCCATCGAGCTGTTTGTTCACAGACGTGTGCATTTTTCCGGCACGTACGCTATTCCAGGAAGCATGACGACCGGGCGACGTTCGGCGAATACCCCGTCTCAGGCTTTTGAAGTTGCACACTTTTTTTGCCCCCTCTCCCCCGAAACATTGGCGCGGTCGACTGTCTCTTGCAGCAGAGCCCTGCATCGCCAATGTTTTGGGGGAGAGGGGGCTAAGAGTGTGCAACTTCAAAATCTCAGGCTGCGATCCCACCTTCTGGGGAAACAGGTCACAATCGTCTGTCCGGGCTCTGCCGGAAACCGGTTCATCCACTCAGAGAGGCGGTGTCAGTGTCGTGAACAGCAACGAAGAGTCGGACAATCTGCTGAAACGCTTTGAGCAGGGTGACGAACACGCCGCCCGGCAGATCTTCGAGCGTTACGCCGTCCGACTGACTGCGCTGGCGCGATCTCGTCTTAATCAGGAACTGGTTCGTCATGTCGATCCCGAGGACATCGTGCAGTCAGCGTTCCGCAGCTTCTTCAGACGCGCGGGTGACGGGAACTACTCCGTCAAAGCACCCGGCGATCTGTGGCGACTGCTGGCGACGATCACTGTGAACAAACTGCGGCATCAGCGCGATCACCACCTGGCCGAGAAACGTTCGGTCCAACGTGAGGACAGTGCCGGCAGCAACCCGGACGGTGTCGCCAATGGGCAGAAGGTCCACGAGGTCGAGCCAACTGACACTGATGTCCTGGCTTTGCTGGAAGAACTGACACACATTCTGGAACCGCTCGAACCTCGTCAGCGAGAGATTGTCGTCCTGCGACTTGAGAGCTGGACCATCGCGGAGATCGCTGCCGAGGTAAATCGGACGGAACGGACAGTCCGGCGCGTGCTGGCTCGCGTGCGTACCATTCTGGATCAGCGACTTGGGGGAGATTGATTGATGTCCGATTCACAGACGCCAGATCACGACTCGGGCGAACAGGGGCGTGCGCGGGAGCGTATTCTCGAACGATTCGAAGAGGCATGGGGTACTGGTTCCGTACCGGATATCCGCACGTTCCTGGGCGATGCCTCGACAGACGACGGTCGCGGGCTGATCACCGAACTGATTCAGGTGGACCTTGAGCGACGCTGGCGAAGTTCCTCCGCGGAACTGGTCAATGGTTCGGGCAAAGATTTCGCCATGCGGCCTCGGGTTGAAGATTATCTGTCGATTGCTGACGTGGCTGATCTACCACGTGGATCACTGCTGGAGCTTCTGCGGGCCGAGTTTCAGGTGCGCCGACAATGGGGAGACAGACCCGACGTTGGGGAGTTTCTGCAACGCTTTCCGAAACATTCCGACGCAATTACCGAGTCGTTTCAGGTCCCTTTGGATGAGACGTCTTTTGATCAAGACGACGTGGAGGAAACGCTTGCCGACGTCGTTCCGAATGAAGTCGTTCCGAATGAAGAAGCAAAGCCGATCAGCGACACGCAGCCTACCAGTGAAGCTGCGCCGCGGGTCTCCACGAAATCATCACCTGAACGCGACATTGATACGGGCGCCAGTCATGTCGACCCGGCAGCATCGGCCGCGGAATCTCAGGCCGAACAGGCCGACGTCAAGAGTGACGGTACTGATCAGGAAACGCATTTCGAATCGGGTGACGAAGCGTCGGGTTACATCGATGATTCGACCAGGACTTATCGCCCAGCGAAACGAAAACCCCGGAAGTCGTCGATCCCAAATGTTGTCGTAACAGCTCGCGATCTTCGGTTCACTCGTCCTGGCGCGAAACCTGCCGAATACGAGCTTGGCGAGCAGCTTGGTGAAGGGGGCATGGGAACTGTTTACCAGGCGCGTCAGGGATCACTCAATCGCAATGTCGCCATCAAGATGGTCAAGCCAAAGAGGAACGTCCGACCGGACCAGTTCCTGACAGAGGCCATTATTACAGGGGCACTGGAGCATCCCAATATTGTCCCCATCTACGACATGGGTATGAGCAACGACGGCGTTCTGTTTTATGCCATGAAAGAGGTCCGTGGTGACACGTGGTCGGAGACGATTGATACACAACCCGAAAACGAGATGCTGAATGTGCTGTTATCCGTGTCGGATGCTCTGGGATTCGCCCACTCGCGAGGAATCACGCATCGCGACTTGAAGCCGTCAAACATCATGCTGGGCGAGTTTGGCGAAGTCATGGTGATGGACTGGGGGTTCGCCCTGCCGGCCGGTGACTTTGCACAGGAAGGGTTGGCGCCTCTGGTAGGTTCAGCCGGAACGCCGGCGTATATGGCTCCGGAAATGGCTCAGGGACCAATTACAGGAATTGGTCCAACCAGTGACATCTACCTGATGGGTGCGATGCTGTTCCGCGCGCTGACCGGCCAGCCGCCGCACACGGGAAAGAATCAGTCGGCCCGCATGCGAGCGGCCGCTGACAACATCATCATTGATGTGGATCGAGACGACGAGCTGATGGTCATCGCTCGTAAGAGCATGGAGACCGATCCGGAACATCGCTACCAGACGGCTCGCGAGTTTTCGTCCGCAATCAGGGAATACCAGTCACATTCTGAAAGTCGAAAGCTGGCGGACGGCGCTTTCAGCCTGATTGAAACTGGCCGCGCGACGGGTGATTACCAGGACTTCGAGTATGCAGTCAACCGCGGCATCGTGCTGCTGGAAGAAGCTCTGAACGTCTGGAATGGCAATGAACGTGCGCGAGATGTCCTGCAATCGATTCACTTTGAGTTTGCCACAGCGGCGTTCGAGCAGGAAGAACTGGAACTGGCGGCTTTCCACTTGAGTCCTGAAGTTCCGGAACAATCCGAGCTGCTGTCGCGTGTCCGACTTGCCATCGAGGAACGCGATTCGCGGAAGCTCAGACTCCAACGAATGAAGAGAGTCGCGGCGGCGCTGGCTGTGGCCTTCGTCGTTACCGTTTCTGGCTCGGCCGTGCTCATCAATCAGGCGCGGGTAGCCGAAGCGCATGCCAAAGACGACGCCCTGTATCAACACGACCAGGCTCAGAGCGCGATTGAACGAATGACGGGTGTCAGCGACGCGTTGAAACACTACCCGCGCATTCAGCAGGTGCGGCTGAATCTGCTGACGATGGTATCTGACTACTATGGAGAACTGGCCGCACGGCCTGGGACAAGTCTGGAACTGCAGTTGGAACTGGTTGGAAGCCTGCTCCGTCAGGGTGACGTCCAGTCGCTCGCCGGCGATCCGTACGCGGCAGCAGCCAGTTACAGCGAAGCCGCGTCACGATGCGAGTCACTATTGAGTCAGGACTCCGGCAATCAGGCAGCCCTGGGCCTGCGGGCACTTGCCTGGCACAGGCACGGGGCGGCATTACTCGACCGCGATGAAAGAGACCAGGCGGAGGTCCAACTCAGGAACGCGATCGAATACTACGACAGTCACTCTGACTCATCACAAGCTGGCCACGCGGACGCTCTGTTTGACCTGGCTCGTCTGCACAAGTCGCGAGGCGATCTGACGGACGCCGTCGCGGCACTCAACAAGGCCAGCACTCTCTACTCAAAGCAGATCGAGGTGGAGTTGAATCCCGAATTGCGAGTCGGCCTGGCTGCCACGCTGAGTACATTGGGGCAGATCTACGAACTTAGTGGTGATACTGCCGAATCGATGGAGAGTATCAGGAAGGCAATTGAAATCTGGGAAGGCCTGCGAGAACAGCAGTCGGACAACCCGGATTATCTGGAAGGCCTCGCCGTCAGCTTTATTGACCTGGGCAATGTTCAACGTGCCCACGGAATTGATCCCAAGTCGGCCTACACCGACGGTATCACGGCATACCAGGCGTTATTGCAGGCTCGTCCCGAGATTCCCCGGTACCGGTTTAACCTGGCCACTGCCCAGGTCGATCTCGCACTGGCTCGGAACAAGGCAGCCAGTTCCGATGAAGTTGTCGCGCTGGTCGTGAATGGGCTGAACGAGTTCACGAGTCTCTTCAACGAGTATCCGGATGAGTCGAGTGTCTCCGGAAGTGAGCACTACGGCCAGCTTGCGCTGGCCGAGATTCTGCGCGACCGTGCGGATGCTGGGAATGCATTCGAGTATGTTGAAAGAGCCATCGAACTCTTGATCGAGCACGTTGAAGAACAGGACCTGCCGCGACATCACGAACGCCTCGCTATTGCGTTGTCCGTGCGAGCCGGGATCGAAGCCAGTAACGGCAACCTGGAGGACAGTCGGGATTCATTTGAAGCTGCCATTGAAACGGTACTCGACCCGCTTCTGGCTGGTGCCGATCCACAGCCACGCTGGAAGAATGCAGCCGCGCTGATTCGGTTCCACCTGGCCGCGTTGTTGTGGGAAAGCAACCAGCGTGATGTCGCCACCCAACGACTTAATCAGGCGATTAAGCTGCAGGCTTCGATCAACGATGCGGCGCCGCCAATACTCCATGACTCAGCCTGGATCCTGCTGCAAAGCCCGGACCCCGCACTGAGAAATCTCAAGAGTGCTCAAGCCCTGATGATCCAGGCAACACAGGCCGTTCCCGACAACGCCATGTTTCGCCGAACTCTCGCCCTGGCTTATCTGCGATCCGGCGATACCGTGAAATGTCGCGCCGCTTTGGATGCGGCGGCCGCAAATGACAACTCGGACTCCGCGGAGCAGTATTTCCTGGAGGCGCTGCTGGCGGCATTGGCGAATGCTCCCGATCGCGCGAGAGAATCGTACGACGCGGGGATCGTTCGCATGGAGGAGACATCGCCGGGTCGGCCGCGTCTGATTCGGCTGCGCGATGAAGCTGCCCAGGCACTCGGCATTGATGTCACTCCGGAAACGCCGAGCGATAGCGATTCGCAACCGGAACGTGAGTCGTCCAATTAGAACTGTTTCCTGAATTGCGTCGACATCACCCGCAGTGGCTGGCAGCCCCAGCCACTTTCATGCGTGAACCAATCGGGTTAGGGAAGCTGTAGCGATTGGTGTGCACGGAATCGACGATCCAGTAGCGGTACGACGCGCGGCTGGTCCACTTCTACCGATTTTCCGGCCGATAGTGAACGCAGGACTCTTGAGTTTCCGCCTGCGCGTTTGCGCTCCGTGATCCGATACGCGATTCCAACAACCGGCCGGCGCATCGGACGCCTCGGCCGCTGCCCAGTGTTTTGAAGTTGCACACTTAATGCCCCCTCACCCCAGCCCTCTCCCCCAGAACATTGGCGATCCAGGGCTCTGCTGCAAAAGACAGTCGACCACGCCAATGTTTCGAGGGAGAGGGGGCAAAAACGTGTGCAACTTCAAAAGCCAGTGCCAGGTGCAACCCCTCATGGACTCGAGGATTTCGACACGACCGTGCCAATGGTGGGCGCCCGGAACGATCCTTCTGGCTGCCGTTCTAACTCTGTCCGGAGTTTCCTCGGCGTGGCCGCAGGAGCTATCCGACACACCGGTCGCCGAGGGGAATGCTGAGGAGTTTTTTCACGCTCTGAGTTTTCCCGGTGGACTGGATGAGCTGACGGTCGGCGATTCCGGAATCCAGTATGTGGCACACCGTCTGTACCAGGACGTACCACCGCAGCAGCCTTTGCCGATTCAGCCACGGAGCCTCTTACTGAGGCAGACGCCAGGCGCGCGACAGGCTGCCGCGAGCATCTTCCGAGGCAACGCTCCGCGGAGCCTGTTGACTTCTTTTAGCAAACGACGTGCGCCGCGAATTGCCACGGATAAGTTGCTGGGAGTGGAGTCGCGGGCACGATCGACAACGGACCTCGGCAGCCTGCTGGGTAAATCATCGAAGAACCGCGGCGTCACGACTCAAAAGAGAAACCCCATTATTTCGGATCCGCGCATTCGAGGCAGTCGCGTCGGCCAATTGGCTGCATCGGGTTCGTACTGGGTCCCAGCTCGGATCGACCTGGACACAATCCTGAGCAAGATCGATTCTCGCCTGATCGAAGACGTGGTCGTTGTGAAGGGGCCGTACGCGGCACGGTATGGCCCTGGATTTGACTTTGTCGACTTCCAGTTACTCAGAAGCCCGCGCACCGAGGCATGGCAGGAATCCGGTGGAGCGACCAGCGTTGACTACGGATCCAACGGCGAGCAGTTCTACGGACGCCAGACGTTCACAGTGGCCGACCCCGACTGGGGAGTGCGTGTGGGATATGGCCATCGGACGGGTACTGACTATGAGTCGGGCGATGGCGTTGGAATTCCGTCGGGTTACAAGTCGCGGGACGTTGATGTGGCATTGGGCTTCGAAGTGGCACCGGGCCAGAACATCGAGTTTTCTTATCTGCGACTGGACCAGACTGATGTGGAACTGCCTGGCCAGGCATTCGACATCGACGCATTGATCACAGACGGATTCGAAGCCACCTGGCTGGACGAGACTGTGCAGTGGGCCGATCAGCTCGAAGTGGAAGCCTGGTACAACCAGACGCGTTTGAAGGGCAATGCGCAGAGCGCGAGTAAACGCCAGACATTTCCGTTTCTGGATTCCTTTCAGTTTGTCGGGACCACCAATATTCGCTCGCTGTCGACTGGTGCCCGGATGGCTGCCACATGGGAACACGACAACGACAGCCAGACGACGGCCGGAGTCGATATTCGAATCGTCCGTCAGGAGCTGGACGAGATCACGTCCGGCCGGTTTGGATTCAGTGTCTTTACCGATGCAAACTCTCCGATTCCCCGTTCCATCTCGGCGAACCCTGGCTTGTTCGTGGAGCACGTCCAGGAGCCGCTTGATGGTCTTGTTCTGACATCAGGAGTGCGGGCCGACGTTGTTACCAATGAAGTGCTTGACCCGGACTCGGTGTTGCAGTCGGTTGGCACAGCCAGTCTGCCATTGTCCAGTATTCTGGGAACACGTGACTTCGATCAGAGTTTTGGACTGTGGTCGGCGTTCACCACGGCGCGATACGACGTCAATGAAAACTGGACTCTGAGAGCCGGTGCCGGTTACGGCATGCGACCGCCATCGCTGACGGAAATGTATGTGGCCGAGTCGTTCATGTTTCTATTGCAAAGTGGATTGAACACGGTCACGGGAGACCCACGTCTCGACGCCGAACGACGCTGGCAGATCGATCTGGCCGCCGAGTATTCGGGTGATCGTTTCTCGGCAGGCGTCAACGTGTTCCATGCCTGGATTCACGACCGAATCACGTTCGAGAACCTGTCCGTCCGCCGCGGGCCACCATTCGGCCAGGTGGAGCAGACGAATCTCAAGTACGTGAATACCGACCGCGCCTCGCTGGTCGGGTTTGAAGCGGATGCTGAGTACGCGCTCAGTCAGGACATTTCGATGTTCGGGTCGATGAGCTATGTCGAGGGCACTGATCACACGCGCAACGGCGACTTCGCCACACTGCAGCCCGACGGATTCGTCGTCACGGAAAGTCAGCGATTCCCCGACCTGGCTCGCGGGACGTTTTCCGGAATCGCTGGTTCCTCACGCGAGCCACTGCCGGGTATTCCACCGCTTGAAGCTCGACTGGGCGTGCGTCTGTCCGGAGCCATCAACGAATCCCCGATCAGTGTCGAGTTGTCCTCGCGAATCGTCGACGACCAGGACCGCATTGCACGCAGTCTGCTGGAATCGAAATCGTCCGGATTCACGGTGTGGGACCTAAGAGCCTACTGGCAGGCCTCGGAAAGCCTGTCCATCGTTGCGGGAGTCGAAAACTTCACGGACAAGAACTACCGCGAGCACTTCGATTTCCGCTCGCAAACCGGCCTGAGCATCTTCCAGCCAGGCCGCAACTTCTACCTCGGCTCGCAGCTCGTTTATTAAGAGACGTAACGCTGCGCCATATGCCGTTGAGCGGAACGCCCGTGGCGTTGCCCGCGTCACTGCCTCGCTCAATCAGATGATCGATTGAATCGACGTCGAGTTCGCTCGCGTTATTCGGGCGACATTCCGGTCGAACGCTGTATAGACTGGACACAGCATGTTCCTTGCAAACGCAGCAAAACAGCACCTGCGTCTGGTTCAATGGAGCGTGTCTCGCGAATACCGTGACTGTCGTCGGATTCCATGTCCGTCGGAAAGTGAATTGGGGTTCTCCTGATTACGGCCGAGTCCTGCAACTCGCCCCAGTCCGACTCTCGAAACACCTTCGTCTGATTGGAGGAGACATCAATGCTTCTGACCAACTGGTTGCGTCCGTTTTTTTCGAGCTGGATACCTGGCCGGAAGGCTGTGCGAGCAGGACCACGGGACGCAGCCCATCGTATTCGATCACCACGTGTCGTCGAACGCCTTGAGCCTCGGCTGTGTCTGAGCGCCGCGGCCACATATTCGACCGCAAATGCCGACTGGTTCGGCATTGTCGGCTCGGCGTTCAGTGCCACAGGCGGTTTCTCCGGTAGTTCGGCCGGCAGCAACACGTTCGGCAATGCAAGCACCCGGCAGTTCCTCGTCCGACTGACTCCGGAAGCGACCGCTCAGGCTGGATCGCTCTCGGGTGTGCAGAGCCTCATCGCCGACGCATCGCTCGATCTCACAGTCACTTCCGGTCTCGGACTGCCAGGTCAGGTCGTCGTCTCCACGACCGAGCGTGATAGTGTGCACGTGGTGCGGTCGCTGCAGACGAATGCCGCCCTCGCTTATTTCGAGGAAGACTTCGCGGTGGGAGCGACCGAAACGCGATTCCCGAACGAGCTGACAGAGTCATCGCTATTCACGCGCCAGTACGGACTCAACAACACGGGGCAGACGGGTGGTACCAGCGACGCGGACATCGACGCGCCCGAGGCCTGGGACGTCACGATTGGCAGCGTCGAGACTGTCATCTCTCTCATTGACTCAGGTGTGGATTTCTCTCACCCGGACATCTACCTCAACATCTGGATCAACCAGGGCGAACTGCCGCCCCAGTTCATTGATCCCGATGCCGCCACGACACTCAATGATGCTGACGCCGACCGCCTGATCACGTTCCGCGATCTGAACGACGCCACAAACGCCAGCTTTGTCACGGACCTCAACAGCAACGGCTACATCGACGCGGCCGATTTGCTGGATGATCCTCGCTGGGCCGACGGAATCGACACGGACGACAACGGCTTCGAAGACGACCTGGTCGGCTGGGATTTCTTCGAGAACGACAACCGCCCGTTTGACGAGCACGGACACGGCACGCACGTTGCCGGAATTCTGGGAGCCACCGGCGACAACGGCCTCGGTGTCAGCGGCGTGAACTGGCAGACGTCGATTATGCCGCTGAGGTTCCTGAACGAGAACAACCAGGGCGACATCTCCGACGCGGTCGAAGCGATCAACTACTCAACGATGATTCGCACGCGGGATGAGAATGCGGCCAATGTCCGCGTGAGCAACAACAGTTGGGGCTCGTCCGGTTCGTTCAGTCAGTCTCTATTCGACGCCGTGGCCGGCAACTTCGAAGCCGACATCCTGTTCGTGGCAGCCGCTGGGAATGGAGACATTCTGGGCCAGGGAGTCAACAACGACGACACGCCGTTCTTCCCGGCCAGCCTGGACCTGCCGAACGTCATCAGTGTGGCCGCTCTCGACGACCGTGGTGAACTCGCCGAGTTCACCAACTTCGGTCGCACGAGCGTCGATGTCGCAGCCCCTGGCGTGAACATTATCAGCCTGGAGCCGGGCGACAGTTTCATCGCACGCAGTGGCACCAGCATGGCGACGCCGCACGTCGCCGGAACGGCTGCTCTGGTATTCGATGCGTTCCCTGACGCGACGGCCCTCGAAGCACGCGACGCCATCCTTACCGGAGCCACAGTCAACGCGTCCCTCAACGACCAGGTTAACGGTAACCGCAGTTTGAATGCGTTCGGAGCCGTGACCGCCACCACTTTTGCGCCCGTCCCCGAACTGGTCACCATCGCCGACATCACCGTGGCCGGAACCACTGAGGTCGAAATCACCGTTACCTACACCGATGACGGTAGCGTCGACACCTCCACATTCGACATACGCGACATCGAAGTCAGGCGAGAGGGATTCTCCGAAACGCTGCTCACGCCCGTCGAATCCACGACGACCACCGTCAACGGCCGGGACGCCGCCCGCTACCGGTTCACAGCACCCGGTGGAACCTGGGACGCAACGGAAAACGGAATCTGGCTTGTGTCGCTGCGCGAAGGCGAAATCCAGGACGACTTGGGGCTCTACTCCGCTCCCCGGGAACTCGGCCAGTTCAACGTGTCCATCGATGACGCGAACGTGTTCTTCGTGAACACGACGCTGGATACGGTTGATGCAAGTTCGATGGACGGGAAACCCGCCGACTCAGAAGACCGGGTTTCGCTGCGTGCGGCGATCATGCATGCCAACAGCGTCTCTGCCGGTACAACGATCGTCGTGCCGGACGGTATCTATACCCTGACGATTCCCGGCAAGAGTGAAGATGCCGCGGCCACTGGTGACCTGGACCTGACGTCCTCGCAAAATATCACGTTGATTGGTGGCGGAGCGTTCTCGACGATCATCGACGGGCAGCAGTTGGACCGCGTGTTCGACATCTCGTCAGCCACAACCGCCACGGTTCGTGGATTCACTGTCCGGAACGGAAACACCGAGACGGGTGGTGGAATTGAAAACTCGGGCACGCTGACGATTGAATCGACCATCGTATCGGCCAACACTGCGGAAACAGCTGGTGGTGGTGTCTACAGCGATGGCCTGTTGACCGTCATCGACAGCAGTCTGGAAGAAAATCAGACGTCTTCGCGATTCTTTGGAATCGGCGGCGGTGGCCTGGCTGTGGTCGGCGCACCAGGCAACACAGCCGGCCAGACATCACTTCAGAACACGTCGATTGTGAACAACACGTCTACAGCAGGCGGTGGCGGTGTGTTCGCAATCGATGCTGAGCTGGCGCTGACGAACGTGACCATCTCAGGAAACACAGCGCAGCGAGGTAACGGTGGCGGCCTCTTCCTGCAATCGACGAGTGATTCAAAAACGTCGTCGCTAAGCAGTGTCACGTTCACACAGAACAACGCCCTGATTGGCAACGGCGGTGGGCTGGCCACCGATACGGCCACTGCGCAGATAGCACTGACCAATTCTATTGTTGCCGACAATCTTGCGAGAATCTCTCCGGAAGTCGAAGGATTCATCACTTCTGACGGCACGAACCTATTCGGGCAGCCTAGCGAGACCAATCCCACCTGGAGAATGCTGGTCGATGATGTAGCAGACTTCGACCAGATTGGAACCTCACAGTCGCCACTGGTCTCAGAACTCGAACTCCTGCAGCGTGGCAGCGGAGTTGTCTTGACTCGTTCCCCGATTCCGGACGGCCCGGCTGCGAATACCGAAATTGCAGGTCGCGCTGAGTCGGTTCTAACAGCACGATTGCCGATCGTCTATTCGACTGCGGAGTTGGAACCGAACGACTCGCGTGGCGAAGCCATGCGGCTGGATGAGCGAGGCTGGTCGCTGGAGCCGAATGCGGATATTTCGAATGCCGAAGCGGTTCCGCACGTAACCATCACGGCAACCGGGGACGGAACATTTGACTTCTACTCGTTCACCGTCGACCAGGCAGGCTCTGCTGCGGTGTTCGATATCGATAACGGCGCGCTAACAGCCGGACAGGACTTCGACACGCAACTGTTCCTGTTCGACTCAAGCGGGACCCTATTGGCATCCAATGACAATTCTGCGACCGATTCTGGTAGCGGCTCCGGTCGCGATTCCCGCATCGACCATCAGTTCCCGGAGCAGGGTTATTACACCGTCGCTGTGGGCGCCTTCAGTTCAGAGACGAACGGCCCCGGCGAGTTGACAGGCGCCGCACCCCCAATCGGTACGAAGTACGTGCTTAACATATCGCTCGAGAATCACGCACTGGCCGAAGCGGCGTACGAACCCACGCCAACATCCGTCCTGATTCCCGTCACCGGAACCGCCAATGGCAATGACTATGTGTTCTCAGCATCTGAGGGAACTGAGCTCTTTAACGGCGCTCGCACATTCGCCACGGGCGATGGACCATCTTCCGTGGCCATTGGCGATGTCAGCGGCGACGGTATTGACGATGTTGTAACGACCAACCTGTATAGTGATTCTCTGACAATCCAGACGGGAAAGGGTGACGGAACCTTTCAACAACCTCAGCAGTTGCCTGCCGGAGACAGTCCCTCTTCCGTATCCATCGACGACGTGAATGGCGACGGTATTGACGACATTATTTATGCGCAACCATTCAGTAGCAGTGTCGGCGTACTAATCAGCAACGGCGACGGCACGTTTCGTGCGGCGCAGAGCTTCTCCGCCGGAAGTGGGCCACGCGCCCTATCCGTCGGCGACGTGAGTGGTGACGGATTCGACGATATCGTTACAGTCAATCAGTACAGTGCTGACATAAGTGTATTGAGAGGCAGGGGGGATGGAACTTTTGAAACGCCGCTGAACTTCTCTGTTGAAAGTTCGCCAACTTCCGTGGCTCTGGCCGACGTAAACGGCGATGGGTTTCTTGACGTCGTTTCTGCGAATAGCGACGGCAATAACGTGAGCGTTCTGGTGGGTAATGGGGATGGCACGTTACAAACTGCCGTGCTCTACCCTGCCGGAGATGGCCCGAAACATCTGGCAGTTAAAGACGTCGACGGCGATGGTCTTAACGACATCGTCACTGCAAATGCCGTTGGCAACAATGTGAGCGTCTTGAGTGGGAATGGTGATGGCACGTTTCAACTGCAGCGGACACTTGCTGTGGGAGATGGTCCATCTTTCGTTTCCATAGAAGATATAAGCGGCGACGGTATCAACGACATCGTCACCGCCAACGCCGGTGCTGACTACTCGTCCCTTGGTGACGTGACTGTCTTGCGGGGCAACGGCGACGGTACGTTCCAGGCGCCGTTGCGCCTCATGGTTGGAGATCGCCCGGTCGCATTGGCTGTTGGCGACGTGACCGGCGACGGCGTCCGTGACATTGTTACCGCAAATGCTGGCGGGGATAACATAAGCGTACTGAAAGGCGACGGCCGAGGATCCTTCCAGACTAGCCCACGGACGTTTGCCGTTGGAGATGGTCCTTCTTCTGTATTTGTCGGCGACATAACAGGCGACGGAATCGACGACATCGTCACTGCCAATGCGGGCACTTATGGTTCTGGCGGTGACGTAAGCGTGCTCAAAGGTAACGCCAATGGCACGTTTCAAACCGCTCAGCATTTCGCAGCCGGAGATGGTCCTCGGTCTGTGTCTGTTGTTGATTTAAACGGCGACGGGATCGAGGAGATCATTACTGCCAATTACGACAGCAATAACGTAAGCGTCCTCCCAGGCAATGGAGACGGAACTTTCCAGGCTGCGCAGAGTTTCAGTGTTGGAGATCGTCCTCAGTTCGTGAGTGTTGACGACGTCGACGGTGACGGCTTCGATGACATCGTCACTGCAAACTCCGGCAGCAACAACGTGACGGTACTTTTGGGCAACGGTGATGGCACATTTCAGACGGCGCAGAATTTTGCCGCTGGAGTTCGTCCTACGTCCTTGTCCGTTGGCGACGTTAGCGGCGACGGAATTGACGACATTGTCTCCGCCAACGCGGGGATTACATTCGGTCCCAGCGGTGACGTCAGCGTGCTTGAAGGCAACGGCGACGGAACGTTTCAAACTCCCCGGTCCTTTGCAGCAGGAGACAGACCTTATTCGGTGGAACTTAGCGACATAGGCGGCGACGGAATCGACGACATCGTAGTTGCCAGTGCGGGCACATTCGACGACTCAATCAGCGCCGTCAGCGTTCTGAGAGGCAACGGTGACGGCACGTTTCAGACGGCACAGCGTGTCGCTACGGGAAATGATCTCCGATCCGTGTCCGTCGGAGATGTCAGCGGCGACGGAATTGATGACATCGTGACTGCAGATCGTGGAAGTGACAGCGTTAATGTGCTCAAGGGCAACGGGGACGGTACGTTTCAGCTGCCACAAAGTTTCGCGGTGGGAGACGCGCCTACTTTCGTCTCCGTGAGGGACGTCAGCGGCGATGGAATCGACGACATCGTAACTGCAAATTCTGATGGTGATAACGTAAGCGTGCTGATTGGCAACGGACCGCGCCTGTTCTCCACAGCAACACCGTTTGGTGCGATCGAGTCAGTGCCACTGCGGGGGCATCCCATCCTATTTGGAGAGGCATTTGGCGAGACATACTGGATTACGTCCAACTCACAGACGGGAGAACTGACGCTGTGGTCGTTGTCGGCAAACGCAGGGGTTCGTGTTCGGGCACAATTCTTTACAGATTTGTTGGCTGACGAGCCCCAGGAGTTATTCGAGTCCGGTTCACGTCTGGTCATACAGAGCCAGGCAGGAATTCGTGAATTCGACCCGGCGACCGGCGAACTGACCAACATACGAGTGGCGGATGGAACTTTCACGTCGGCCCAGACGTTCGCCGCGGAAGACCGTCCTGCTTCGTTGTTCGTCGGAGACGTGAGCGGTGACGGAATTGATGACATCATTACGGCGAATTCCGGCAGTGATAATGTAAGCGTGTTGAGAGGAAACGGCGATGGCACGTTTCAGGCAAGGCAGAACTTCGTAGTGGGTTCCTCGCCTTCCTCTTTGTTTGTCGGCGACGTTAGCGGCGACGGCATCGACGACATTATTGCAACAATATCAGGCGATTCCGTAAGTGTACTGAAGGGCAACGGCAATGGCGTCTTCCAGTCACCGCAGACGTTTGCCGCGGGCGGCAGTGCATTTTCGCTGACGGTTAGTGAAGTGACGGGAGACGGCATTGATGACATTATTGCTGCGAACTCCAGCAGCGAAAACGTCAGTGTACTTAATGGAAACGGGGACGGCACATTTCAAGCGCCCCGCAATTTTCCCACTGGTGGTAGTGCATTTTCAGTTTCCGTGGGTGACGTGGACAACGATGGAATTGCAGACATTGTGACCGCGAATTTGCAGAGTGACACCGTTAGCGTGCTTAGAGGCAACG
Source organism: Planctomycetota bacterium (assembly GCA_963579025.1). Classification (GTDB taxonomy): domain Bacteria; phylum Planctomycetota; class Planctomycetia; order Planctomycetales; family Planctomycetaceae; genus CAUZFZ01. The sequence continues at coordinate 62,281 of CAUZFZ010000027.1, read as the reverse complement.
GGGACGGCACGTTTCAGACACCGCAGGACTTTGACGCCATTGGTGGTCCGTTTGCGGTAACACTGAACGACATCAATGGGGACGGCGTGACAGACATCGTGACTGCGAACGAGTACAGCAATGAGGTCAGTGTTCTACTAGGTGATGGTGATGGGACGTTTCAAGCTGCAACGAACTATTTGACCGGAAACAGTCCGAATTCCGTGAGTGTCACCGACGTCAGTGGTGACGGTTTCCCAGACATAGTGACGGCAAATCGCGGCAGCGACAATGTGAGCGTACTGAAAGGCAACGGGGACGGTACGTTTCAGCCAGCTCAGAACCTTGATGCCGGTGATAGTCCTCAGTCGGTGTTCGTGGCTGACGTGGACGACGACGGTATCGAGGACATCATCAGTGCTAACGCAAACAGTGATGACGTGAGCGTTCTTTCGGGACGCTCATCTGTAATTAACGTGTTGGCTTTCGCAGACACCACGGTGTTCGGAAACAGCATCGCGTTGCAGGTCCGTGAGAGTGGTGCGACTGACTTCCAGGCACTTGGGGTCAACGAAGTAGGGTCCGCCTTTGGCGCGTTGCGTCGGCGTGATTACGACTTTGTCCAGCTTGACACTTTTGAAGACAAGCTCCTTGCCCTCGTCCGACTCAAGAACACAACGTCACGCCTCGGTGAAGTCCAGTTACTGCTGATCGACACACCGGAGTTTGAGGACGGAACCGGTGACGCACTGCCAGTCGATGCTGAGAACCTGACACTTAGCAGCAGTTTTCGCGTGTCTGCGTCGGATGACGACGTGCTGTTCGTATCGGGAGACCGGATTTATCTGACAGCAGAAATTGCCGGGGCGGGTATCGGTTCTGAACTTCTAACGTTTGATCGGCAGAATGGTCTGCGACTGGTCGCCGATTTGCTTCCAGGCTCAGCAGGTTCTGATGTGCGTGACTTCATCGCCGTCGGCGATGATGTGTATTTCACCGCTCTCTCTTCGCGAGTGGACAACAATACGCAGCAACCCGTGCTGCGTCGTGAACTCTTTTTGCTGGAACCGGCCACCGGGACCGTGCGTGCTGTCAGGGCCGGGCAGGAAGTGACGGGGGGGCCTTCGCTGATTGGATCAACGCTGTTTTTTAACAGTCAACTGGATTCCGGAAGCCCGAATGTGTTGCTTTCGTACGATGCGACGCAGGATGGTGTTCCCAGTATTGGAGCCTTCGATCCCGTCACTGGCAATGTGACCGGCGCCGTGTTTCTCGACAGGAATTCTGATGGTCGACGGAACGTGGGTGAGCCGGGGCGAGCTGGGGTTACTCTGTTCGTGGATGTAAACGACAACGGTCGCCGCGAGGAAAGCGAACCGTCGGCAGTGACTAGACTCGATGACCCGGCCACAACCAAAGATGAAACCGGCCAGTATGAATTCTTCGGGCTGCCTGCCGGCGAAGTGAGAATTCGCGAAGTTGCACAAGCGGGATTCGATCAAACTTTCCCGCTGCAGGTTCTGCCGACGGCTCCGGAACTGACGCTGCTGGATTCCGCTACACCCGACGGCGGAAATCCTGGCCTGGGTCTGCCGTCGGTCGTCGGCGGCAACGTCGTGTTTGTCGATCAAACCAATGCTCCGAACAGTCAATTGGTGGTGAACGGTGAGGCGGTTGAACTGACGATTCCAGATGAAGCCGTAGCGATCCAGTCGATCGGAACTGCTCACGCGCAGGACGGATCGTCAATTGTTTTCACGGCGACACTGACCGACGGTCGGGAATTGGTGCTCGAACGGGATTCCCGAGGTGACATCAGCGTGGTGGTCGACACCGGCCAGGCCATCATCAGCCAGCCAATCGGTGGTGTTCCGTCTTCGACAGATTTGACTGATATTGAGGATGGTCGGAACGGTGGTTTCGATTCGCTCAGCGTCTCTGACGGCAGTATCGGCTTTTTGGCTCAGGCAGACGGCAGCGTCGCTCAGTACTACCTTGGCGGCGTCTCGGGCGGACGCTTCGCCGAGTTTGTCAACGGGCAGACTATTCTGGACGGAGACAACGAAATCTTGGTCGACCGCGTCGTCGAAGGAACGGGGCTGATCCTGAGTGGCGCTGACCTGTTCTTGGACAAGGCCACGCTGGACACGCGGGTGGGCGGAAACACGGGCTGGCGGATCACGACGCGATCGGGCGATGAAATCTTGCCGCTGACGTTCTATGACCGTATCTATGACGTGTCTATCTCGGGGCTGTCTGCTGCGTTTCGCGCGTCAGACGTGACGGGCGAAGAGTCGATTTTCCTGGCTCAGGTTGGCAACGGCGTCACACGACTGTCAGGTCTGACAACGCCAATCCCGGATGGATCCGGGACGATTTCAGTCATTGGTTCTGCTTCCGGTGAGCCGGTACTTCCGAGCGTGGCTTTCGATGGACAGAAGACGGTATTCATCGGCGGCGGAGATAAGCCAGCCGGAGTTCGCCCAGGATCCGTGTCTCTGCGTGACCTGACGGGCGACGGAGTGCTCGACATGGTCATTGGAAACGACTTCGACGTCAGCGTGCTCATCGGAAACGGGGACGGGACATTACAGACCGCCGTCAACTACGGCGTTATCAATCTCTCAGCGCGGGCTGTGTTTGCTTTTGGACCCTCTCGCTCTATCGCGCTGGACGACATCAACGGCGACGGGTTCGACGACATCGTCACCGCCAGTCGCTTCACCAATAGCGTGAGTGTGTTGGCGGGAAACGGAGACGGCTCGTTTCAGACGGCAGCAAACTTCGCTGTCGGGATTGGCCTTTCCTCCGTTTCTGTGGGTGACGTGACGGGGGACGGAATTCCGGACATCGTCACGCCCAATGAATTTAGCAGCAGCGTGAGCGTGCTGGTGGGGAACGGGGACGGCTCGTTTCAGACAGCATTAAACCTCGCTACAGGTAGTACCCCTGTCTCGGTGTCTCTGGGTGACGTGACTGGCGACGGAATTCTCGACATCGCCATAGCCAATCAGGACAGCAATAGCGTGAGCGTGCTGGCCGCAAACGGTGACGGCACATTCCCGACGGTACAAAACTTTTCTGTGGGGAGTTTCCCTGTCTCGGTGTCACTGGGGGACGTGAACGGCGATGGAGTTCTCGATGTCGTTACTGCCAACCTGACCGATAATAGTGTGAGCGTGCTAACAGGAAATGGAGACGGCACGTTCCAGACGGAACAGAACTTTGTTGTGGGGAGTTCCCCTGTGTCGGTGTCACTGGGGGACGTGAACAGCGATGGAGTTCTCGATGCCGTTACTGCAAACACGACCGGCAATGATGTGAGTGTGCTAACAGGAAATGGAGACGGCACGTTTCAGACGGTACGGAACTTTGCTGTGGGGAGTTCCCCGGTGTCGGTGTCACTGGGGGACCTGACGGGCGACGGAGTCCTCGACATCGTCACCGCCAATTTCAACAGCGACAACGTGAGCGTGCTGACGGGGAACGGGGACGGGGGCTATCGCCTCTTCCCATCGCAACTCGGCCTGTACGCTCAAATCGGGGAAGAAGACGCATTGCGCAAGATCGTGGACCGGACAGACTTTCAGAATCAGACGGACTTTCCAGGCCAAGTACTGACTGACCTGGCGATCAGCCATGACGCGATCAGCGGAGACAGCATTGTCTTTCGTGCTACGTTCAGCGGCGGGGCGGAAGCCATCTACCGTGCCCGTCTTGAATCGGAACCAGTGGCAAGTGTGAATGTCATCGCCGGACAGACGGTTTCCGACGTTTTGTTTGGTTCCATCGCACAATCGGGCACGATCCGCGGAGTCTCGTTCACGGATGCAGACCTTGATGGTGTCTTCAATGCCGGAGATTCGGTCAATGAGGGACGGACCGTTTTTCTGGACGAGAATCTCAACGGTGTCTTCGACTCGGAAACCGAAATCAGCGACGTCACCGACGCGAATGGTGAATTCGTGTTCTCCGACCTGGTTTCCGAGCGTACGTACGTGTTTCGGGAAAGCCTGCCGAACGGAAAAGCGGCCACGTTTCCTCGAACACTCACCGAAGCAACGATTCGTTTGGCAGCCGCTGGTTCTGTGGAATTCAACATTGGTAGTGTCGATGCCTCGGCTCTGGGCGAGTCAGCGGATGGCATTGTCCGAGGTGTGATCTTCAATGATGTCGATGGAAACGGCGTGCAGGACAGCGTCGCTTCGGAACCGGGCATTGGTGGGTTGCGGGTGTTTGTCGACAAGAACGATGACGGGATTCTCAACGGTGGCGAACGGTCGAGTGTGACTGCGCCGGACGGGAGCTACACGATCAACCAGTTGCGGGGCGACACGCACTCGGTGCGGGTGGAGTTGCCTGCGGGTACTCAACAGACGAATGCTCCGGGCAACCGGTTTACGACCACGCAGCGGCTGTCGACGTCTGACGGGGCGATTGATACGGCTCTGATCGATCTGGATGGCGACGGTGATCTGGATCTCGCGACGACGCTGATCAATGTGGCGCTGGTGCAACTGTTCTTTAATGATGGTGACGGAAACTTCGTTGGAGATGAGCGGGACCGGATCGAGCTCGACACAGAGGCGTCGTTCGTCTCACCGCTGCGTCTGGCCGGTGCAGGCGAACCGTCCGCATTAGTCTCCGGTTTCCGGTTCGATCCCCGCGTCGGTATCACAACCCGACAGCCGGACGGAAGTTTTGCAACGGATCTGCTGGTGGACTTCGACGACTTCGCGAGCGGTGGTGTCCTTGAATCCGTCGGGACGACCAGTTTCGCTTGGCGTGATGTGGCGACGGGGGACTTCAATGGCGACGGCTTCGAGGACCTGGCCATCGTTGCGGATGTTGCCCCGGCCCCTCAACGGAGCACGGTGGCCATCTTCGACGGGTCGGCCAGTGGAGCATTCACGCACCGGCAGACGATCTTCCTGTCCGAAAGCAGTGGCAGTGTGACGTCCGTCGCGGCCGGAAGGCTGACTTCCGATGGGACGGTTCAACTGGTCGCTGGTGGAACACTGAGTTCCGGCCAGGGTGCCGTGACGGTTCTGAACAACACCTCTTCGACTGCGGCTTCATCCTTTGCAGCTCGAGCACCCATCGCGACGGGCGGGCGTGGAGTGTCCAGCGTCACTGTTGGTGATCTGGACGGTGACGGTTTCAGTGAAATCGTCGGGACTCATGTTCTAAGCGGCAGCGTTTTCGTCATCGATCAACCCGAGGGCACATTCGGTACGGCACGGACGTTTGCAACTGGCGTGGGCCCGACGGACACGTCGTTAAGCGACGTCGACCAGGACGGAGATCTGGATGTCCTCTTTACACAGACGGGCACCGTATTCGGAGCGAATGCTGATCTCCGGCGATTCGGAATTCTGAGAAACGAAGGTGACCAGAATGGCGACGGCGCCGCCGACTTCCAGCCGGCAGATACCAGCGGGGTGGCGGTCCTGCCGGACGGGTCAATCGGAAATTCACTGGTTATCGGGCAGTTGAACGATGATGACGGCGATGGAGTCGTGGATGACCGTGACGTGCCGGACGTTGTTGTGTCCGTAAGCCTGGGTCCCGGGTTTCAACTGACGTCCATCCCCGCGGCAAACACGGTGAATGTCCGGCTGAATTCGATCGTGCCAGGTGCGCTGCGAGTCGACCTTCCGACTGGAAACCGCATTGCGTCTGGTTTGAACTTTGGCCTGCGCGACACGCTGACTCTGACATTTGATGCGGCGAGCGTCTCTGAGAACGGGGGCGCCTCGACAGGCACCGTCACGCGAAGTTCCTCGGACACATCCTCGGCACTGGTTGTGGATTTACTGAACAGTAATGCCGGCGACCTGACGGTTCCGGCACGCGTCACGATCGATGAGGGGGCGTCGTTTGCAACTTTCTCAGTGACGGGCCGCGATAACTCCGTCGTCGACGGTGCCTCTGTGGTCGGGATCAGCGCATCGGCCAGCGGTCTTGCAGGTGCGGAGGCGGACATCACTGTGACCGATGATGACGTGTCGACGCTCTCGTTAACGGTGTCGCCAGGCAGCCTGTCGGAGAACGGTGGCAGTGTGACCGGGACCGTGAGTCGTAACACCGCCGATGTTAGCAGCGAGTTGGTGGTGAGCCTGTTGAGTGCAAACCCCGGCGAAGCGACCGTGCTTTCGAGTGTGACCATTGCAGAAGGCGAGACTTCACAGGAATTCACAATCAGCGGTGTGAATGAAGAGATCGCAGATGGTACTCAGAGTGTGCCGATCACTGCCGCTGCGACGGACTTCGTGGCGGGCAGCGTGTCCGTGGACGTGACTGATGATGACGTAGCGACGCTGATCGTTTCGATTGCTGATGCGAGTGTTCTGGAGTCAAACGGTAAGTCGACGGTCACGGTGAGTCGCAACACGGCAGACGTCAGCACTGACCTGCTGGTGACTTTGACGAGCAGCAAAGTGGATGAGCTGAGTGTTCCGGCTACCGTGAGGATACCAGCCGGCCAGAGTTCATTGGCGTTTGAGGCAGTCGGCGTCGATGAGGCGATCAGTGACGGGACTCAGACCGTCGTAGTGACGGCTGCAGCAACCGGTTTTGTCTCCGGCAGTGACTCGGTCGATGTCATTGGTGATACGACGGGTAATGAAGTCGGCGTCGCGCTTCCATCCGCGGGCGGTCGATTCGAGGTCCTTCGCGACGGTGACGATCTTCTGGTCAGAATCGAAGGCGGCGCAGAGCTGTTCCGGGCAGTGGCTGAGACGGTCTCTCTGTTGACCGTCACGGGCTCATCGTCAGCCGACACGGTCACCGTTCTCAACGCTGGGACAGCAGTGACAACACCACTCAACCTGAAAGGTAGTGGGGGTGCGGATCGGCTGGACGCGGGCGCAGCGGCCGGGCGTGTGACGGTCGATGGAGGTGCCGGCAATGACGTACTGGTCGAAGGGCTGAACGTCGACGTGCTTAACGGCGGCGACGGGACAGACACGTTGATCATCACGGTCCGCGCTAACGAAGACCTGACGCTCGGCGACGGCCAGTTGCAGAACGGCACGACCAATACTGTTTTGTCCGTCGAACTTGCAGTGATCAACGGTGACAGCGGCGACAACTTCATTGTGGCGGTTGATTTCAATGGCGCAACAACGGTTTTAGCTGGTTCTGGCGATGACACCGTGCTGGGCTCGAAAGGACCAGACTCGATTGAGGGCGGCGACGGACTCGACCAGCTTCAGGGATTCGCCGGAAACGACACCGCACTGGGTCAGGGTGGCGACGACATCATTCTTGGTGGCAACGGATTGGATTCGTTGGTCGGTGGTGCGGGGAATGACCTGATCGAGGGTCAGTCGGACGATGACGTCGTCCTGGGCGGCCTGGGAGCAGACCTGTTGTTTGGTGGTGACGGGAACGACCACCTGGAAAGTGAAGAAGGGGCTGACACGTTCCATGGCGGGAACGGCAATGACACGATTTTCGGCGGCGCTGAGAACGACGAACTCTTCGGAGATGCCGGTGACGACGAACTGCATGGAGAAGGCGGAGACGATCTCGTCGATGGCGGTGAAGGCGACGACATCGTGCTGGGTGACTCTGGCGCCGACAGCCTGATTGGTGGTGCCGGCGAAGACGTGCTGGACGGTGGCGACGGGCACGATGTTGTGGAAACCGGATCGAATAACACGGTCAACGGCGTGGCCGTCAGTGTCGAGGTTCGCACGGTAATCACCGCGACTGGTGCTGACACGGTCGCGGTCCTGCCAGCGAACGAACGTTACCTTGACGAATGGGACGAGTTCTTCGTCGAGGTCTGGGTGGCCGAACCGCCGGGTAGTTCGGTTGGCACGGTTACGGTCGACGTGCCGTTCGACGCACAGAGATCACAGGCCAGCGAGAATTCGATCGTGTTCGGTTCGTCCTTCACCTCGACTTCGCTTGTGGGAGTCGATAACACGAATGGTCGTGTGCGTGGACTTCAGGGCACGCTGAGCGGCACCGCAACGGGCAACGGCCAGTTCAATCTGCTGGCTCGGATTGGCTTCGATCCGCGGAGCAGTTTCGATCTGCCTAATAATCAGGTGGCCAGATACATCCTGCCGCAAACCGATACTGCGGTGTCGGTAGCAAACACTGCGGTGACACTGAATGACGCGTCAGAAGCAGACTCCGTCTTTAGGGCACCAGTCGTCACAAATATCTGGCCGGTGATGTACGACCTCGACGACAGTGGCAGGATCGGTTTCGGTGACGTGGCACGCTTCGCTGAGGCATTCGGAGTCAGCACGGCGACAAATAACGAGACTTTCAGTCGCGATTTCAGCCGCGACGGAGTTGTCGATTTCGGCGATGTGGCATTGTTCGCGCAAAACTTCGGTCGCTCCAGAACATCCGTGGGCCGACAATCCTACGCAACGAATTTCCCCAACGCCTGGGAGCCAGAAGCGCTACTGGCTGGTATTGATGCGTCGGACTCGGAAGCATCGGCCGACACGCCGTCATCGCCAGTCACGCAGCAGATTGTGCGTGAGCTACAGGATGCGACCGTTGATCGGTTCCAGGACGCCGGTTTGAACCCCACGGAACTCGACAACTTGAGGTCCGTCGAAATTCAGGTGCAGGACCTGCCAGACGGCTATCTGGGCCTGGTCGCAGACGATGCAATCATCATCGACATCGACGCCTCCGGAGTAGGCTGGTTCATCGACGACACATCGCGTGACGACCTCGAATTCGCAATGCTGGAGCAATCGGGTGTCGCTGTGGCCTCCAGGGCGAGCAGCCGCTTTGACCTCCTGTCGGTCATTGCTCATGAACTCGGGCATTACGCCGGGTGGGGTCACGACGACGACGGATTGATGAGTGAGCGTCTTAACCCGGGTGAGCGGCGTCTGCCACAATCAGCCGACACAGACGACCAGTTCACGGCCTTCTCAAACCTCGATGAGTTGTTGGGGTTGTCATAGCTCGGTCGACTGGCCGGCACGATAACTCGAAGGACCCGCACGATACGCGCACGACGAGGACTTCCATCGCCTCAAATCGGACTCACTGAAGCCGGCCGTTGTGGATGGCCGATACGTCGAACCGGGTAGTATTGGCCTGGGTTGGCAGCAACATGACCAGCCTGTTGTGACTGCATGAATGGCGCGGGCCTCCCCCCATCACGCCGGTTCAACACGTCATGATCTTCACTCACTGGCTGTCCAGCGGGCCTTTTTCACGTCGGCAGAACGAGCCCCGAGGACAGGGTCGTCGTAAACGCTGGCGCGACCGACTGAACCAGGCAGAACGACTCGAACCAAAGCTGTGTCTGAGCGCAGCAGCCGGTTCGACATCTGCCAGTCCGCAGTGGTTTCAATCGCTTCAAGCTCCGGCAGACGATATTTCCGGCGAGCGCTGGATCGTACGACTGGACGCTGCAAGCACTGCTCAGTCGGCTGACGTTGCCGGAGCCCGGGAACTGCTGCAGGCGAACTCGGTGCCGATCACGGTACTGCGGGGGCTGGGTTTGCCCGGCATGCTGCTTGTCTCCAGCACGCACGGTCACGATGAAACCAGCCGGGTTCTGGAAGACAGTGGCCTTGCCGAGTACTTCGTGCCGGATCAGTCGGTCGAGGCCCAGACACTCGTTCCGGACGATCCCGAATTCGGGACCAGTCAGTACAGCTTCAATAATGCGGGCCAGTTCTTCGGCTCGGCGAACGCGGACATCAACGCTCCGGAGGCGTGGGACCTGTTTCCGGAATCCGATCCACGTCCCGGCAGCCACGACGTCGTGGCTGCGGTGATTGATTCGGGTGTCGATTACACGCATCCGGACCTCGCACGGAACATCTGGCTCAATCAGGGTGAGATTCCACCATCACTGGCCGAAGTCCTGACGGACACTGACGCCGACGGTCTGATTACGTTTGTCGATCTGAATCAGCCAGCTAATGCGGCGCATGTCACGGACAGCAACGGCAACGGATTCATTGACGCCGCTGACCTGCTGTCCGACTCGGCCTGGGAGAACAGCACGGACGAGGACGGCAATGGTCTGACTGACGACCTGATCGGCTGGGATTTTCTGAATAACGACAACGATCCCATTGACGACCATCGGCACGGAACACATGTAGCCGGCACGATTGGGGCGGTCGGCGACAATGGTCTGGGAGTTTCCGGAGTCAACTGGGACGTCTCAGTGATGCCTCTGAAATTCCTGAACACGCAACTGACAGGTTCGACGTCTGATGCCATTCTGGCGATCAACTATGCGACAATGATGCGGTCCCAGTTCGATACCAATGTGCGTGTGATGAATGCCAGTTGGGGCACGCTGGGTGACTTCAACCCGGACCTGCAGGACGCGATTTCGGCCGCCCAATCGGCGGACGTCCTGTTCGTGGCGGCGGCCGGCAATGGTGATGTGACGGGCCGCGGCGTCGACCTCGATAATGACCTCGGCTTCTATCCCGCCAGCTTCGATACCGACAACATCATTGCCGTAGCCGCGACAGACAATAGCGACAACCTCGCCCGCTTCAGCAACTTTGGAGCGACGTCCGTCGATCTGGCCGCCCCTGGCGTGGGCATATTCGGCCTGAATCTCGGTGGCGGATTCATCTTCCGTACCGGTACCAGCATGGCCACGCCTCACGTGACAGGCACGGTGGCGTTGCTTGCCGCACTCAGACCATTTGCCGCAGCATCAGAACTTCGGGATGCGCTTATCGAATCAGTTCGGTCAGTCGGCGGACTGAGCGGCGATGTCGCAACCGGTGGGCTGCTCGACGCAAACGGTGCGCTCAGTATTGATACGTTCGCCCCGCGGGGCAGCGTGACGGTCGCCAGCGATGTCACCACGGACGGCGCCACGACGCAGGACATCATCGTCAAGTATCTGGATGACACGAACGTTGATGCGGGCAGTCTGGGCGACACCGACGTCATTATCCGCCGTCGCGACGACGGAGCAGAGTTCAGCGCTCCGCTGATATTCGGCCCCAACGGTAACGGGCCCGACGTCGACGTGTTGTATCGCATGACGCCACCTAATGGTTCCTGGCTGCTGGAGGATAACGGCATCTACGAAGTTGTCCTGCAGGCGGGTGAAGTATCAGACACGGGCGGTCACCTGACGCGTGAAACCGTCATCGGCTCGTTCGAAGTCACGATCGCGTTTGCGGGCCAGGTAAGCGTTACCACAACCGCCGACGGTATCTCTCCTGGGTCTCTGCGAGCCGCCGTGCAGACCGCTAACGCCTCAGCCGGTTTGAACACCATAGTCCTGCGTCCCGATGAGACCTACGTGCTGGACATCGCCGGAGATGGTGAAGACGCATCCGCCACCGGCGATCTGGATATCACTGACGTCGACGGCCTTGTCATTCGTGGCAACGGAGCCACCATTGAAATGGCGGGTGGTATCGACCGTGTCCTCGATGTGCAGTCGAGTGGTTCGCTGACACTGCTCGACGTCACGATCAGCGGCGGCAGCATCAGCGGAGGCGGTGGGGGAGTCCGTAACAACGGAGGTACACTGACAATCGAGCGCAGTCTGTTGACGGCCAGCAGTGCGACATTCGGAGGGGCCGTCTCGACCACCGGCAACACGACCCTGATCAACACAACGGTTTCAGGGAACACCGCGACGAACGGGGCCGGCATCGACCACGCGTCGGGCGTCCTGTTGCTCTCCAGCGTTTCAGTGACCAATAACATTGCGACCAACGAGGGCGGCGGTATCCGTAGCGCTGCAAACGCTCAGCTTCAGAACACCATCATCGCTGACAACACAGCAACCAGCGCGAACCCGGACACGTCTGGCAGCTTCGCGTCCAACGGCCACAATCTCGTCGGCGACCTCGGAACAGCGACCGGGCTTACGAACGGCACAGATGGAGATCAGACCGGGAATTCCGGCACGCCAATCGATCCGGTTCTGGGTGACCTTAAAGACAACGGCGGCTTCACGTTTACCCACCGACTTCTTCCTGGCAGCCCCGCCATCGACACCGGAGACAACAGCATCGCGCCGTCCGTGGACCAGCGAAACGTCGTCCGACCAATCGATGCTGACAATGACGGTACAGCCACCGCTGATATCGGATCGCTCGAACGCAACCTCGGTGACATTGAGGGAGCCAAGTACAGCGACGACAACAGCAATGGAGTGCGAGACGAAGGGGAGCCCGGACTTGAAGGCTGGACGATCTACCTCGACATCAACAACAACGGTGAGCTTGATGTTGATGAACCCAGTACGCTGACTATTGGCGACGACCCGGCGACGAGCGGAACTGATGAGTCCGGGATGTATCGCTTCACTGAAGTGCCACCGGATCGCTACGTCGTTCGAGAACTGCAGCGTCCTGGCTGGACACAAACGGGTCCCGATTCTGAAGCGGGTGTCTTTCAGCTCGCCGACCTCGACGGAGTTACTGGCTTTCGAGTCGACGGGACACCAGTTGGAGCACGAACGGGGCGCACAGTCAGTTCCGCGGGCGATGTGAACGGTGATGGCATCGACGATCTGCTGATTGGTGCACCGTACGCGCAATCGCCCGATACCAGTTCAGGAGCCGCCTACGTCGTCTTCGGCACGAACACGGGACAGTCGGGCAACTTCCCGCCCACGTTCAGTCTCGGCAGCCTGGATGGCAGTAACGGATTTCGGTTGGATGGCCCCGGCGTCAAGGCCTACGCCGGGTACTCGGTCACTTTCGCGGGCGACGTGAACGGTGATGGCATCGATGATCTGGCGATCGGTGCTCCGGACCTGATCGGTAACGACTTCGGCCAGGATGCCGGACCCGGGTCTGTCTATGTGGTGTTCGGAAAGGATTCCGCTCAGGCTGGAGACTTTCCCGCGTCATTCAATGTGAGTAGCCTCGACGGAACCACTGGATTCCGAGTCCTTGGTGTGACCGACAGCGATTCGTTTGGAGTAGCCGTCAGCTCGGCGGGTGACGTGAACGGAGACGGTATCGCGGACCTGCTGATCGGGGCCGACCACGCCGATCCCAATGGCACTGATTCCGGTGCAGCGTTCGTGGTGTTCGGTAAAGACACATCCGTCGATGGTAATTTCCCCACGACTTTGAACGCCAGCAGCCTCGACGGTTCAAACGGATTTCGAGTGAATGGCGGAGCGGGGGTCATCACAACCGTTGAACGGACAGGTCATGCGGTCAGCGCCGCTGGAGACATCAACGGTGACGGTGTCGACGATCTGGCGATCGGTGCTTACACGGCTTTCGGCGCAGACCTTCGGAGCGGCAACCCCGGTGACAACGGGGATTTCGCCGGATTTGTTTATGTTGTGTACGGAAATAGTAGCACTGCGTTTTCGGCGACGATTGAATTGAGCGACCTCGACGGTGGAAATGGATTTCGACTGGAAGGGCCAACTGGACAGGAAATTGGCTCAACACTAAGCGGAGCCAGCGACGTCAATGGTGATGGAATAGACGACATCGTTATGGGAGCCAGCGCGTCGTCATACGTATTTTTCGGCAGGAATACCGCTCAGTCCGGGAACTTTCCTCCTGTGACAATTCTGATCAGTGCCAATCTGGACGGCACGACAGGATTTCGTCTTAACAGCAGGTTTCGTCAGGTCTCCAGTTTCGCCGGTGACTTGAACGGCGACGGAATCGGAGACCTGGCCGTCGGCGCGCACAGACATCCGGTCGACCAGAACTTCGGCATGAGCTACGTCGTCTATGGCAGGGACACGACCCAGAGTGCCGTCAGCTTCGCCGCCACTGAGACTGTTGACAGTCTTGATGGTCTCACCGGATTTCGATTCGACGGTACGACGAATGGCGACTTTTCCGGTCAAGGCATCAGCTCGGCCGGAGACATCAATGACGACGGCTTTGGTGATCTGCTGATCGGTGCCCCCGACGCGGACCCGAACAGCCAGAGCAGCGCGGGTTCCAGCTACGTAGTATTTGGAGGCCCCACGCCGGTCGCCGTTGCCGATGACAGTTTCTGGACTGTCCGCCTGCAGCCAGGGAATACCGCCACTTCCGTCGACTTTGGCAATGTGCCATTGAATGGGAGCATCGCTGGACGCGTCTTTCGCGATCTGAATACGAACGCGCTTCGCGATGCGGGTGAAGCCGGGCTGGATAACTGGCAGGTCTTTCTTGATGAAGATGATGACAATCAGCTTGATATTGGTGAAACGTCTGCTTTGACAGACTCGGAAGGGCGTTTCTCATTTGCTGGCCTGGATCCGTTCGACACGTATCGCGTGGTGCAGGTTGTTCAGTCTGGCTTCGAGCAGACTCGACCTGCCGCGGAAGACGGACCGGTGATCGAAGTCACCCTGGGAGCCGGTGAAGACAGAGGCGATGTCGACTTCGGAAATCTCGATACCGTCGGCGGAGTCGGATTCGGATCGGGCACGCTGGAAGGGAATTACTTTGTCGATGCCAACGCCGATGGGATTCGAAATGCCGGTGAAGGTCAGGCTGGCGTTACCGTGTTCCTTGACCTGAACAACAACGGTGTGCGTGACTCATCTGGTGGAAATCTGGAACCCGCCGTGACCACGCAGGCGGAGGGGCTCTATCGCTTCGAGCAACTCGCGGGCGGCACGTTTACTGTACGCGCCATCAATGTTGCCGGGCGGGAGCAACAGTTTCCTCGTAATAACACGCTAGACGTCTCCGACGTTAATGTAGGTGACTTTCCACAATCGATCGCGGCGGGCTCATTCAACGGCGACTCGCTGCCGGACCTGGTTGTTGCCAACATATTTACTAATGACCTGTCGGTGCTGCTGGGCAACGGCAGTTCATTCAACGCAGCAGACAGCATCTTCACGGGATCATTTCAGCCACGCTCCGTCGCAGTAGCTGACTTCAATCAGGATGGAAATGACGACTTGGTTGTTGGGCATGAAGCGACCAATGTTGTTTCGATTCTGCTGGGTCAGGGAAATGGTGCCTTCGCAACACCGATCACTCTGACTGCTGGTGGAGGTCAGACAACAGTGTCGACTGGCCTGTTTACCAATGATGCCTTCCCGGACATTGCCGTCGCCAGCGCTGTCAGCAATCAGGCTTTCGTGATCAGCAACACAAACGGCTCGAACTTCGGTGTGTTGCACACGGTGACGACTGGTACCACTCCATCACGGGCTGAGTTTGCCAATCTCGAGGTGAACAATCAGTTCAACGCAAATTCCGATCCCGATCTGGTCGTGTCCAGCTTTGGTGCCAATCGTGTTGAGACCTATTTCAATACGGGTGGCGGATCACTCTCAACGGCGTCCACCGTCAACGTGGGAACGGGTGCGTCCGACATCGCTGTGGCGGACTTCGACCTGGACGGTCATCTCGATGTCGCATCCGCCAATCAGTTCTCTGATAACATCACCGTGCTGTTCAACAACGGATTCAATGGCCAGTTCGACCCAGTGAAAACAAGGTCATACCCGGCAGGCTCCGGACCGACGGCGATCGAGGCTGTCGACATCAACATGGATGGCCAGATCGACCTGGCCGTGACGAACGGCAGCGATTCGAATCTGGCCGTGCTGTTGAATCTGGGCGGCGGCGTGTTTCAGTCGCCGCAGAACTTTGGAGTGGGTGTCTTTCCCGTTCGCCTGGCCTGGTCTGTGACAAGTGCGGACTTCGATCAGGATGGTGATCCCGACCTGGCCGTGGCCAAAGGCGTGTCCAATCAGGCGGCCATCCTCGACAACACACTGATTGCGGGTGCTTTTCGCGTCATCCTGACCGGAGATGGCGACGAAACTGTCAGCGGTCTCGACTTCGCTGTGGTGGAACTCGATGTCACGCCACCGACCCCGGTCATCAGCTCCACGGAGTCGAGCCCCACCAACGCACCGTCGATTCCGATAACGATCACATTTAGCGAAGTCGTTACCGGCTTCCTGCAGACTGACGTGTCAGTCGCGGGTGGCAGCCTGAATGGCTTCACCGACGCTGGTAGCGGAGTGTTCACACTCAGCGTCGCCCCTACCGGAGACGGGGACGTCACGCTGGACATCGCGGCCAACGCCGCTCAGGACGCCGCTGGAAATGCGAGTCTGGCTGCCACTCAGTTCACGTTCACGAGTGACCGGACGGCTCCCGAGCCGGTGATCACCGCCACGCAGTCCAGCCCGACCAGTGAATCTCCCATCAACGTGTCGGTCGACTTCGGCGAGGTGGTCAGCGGGTTCGTCGCGGGTGATTTGAGTATCGGCAACGGGACATCTGCGAACTTTGCTACCACGAACAACCGCGTCTTTACCTTCGACGTGATTCCTCCGGCGGATGGCACGGTGACAGTTAACATTGCAGCCAGCGCCGCTCTGGATGACGCTGGCAATGGCAGCCTTGCCGCTACGCAATTGTCGATTGAGTCCGTAACAGGGCAGACGGTGTTCCTTCCAGCCGGTGGCGGCGTGTTTGAGCTGCTGGTGATCAATACCGACGTGGTCCTGCGGCGGCAGGGAGCCGCGGAACTCCTGCGGCAGACCGTTGAACCGGGCCTGTCCTTTGTGATCACCGGCTCGACTGCTGATGACGAGCTGATCGTCGACCTGTCGGCTCTGCCCGGAGCGGGAGTCACCTGGAACGGCGATGCCGGCATTGATTCGCTAACGGTCACTGGTGGTACGTTTGAGTTGACGACCATCACCAACACAGGCGCCGCGGACGGTGTGATTGCATTCGATGGTTTTCCTGTGGCGTTTACCGGACTGGAGCCGATCGACCTGACCGGCGTCACCAGTACCAGTATGAGCGTCACACTGCCGGACACGTCGGACAATGCGTCGTTGACTCCCACCGGTGGCGGCATGCTGATGCTCAGCAGCATCGATGGTTCGCCGACATTCGAAATGGTCGAGTTTGCGACTCCCGCGGGTGAACTGCGAATCGATGCCGGCGGTGGAAACGACCAGGTGTCAGCAGCAACCGTTACGACATCCGTCACCATCGTGGGTGGACCTGGTGATGACATGCTGACCGGTGGGACTGCCGACGACATCCTGCGCGGCGGCGAGGGAACAGATCAGTTCGACGGCGGCCCGGGACACGACATGATCGGAGATCGCGCCGCTGGCGAGACGACGAACAGTACGCTGATCACCGTGGACACGCGGGTCGTTGTCACGCCGACCTCGACTGACCCTGACGGTCACGTGGCCGCGTTACCATTGAATGTGACTTACCTCGACGAATGGGACGACTTCACGATCGAAGTGTGGGGCAGCACGCCCGACGACGACACGACGTCCATCGGTTCGTTCAGTGTCGACGTGCCGTTCGATGCCAGCTTTTACGAAGTCACGGCGGTCGAGTTCGGACCGGCCTTTACTGACAGTCGGCAGAGCACGACTGACAACGTATCAGATATCGTCAGCGGCATTAGTGCGTCAACACTGACAGCGGATCTCGGACGTGTCGACTTCGTCTTGATGGCGCGCGTCACGTTCCAGGTACTGGCCGGTGCCAACCTCACAAATTCGGCGACAGGCCGATACATCCTGCCGACGGTCGATGATCGGCTGACCGCTAATGGTGTGATGTTCGAAACTGCGGCCGGTGCGGAATCTGATTCAAACGAACCGGCTGCGCCGTCAATCCGCATCTGGCCGGTGATGTACGATCTGGACGACAGCGGCGAGATCGGCTTCGGCGACGTGGCTCGATTTGCCCAGGTCTTCGGCAATAGCACGACAACGAGTGACGAATCCTACAGTCGTGACTTCGACCGCAGCGGCGACGTCGATTTCGGCGATGTCGCCCTGTTCGCTCAGAACTTCGGTCGAAGCCGAGCGTCAGCAACTCAGCAATCGTACGCGTTGAATTTTCCAAACGCCTGGCAGCCGTCTGCCCTTCTGTCCAACACCGATTCGCCAGTAGTCGCGGCATCGCTGGCATCCGGGCAACAACTGCTTTCACCAGGCACTTTGCGTGGACTACAGTACGCGGCGATCGACCGGTTCGAAGAAGCCGGGCTGTCTGACTCAGAAATCGATGCGCTACGGTCCGTAGAGATTCGAGTGGAGGACCTGCCGGACGGATATCTCGGGCTCGCGACGGACGATGCAATCATCATCGACATTGACGTCAATGGAGTCGGATGGTTCATCGACGACACACCGCGTGATGACCTCGAATTCGCGATGCTGGAGCAATCGGGCGCCGCTGTCGCCTCTCAGGCGCGCAGCCGCTTTGACCTCCTGTCGGTCATTGCTCATGAACTCGGGCATTACGCCGGGTGGGGTCACGATGACGACGGGTTGATGAGCGAGCGTCTTAACCCGGGTGAGCGGCGTCTGCCACAATCAGCCGACACTGACGACCAGTTCACGGCCTTCTCAAACCTCGATGAGTTGTTGGGTTTGTCATAGCTCGGTCGATTGGCCGGCACGTTAACTCGAAGGACCTGCACGATACGCACCCGACGAAGACTTCGGCAGCCACGAATCGGACTCACAGAAGCGGGACATTGCGGATGGCCGATTCGTCGAGTCGGGTCGTATTGCCTGGGTTGGCCATCTGACGTTTCTGATCTCACATCCGTGATCATCATCGCTAGACCTGTCCAAATTCGATATCGTCGATTTGGATGTTCCGTCTGCACCGATGTGTGCGAGATAAGAAATGCGGGAAGAATGGCAAAAGTCAGGCTTCCAGTGTTCCCAACTTCATCAATCAAACCTGCGAAACTCAATCAGCATACGGAGTCGCACTATGCCACTGATTCGTTGTCTGTTTCTGATCACCCTCGTTGGCTTGCTTCAGGTGGCGGGGTCGTCCGTTGCCGTCGCGGAGGCCCCGAAAGGTTTTACTCCGTTGTTTAACGGCAAGAACCTGGAAGGCTGGAAGGGGCTCGTGAAGAACCCGAAGGCTCGGACAGAGATGTCGGCGGACGAATTGAAAGCGGCTCAGAAGGTGGCCGACGAGAGCATGCGGGCTCACTGGAAGGTCATCGACGGTGAGCTTGAGTTCGACGGCAAAGGCCAAAGCCTGTGTACCGCCAAAGACTACGGCGATTTCGAGTTGTACGTGGACTGGAAGATTCTTGAAGGCGGCGACAGCGGGATTTACCTGCGAGGCAGTCCGCAGGTTCAAATCTGGGACACGGAGTACGAGAAGTACTTCAAGCTTGGAAACCAGAAGGGGTCCGGGGCTCTGTGGAATAACAAGAAAAACCCGCGGTTCCCCAACGTCAAAGCCGACAAACCTGTTGGTGAATGGAACAGGTTTTTCATTCGCCTGGTTGGAGACAAACTCACTGTGGAGTTGAACGACAAGCTCGTCGTCGAGAACGTCACGATGGAGAACTACTGGGATCGCGACAAGCCGCTCTACAAGACCGGATCCATCGAATTGCAGAACCACGGCAACAAACTCTGGTTCCGCAACGTTTTTCTCAAAGACCTCAGTAATTAGTCGCGACTTTCGCGGAACTCGTTGCCGCGCATCTCTGCTCCCAGCCGCTTTAGCCCTTCTTCGACGGAAACGATGGGTGAATAGCCGACGTCGCGTTGCAGCTTGGCGATGTTGTAGGTGTGCGACGAACTGAGTTGCTCCGCGAGGAAACGTGTCATGGGTGGCTCACCGGGAAGACGAAGCAGCCCGAATGCAGCTTCGCACACCGCACCGATTCCATACGCGGCTCGTGCGGAAACGTGTTTCTCGACTGGCGGCAGTCCGGCGAGCCCGAGCAGTGTGCTGATCCACTCGCCACAGGGCACGGGCTTGAATTCGTTGACGAAGTACACCTGCCCGGCCACCGGTGAATCGAGATGGAGTGACTTCGCTGCCTGCACGTGTGCCGCTGCGGCGTTTTCGACATAGACCATCGAGATCATGTTTGTTCCGTCGCCGACTAACCGCAGACTCCCGCTGCGTGCGCGCTGGACCAGCCGTGGAACGAGCTGCGTGTCTCGCGGGCCCCAGATCAGATGCGGACGTAATGCGCAGGTTGCCAGGCCATCGTCGCCGTTGGCCGCGATGACAGCCTGCTCGGCCAGAGCTTTGCTGTGTGGATAATGCGACAGAAACCGCGTGGGATAGTCCAGCGTTTCGTCGGCATTCAGGTGGTCCCGTCCGTCGAAGACAACACTTGGCGAACTCGTGTAGACCAGCCGCGAGACACCGTGTCGCTGGCAACCGGCGATGACGTTCTGCGTGCCGATCGTGTTGATGCCGTGAAACATCTTCCACGAGCCCCAGATGCCTGGGACCGCCGCCACATGAAAGACGGTATCGATCCCCTCGCACGCTGATGACACGGCGGACGCATCACGCACGTCACCGGAGACGACTTCGACGTCAAGCCGGTCGAGTTCGTCGTACTGGCCGCGGCAGAAGACCCGCACCTGAACGCCGTCGTCCAGCAATTGCTCGACAACGTACAGTCCCAGGAATCCACCGCCGCCTGTCACAAGTGCCTGCATACCAATTCGTTCTCCATGTGTCGTTCGATCAGAGCTCAGGCTCCGTGGGGCAGTCGGGCATCCGTGCAGCCACCCGTTGACGTTCCAAAAGTTGCGTACTATAGGGAACAGCGCCTCATCACATTGTGGTTTTGAATGGAGCGGACTTAGACATGGCTGAGCGTATTCTTAACTTCTCCGCCGGACCGGCGGTCATGCCCATTCCGGTGCTCGAGGAAGTTCGCGAGAACCTGCTGTCACTGGGCGATTCGGGTATCGGCATTCTGGAACATTCGCATCGCAGCAAAGCCTACAGCGCCGTGCATGCACAGACCCAGGCGACGATACGGGAAGTCGGTTCGATTCCAGACGACTACCACGTGATGTTCATCCAGGGCGGAGCGTCTTTGCAGTTCGCCATGCTCGCCATGAGCCTGCTGGGTTCTGACCAGACCGCCGATTTTATCAACACGGGATCGTGGTCGAAGAAGGCCATCGCCGAAGCGAAGAACTGCGGCAACGTCCACGTGGCCAGTAGCAGCGAAGACCGCAACTTCTGTTACGTGCCCACGCAGCACGAATTCTCTGCAAACGCAGAGTTCGTCCATTTTACGTCGAACAACACGATCTTCGGGACGCAGTTCGCCCGCGAACCGGATGTCCCGGACGGCAGCACGCTGATCTGCGATTCCAGCAGCGACATCTTCTCTCGACCGATTGACGTGACGAAATACGGCATGGTTTACGCAGGCAGCCAGAAGAATCTCGGCCCGGCGGGAATGGCCCTGGTCATCATGCGCGACGATGTTCTGGAACGCTGCCGATCGGAGAATCCGACCATGCTGCGGTACAGCACATATGCCGAGAACGATTCGATGTACAACACGCCGCCGACGTTCGCCATTTATGTCGTCGGTCTGGTCTGCAAGTGGATCCTGTCGCTCGGTGGGCTCGAATCAATGGGGGCTCGGAACCAGGCCAAAGCAGCCGTGTTGTACGACTACCTGGAACAGTCATCGCTGTTTAGTGCGACGGCCGACGCCGGCAGCCGCTCGAACATGAACGTGACGTTCGTGACGGGGGATGCGGACACTGACGCCGCCTTCGTTCAGCAGGCGACCGCCGCCGGTCTGGACGGATTGAAAGGGCACCGCAGCGTCGGAGGCATGCGAGCCAGCATTTACAACGCCTTCCCACCTGAAGGTGTCGAGACGCTGGTCAGTTTCATGCGTGACTTCGAAGCGTCGCGCGCATGATCGGAAATCCGCAGGTTGGACTCCTCACGACCGTCAAATTTGATTGATGATTGTCGAGTGATAATTTGTGATGTGCGAAGTGTCAGGACTGTTCATCGTCGGGATCGTTCAAGTCCCACCGCCACATTCACTTCGAAACTCAACACTCATCAATCGACACTCATCAATCAACGCCGCACACACTGATCGGGAACGAGTCCGAATTGGCCTGAGAGCGCGAAATCGCCCCACGGGGTGTATCCTGGTGCATCGGTGAAATGCTGCCTTCAACATTCTTCGGAGCCGGGTTGTGATATCTCTGAATCGCGTACTTGCTGCTGGCCTGTGCGGACTGGTTCTGCTGGGCGATATCTGCGTCTTCAGTGTTGCCGCTGATGAAGAGAAACCGCAGCCGAATTCTGTTTCTCCGAGGGACGTCCGGTCGCGAAACTTCCTGCTTCACACGGACCTGAACGACAAAGATGCGGAGGAGTTAGTCGATCGGCTGGAGAACATGCTCAAGCTGATTTCGGCTTACTGGGGCCGGCCGAATCAGAAGATCATTGAGTGCTTCGTAGTCAAGGACCTGAAGAACTGGCCGCCGGGCGTTTTGTCTCCTGCCGGGCTGGCCAGCATTCAGAATCAGGCCGGCGTTACCGCTACCACGCGAGTCACTCGCGGGAACCGGTTCGACGCCAGGTCGATCGTCTATGCAGTCGCGGACCGTGGTACTCCGCAGCATGAAGCCGTGCATGCGTATTGTGGCCAGACGTTCGGAACGACCGGGCCACTGTGGTACTCAGAGGGTATGGCCGAGATGGGGCAGTACTGGAAGCCGGACGATCCGGCGGTCAACTGTCACCGTGTCATCGTGAAGTACATTCACGACTCGCCGCCGAAGTCGCTCAACAACATTGTCAATTCCCAGGAAGTGACTGGCGACTCGTGGCAGAATTACGCATGGCGGTGGGCTTTATGCCACCTGCTGGCGAATAATCCGAACTATCGACAGCGGTTTCGCCCGCTGGGGCTGGGTCTTTTGACCGGACAACGGATTTCGTTCGAAAGCACCTATGGCAGCATGGCGCAGGAAATCTCCTTTGAATACAAGTTCTTCCTGCAGCACTTTGATATCGGATACCGGGCCGACCTGGTGTTCTGGGACTGGAAGGCGAAGTTTCGGCATCCGCGAACGACATCGTCCGTCGCTGCCGTGATTAAGGCCAAAGGCGGCTGGCAACCCTCGCGCTGTCTGGTCAAGGCCGGCACTGAGTACGAATACAGTGCGACCGGCGAGTGGAAGGTCGGCGAGGATTCCGAGCTGGTCGATGCCGATGGCCACGAGGATGGCAAAGGTCGACTGATCGGGATGCTGTTCGACGACGAGTCGTACGAGCTGGTCGGCAAGCCGTTCGAGCTGGGTGTTTACGGCACATGGAAAGCGCCGGCCGACGGTCAGCTTGTTCTGCGTCTGAATGAGCCGTGGAAGGACATCAACGAAGAGAACGATGGCAAGCTGTCGTTCCGCATCAAATTCGCGGGCAAAGGCAAGCCGCTGACGAACCCAAAGAAAACGTCACGGACGCCGTGACGGGGTCACCTGATAGCGCGGCGGTGAGGATTCTGCGGGCTGTAGGGCCATTGTTCGATACCCGCCGACCGAGGCTTTGACGAACCGGACAGTTGCTCGATCGGTGATTGCGTGAACGTCGGCACTCCGTCTTCTGGGCCCCAACGCTGCGGCGGCGGAAGGATCGGCACCTCCCCCGGAGAGGGCGTTCCGCGGTAGGACGCGCCGGTCTGTTGACGGTTCAGGACGTCACGTAGCTGGTTGACCTGATCTTCAAGCTGTCGCGCCCGGTTTTCCATTTCCGCCGCACGTGCCGTGTCGGTATTTCCGTTTGATACTGGCGCTGGAACCGGCTGTTCGGGCGACTTCTGTTGAATGACAGGCGCGTAGCCGGGCAAGACCTGGACTTGCTGAGCGCAACCGGGAACCATGACCTGCTGACAGACGGGAAGTCGCTGAACTTTGACGATCGGGATCGGAATATGAGCCCAGTCCATGGTCAGGGCCCGACAACTGGGACCGCTCAGAACTCGGGACGTCGTTCCGGGAATGATATTGCCGCACGGATTGCCTGGCAGGCAGGCCGCTTGCGGACCGCACGGCTGTGGACCGCACGGCTGCTGAACGGTGACGTGCAGCTCGTTGCCCTTCCGCTCGCAGGAAGTCACGTTCAAGTTCTGGCGTCGACCACCAAACGGCAACCGACAACGCAGCCACGAACAACCGGTGGCCGAGAAAGCGAGGGTGATGAGGAGAAGTGTGCGCATTTCGGCCTCCTGGCCGTCCAACGAAGGATCCGTGCGATAACTGCCACCCTCGGATATCGGCTGACTCAGGCATTGCAGTGAGCCAACTCAGCGTCCGCCTCAGGGCGGGAACAGTCGTCAAACTTTTCCTCACCGGAGCAGCCGTGTAGAACGCTCCGCTTCCCGTCTATAACCATTGCGATCTATGCCAATTCGAATCGCCAATCTAAGAGTGCCGGTGGAATTGCCGGAAAGTGAGCTGGTTTCGTCGATTGCGCGCCGGCTGAATGTCGACTCGTCAGACATCCGGCACTGGAGGATTCTCCGGAAGAGCCTGGATGCGCGCTCCCGCTCCAAACTGCGGTTCGTCTATTCGGTTTCGGTAGAAGTCGATGACGACGTCCGGCGGAGATTGCTCCGCGATCCACCACCGGAAACTGCGGAATGGCAACGCGAGACGTTTGACGATCCCGATCCGGGTTCGACTGCTCTCGAGCATCGGCCAGTGATTGTCGGTTCCGGACCGGCTGGTCTACTGGCCGGGTATTATCTGGCGCAAAAGGGGTATCGGCCGCTGATCATCGAACGCGGCTTTCCAGTTAAAGACCGCGTGCCTGCGATTCGCCGGTTCGACAGCGGCCAGCCATTCGAGCCGCAGAACAACTACCTGTTCGGCGAAGGCGGAGCGGGCACGTTCAGCGACGGAAAACTGACCTGTCGACTGACCGGACCGGACATCGACTGGGTCCTTGAACGATTCGCGGAAACGAGTGGCTGCCCATCAGTGCGGTATGAAACTCGGGCACACTTGGGGAGCAACCGGTTGCCCCTGGTTGTGCGGAACATCCGTCGTCGGATCGAGGAACTCGGCGGCGAGTATCGATTCGAGTGCATGCTCGAAGGCCTCGATATGGACGACGGACGGGTCCGAGGCGTGCAGACTTCCAGTGGCCTGATCCCGACTGGAGTGGTCATTCTGGGAATCGGACACAGTGCTCGTGACACGTACCAGATGCTGTTTGAGAGCGGTGTCCCGTTCGAACCAAAAGCGTTTCAACTGGGCCTGCGGATTGAACAACCTCAGGAGCAGATCAATCAGCAGAAGTATGGGAAGCCCGAATACGAGTCGATTCTGGGAGCGGCGGATTACACGCTGACGGCGAAGGCACAGCGCGACGTTTACTCGTTTTGCATGTGTGCCGGCGGGCTGGTTATTCCCAGTGTCTCGGAAAGCGGGCACTTCTGTACCAACGGCATGAGTAACTCACGCCATGACTCAGAATTCGGAAACAGCGGGTTGATGGTCACGCTCCAGCCTGGTGAATTCGGCAGCGATCACCCGCTGGCCGGTGTCGAACTGCAGCGGCAGTTTGAAGCGGCGGCGTTCCAACTGGGTCGCGGAGACTACCACGCACCGATTCAGACGGCGGCCACATTCCTGCAGCAACAGACTCCGCCGGCAGACGAGCGACTGCCATCATCCTACATACGAGGCACGGTGCCCGCCGACCTGCGGAGCGTACTGCCGGTCGTTGTCATTGAGGCAATACGGCATGGTCTGCCGGTGATGGATAGTCGCTGGCGAGGCAACTTTCTGAAGAACGCCACCCTGGTTGGTCCGGAAATGCGTGGGAGTTCACCCGTCCGCATTCCACGAGATCGGAAGACGTTTGAAGTCCCGGGATTCGTGGGGCTTTACCCAGTTGGAGAAGGCGCAGGATACGCTGGCGGGATCATCAGCGCCGCAGTGGATGGACTCCGTGCCAGCCGCGAAGTTGTCCGGCGATTTTTGCCGCTGGCAGACGAACGACCATCCTGACGCTTATTCTTAATCCTACTCCCCGACTGCATGCCCATTGCGCACGCCCCGGCTCGTCGATTCTCGCGAGTCAGCAGACGAATGCCAACTCGTGCTCTCGTCGTTGTCGTTCGAGTGTTCCAGGTTCTCGTCTTCCGCCGACCTGTGGACCTCGGCGCGGGACTGGGCGCTGGCCCGCGACGCGAAGGAAGTCCTCTGCTGGTCCTACCTGGTCGAAGCCCAGCACGCACTGGCCCGCTCCGCCGGCCCTGAAAGGGCCAAACATACCAGCCCAGGGCAACGCCCTGGGTCTCCGGAAGACAATGACGCGAAAGCCCTGAAAGGGCGAAATAAATCGACTGGCGATCCTTTGTCTCGCCCTTTCAGGGCGGCGGATGACGAACACGATACCGTTTCCCAGGGCGATGCCCTGGGCTGGTATGTTGCCGACCCTGCGGGCCTGAAGAGCGCCCGCACCGCCCTCGCATCCGGCCTCAAAATCGCCCGCGACTGCGGCTCCGGCCTCTTTCACATCGACCTCCATTCAGAGCGAGAGAGATGCAATCACCGCTTCAACTTCGCCACGAGTCTTCATCAGTTACACCCACGATTCCGACAACCACGCCAAGCGCGTCCTCGAACTGTCCGATCGGCTGCGTGGTGATGGCGTCGAAACTTACATTGATCAGTACATCCAGAATCCGTCCGAAGGCTGGCCGATATGGATACACGAAGAGATCGAAGTGGCCGACTTCGTTCTCGTCGTCTCGACGAAACACTATGCCGAGAAAGCCCAGGCACCCAAACGCTCCGGAGGCCGATTCGAAAGTGTTCTCATTCTGAACGACCTCTATGAAGCTGGTATGACCAACGAAAAATTCATTCCGATTATCTTTGAGAGTGCTGACGTGGATCAGATTCTCAAATGGATCAAGCAGGTCAACCACTACCACGTCGCCACGAACGATGGCTACGACTCACTGCTGCGGCGCTTGCTCGACGATCCAGCTGTGGTTGCGCCCCCCGTCGGCACTCCGGTCAAAAAAGGCCCGGCAACCCCCGGCTGACCCACCGCAGCCAGCCCACTTCGCTTTCCGCGAGTCAGCATTTCTTCTGTAATCGTCGGAAGCAAATCCGTCATACAATTACGATCCCGGTCACCGAATGCGTGTCGCCGCAATTGCAGCGCTGCGACGGATGGGCGACAAAAGCGAGTGGCGAACGATTCAAGCTGAGATCGATGCGCACAAACGCGACCTCATGGAACAACGGATGGCGCGAGTGAAACAACGGAACGACTCGCGCGAAGCCAACACGTCGAACGCAGAAGCCGGAACCGCGCGACGAGAATTAACATGAGGACCCTTCATGGATACGACCATCATGCTGATTCTGATTGTCGCTCCGGCGATCATCGTCTGGGGCCTTGCGGTCGCGGACCTCATGGGCCGTCACGAGAGCGAGTTCGTGAGTCCGTCGGACAAACTCTGCTGGACAATCCTGCTCTCCATCACAGGAATCCTGGGCGCCATCGTGTGGTTGTTTGCACGCCCGAGAAACCAGATGGGCAACATACAGACGGCGACTTTCCGGTCGGACTCCGAATCGAGCCTGACCTGTCTCGAGTGTGGAACACCGATGCGGGAGGAAGACACTCAGTGCCCGAGCTGCGGCTGGTCTTATGCAGCCAACTGAGAATCCCGCTTCCGGCTGTTCAAGAAATCGGAATCAACAGACTCTGCGCAAAGTACAGCAACATGCGAAGCAACCGACAGAAAGGCAGCGACGAGGCAGTGATCATCAGCACGGTCGTTCTGACGACGCTCGTACTGGCCCTCATCGCGATGCACTCACCCACCGAACGGCGTTGAATCGGTAAAGCAGTCACTCTGGCCGTCCTGGCAGTTAGCCTGAGCCAAGCCCGTGACCGTTACCCATGTGTCCGAACGACTGTTACCCATGTGTCCGGTTCATACAGCGCTCGACCCCAGCCACCCTTTTCGCGGACAGCCAAAGTTGGAACTACTGAAACTGGCAGAAACTGAGTGCCCGTCTCAGTCGCCGCCTTGGCGCCGCTATTGGTCTCGCGACATCATTCTCTGTGAATCTGTTGCACACACGCAGGAGACGCCGTGTCCCATATCCATAATTCCGACGGACCGAAAGGCCCGGCGTCCATGTTGACCCGGTTTTCCCACTGTGTGGCATCTGCTGCCGGCCGCGTGCTGATGATCGGGCTGACGCTTGCAACAGCGTCACACATGGACGCGGTTCAGGCGCAGACCGACCGGTCGTCACACCGTCTGCTGAACAGCAGCGGCCACGGCCTCGCGGACCTGCAGTCCCAGGCTCAGCTACTGACGCGTCTGCGGATGCTGACTGAGGCGGGAGGATCGGCCTCCGGGACAAATCCTGGAATCGCGGACCCACGAGTGCAGCAGGCCCTTCAGCAGATGCTGACGCAGCAGTTACGCGAATCCCTGCCGCCCTCGACAGAACCAGGAACCGGCCCTGTTCGGCCCGGAGACCCAGATGCGTTCGGGGGCATCGACCCGTCGGACCCGGATTTCCAGGCGATGATCGAGCGGTTGTCACGATCGACCGGGCAGCCGTTCGACGACATGGTCCGCCAGTGGATGGAATCCAACCAAGCGGGCACTGCACCCCCGTCGCCGCAGCCGGGACGACCGCCGTCCGGACCTGGTCAAGAACCCCGCGAGATTCCCAACCCCACTCCCGGCGGTACACCGACGACGCAGCCGGGCAGTTCGTCCGGACGCACAATGACGACCGGACCAGAGGCGATTGATCCCGAGACGCAAAAGCAACGCATTGCCGAGCTTGTCAGAATGATCGAGGGACTTGGAAGGTTCACGGGGCCGGCAGGGTCGAACCCCGGCGGCAGTCCAGGTCGGACCCCGAACCGAGGACCTGAACCGCGTTCGACGCCGGGCACTCAGCCGGGTTCACAGAATCCAGAACGCGAGCCCTGGTTCTGGGAGCCTTCTGACGATCAACAACAGCAAGCGACCGGCCGTCCACAGCCAGCGGATACCGGGCTGCGTCAGGATGCGCCGGAGCCTGAGGAACCAGAAGTTGACGTGTGGCAGAAACTGGGACGCATTGCCCAACGGGCCCAAAGTCGCAGCACGAACATCGAGGAAGAGACGTCCGGGGCAACGGATCAATCAAATGCCGGAGTTCGATCCGCGCTGGCGAGGGCCATTGAAGAGACGGCTCGCGATCTGGCCGGGCGAACGGATGAGTTTCTGCAGAACCGTGAAAGGGAACGTTTTCAATCCCGGCACGATACTTCGTCGTCGGACTCTGACTTCTTTGGCGGGATTGGACGAATGACGGATTCGGCCAACGACTGGGTGGTCGACATTTCCGACGCCGGCAATTCCGGGGGGCACCGTCTTGCCTCCGCCGCCGACAGTGACTCGGGCAGTTCATTTCCGCTGATCGCACTCGTCCTGATGAGCCTCATTCTGACGACAGGGATCTGTTTGTATCGCAATCGTGAAGCGCTCAATCGGCAGGCAGTTCGAGCTAGACTGCCGGAGATTCCGCGACACCTCCGCGATCGTGGAGATGTCGTGCAGGCTTTTCATGCTCTGGCAGCCAGATGTCCGGAAGCACTGCACGAGTGGTGGACGCATCGCCGAGCCGCAATTGTTCTCGCACGCGTCAGTCCGGAGAAAAGCGAAGCGGTCCAGACTCTGGCCCGACTCTACGAAGAAGCCCGTTATACACCTCAGGATCGGGAGTTCACCGAACAGCAACTCGATTCCGCCCGCCGCGCCCTGAGACGTTTCGGAGAGTCATGACCGGACGTCGTTTCAGAACCCAGGGCTCACGTACGCTGACCGTGTTGCTCCTGACTGCATTGCTCTGGTGCGTGACCCTGACCGGTCCGGTCCGGGCTCAAACAACGCCGCCGGCATCGAGCCTGCCGGCCGACTGGCAGTTCGGCTATCACCTGTTTCAGCTTCTGCTGGAACAGAAAGGCCTGACTTCAATCAGCAGCTTTGACGAGGTGTTTAATCACACCCCGTCAGACACGGTCATGGTACTGGTCGGGGACCTGAGTTGGATCGATCAGGGTGATTGGTCGGACATCCGATCGTTTCTTCGGAGTGGCGGCGCTGTCCTGGTTGCAACCGACAAGAAAACCCTCGCACCAGACCTGTTCATGGTCAGGGAGGGGCCGATGGACAGGAAGGGTCCGATTGAGGTGTCGGATGAACGTGACGCCTACCAGGGATTTCTGGACTGTCCACGCATCCAGAACCTGAACGGATCACATGACCTGTCGAAGAACCTGGATCAGCTAATCGGCAACCGCACCGGACGAATCAGCACGACGTGGGACCGAGGTGGCCGTTGGACCAACGTGGCTTATCTGCCGCGTTACCGTGACGGAGGAACACAGTCGCCCGTCATCGCGACGATGCGAACTAATGACTCGCGACGTGGTCGATTGATGGTTGCGGCCGATCACAGCCTGTTCATCAACGGCATGCTGTGGCACGGGAACAACGCGATCCTGGCACTCAATACTACGGACTGGTTGTGTTCCGATCGCCGACGGACGTTGCTGTTTCTGTCGGACGGACTGGTTGTTCGCTCGGGAATTCCCCTTCCCCCGTCAACACCGCCCCTCATCCCGCCAGAGGACATTCCGCCGTTTTCACTTGAAGACCTGGCCGAGACTCCACCGGAGTCGATCATTACTTTTGCCAACACCTTTATCACGGGCCTGGAAGATGAAAATGTCTTCAATCAGGTGCTCGCGAATCATGCCAGTGAGATGCCGGCGCCCGAGCTTTATCAACAGCTTTATCTAACGGTCGCCCTGATCGCTGGATTCTGGGTGATCCGTCAGCTACTGCAACGTGGTCGACGGTTCGAATCACCGGCCGCGCGCCCGGTTGTGGCGGCGGCTTCAACACGAGTCGACGATCTGGTCAATTCGAACGATCTCCAGCGGCCGCTACGCGAGCTGGCTCGTGACCTGTTCCGCGGGCTGACAGGCTCGGACGATCCAAAGGACTGGTCTGTGTGGCCCAAAAGTCTGAAGGTGACCGGCCTGCATTCCCTGGAGAAGATCGCGACCAATGTCGATCGGCGACCGGTTTCGAAACGCCAGTTTCGGCGTGTGGTCAAGCAGATCGAGCGGATACGACATTTACACGAACAAGGCCAATTGACGCATCCGAGAATCCACAGCAATAAGATTGAGGACTTGAGTGTCATCACCAGACATCAATGACCTGGCAAGGCGCATACGCGTACTCCGGGAAGAAACACTGGCGGCAGTCGGACAGGTGGTCGTCGGTCTCGACGGAGTCACTGAGCAACTGCTGGCCGCACTGCTGGCCGGTGGACATGCTTTGCTGGAAGGTGTTCCCGGGACTGCCAAGACGACGCTGTGTCGCACGTTCTCGCGTGTGCTGGGTATCGACTATCAGCGCGTGCAATTCACGCCCGATCTGCTGCCGACCGACGTGACCGGTACGCAGATTCTCGATCAGCAAACGACTGAATTCGTACTTCGCAAGGGGCCAATCTTCTGCCAGATGCTGCTGGCCGACGAATTGAATCGGGCGCCGGCGCGAACGCAGTCGGCTCTGCTGGAAGCCATGCAGGAGCGTCAGGTTACCATCGAGGGTCAGACGCTGCCGCTGCCTGCACCGTTCATGGTCATGGCGACTCAGAATCCCATCGAGCAGGAGGGCGTGTATCGGTTGCCGGAAGCGCAATTGGACCGGTTTCTGTTTCGCATTGAAGTCGGCTATCCAGACCGGCAGGGCGAAGTGTCAATGCTCGATCTGCACAGCCGACCGCCCGAGGAACCCGATCCGATCAGTACCGCGGACGAAGTCATCGAACTTCAGGCGGGAGTGGATTCTGTGTTCGGCTCGCGAGAGCTGCAGGAGTACATCGTCGACCTGATCCGCAAGAGCCGGGAACACCCCGAACTTATTCTGGGCGGCAGTCCGCGTGCTGCGATTTTCCTGATGAAGGCGGCCCGGGTTCACGCATTGCTGCAAGGGCTTCCGTACATGACACACGAAGACATTCAGGCTGTCGCGCTGCCAGTCCTCGGTCACCGACTGATCATGCTGCCGGAAGCGGAGATGGAAGGTCGTCAGGTCGCCGACATCATCGACGAAGTGATTCAGTCTGTGCCCGTGCTGAGAAGTTGAACCACGACAGGCACGAAGCACACGAAAACAAGAGGCGCGGCACCGACTTGATCAGTTGCGAATGAACACAGTTTTCAATTCCGGGGAGGGCACGGACATGGAGCATCGGATCAACACGCCGCCGCTTCGGTTTCTTTGCGTGTCGTTCGTGTTTTTCGTGGACCCGACATGCTGACAAATCGCGCGCGCTGGTTGATTCTGTTTGCGGTCGCGGGCACGGTTGTCGGCCTGCTCCGCCGCCAGGAAGTGCTTGCGCTGATTTCGCTGTCCGTCATGATCTGGCTGTTCATTGAATGGTGCCTGTTTCGCGTACGGCTCGAACTGCAATTCCGACATCTGGCGTGCGAACGAACTGTCAACGGATCCACTTCCGTCACGGGAACGCTGTGGGCCGGCCGCCCTGTTTCCATGTCAATTCGCATTGTCGCTCGTAAGGCCGTACGCATTCCGTTGGTGCGTTTTGAAGACGCCCTGCCCGAGAACATGGCCGTCACGGGCGAGGAACACGTGTTGGAGGCCAGCGTTTCGGGCAATGTCCCCATTCGGTTCTCGTACAAAGCGCATGCGCGAGCTGCCGGTCAAGTGATTCTGCCGGGCGTGAGTGCTCGGATTTGTGACCTGCATGGCCTGTTCATTGCCCGCCGTTTTCTACCAGCCAGACAGTCGTTTCGCGTCCTTCCGACGTGTGTTGACGTTGAGACTGGATACCCCACCGTTAAACGGTTCAACGCGATGCCGCCGCCGGGTATCCATCGCCTGCAGCGTGCTGGCATGGGTTCCGAATTGCTGGAACTGCGCGAGTACGTTCCCGGTGACCCGCCCAAGTCAATCGCCTGGAAAGTCTCGGCTAAACGCGGGTGCCTGATGACTCGGCAGTACGAGACCGATGTGCCGGTTCGTACGCTGCTTTTTGTCGACGGCTCGTACGGAACACGTCTTGGACATTTCGGTCAACGCCCACTTGATCAGTTGATGTTTCTGGCTGCGACGATCGCGAAGTCCGCGATGTCCGTGCGTGATCCTGCCGGGCTTGAGCTGTTCGACGACGCCGGCACTCGCAGCATTCGGCCTGGGCTGGGTGAGCGGCAATTCTTTCGGATTCTCGAGGAGCTCTCGGACTTTGCGACCACCGGCAACGATCCGTTCGTGCGCGGAGTCGATGGCCTCAATCCGTTGTTCCACGACATCGGCCACGTCCGCGATTTGCGAGGGACCCGTCCGACTCCACCGCCCTGCCGCCTGACTCCCGAACTGATGAATCACGCATGGACCGTGTGTAACAGACTGTGGCCCGAGCTGATGGAAAGTCGTGTCAATCGTCCGCCGTTCACGTGGTTTCCAATCCGTCCGCAACGGCGCGCCGAACGTCGCCGTCGAAGTCTGCTGGCAACCGCTCTCAGTGAGCTTTATCCACTGCCCGTCGATGCCGCGATTCGACTGGTCCACGATGACAACCTGATGGCGTCGTGCCTGCAGCGGTTGTTGACGGACGCCGGGTTCGCCTGGACTTCGCCGCTGGTCGATCGCCGCCGGCGCGAACTGCATAACTGGCATGCCAAATTCGAGACGCTCGCGATCGCGCTCACGCGGGCCGTTTCGGTGGGCCGTGACAACGAGCTGTATGTCCTGCTGCTGGACCTTGTCGACTTCGACGGGCCACTCGGTCGACTAGGTCCGCTCGGTCGGCTGACGAATGCAATTCGAATCGCTCGGGCGCGACATCATCGCGTTGTCGTAATTTGCCCACTGCCAGGCGGGTACGAGCTTCTGCGAGCCGGTGATGAGCCGCCCGAGCTGACCAGCATGGAAGATCAGATCAGATATGCCGAACAGCTTCGGCTGACGGCCGCCGCAGATCGCCTGAAGCGCGAGCTACGACGTCTCGGTGCCGCGGTGGCATTCTCGGCAGATCGGGAATCCGTGCGGCTTGTGCTGACACAGGCGGAACTCGCCCGCAACGGACGCAGCACTGCAGCGGGGAGGCGATGATGAACAACCTGGAAGCATCCATTGATCGTCTCACGAAGCAGTTCTTTCCAGACCCGAAGCACGGCATCCCGGCGGCCGGTACATATCTAGCTGCGCTGCTTGTTTCCATCCTGATCGTGATGCCTCAATTCACAGGATCAGGCGACAAACGACTTGTGTGGGTTTTTCTGGCGGGGTTGATTGGCCTGGTGCTGCTACGACTTTGGATGGTCGCCGCACTTTTCCTGCTGTTGCAAGTGAAGCTGAGCTTCTCCGAACCGACGCGCTACGTCAGCGAGCTGTCCGGCGGTGAGCTGATATTCGGTGTTGGTGTGCTGGTCATGCTGATTGCCGGCAGCCGGTTGGTGAGTCTGACGTCGCCGATGGTCGCGCCGGATTCGACGATGTTCAGCCTGATCCGGACGGTCATTCGCCGCCTTCGCTCAGACACGAGTGAGGAGCAGAACGCGGTTATGCCGACACGCCGCGGAAATACGTTTTCCACCATGGAAGGTCTGACCGGGCTGGTGCGAGCAATCATTTCCGTTCTGGCGGCGGCGTATCTGCTTTCACTCCTGCCACTTGATCCAACGACGCGAGATGAATTGCTGCTGTTTGAGTGGGCCGTCAGACCAATCACTCTGGGAGTGATTCTGATTATCGTCTACCAGTTGACGCAGGCGATTCTCGGCACACTTGGATGGCGACGTCTGTCCGAGCCGGAAGCTCGCGTCTACCTTCGCAGCGAGTTCGTGGACTGGCCGCACCGTGATATACGTGGTGTCGTCAAGCGGCAGGTGCGTGAACGCCGTAACCGTCGTCGGCCGTAGTTTTCGCATCCGCCGGGACCATCGAGCCGTCCCAGGAATTTGTTGATTGCGGTACAGTCGGCCCAAGCGACCGATTGACGCGGAACGGCGGACGAACGGCAAGAAAGCAACTGTCTCTTTCCCGGACGACTCCCCTATGAAACTCTTACTGACCATCCTGATCTCGTCGGCCAGCCTGGTTCATGCTGCCGATACCGAGGTTCGTTGGAATTCCAGATTCAGCGA
The DNA here is from genome assembly GCA_963579025.1 of Planctomycetota bacterium. Taxonomy (GTDB): domain Bacteria; phylum Planctomycetota; class Planctomycetia; order Planctomycetales; family Planctomycetaceae; genus CAUZFZ01. The sequence continues at coordinate 27,335 of CAUZFZ010000027.1, read as the reverse complement.
AAGCTACGAAAGCCAGGCAGAAGGCAGGCGCGTCTCATTTGCGGTCCAGACGCCCCCTCAGGTCGAAGGCAGGGAAACATACCCATTGCTCATCGCCCTCAGCGGAGGTCTCCGGGTTGGACCGAGCGAACAGTTTCCATTCTTTCAGGCCAACCCGACGCGTACCCGCATCTGGGGCTACCGCGCCATCTCGACTTACGACGCGATGCAGGTCGTCGGCGTGATGATCAAGAATTATCCAATCGATCGGGACCGTGTTTATCTCATAGGCTCGTCCGCTGGCGGCAGTGGAGCGATGCACCTTGCTTCCTGTTTTCCGGACCAGTTCGCCGCCGTACTTCCACTGGTGGCGGCAGGGAACAACTACCCACTCGCCAATTTCAAGAACCTTCCTGTCGCGTTTCACCACGGAGACAGGGACTGGACTTCGTCGATCTGCAACGCACGCGTTCAAGCTCAGCGAATGAAGGCGTTGGGCTGCCCGGTGATTCTCAAGGAATACGCGGCCGGTCATTCCGTGCCCGGATCGCACGTGCCGCTCATGACCTGGCTCTTTGAACAAAAGCGTAACGCCGTCCCGCCCTCGATCACGCACGACTGTGAAGCACTGTCGCTGGGGCGTTCCTACTGGCTCACGATTCGCGAGTTTGACGATCCGCACCAGCGTGCATTCGTCGAGGCCTCGATCAACGACGGGGCTGTGTTAGTCCGTCCGAAGAATATCACCGCGTTTTCGTTAGCCCTCGATGTCCTGCCGAACATCACGACCGTTCAGATTGGTGACACTCGTCTGGCAGCCAGCGCGAATTACAAGTTTAAGTTTGGCCGCTGGAGAATTGTGGACAAGTTGCCGGAACTGTCTGTACGCGCCTACGAATCTGGCGCCGCCTCAAATCTGTATCAGGGTGAGCCGCTGCTCATTGTCTACGGAACGGCAGGCGATCGAACCAATCGACTGAGAGCCGCTGCACAGAAACTCGCGAAATACGGCGGTACCGATTATTCGACGATGCCAGGGGCGTTTCCCGTGGTGGCCGATGCCGATCTCACTTCCGAGCAACAGTCGACATCCAACCTGATTCTGGTCGGAACACCCGAGGAAAACAGCATCAGCCAGGCAATTCTGCCCAAGCTTCCCATCGAGATTCAGAATGGCACACTGGTGGCTGGTGGAAGGTCGAAGCTGCCGCTGGAGAATCAGGTGTTGAGCATGCTCCACCCGAATCCGAATCACCCCAAACGCCTCGTGTATTTACTCGCACCGTTCACCGATGCGGCGGAGCTCGCCCGTTTCACCGCATCGCCGCAGAGGTTCCTCGGCGGCTCGGATGGCTTCGACCGCGTAAGTCAGCCGGACCTGTTAGTGCAAAACACGAAACATCAAATTGCCCGTCAAATGCAGTTCGACAAATACTGGAACTGGATCAGGTTTCCAGACGCCGACAAACCGATTCCAGCCCGTTTCGCGGCCCGGGCGAACCTCGCGATCATCTACATGAAACTCATGAAAGCGAAATCAAACGCCGACTTCGCACTCTGGTGGGGGCCTGCGGACAAAGGCATGTGGGGAGCCGATTTCAACGATCTGGAAGGCTATAATCCAGAGTTCTACACCGAGGCGGATTACCGCACTCAGCATCGTCACTATGACACCACGATTGGCAGTGTCTCTGGCGCCGAACTCAAGCAGATCTGGAATCGCTGGGGAACGAATCAGGAATTGCAGAGCGTCCCTGATGTTGCGCTCGACTCGATTGAGGACGACGAACAATATCGTGTCCACATTCCAATGGATTTATACATCAAGCTCGGTCAGCGCAAGAAGAACCTGGGCAACCCGAATGCAGCTCCGGGAATCCCGGCCGAGGATGTCATGATCGAGATCTTCAGATAACGAGCACAACACCGAGCCGATGCTGAGTTTTCCGCTCACAATCGGGCGACTGATTATTCGCCGATGCACCACAACGCTTTCGTCGTGCGGACGTACATTCGTTTTCTCTCGAAGACCAGTGAACTGCGGAATGTTTCCAGCGAATTGCGGGCGAGTTCCTGATATTCGGGGCCCGGTTCCAGCACGATTGTCGTGCCATTGTCGCTGCTGACGAATAGACGATTACCGGCCAGGGTGATGCTGGGATAGGACTGGCCACCGCCGAAATCCAACCGTCGTTCGTAGACGAGTTGGCCCGTTGTGGCGTCGACAACACTGAAGATCGAACTGGCGTTCATAGCGTAGATCAGGCCGTCATGCAGAACCGGCGAGGGGAACCAATAGCCGCCACCTTTCAGAGTCGTGCCTTTCCAGAGCGGTGGCCAACTGGCGGAAATGTCGCTGGAGGTCGGAAGCGCGTAACCGTGGACTCGGCTGGTAACGAAGAAGACCTTCCCGTCTTGAATCAACGGGGAATTGGGGCCAGTCGACCCAAGGCCTTTGGCCAGGATGCTGCCATCGCTGACGCGGTACACGTTTCCGCTGGGATGAATCGCAACGTCCACGTCGCCCAGTCGGGCGTGCATGGATGTGCCGTGACCTGGTGAAACCTTCACTCGCCACGCCTCGCTGCCATCGAGCGTGTTCAGTGCCACGAGGTCTGAGAAATGCACAATCAGCGTGTCGTTCACAAGCAGCGGCGAAGAACCGTGGCCGTACGAGGCCGTCGGTTGCTCGATCAGCTTGAGCCACTGTCGATTCCCCTCGAGGTCGTAGCACGCCACCAGGCCGTTGCCGAAGATCACGAACACTCGCTTGCCGTCAGTGACGGGCGTCGGCGACGAGTAGCCGCCGGTCGGATGAAATCGGCCGCCCCCGCCCTTACCCGGTTCCAGGTAGCGGTTCAACGTAGTCAGCTTGCGCTTTTGAGCCTGGATCGTGTCGGACTGAACTCGGACGTCTTTGAGCTTCTTTTCCGTTTCCTCCTTTGGAGCCTCGCCGTCTTTCAGAAGTTTCCTCAGGACCGAGCTTTCCCTGTTGAGGGCCGACAGTCGCTTGTTGAGTTCCTCGGCCTGCCGCCGTTCGACTTCAAACTGAGCTTTCTCCTGTGCAGTCAGTTCGATTTCGTCGTAGCGCGATTCCCCTTGCCAGAGGATCTTCCCGTCCGCCTTGTTGACGCAGAGCAGGACGCAGGGCTCGGCACACGTGAAAAGTCTTTGCCCGAGGATCACCGGGATGGCGTTGCTCTTCGGCAGGTCGATTTTCCAGACCACGTTCTTGTCTGGGCTCCAATGAAGCGGCGGAGTGGCGTCCGGATAACGACCCGTGCCGTCTGTCCGAAAGCCGAGTGGAGACTGGCTCATGGCTGAGCCGCAGACTGAACACCCAAGGACGAACAAAACGATGCGAGTCATGGGATTATTCCTGGAGAAGGAGTTATGGGGTCGCCTCTTGCGTGCGAAGATCACATACCCTGTCGACGAACGGGGCACCATGAAATCGTGGAGAACTCTAGTGTATAGACCCGCCCGGTCCGAGGTCCCTGACTCGCTCCGGCCGAAGCAATACCCTGAGAGCGCTGACCACCGCACGACCAGGATCCGGCTCTGTTGGACAATGATTTGAAGTCGGGCGGAATCATGCTTCAACCGCGATCAACGTCCACGCGCGCCGACTTCAAATTCTTAATTGTTGTGCGAACGCTACCCAAAGCGACGATTGCGAGACAGCTCCAGCATGTTCTGCTGAGGCTCAGAAAGGGCATCCGGAGACTCAACTGACTCCAGTAATTTCACAACGCGGGCATACTCCTTGATTCGGAACGCCTCGCGCGCCTGCTGGATTTTTCGCTCGTCACCGACGCACCCCAACTCACGGTGGAATTGATCGGCCTTTTCAGCTTCCGCATGCGCCATGGCAATTTTGCGCCACTGGTCTGCGTCACCGGTCAGAAAGTCATCACAGAATTCCTGCAGGTCTTGCAAGAGGCCATTGTATCGCTCGATGCCCAATTCAAGTCGGAGCCACAAGTAGTGGCTATCGCGGTCGACACCCAAGCCAGCAAGGTACGAAGAGTGATCGATCGCAAGATCACCGATCTGGTAATTGACGATTCCAAGACCCCAACGCTGATGCAACTCGATCGAGCGATCACCATTGATGAATCGTCCGTAAGCGTAGTGGCCACCGGAACCAGTGCCGTCCTGCTCGAACTGAAACTGATAACCGACGTGGTTGAGGAACGGATTGAGAACTTCAATGCCGGCTTGGAGCTGTTCCCGGGGTTCGTGTGGCTTCATCTCGTTCGCCCAACGGAGTTCTGGGTGACACGCTGTCGCAACGGATGATTGCGAGTGTGAGAATGTGCACTGATCGTATTGAGGAGGGTTCTTGTCGGCAATTGGGATACTCTGCCAACGTGCCAGACGAGGTCGGTCCGGCCGAGAATGTAACTCGGGCACTGTAAACGCGAGCCGAACAGCGGTTCTGGACGCTTGTTGGTGTTCGACGCACAGCGCGGACAGGAGTTTTCGGAGAGGCATCGGCTGGACGTGTGCGTCGGCGGAGCACGGAATCAGCGCGGGAATCCGGTCAGGGCGTTGCTTCGCGGGCACTGTGCCCATGACTGACTCGGCACGCTAAACTCGGGCTGGTCGAACCAGTCATCGCGTCACGGGGTCAGGGACCAGCATGATTCACATTGTTGATTACGGCATGGGAAATCTTCGCAGCGTTCAGAAGGCGTTTGAGAAGCTCGGTGTCGAAGCGGCCATCTGTACTCGGGCAGACGAACTGGCTGATGCTCCGAAACTTGTGCTGCCCGGTGTCGGAGCGTTCCGTGAAGCGATTGGCGAATTGCAACGCAAGGACATGTCGGGACCGATCCGTGACCATGTGGAATCCGGCCGGCCATTTCTGGGGATCTGCCTGGGGCTGCAGCTTCTGTTTGACGTCAGCTACGAAGATGGCGAGTGGGAAGGGCTTGGAATAGTCCCGGGCAAAGTCGTTCGCTTTGAGGATCAGCCGGGATTGAAGATTCCCCACATGGGCTGGAACTCACTGGACTTCGCGGGTTCGGAACCTTCGCCGCTGTTCGCGGGGATTCCACCGGCCTCATACGTGTATTTCGTACACAGCTACTTTGTGGCGCCCGATGACGAGGACGTTGTCGCGGCCCGGACGGATCATGGTGCTCCGTTTACGTCCGTCATTCGCCGTGGAAACCTGCATGCGACGCAGTTCCACCCGGAGAAGAGCCAGAGCGTGGGCCTGCGGCTCCTGCAGAACTTCGCCGACCTTTGATCGATCAGCGACGACCGCTGAGCCCCGGTGGAGTCACGACGCGGCGGCGGCACATGTGATGCCGTGAATGATTTTGTCGCCAAGCTGTGAAGTCGTGAGACTGCCACCGAGGTCTGCTGTGCGGTTGGTCGGGTCGGCGAGGACCTGCTCGACCGCGCTTCTGACGATGGCAGCTCCCCGGTGGCACGCGGGATCCTCCAGCCATTCGAGCATCAGGGCGACCGAAAGGATCATCGCGACTGGATTGGCTATTCCCTGTCCTGCAATGTCCGGAGCGGTTCCGTGGGACGGCTGAAAGACACCGCAGTTGTCCCCGAGGTCCGCGGACGGGGCCATGCCCATGCCACCGATCAGGCCGGCGGCGAGATCACTGAGGATGTCACCGAACATGTTCTCCGTGACGAGCACGTCGAATGATTGCGGTCGCTGGACAAAGAACAGTGCCGCGGCGTCGACGTAGTACCTCTCGGTTTCGACGTCTGGAAACGCGGCGGAGACTTCGTCGAAGATCTGACGGAAGAAGACCATTGATGGAAGTACGTTGGCCTTGTCGACCAGCGTGACTTTCTTTCGCCGTTTCATGGCCAGTTCGAAAGCGGTGCGACAGACCCGTTCAGCGCCGTGCCGAGTAATTCGCATGACGTCGCGGACTTCCCCGCTGTCTGGTGCGGACTCAGACAGCCGAGCCGAAAACAGTCCCTCAGTGCTTTCGCGGACGATGACAAAGTCGATATCGCCGCTTGCGTAGTTCTTCAGGGGGGAATCGTCCGAGTGGTACAACCGGATGGGACGGACGCCCGCATAGAGGTCCAGTCTCTCTCGCAGGTCGATCTGCGGAGTCATCTCTTTGCCGTTGGGCCAGCGGACTTCGGGCAGGCCCATGGCTCCCAGGAGCACTGCGTCGGCCGAGCGGCAGGCTTCGAAGGCCACGTCCGGAAGCGGGTCGCCGTTTCTGAGGTACTCCGCGGCGCCAACAGAATGCTCGGTCAACTGGAACGCCACGCCATCGAGGTGGGATTCAATCTCTCGCAGAACGCGGACTGACTCGGCGACGACTTCGGGGCCGATGCCATCTCCCGGCAGTACAGCGATCTGGAATTTCGGCATGTGGTGCCCCCCGGAAAAAGAAAATGCCCCGGATGCTCAGGAGCGTCCGGGACATTGAAGTCTTAACGAGATTGTCGTCCGCCGTTCGGTCTCAAACCGAGAAGCTCTTCCCGCAACCGCAGGAGCTGGTGGCGTTCGGGTTGTCGAACTTGAAGCCACGCCGATCGATGCCGTCGAGATAATCAATCGTCGTTCCCTGCATGAACATCAGGAACTTCTGATCGATCGCGACTGGGATCCCGAATTGCTCAGAGACGACGTCATTCGCTTCGTCGATCCGATTGTCGAAACCCAGATGCGGTTCGAAGCCACTGCAACCGCCGCCCTGCAGAGCGACCCGCAGAACACAGCCGTCGGGGACGTTTTTCTCGGTCAGGAACCGCTTGATCTCGATTGATGCCTTCTCCGTGATCCGAACGGCTGCATCGGTACATGCGGGATCGTAGACGTAGTCGTTCTCCGGAGGCGGAGCCAACTGCTGCAGCGGTGCCTCTGCCGGGGCCGGGGCGGCAGCGGAACCGGACGAGCAGCAACCTTCGGATGCAGAACTGGCGCCCTGCGACGAGCAGCAACCCTGAGCTTCAGGTGCGGCTGTTGCAGATTCGGAGGCCGGAGCGGTGGGGGCGTCGGTCGACATGAACAGGTTCTCCTCTGAGATTCTGTTGAAAGGGGGATTCTCTTGAACGGGGCGTACCCGAGTGTCAGCAGATAGCGAGTATAGGCATCGGCAAGTGGCAGAGCGAGGGTGATCCGATCCGCACACCCGAGTTACTGATTGACGTGAGAAATCGCTTCAGGCAACTGCGAGACCCTGCAGGGTTGACGCCCAGGCAGTCCGGGCTACAATTGGACGACATTGAGACTCAGTCTCAAGAGTCCTGCCCACGAATGACGAAAAATACCTGCGAGATCAACTCAATCGCTACCGGAGTCACAAATGGAACTGTCCGGGTTCGAGACGCTGACTGATGAAGTCGTCTGCCATTGCCTCGGTATCGCGCGATCTGAGATCGTGACAGCCGCAGATGTCACCGACGCGTCGTCAGTCCGCGATATCATGAAATGCACCGGGGCAGGTACCGGATGCACGGCCTGCCACGGTCGCATTCGTCGTCTTCTGGCCGATCAGTGCCCCTCGACGTCTTCACCGACCTGCGTCGTCAGGTAGTTCTCGATTCCCAGCGTGCCGATCAGGTCAAGCTGTGCTTCCAGCCAGTCGACGTGCTCTTCCGACTCGACAAGAATTCGCTCGATCAGCTCGCGACTGCCGCCATCATTTGCATCAAGGCAGACTTTGATCGCGTCGTTGTATGAGTTGACGCCTTTCGTCTCGAGTTCCAGGTCAAACTCGAACTGCTCCTTCACGCTGGTGCCAACGCGAATTACATCGTAGCGGGCGATTTCCGGGACACCTTCCAGGAAGATGATCCGGTCGATGAGCATGTCGGCGTGCTTCATTTCGCCAAGTGATTCGTGGTAGTGCTTGTCAGCCAGCCGATTCAGGCCCCAGTTGCGGACCATTTTCGACTGGACGAAGTACTGATTGATCGCGGTCAATTCGATCGTGAGCCCTCCGTTAAGGGCATCAATGACCGCCTGGTTGCCTTGCATGGCGAAATCTCCCGTGCTGAATGTCGTGAACAGTGAACGTCGCGGATTCTAAAGAACGGTCCTGCTCAAGCGACTTTCACGGCGGGTGATTTCGAGGATTTCCAGTTGATTGAGAGAGGTTCCGTGGCTGGAATCGAGTCTCAAGCCTCAGTAGAGATAAATGAACTCGTTGGAGTTCAGCAGGACGAGGCAGACATCCGCCAGAGCTCGGACTTCCGCCGAGACGTCCCACGGCTTCAGGTCCGGCACGTGATCCTGGTGCAGGTCGAGGTCTTCGACCCAGTAAAACGCCAGACCGGTCATTTCCTCGACCATCTCGCGGATCACATACCGCGGCAATTTCGTGGGAGTCGGTGTCTGCTTAGCGTGCCGCCGCAGCATGTCTGCGTAGTGCGACTGGCAGCGGATCAGCTCTTTCCGGGTCACACTTCGACCGAACGCCAGCCGAAACGCCAGCGAGAGCTGCTGCTCAACATTCCCGTTCGCCTCGTTCCTGACACGACTGGCGAAGGCAAGTGCACGGTCGAAGCTGTTGCGGCTGTTAAGCAGCGTGAAGGCCTGCGGCGTGATTGTCGAAGCGTCGCGACGTTCGCAGGAAGTGTCCAGGCCGGGTTGATTGAAGACTTCCATCATGGGATCACGCAGTGTGCGGATTCGCTCGGTGTAGATCGAGCGGCGATTGCGTTCGGCGGGAGTGCGTGATGGCTGCCACGCCGGCGCCACCGAGCCCATGATGTGTCGCGGCTGCATGGCGATCTCCATGTTGATGACCGGCCGAACTGGTAAACCGCCGAGCTTCGGGTTCAACTCACCCGAAACGAGCAGCATCGAATCGCGCAACTCCTCCGCCGACAGTCTTCGCGGCGTGAAGTGTGAATAGAGTTGATTGTCCGGGTCCTTCTGTCTTGCTGGAGCCGGGACCGGTCCGCTGGCTCTTTGCCATGTCTGCGACGACAGGATCAGTTGATGCAGCTTCTTGATGGACCAGTCATTCGCCATGAAGTAATCAGCGAGGAAATCCAGCAGCCTGGGATGCGTTGGTTTCCGGCCGGTCGCTCCGAAATTGTTGGGATTCCCGGCAAGCCCCCGCCCGAAATGAGACTGCCAGACACGATTCACCATGACGCGTGCCGTCAGCGGATTTCGTGGACTGGTCAACCACTCTGCCAGAGCCGCCCGACGGCCTGTGAGCGTTTCGGGGATTCTGAAACTCGGGGCTGCGTTCTCGACGACGCTCAATACAGCCGGCGTGACCAGTTCACTTGGCGATTCGATCGAACCACCGGTCAAAATGCGTACGGCAGGCGGTTCGCCTTTCCGTTGAGCGGGTGACGGCATGGCGATGATCGGCCGGTTCGAAATGAATGACCGGTCCCGGCCGCTGTAGACGCTGAATGCCAGTGGCTTGAAGCGTTTCAATTCACGTTCAAGGATTTGCGTGCGCTTGCGGTTGACCTTCGCGTGGCCTTTTCGTTCCGTATCCGCGTCTCGTTCCGAGACGGGCCATTCGTCTTTCGGGATGCCGCCCAGGCTCTTCACGCCGCCTGCCTTCTGCAGCCGAATGATGCGGGCCTTTCGCTCTGCAAAGCCGTCGATGTTCTCGTACGGCTGGTACTCGACAGTTCGATCGGCAAACTGAACCGGAGCAAACACGGCCTGCATGCTGTAGTAGTCTCGGGTCGGAATGGGGTCAAACTTGTGATAGTGGCAACTGGCACAGCGAAGCTCGTGGGCAAGGAATGTGACTCCGACGTTGTTGGTAATGTCGTCCAGAAACTGCTGCCGTGTGACAGCCGCGACGCTCATTGCCGTGTGTTCCCAGGGCCCCATGCGCAGAAATCCGACAGCAATCAGGCTTTCGGGATCGCCCGGGTTGATTTCATCGCCAGCAATCTGCTCACGCACGAATTCGTCGTAGGGCTTGTCGTTGTTGAACGACCGCACGACGTAGTCGCGGTATCTCCATGCATTGGCCCGCAGGAAGTCATTGGAAAACCCGGCCGAGTCCGCGTATCGGACGACGTCCAGCCAGTGTCGACCCCACTGCTCACCATAGTGCGGGCTGTCGAGCAGGCGTGACACCAGCCGATCAAACGCGTCGTCGGACGTATCACGCAGAAACGAGTCGATCTCGGCAGGCGTCGGAGGCAGGCCGATCAGGTCGAACGTCAGTCGCCGAATCAGCGTCAGGCGATCCGCACGCGGCAATGGATCGATGCCGACTTCTTCCAGCCGCTCTTCGATCAGGACGTCAATCGGATGCCGCGATTCATCGGCCAAGACTCCTGAATCATCTTTCCACAGCGGCTGGTAGGCCCACAGGTTTTCGGGCTTGTACCTGCGATTCGTCCACACATCAGAAAGCCCGCCACTGGTCGAGACCACGATGCCATCATTAGAGGCCCACTTATCGGCAGTCGTCTGCAGGATGACCTGCAGGCGATCTTCGTCCGGCCAGGGAGCTCCGTCGGCGATCCAGTCCTGGACGTTTTCGATCTGTTCAGGAGTCAGTCGGTCGTTGTCTTTGGGAGGCATCTTCAGGCCATCCCGTTTGACGGCCTTGAACAACGGACTCTGCTGAGGCTTGCCAGGCACGATCGACGGTTCTTCGCTCTCGCCCCCTTTCAGAAGTCCCTCGCGCGTGAGCATGTTGAATTCACCGCGAATGTCGTCGGCGACCTTGCCATGGCAGCTGAAGCACTTCGTCCGAAAGATCGGCAGCACACGGTGGGCAAAGAGTTCTTCGGCCCGGGCGGTCGCACTAGTCGGCGTATCGACTGCGGCACTGTGAGGAGCAAGCCACAGGATAAGTCGGGCTGCCAGGCAAACGGTGGGGCGGAATATCTGTTGGCCATACACCATCATGTCTTCGTCCTGGCCAGATGGCCTTGTCTATTAAGCGAGGTTGCGACCGATCCGCGCGATCCGGTCAGGGAGACATCATGTCAGCACCCGCAACGCGAGCACGTCGCGTTTGAACTTCGCGTACTTCAGAAGCGCGAGACGCGGGTGTCAATCTGACACGCCGGCTTCCCGGGATTCAAGGATTTGCTTCAGGCTTTCGAGTTCGTTGTGCTGAGCCTTGCAGCCGGAACCCTTCGCGGCCCAGCCGATCAGAAAGAAGACAACCTTCATGAAGCCTTTCGGAGTCACTGTTGATTCCACCGTAACTCGTGTGCGACCCGACAGGTCCTCGAACGTGTATACGGCGTCGATATCAAAGCTCGATCCAATGAGCTGACAGGCGGACAGATTCGGTGGATCGTGGCAAGTCACCAGGCCCTGAAACTCCATAATCTTGCCGTGATCCTGGGTCACACAGCGGAAAGTCGATCCGACTCCCTCTGGCTTAATGTCAATCGGCACGTCCTCGACGACGGTAAGGCTCCATTCGGCCACGTGATGGATGGTAAAATCGAAGACCTCGTCGATTGGCCGGTCGATCTCAATACTCGCTGCAGTTTTCATCTGATTTCCTCCGGCATGACTCAAGTAGATTCAGTCTACGCAGAACGACTAAGAATGCCACGTAGCGAATCATGTCTCTTTTCGCTCACCGCTTCGCGGAAATACACGGACGCGACCGGTCCGCACTGGTTCTGCCGGTGTTTACTCTCCCCTTATCCGACGAACACACGACGGTCCGTGAAACGCCGAGCCGACCTGGGAGAAATCCGTTGATGAACCGATCACTCATCACGTTGCTGGTGTTGGGCCTCGCAACGTCCGCACTTGCAGGCGACTGGACTCGCTTTCGCGGTCCCAATGGTTCGGGCATCAGTCCGGATCCGGAGCCTGTTCCTATCACGTGGAGACCGCAGCAGCCATATCACGCTGCCCAGGTGGCGATGTCAGGGTGATTGCTGACGGAAACATGGATGACAGAAAAATGCCATGCCGTCATCTTTCTGTCATCCATTTTTCTGTCTCTTCATAGCTGACTGCCGCGCAGCGGCGTCGTTCACCGGGCAATCCGGGTGATTGCAGCAACGGTGAATCTGACACACTCACGCACCGTCAGACGGGCGCTTCGAACGTGGGATTGATCGTCCGTGCGGATCTTCTCCCGGTTGCTGCAATTCGTCGTCGATCTGGTCAAGCAGCGGTTCGTCCAGGTAGTGCTCAACGCGATGAGCGACTTCGTGCAGATGATCGGGGGGCAATTCAAAATGCCGGGCCATGTACGATTCCCACAGTCGATGTGAGCGCACCAGTCGTTCGGCTTCGATGCGGCCTGTCTCGGTGAGTTCACAGCCGGCTGTTGCCGGGCGAATGAGTCCGCGACGGCTCAAGCGCCAGAGCACGATTCGATCCATGATCGGGCGCAGCGCACGGGACCAGACTTCAACCGGTGGCTGCGGCTTCGCCGAGCCACTCTCTTCCGTCCGATACAACGACCCGAGCAGGTCCTCACAGCCAATCCGAAATCCAAGCATAGTCTGTCGGACAACGTGCGACACCGCGCCCTTACGCGGGCTGAACAGCAGCGCGAGCACAAACAGCAGCCCGCACGCCAGAGCCGTCATTCCGGCCGTGTTCGTGTCCCGGACGGTTTCAAAACCCAGCGGCTGAAACACGAGCGTCGGAGCCGTGATCGCCATCAAGTGACCCAGCAACGCGCTCAGTCCGGCGATGGAAATCGACAGGATGAGCATCAGATGCATTCGGTCCGTCAGCAGCCAGGCCGTCACCGCGGGTGCGATCAGGACTGTGATCACCAGAATGCTCCCGACACTCTGAAACGCCGCGACAAGCGTCACCGCTGTGACCGCCATGAGCAGATAATGCACCAGCGATGCATTGACACCGATACTGGACGCCAGGGCGGGATCGAATGTTGTCAGACGCAGTTCCTTGAAGGCCAACAGCACGAGTATCAGATTCAACGCAAACACAGACGCATTGAGTACCGCGGCCCTCGGAACATCACTGTCGCCCACGCAGTCGAGGACAACGGTCTCCACGGTGCCGAACAGCACGCAGTCGGCATCCAGATGCACATCGTCGGCATAGAGGCGAATCAGCAGCAGCCCGAGCGCAAACAGCGACGTGTAAACGACACCCAGGGCTGCGGAATTCTCGACTCGCCCGAACCGCTGCACCGTTTCCGTGAGAAACGCGGTCAGGACTCCGGCGGCGACAGCTCCAACGAGCAGGATCGCGTGGAACGTCGAGTCCATGTCCTCGCCGCTGAACCAGCCGTTCACGCGCATCCAGTGAGCGAACAGAAACGCGGCGACGATGCCTGGCAGAGCGGTGTGACTCAGTGCGTCACCCAGCATGCTCTGACGACGTAGTACCAGGAAAGTACCCGGCACAGCACATGACATTGCCACCAGCGCGGCTGTCAGAGCGATCCAAGTGTCCAAGCTTGACCATGTCATGGCCGTCCTCGCTTCGATCCACGCCCGAGACCACGGCCGCAGTATCGTTCAAGTTTGATGTCAGATTATGACGATCAGGAAGACAATACGGATTCCTGGTCGATCAAGGATAATATTCCGATGAACCGCACATTGTACTGTCTCGTCGCCTTCGCCGGTCTGTGTTCACTAATCGGCTGCCGTTCCACGTGCTGCGGCTACGACCCGCATTGTCCTTTGTGCGTCTCCGAGACGTCTGGCTGCGGCGATTCTGGCTGTGGGTCGAAGGGTGGGTGTGGAGCCGGAAAATGCGGGGCGTCTCGATCATTTGGCGACTGCGGAGCAGCCTCCGGATGCGGCTGTAGCGGTGGCATGGCCACAAATTGCGGAGGTGGGATGGACTGCGGAGCATCGTTCTCTGGCTGTGGTGGTTGTGGCAGCCCAATGCCCACATGTGCTTCGTGCTCGGCCCCGATCTTCGAAGGGCCAATGTACGAGTCTGATGTCATTCAAGGGCAACAGCCCGCGCCGGCACCGCCAATCGAACCCGCACCTGAAACCGAAGTACAAAACACGAACTCTCCACCATCGACGACAATGATCATCCCCAGTGTGCCACCAGTGTCTCGGCCGCAACACACGCACTGGATTCCAAGGGCGTCTAAGTAAGCCGCGCCAAACGTGCGGCTACTCGAAGTGAGCGTGAGCCACGTGGATTCAGGATGCATCGTCGCTGGAGACCGCCGCATCGGGTGAAGGCTGGTCGCTGTCTGACTCGGCAGAAGAACTGGTACCAGCATCCCCGCGTAGCTTTGCCACCAGGACAAGCCCAACGAGCATCAGGCCGGCACCCATCCAATAAGGCCACTCGACGTGCGCGGCATCAAACAGCCGCATACCGGCTATGGGACCCAGGATGCGTGCCAGGGCTGACATGCTTTGTCCTGTCCCCAGAACTTCCCCCTGCCGATCTGACGGAGTCCGCAACGACAGCAGTGACTGCAGAGATGGAGTGACCGCCGAAAAGCCGATCACGGCGATTGGAAGAAACCAGTAGAGCTGCCCAACGGACCCGTTCCGTCCAGCCAGACCGATGAGCGCAAGGCCAACGATCATCACAGCAGTTCCGCCCAGCGCCAGATTCTGCGGCGACATGCGTGTCGCGAGCCTGCGAATGATCATGCCCTGACTCAGCGTCAGGACGAGCCCGACGTATGCAAACAGGAGGAAATTGTCTTTGTCGGATTCGCCCAGCGACTCAGTCAACAGCGACAACGTGCTTTCAAACTGAGCGAACGCGAACGTCGTTAGAAAAATCGCCAGTAGCACCATTCCGATCGTGGCTTCTTTGAACGCAGCTCCGAGATTCCTGAGATGAGATTCACCAGCCGATACCGACTCGCCTGGCTTCAGAGACTCGGGGAGCTTCAACAGTGCCCACAGAAATGCCGCGCCAGAGAGACCGGCCGCCACATAGCCCGCGTACGGACTTGGCGGACCACCCTGTTCAGATGAGACAAACATCGCGCCGATCAGTGGACCGAATGTGAATCCGATACCGAATGCCGCACCGATCAGAGCCATGCCTTTTGTTCGGTCACTGCGGCCGGTGGTGTCTGCGATGTAGGCCTGAGCAGTGGGGATCGTCGCGCCGGCAATACCGGCGCCGATGCGTGTGATGAACAGCCAGCTCAGGATTCCGAGTCCAAGAATCTGACCGTTGCCACCCAGACTCGACGCGTAACCGAACAGGGCATACGAGAGTGTCGAACCGGCCAGACCCAGCAGGATGATCGGCCTGCGCCCGATACGGTCCGAGACGCGTCCCCATATTGGTGCGAACAGAAACTGCATGGCGGAGAACGACGCCATCAGGGCGCCAAGTTCCCACTTTCCGGCATCAAACGCTTTTGCGTATCTTGGCAGCAGGGGCAATACGATGCCGAAGCCAAGCAGGTCGATGAAGACTGTGACAAAGATGATCAGCAGTGGTGTTTTCTTCGATTCAGCCACAGTCGTTCTTTCTCAAGCCGTGCGAACACGGGTCACAGAGCCCCTGAGGACCGTGCCGCGTGTTTCCGACCAACATGTTGTCGCCGGATTGCGAGTGACAGAATTGATTGATGATTGTCGATTGATGAGTGTTGATGTTCGAAGTGAGGCGGCATGGGGCAACATTCCCGCCCATGACCAGTCACACACTTCTCAGATCGCAAATCACCGTCCGACAATCATCAATCAAGCCCGACTTCCGCAAAGCGACGATTGCAGGATCGACGGTCACCCGCGGACATACCACCATGCCAGCAGGCATAGCAGGGGAAACACGACGAACATGATCAGCGCGGTCGCCAGTGTCGAGCGAGTGTTGTCCGGCCAGCGTCCCATGGTGATCCCGGAAAAGCACCCCGACAACGATACGCAGCCGGGGGGCTGAGAGTCTCAATCAGGAACAATCAATCAACCGACGACATCCGGGTCCGTTTCCGGTGCCGCCTCGCTCTTTGGATCGAACCACTCGTGCTTGAACTCGATCCGTTTCTTGTGCTTCATGGCGAGGTTGGCAGTCAAAGCCATGATCGCGTCTGCCATCGCCACCGTTCCGTCACACCGCAACTCATTGTTGCCCGTGCGAATGCAGTAGCAGAAGTGTTCCATCTCTTCGCGATAGCCGCGGCTGATCTTCTCGCCCATGCCGGCCTGCGCGTCATTGGCCGCTGCCGACGGAGCACTGGTTTCGTAACTGTCGAGCACCGGGCCACCGTCTTTGTTACTGACGACCCAGATGCGCTGCTCTGTTCCGCCCGGGCTGTCCTTACTGGCTTCCTTGTAGAGCAGAGCTTCCTTCTCGGTCTTCATGACGATCGTTCCGCGGCTGCCGAAGACGGCCTCACCGTAAGGTTCCCAGCGATTCGTGTTCATGGACGAGTACGTCACGACGCTGACGTCGCGGTCGTTCTTCGCGTGAGTTTTACCAGGAAACTCGAACGTCACGAAGATCTGGTCGTCGATGTCTCGGTCGTCTTTCCAGGCGGATTCCGGTCCGACACCTTCCATGCCGAAGAAGTTCTTGCCGCCGTAACCTTGAACGGCCAGCGGGTGGACTTTGCCCAGGAAAATGCTCGCAGCGTCCATCTGGTGACTGCCCAGTTCGGCCATCAGTCCGCCGCCGGTCGAGTTGTACAGCCGCCAATCGATCAGCTTGCGAGCCGTGTCATAGCCGAAGTCTTTCAGCTCGCCGGATTTCTCCAGTTTCGTCAGCAACTCGCGGTCGGCCTTAGCAGCGCTGTTCCATTTCTGCCAGGCGTCGCTGTTGGGGAAGCTGTTGTTGCGGTGCCACTGAGCCCGAATGAACTTAATGTCTCCCAGCACACCAAGGTCGTTCACGAGATAGGAAGCGTTGTCGTACAACACGCTGTAGTGTCGCTGATGACCAACGGACAGCATCAGCCCCTTGTCGTCCGCGGTGTTAATCATCCTCTTACAGTCGGTGACACTCTGGGCCATCAGCTTCTCGCACAGTACGTGCAGACCGGCTTCCATACATTCCAGAGCAATCGGGGCGTGCTGGTTCAGAGGCACCGCGATGACCACCGCTTCGAGTCCTAACTCATCCTTCATTTCGAGAAGTTCACGGTGGTTGTTGAAGACTTTGACTTCGGACGCCTTTGAACGACCAAGCACTGCATTGAGCCCACGTCGAGCGACGGGGTGCGATCCCGTAAACGTCCGCTCGCGATTGGCCGGCCGGAGATCGGCGATGGCGACGATATTCATGTAATCGGTCGGGTGCTCATTGATGAGCACGTTTCCTTCGTCGCCCGTTCCAATGAAAGCAACGCGAACCGGGTCGCCTTCAAGTTTGTTGTAGCCAAAGTAAAGGGCACCGAGTCCCGTTGTCGTGACAGCGGCTGTCTTCATGAAATCGCGCCGGCTGACGCCAACCGATTCATTGAAGTTCTCGCGACCGATCTTTTCCTGTTCTGGTGTCAGCAACATCTCAAGGTCTCCCGTATTGGCAGTGTAATTGTGTGTGTTGTTCGTTTAATGGCCAGCCCAAGGCAGCCCGCTAGTCCTTAAACAGGCGAAGAGGATTCCCGCCACCGGGCTTGCCCCAGTAGTTTCGCGTCTTCTGCACTACTCCTGAACGAACACATTCGAACTAGTGCAAGAGACGTGATCAGGTCGCAACGTCAGAACTTTCGGTCGTCTCTGACGCGTTCGCATTGGCTTCCAGTTTCGCTTCGGACGTCGCGGTCTCATCGACATCCGCATCCGTCACCGATTTGGCTGCACACTTCCGTCCACAGCAATTTCCGATAACTCCATCAAGACCGAACCAGTGCCCAGTCGGCATCAGAGCGATACCCAGCAGCGCGATCACTTCAATCAGATTCTTGTTGATGATAAAGCTGTGCTCCGGGCCGGGAGCCTCCGGTACTCCGGGCCACGGTGGCATAGCCATGTAGAAGTTGAACAGCATGAACGCCGCGGCAATAGCGACGTATCGCGTCCCAAGTCCGAGAATCAGAAGCAGGCCGAGGATCGTCAGTCCGGCGATCGTCATGCTGTCGACGATCTGTTGAGAATTGCCGCCGGATGAAGGTGGACCCATCGTCCGCTGTTCCAGCGTTAACAGTTTCTGGGCAGCCAGCTTCAGATCATTGTCCAGTGCCCCGATCGGGCCAGTCACCTCAGTTCGCAATGTCGACACTTGCTGCTTCGTTTTCTGCAGGTGATCCCACTCGAAATCCTCGTCGGCTTTGGCCAGCAGAGTCTCGTAGCGGCTGAGCGTCTGGCGGTACTGGTCAATTTTTCCCAGCCGCTGCCAGTCGGTGTTTCCGACAAGTTCCGGGTTGCCCAACAGTGCACCCCGCAATCGATCCCTGAACCCCATTCCCTTTTTCTGGCGATCGAAAACTCGTTTAACCGCCCTGAGATACTCCTGCACGGCGACGTCGTCGCTCTTGTCCTTGTCCTCCAGACGTCCTGCGACGGCAGCCTCAAGCCGCGCCTTCTCATCGGGCTTCAAGAACATCGAGCCGTCGACATACAGCCGCTTTGCTTTCGCGTCGAACCAGGCAACTTTTTTCGAGACCTTAGTAGCGTCGTTCAGGTCTTCAATTCCCGGCGGCAGCGCCGCGAGCGGTTCCGCGTAGGCCTTACGTTTGCCGACCATGGAGTGCGCGCCGTTCAGCAGGCGGTCCATGGAGCGAATCTGGCCCTCGCTCAACTGGTAGTGCGCGTTGAGTCGGCCGTACCAGTCATTCCAGCTCGTGGCGACAGTGTCATAATCCACAAGTTGGAGCCCGTCCGGGTCGCCGGTCATACTGCGGAACACGCCCCGCAGCGGTCCCTGAGAATTTTTCAGGTAGCCGGCTGAAGTCCACGGTGTGGGCGATCTCAGCGTCTTGATCTTCCACAGACCCTCATACATCAACTGCCAGCCAATCGAAATTCGCAGCACGACAAGCAGTATGGCCGCGCCAAGTGTGATTCGTTGCGTTTCGTTCACCGGGAATACTCAGAATGTGATCAGGGAGGGGCGGTTGAAACGTGAATTGCCGGGTGGGACAGACTGGCGTCTGCAGTCGGCACGGAGTGGACAGTGGTAGGGAGGCGCCGTTGGACGGACGCCTCGTCTAATCACCGGCGTCAGGGCGGGCCTGTTCCGTATCCCAGAAGATCTGTTCGTCCGGAATCCCGGCAACAACCGGTCGCAGGTGCCGGCCACGCTGGGGTTTAGGGATCAGAATCGCACCGACACCATCCAGAGTATCACAACACTTTTGAGCTTTTTCGACCCCCAGCACGAAAAACGCCGTCGCCAGTGCATCCGCCTGGGCGGCGCTGGGAGCCAGCACGGTTACAGACAGCATGTCCTCGGCGGGCCAGCCGGTGCGTGGATCGAGGATGTGCCCAAACCGACGTCCCTCGACGCGAAAGAACTGCGTTCCGGATCCGCTCGTCCCCATCGCCTGGTCTTTGAGCAGCAAGGTGGCCAGTCGAGTCTCACGAAACAGCGGATTCCCAATCCCAACGGGCCACCCGCCGAGTCCGTTGTGATCCCCACGAGCCAGGACGCTGCTGCGTCCGCCATGCAGCAGCCACTCGGAAATCTCTTTGTCGATCAGCACTTCGGCCGCCCGATCGAGCGCATACCCTTTGCCGATCCCGTTGAGATTCAGTTCGACGCCAGGACGGTCGAATCGAACGCTCCCCGCCGTCGCATCCAAAGCGACGTGTCCGATTCCCGTCAGGGCCAGGGCCGCGGCGACTTCATCATCGGTCGGAACACGGGCATCCTCGCGGCACCGTCGCCACAGGCTGACCAGTGGCTGCGAGGTGGGGTCGTAGGCACCCGAAGTTAACGTGCAGATGTCGCAGGCCTGTTGCAGCAAACCGAAGAGCCGCTCTTCGACGACGATCGGAGATTGAGCGGCGTTGCGATTGATGTCCAGCAGTTCGCTGTGCTCGCGATAGACCGTCATCTGGTCTTCCAGCGAATGGACCAGTTCGAGCGCATCGGACGCCTGCCATGTTTGCAGCGTGCTGTTGGCTCCAGGATTGAGCATCACCTGAAACTCGCACGCCATTGCTCGGGTTGCGAGCCTGACGGTTGGACCTGCGTCGGGCGTCGTGAGCGCGCCCGAAGTTTCGGTCTGCGTGACCTCAGGGCGCAATGCCCGACCAGTCAGAAACTCTCTGCGGTCGGATGGATCGGCAGAACTCAACGAGGCTCTCCGGCTCAACGGACGGTGTGCAAGGGAGGTCAGGCATCATCAAGCCACTCACCACCATCAATCAGCCCGTGATGTCCACCGCCGCCGGTATCGGGCACGACCCCTCCCTGCCCGACATTGAAGTCCAGCAGCAGGACCGTACGACCGTCCTTCTGGAAGACCTTCTGCGGCTTGAACTTCCGCGTATACCGCACCCGGTCGGTAATGCGTAGCGCACCATAGTCTGCGTTGCTGGAACGCGTGGGCACTGTGTGTCGGCGGATTCCCAGAAACAGATTTGTGGGTGCCGGATGGAACCGCAGCCCGGCCACGGACTGCGCCATCAACGGGTCGCCGTTCAGGAACACTGTGATGATGCCAACTTGTTTGACAATGGCGATGTGATTCCAGACTGGCTTTTCTGGCATCGTCAGCGGCTGTGAAACCAACCGGATCCACCGTGGTTTCCGTTTGCCCGGACTCGATCCGGCCATCGTGAGGTCAAGAGTGCGTTGATTAACGTTTCGTACGGCGTTCAACCGTAGCGTCCACCCTTGCGCGCCTGCCGGAGAAAGTTCGGCACTCATCCCCTTCCAACAGTCATCGCCCATGAGCGCCACTTCTCCGGTCTTTTCTCCGAGTGGGCGCACCCACATCTCGACCGTCCAGACGCCGTTCAAGTTGAGAAAGCCCTTGGTGTCGGTCAGCTCAATCTTCGCTCGGTCCTCAAGTCGTACAGCTTCCTGCGCGCCAACTGGATTCGGTTGCACGGCGGCGGCGAAAGCGAGGCACGCTGCGATTATTTGAGCACGGATGCGTCTCATGTCAGACCTCAGAATTTCAATTCCAAAGTAAAAATCAAGCTGCTTAGCAGGATACTACTCATTGTGCATTGTATCCCGGAGCCGCCACGCGGTCGTCGTCAGCGGGGAATCTCCTGATTCAGGATCAGGGCCTGCACGAATCGAATTGGTGGCGATCCGTGCTCGGTGACTGCGTCGTGGTAACCCTTGAGTGTGAATTTGCCGCCCCATTCGGCCTCGGCGGCGCGGCGCATGTCGAGGTGCTCCTGCAGCCCCACGAAATACGTCGAAAGTTGCACCGACGTCAGTTGAGCCCGCACCCATTTCCCGGCGGCTTCGCGTTCTTCCTGGAATCCGTCCTCGACCATCATCCGCATGGCTTCGTCCCGGCTGATTCCGTCGACGTGAATCGCCTGATCAATCTGCGAGTTCACGATCGAACGCAGATACCACTTCAGCATGATGAGCCGCATGAGCAGGTCGTTGTCCATGAATCCGGCGTCAACCATGACCTGCTCGGTGTAACACGCCCATCCTTCGACAAAGACGCCCGATTGCAGCACCGCTCGCAGTTGACTGGGAAACCGATTTGCTCGCGCAAGCTGAGTGAAGTGCCCGGGCATGGCTTCGTGAATCGTCAGGTTGTGAAGTGATCTCGTGTTGTATTCCCGCAGGAACGAATTCACCTGGCGGTCGGTCCAGTCAATCGGCAGTGGAGCCACTGCGTAAAACGTCTTCTGCCCGACATCGAGTGCTCCCGGTGAATCGCAATAGGCTGCCGAGACGCCGCGCTGAAACTCCGGCATCAGGATGATCTCAAGAGGATCATCCGGCACGGTGATCAGTTCGTGATCTCGCACGAAGTCGGTTGTCGTCTTCAGCGAGCGTTTCGCGGCTTCGACGATGCCATCACGCGGCGGGACGTCCGCGTATGCGAGTTCCAGACACGCCCGGATTATGGCCTGACGGTAGGCAGACGTTGGATCAGCCGGAAACTCAGTGAGGGGGTACTCCTTTAAGTAGACGCCTTTCGAAATCTCGTACATCTCCAGTCGGACGCGTCGCAGCTCGCTGTCTGCCCGGGCACGAATCTGATCTCGCGACATCGGGCTATGCAGCGTGAACTGTAGTTTCTGATCGTAGAGTTTTGGTCCGATTCGAAAGTTGCCAGCCGCCTGCGGGACGAGTGTCGACTCGATCCATTCCTGATGTTCGGAGACCGCCTTCCGTGCCACTTCGATGGACCGTGTGAGTCGCTGCTTCAACTCGGTGGGCAGCGATGCCAGATGCGGCTCGACCATATGGTCAATGATCCGCAGCACACCAGGATTCTGTTTCGCCGTGGTCTGTGCATGAACGGGCGGAACGCGCTTTGGGACGAGCGTCTGGCGGACCTGTTTCAGCAGCCGCGGAAACTGCTCAAGGCGATCAGCCGCACAACCAAGTCGCTGCTGCAGCGGAGCAAACTCGCGAGCCATCAGCCCGTAAATCGAGCCACCGACGAGCCGTGTGTAAACAAGCGGGTTCCAGGCCCACTCTTCGAGCGTCCCCAGATTCCAAAGCCACTTGTTCAATGCGTGCTCAAGTAGCGCGTGATCGACCTGTGCCTGACGCGACAGCAAATCGCGATCGAACTTCCCGAGTTCGGCCAGATACCGCCGGTAGAATTCTGCCTCAACATTCCGTTGTTCGACACTGACCTGATCAAGCTGGGAATCAAAGCGGTGATCACCCAGCTCAGTGGAACTGACAGGCGACAGCCGTGTGAACTCGCCAATGAAGCGTTTCGAAAGCTGCGTGAATTGCGAGTCCATACTGTCCTGCCCAACAGCAGTTAGACTCGCGACGAACAGAAAGCTCGAAGCCAAAGCAATACACCGCACACGTCACCTCACGCTCTGCCAGGTCCCAGACTGCGACCCGCTTCCACAACAGAAACGGGATCACCCAGCAGTTTAAGGTTACAAGCCGCGAGCGTAACTCACACGGATCAGTGACTCGTTCCAGGGCTCTGCCCTGAAACGCACTGACCGTGAGGCTCCGCCTCACGAGGCTGTGATTTATTGAGTCCGAGGCGTTGAAGTCCCGCCTTCAGGCGGTTTGCATGGGATGACGGCCGGCAAAGCCGGCCTCTGAGCCGCCTGAAGGCGGAACTCCAACGGAGGCAGCCAGGGCTTTTGCACCACGCCGAACATGTTCTGAAACGAGTAGCGCAGAAGCCGTTAAACCACTGGGGCAAGCCCGGCAGCGGATAAATCAGTCGCCCCCACAGTCTCGTGTTCCTGAAGGGACGCCGGCTCCGATGCCGACGAAATCAGCCGACGCAGCAGTTCCAGGCCCGGATACAGATTCGCGGTGGTCTGCGGCAGTCGGACGAAGGGCGACAGGTCGCCGCGATTCCCCAGTCGGAAACTGCCGTTCGACAACTGCTCGACCTCGATGTCGCCGTAGTGGTACACCTGCCCGGAGCCGAACCCGAATGCACAGCGACTCTGCAATCCGTCGCGCGTGAATCGGAGACGCGGGGTCCACTGGCAATGGCCGTCTTCCAGGAGTTCATCCTGCATGCGATCGGCGATCGCCTGGCTCAGCCGTTCCTGCAGGTCTTCCAGTTGATGGTCTTTGACGTACCGTTCGTCGAATGAGACACGCCGCCTGTCGCCGTCATCGTTCGCGGTCAGTCGGACGGACAGGGATTCCCCGACAGCGATACCGCAGTGTGATTCGATCCGCTGTCGATTCCAGGTCATGGATTCGATCTGTCTCCAGCGGAAACAGTGGTCGCGCCACCAGCGCCGGACGACCAGGCCGTGTTTGCGCATCTGCATGCTTCCACCGGCGGTCCATGCGGCGGCAATTGTCAGCATCACACCGAAGCTGCCGCAGATCGCCGCTCCGGGCAGCGACCACAAGTCGAATTCCGCGCGCCACAGTGTGATGAGCACAGTGACAGAGACGGCGAGCAATGGACCCACCGCTGTATGCAACGACAGCCTCCGCTGAAATAGAACCGGACCGAGGAGATGCTCGACGGGCTGCTGGCTGTGGCCCCGCTGTTCGAGCAGACTCCGAAGCGTGCGTTTGATGACATGCGTGTGTGACTTCGCGCGTGACATCGTTATGCACGGATCCGGGTCCTGTTCGCGATACACCTTGAGCTGCATGCCGTCGTCCACGATGTCGCGGATCTCATCGATGCGGACCTCGCGGCTGCCCCAGAAGCGTGCCCGGCGCAGGGCATGACGTCCCAGGATCCAACCCTGCGTTTCGATTTCTTGACCCGCGTTGATGCGTTCGATCCAGCGGCGGGAAATACTGATCTCCAGACGATCGGACAGCGGATCCAGCGGGTCTGACTGGTCCGCCTGGAACCAGTGCTCCACTTTGATGGTGCGTTGTCCGCTGCCTGCGTCGAACTGGAGAGTCAGCCAGGACCGGAACGATTCGAACTCGCCCTCCTTGTTGACGTGCCGCATTTGCCGCAGCACGACACCGGTGACCTGCTCGTCAAGGATTTCGATGGTGCTGCCGTCCGGCCGTTTGGCGCGGACACTGTCCGGCAGAATGACGATGCGGGCATCATCGCGGCCATCGATGAGCGCCTGCACGCTCTCCTTCTCGTCGGACATGAAGCCGGTCACGGCGCGGTCGCTCATGCCGCGCAGCATGACCGTGAGGCCACACACAGCGAGGAACGCGCCGGTCCCCGGACGCAGCACGTTCAGGAGCGGATCGAACCGGTATTCGAAGCCGACGAGCGACAGCCCCAGACTGAGGCAGATGAGTCCGCCATAAACCAGCCACTTTGGACGCGTGCGGCGCAGCTCTGGCCCGAAGTGTGCCAGAGCAAGGCAGGCCGCAGCAAACGCAATCACAAAGGGCATCAGCAGATGCCACGTCGCGAGCTTCTCGTTGGCGCCGACCACTTCGAGGATCCAGAGCGGGGCCGCCGACACGTCTTCCTCGTGCTGTGCCAGCAGTGCCGAGTCCCCACTTCCCGTGAGCAGCACCAGGTCAGTTTGCGGGTAGCGTGCCTGCACGCGGATGGTGCCGGATTCGAGTGCCTCAAAGTGCTTTTCATGAACCTTCAGAAGGACATTCGCGTCTGCGAGTCCAACCGGAGTCAGCGCCTCGACAGGCACGATGGGCACATACCATTCGAACCCCTGCTGCCCCATGGCGTCGGCAGGCAGAATCGACAGATCAAACGTCTGCTGGTCGGTGTGGTAGCCGGTCAGCTCACAACTCACCCGCGGCGCAATTGGGCCAGTCAGCAGTTCGTGACAGGTCAGCTCGCCGCACTCGACGGGACGCAGCCTGCTTAGCGCGAAGCTCGTGACGAACGTGCAGATGATCCATGTTGCCGCGAGGAAACCGATACCGCGTACGATTCGATGGAGTGTCTTCAGCATGGAGATGGCCTTTGTGCGTCGTCCGGACACCACACGCGAGCGAGGCTGTCGCCGCTTCTGTATCGAGGATGCGGCCTGTGTTGTGGAACGCGGCACAAAGCAGGGATCGCTCTCAGGAATTGGGCGTTTCGAAAGTCGCCGTAGTCGTCCGACCGGTTGGACCGGAGCAACCCGAACGCGCACGGACAAGCGCTGCCCGCACCGTATCACGACAGTGACATTGAGTCATGAATGCACGGCATGACAAATCGCGCCACTCGCTCCAATGCTCTGCGTTGGAACGCACATCTGGAACGCTCTGCGTTCCGTGCGTTCCGTGCGTTCAAAGCCGGGGACGCGGAGCGTCCGACGCGGCACATTCCAACACAGAGCGTTGGAACGAGTTGGGTTGTGCCCGAAGGCCGCGCCTTGCTTGTTCCGGCCTGCCGAACAACGCACAGCCTCCTCGACGCTGCAGCTTGTGCTCCGACGTCAAGCGACCTCCAGACGCTCCCAGTAGCGCCGCATTCGCATGAGGCCAACGACGCAGAGAAGTATGTGAATCGCGATGGCCTGGAGGAGAACTCCTGTGTCGTCGGGGATGGCGACCACGATCAGAAGACTGACAAGCCAGATCGTCAGGCTCAGAACATCGCGGATGCCTTTGCCCCAGTCCGGGCTCAGGACGAACGAGCAGCCGGTCGTGATCAGTGACACTCCGGCCGTACTGCCGAGCAGCAGGATGTCCAAGGCGAGCTTTGCATCCGGTTGACGCTGTCCCAGCAGGATCGCGGACGTCGCGTACAGCAGCAGGCCGATGACATACAGGACGCTCGTGTCGATGGAAATCGCAAGCAGCAGTTGATGACGCAGTCGGTCGCGGCTGAGCGGTCTCAGAAGTTCATTTTCGAACCGGCGACTCAAGCGGCTGCCCCAGTCTCCGCCGATCCGGCCAACAACCGCTCTGCCCATTCCGAGTGCAATGAGGGCTGCGGTCCAAAGGTGAAACTGGAGCGGTGGCAGGGGATCGTCTACGAACCAGTTGACGAAGATGAGCGTTCCCAGAACCGGCGCTGTCAGCACGGCTCCGACGCCGACGGAGTTGCGGAGCGGCCCGTTCGCCAGACGCAGCCAGCGGACGCGTCGCCATAGCGACTCGCTTCGGCCTCGCTTCAGGCCTCGTTCGAACCAGCGCCAGTCGGCTGCCTGGCCCTTCTGCTGGACCCAGGCCATGAGGCGTCGGAGTGGTTCCCGTCGACTGCCGGGCCGGGCATGTCCGCCATCGAGGCGATTGAGTGGGGCGGCCACATCGGCGTCGGCGGCCAGACGCGGATACTGCTCCAGCACAACCCGCAGTCGACCGAGTGCGGCAGCGGTGATCACGATGAGGTATTCGCTCAGCACTGGCAGGTCACCGAAGGTCCATCTCAGGGCGTCGTAAGGTGACAGGAACAGAATCGGGGCCAAGGGCAGAATGGCGACAGTCATCCACAGCAGGCATTGTCCGTACTGCTGAACGCCAGCATGAAGAATATGCAGGGAGAACGCACAGGTGACGTACATGAGGATGCAGGTCGCGCCCAGAACGAAATCAAACGAGGCCCACGGATAGTTGACCCACACGCACGCCATCAAGGCGCCGGCTGCTCCGGTCATGACAATCACCGGAATGATCAGATGTGGTCGCACGAAGTCTGGTATCAGGCTGGCCAGTTGCATGTTGAGCTGCGACTGCACCTGAATCATGCACGGGACAAAGGCACACATGAAGACCATCATCCCGCAGAGATACCAGTTCGGGTCGGCTCGTTCCCAGGGCGGCAGCACCGTCACGCCCGGGAGCTGAGTCTCCAGGACCGGCCGCAGCGTCTCGTGGTCCTGGTTAGCCGTCTGCGACACGTAGACCGTTCGCAGACCGGGATGAGCGGCCAGACTGGTGACTCCGGCGTCCGTAATGCACGGCTCCGGGTTGTCGCCATAGTCAGCCTGCAGCAGCAGCGTTTCGACTTGGGGGACATTCAGCAGGTCGGCAGCCAGTGCGTCGTTGTTGACGCCGTGTCCCCGCAGCAGGAGCGTCCGCAGTTTCGGCAGTTCCGCGAGTG
>CAUZFZ010000026.1:0-82126 GCA_963579025.1 Planctomycetota bacterium | reverse complement strand
CGGTCCATCCGCTTCCATGCGAATTTCCATCGAGACTCCTTTCCCGGTCCGACTTCAACCATCAACCGGAAGGGAGTCTCGATATTTTCCCGATTCCCCAACACCCACGTTTTGGGATCACGCCCCGAGACTGCTGAGTTGAGTTGAGTGGTCAGTCAAATTCGATCCTGCGGAGTGCTTATAGAGAGCCTTCCAGCAACATCTGAGTGATCCGTCTGGACCGAATAAATCGGGGCGTCCGGAAGTCTTTGCGAAGCGGTATTTGTGCGGCAGCGGCGGTTGTCCGTGACGCTCCGATGGCTGACCCAGACACGATCTTGAAAAATGCGGCTTTGTGGCTCCAGTCCAGAGCCGCTGCTGGCAACCTCAAACGGCCGCAGCTCTCTGAATTGCACAAAGCCGTACTCCCGGAAAAGCTATAAGCGGCGGCGGCAGACACACCGTTGCGTCGTGCTGCCGCCGCTTCGCGGCTGAAGGATGTACGATTAATTTCTCCGCCGCCCCTAATCCGCGCGCGACAGTCGTCACGCGAATCATTAGCGTCAATTAGTGCGAATTAGTGTTCCTTGCTTTCGTCGTCCGCTTTCGGTCTGAGGCACAGCCTCGGTAGAGTCGTTCCAGGAACAGGTCGCGGCCGTAGCCGACCTGCACGCCCGGACCACGCAGTGATCCTGCCAGCCCCACAACCGTGACGAACTCACGCTTCAAACAACTGCTGTACCTGATCTGCGGCCTGACCGACTTTTCCGGTTTTGTCGTCGTGTTCGCCGTGTCGCGCGGCATGGCGGAACAGCACGCTGAGCCGTGGTATCTGGGAGTCGCGGGGGGTGGTCTGTCATTCAGCATGGCCGTGGCCAGCCTGCTGTCCGGCTGGCTGTCGCATCGGTTTGACAGTCGCGCGGTGATCGTTGCCGGAACGATCATGATGGGAGTGAGCGCCGCCGCCTGTGCATCCGGAGATCCAGCCAGTGTCTGGTTTCTACCACGATACTGGTTGCTGGGCGCCGGGCTGGGTTGCGTTTACCCGACGCTGATTGGCTGGCTGAATCGGGGCGATGATGCGCACGCCAACCGTCGTGGAGTGAGCCGCACGTTGATCCTCTTCTGCGTTTCATGGAACGCTGGGATGATGTGTGGCCAACTGACAGCCGGCTCGCTGTTCGCTCTCGGACCAGAGTGGACATTCGGGGCCGCGCTGGCTGTCGCGGCGATCAATGTCATCCTGGTGATCATTGCCACTCGACATGTCCCCGGCGCACACAAAGTCGTCGCGGATCAGCCCGACGACGATTCCGTCGAAGGGGCCACCCGGAACGCGCCTGGTACGAGTTCGCAGTACGCGGCCATCGCAGTCAATTTCAAACGGTTGAGCTGGATTGCCAATCTGGGAGGCATGTTTGGCGGCAGTCTGGTCTTTCATCTACTCCCGGATCTTGCCGTCACGATCGGAATCGCAGCCGACAACCACGGAAGTCTGCTGGCATGCTGGCGAGCCGTCATTGTCGCAGTCTACCTGCTGATGCATATTTCCGGGTTCTGGCATTTTCGATTCAGCACGTCGCTGGCATCCCAGATTCTCGGTGCCATCGGCCTCGTCTTAATCGCGCAGGCAACATCCGCCGTGTCGCTGTTTGTCGGTCTGACGCTGCTGGGACAGCTTGTGGGCTACAACTACTTTTCCGGATTGTTCTACAGCACAGCGGGAAGCTCGCAGGAACATCGCACGCTGGCTGCCGGGATTCACGAAGCAACGCTCGCCGCCGGAATGGCCATCGGCACCATTGCCGGTGGGCTGATCGGAACGATGGTTGGCCACCGTCAGCCGTATCTACTCGCGGCCGTCGCGATCCTTGTGCTCGCCGGCGTGCAGTTCGTGTGCTGGTGGAAATGGATGTCGCCGATACGACAGAAACAACTGGCGACCGTCACCGACGGCTGACATTGAGGTGGCAGAACCAAACAGGACGACATCGTCACATGTCGTTGGCGTTGCCTGGTATCCGCACCAGTTTCCAGCCTTCCGTCCCGAAACGAATATCACGCTCGACGAATTGCCAGATGACCAGCTTTTTGCCCTTGAGCACTTCAGGTCGCCGAGCCAGTTGTTGCCGCACAAGCGTGGACGCTCCACCATCGTTGACAATTGAAGATAACGGCATCTTCAATTCGTAAGCCAATTGCGCAACCAGGCCGGCTGACAGCGGCTCGTCCCGTTGGTAAATCCGGGAAAAACTGTCGCCAAGCAATAGAACCGGCGAGTCCGAATCGTCACGGTACACCAACGAATCGTCTTGCAGAACGACTTGCTGGCAGAGTGTCTTTTCTGGCCCGTAAACCTGTTGATCGCCAGGCAGTCGCATCATTTGCACGATGTCTCCCGTACGTTGAATCTCAACCGCCTTACGTTGGTACGCCACATCACCAGCCACCAACCAGCCGGCCTGTTGAACGTGAACCGCAATCGCCTCTGCCGCAATGCGAACGCCACGAGGCGACCAGTGTGTATCATGCGCAAGGTAGATCGACTCACCGGATTCCTCCCCGACTGACTGGCGATGTCTTCGAAAGACCGAAAACAAGTCAATCGTCTCAACGCCCTTCCTGCGCAGCGTGTCAATGACATCCGCTGTGGGGGATCGCAGCGACAAATCACCACTCGCGACACGCTGCGTCAGCCGGTCGGGATACACAGTTGCCTTGCCCGGAACGGAAACGACCAGCAACTCGATTCCGCGACGCCGCAACTGATCACGAAAATCAACGATCGCCGCGATGGCCGCCGTGGACCCAATGTCGCCTGAAGAGTCCTGCACGTCAGTCTGAACGAGATAGTCGACGCCCGGCTTGTAAAACAACCACCCATCACACCCCCGCAACACAGTATTCACTGGGTCGCGAAGTACGCCGAAGTGCAACTGGCGCAAATGTGGTCGCACTGCCTGAACGGCCCACGAACTCACTTCCACATCGCACTCAATCGCGCGCAGGTTCTTTTTCGTAGGAGGCCGCGTCAGGACCTCCAACACTTGCGGGCGCTGGCCCTGCGCCAATTCAACCACCGCTTGACTGACGGGAATCGCAAACAGAATCGTCAGAAACGAAATCGTAAATAGCAGTTCACCGTTGCGAGTACTCATATCATTCAAAACTGAAAATAGAGGAACGGATTGAAGGCCTGCGTAAACATCTCGCCAATGGCAAACAGGAACACCAGCAGCAACAGCAAGCCCTTGAGCCACGACGTCTGGCCGAGCCAATCAAAAGACTGCACCGGCTGAACCGTCAGCCCTGCGCAGATCGCCATCACCACAAAGTGTAACGGGGTGTAGAGTTCAGCCGAGATCAGCGCCGATGCGGTTGTGACGTTAGCGCGTCCCAGCAGCGAGACGAAATAGCTACCGGCATCGCCAATCGTAGGTGACCGAAACAAGACCCACGAAAACAGGATCAGCACAAACGTAACAAGCACACGCAGTGGCCGAGGAACCCTGTTGTAAACACTGCGGCGACCAAGAGATCGCTCCAGGCCGAGCAGCAGTCCGTGGTAGAAACCCCACGCCACGAATACCCAGTTGGCGCCGTGCCACAGTCCGCCCAACAGCATCACAACAGCAAGATTCACGTAAGTCCGCGTTGGCCCACGGCGATTTCCGCCCAACGGAACGTATAGGTAATCACGCAGAAAAGTGGACAACGAAATGTGCCACCGACGCCAGAAGTCGGTAATGCTGTCTGCCAGATACGGAGCGTTGAAATTCTTTGGCAATTCGAATCCCAGCAGACGCCCCAGTCCGATCGCCATATCTGAATAACCAGAGAAATCGAAATAGATCTGAAACGCATAGGCCACAATTCCAAACCAGGCGTCGACCATCATCAGAGAATCGGCGGCGAATGCAGCATCGGCAACTTCGCCCATGGGATTGGCCAGCAGGGTCTTTTTCGAAAACCCCAGGATGAACAACCCGGCGCCGGATGAAAACTTCGCCAGCGTGTGATCTCGAGTGGTGAGTTGGATGGCCACGGTGTTATAGCGAACAATCGGTCCGGCAATCAGTTGTGGAAACAGACTGACGAAGCAGGAAAAGTCGCTGAACGAGTTGACCGGCGGCGCGACACGTCGGTACACGTCGATCGAGTAGCTCATCGTTTGAAACGTATAAAACGAGATACCGATCGGCAGAGCGATCTGCAGCACACGAAACTCGTTGACTCCCATAAACTCGCATAACTGGTTGAGATTCTCCGCGGCAAACATGTAGTACTTGAAGAAACCCAGCAGGCTCAGGTTGACGACGATCGACGTAGTCAATGCCGCCATGCGGTGTATTCGACTCGCCCCCTGCGCCGAGATGACCCGCGCGCAGACATAGTCCACGACCGTGGATGTCATCATCAACAGGACAAACCACGGCATCCACCAGCCGTAAAACAGATAGCTGGCCAGCGTCAGGAAACCGTTACGCGAGCGAATCGGCAGGACGTAATAGACGAATAGTACGAACGGAAGGAAGTAAAAAAGAAAGATATGCGAGGTGAAGACCATTGCTTTGGTGGGGAGAGGGGAGACTGGGAGCCAAAGCGAACGACTGATCCGGCCTGGTTCGTTTCCTTGATTCCGTCACTTCACCTGGTTCGTCCACAGGCCCCAATAGATCGGGCCCTTCTGCTCCTGGAAATATCGGTCGATGATGCCGCCGATGTAGTAATCGTCGAGCGGCACTTCCAGAGCCATACGATGTGTATCGCCATCCCGGAACGCCTTCAGCTTGCCGCCAACGTCTGGATAGAACTCGTCGGCCACTGTGGGACGTGGTTTCAACGGGTTGTAGTGCGCTACGGCGATTTCGCTTGCGTCCAACTCACCGCGATGAACTTCGAGCACTTCGTATTTCATGACGAAGGCATAGTTGTACAGATTGTCATTCGGGAGAAACTCACCGCGAATTTCAATCAGTCGCCCGGTCACCTCGACGCTTCCGACCGTCGTGACGATTTCGTCAATGCCAGGATCGCTCACTCCGTCGCGCCGATTCATCATGAAGACAACAGCGACCGCGGAAGCGATCAGCATGGCGACGATGACCACCGCCGCACGAAGTCTGTCATTACCATCCGCCGCTTGTGTCGATCGAACATTGATATCGTGTGCACCGCCCGAATTGGAATCCGGGTGTGACGACGGAGATTCGGTCAATTCACGACTCCGATGTCGGCGAAGGTCCAATGGGGCTCCCAGCAGTCGGGCAGAGTCAGGACGGGGCCGTCTTTCGCATCGGGATGCATCCTGCGCAGCGTTTTGCTTTCTCCAGCAATTGTCGGAGCGTCACTCAGGCGCATCAACCCGCCCGGCGCGCCGCCGCGTTCCGATCCGCCACCGTCCTGGGGACAGCGGGTGAACAACACATATTTACCGTCCGGTGATAGCGCGCCACCGTAGATATGCCGTCCGTCTTCGCCGTAGATCAGCTCACGATTCGTTCCTGCCGCGTCGGCCATCCAGAGTTGTGTCCAGCCATACCCACCCTGGCCGGCCGGTCGGTTTGAGAAAATCATGCGTTTGGAATCGGGAAACCAATCGGGAGTGCAGTTCTGGTACTTGCTGACCACATTCATTTTTCCGCTCGTCGCATCGATCCGCACAATGGTCCATTTCT
This sequence comes from Planctomycetota bacterium, assembly GCA_963579025.1. Lineage (GTDB taxonomy): Bacteria > Planctomycetota > Planctomycetia > Planctomycetales > Planctomycetaceae > CAUZFZ01. The sequence continues at coordinate 76,469 of CAUZFZ010000026.1, read as the reverse complement.
CACCACCGACATTGGCCGTGCCGCAAAACCACTTGCCATCCGGCGACCCGAACAACTGCTGAAATACTCCTTCTCGCGGTAGCTTGCGAACGACCTGCTTCGTCACTCGGTCGACAATCTCGATCCCGCGCAACGACAGGCACGAAAGCTCCTGACCGTCCCCGCTCCACGCCGCCCAGGTGAATTCACCGGGTTTGCCAAATTCAACGGGGTGACTGCCATCTGAATCGGCAATCATCAACTGTCCCTGAAACCCCCAACGATCGTGGCTGATCGTTCGACCTTTTTCGAGACGTCGGTAGAGGATGTTTTTCGCATCTGGCGAGAAGCGAGGTGCCGCCTCACTCCATTCTGACGTGTTGGTGATGTTTCGAATCCGCGAACCATCCGGGCGCATCACGAACAGATCCCAGTCGCCTTTGCTGGTCTTCGCACTGAAGATGATCCATCCCTTGTCGCGCACTTCTTTGGCAAGCGTCGTCCGACGTGAATCCTGGTCGACCGCACGAGCGACGGCCGTAAACGCCGAGGCCACAATCAGGACCGCTGTCAATACGCACACGCAGAGACGTTGACTCGACATTGTCCATCGACTCCGTACGCGAGGCCTGGAATTACAGCGTGTACTCCCACGCGCAACATATTGGGAGTCAACGACGATGTCCAACTCGTACTGCAGCGCTGCCAATGCCTCGGCGTCAATTCACATTCACGGTCGATCGCCGACACTGGCAAACGTCCAGTGAGGGTTCCAGCCGGCAGAAAGTCTCAGCACGGGGCCTGCCTGATCGCGAGGTGATCTCTTACGTAAGGCAGGGCTTTTGCCAGCGATGGTGGGAGCGTCACTCAGACGCATGACAACCAGAGGCGATCCATTCTTGTCCGTGCCAGCTCCATCCCTGGGAGAATCCGTGAAGACGACATATTTCAGGTCGGGCGAAACTGTTCCGTAGTACATATGCCGATCGTCGGAGCCGTAGATCAATTGCCGATTGGTGCCGTCGCCGCTGGCCATCCAGAGTTCTGTTTCCCCGTAACGACCCGGTGTCTTCGCTCGATACGAATAGATAACTCGGTTGGAATCTGAAAACCACGACGGCGTGCAACAGTGGCTCTGGTGAATCTTGTTAACTTCGCCAGTAGCCGCATTCATTCGGACGACCGTCCACTTGTCACCAAAGCCATTGGCAGTACCCACAAACCACTTGCCATCGGTTGACCAGAAGAATCGTTGGAAGATCCCCTTCCGAGGGACTCTTCGGACGACTTTCTTCGTGGCAATGTCGACGACTTCGATTCCTTTCACCGTCAAACAGGCGAGCTGTTTTCCGTCTGGCCCCCACGAGGCCCACGGATACTGTCCCGCGCTGCCAAACACAGTCGGACTGGAACCGTCGGAGTTCGCCAGCACCAGGCTTCCCTGCCGACCGTGGAAACAATGATCGATGGTCGAGTTTCGTGGCAACCGACGAAACAGAAGCCTGCGCCCATCGTGCGAAAACCGAGCCGCAGCTTCGTTGGCGTCGGGCGTGCTGGTGATGTTTCGTCGTTGGGATCCGTCCGGTCGCATCAGAAACAGGTCCCAGTCGCCGCTCCTGGTTCGAGCACTGTAGACAATCCAGCCCTTCGAACGGACTTCGCTGGCCAGTTCACTCGTCGCCTCATTTGGATGCGCTTCGGCAAGAACAGGGCCGTGTGCAATTATGGTGATACTGGCCAGCGTCACCAGCAGGACCGAGAGAGCAAGGTTGACGGCCGGTCCCGACGAACTGGATAACCTGGCCGTCAAGTCCGAGCACGGAGCGACGCTGAAGCGACTACGAGCTGCCGCGGTGGCCGAATTGCGTCGGACCAATGCGCGGTTTGTTGACGGCATGCCGGCAGTGCGCAAAGGCGCGTGAGTGAGCTGGATTTCTGGGCGTCTCTTCACACCAGAGCCAGGCCCTCGCGGATGGCATACCTTGCCAGCTCAACGCGATCGTGAATGCCCAGCTTGTGCATGATCCGGTATTTGTGCGAATCGATCGACTTCTCGGAACGACCGAACTGATGGGCGATCGATTTCACGCTCTCACCTCGAGCCAGATGCCGAAGGATCGACAGTTGCTGCAATGTGAGTCCGCAAAGAACGCTTTCCGTACACACCGAGTAACGTCCGGTCTGCGAATCTCGGACCAGCCGGTTGCGAACCGGTTCAGAGAATGCGTAATCACCGGAGTGAACCTTTTTGATCGCACTGACAACGGCAAGCGCGGGTTCACCCTTCAGTAGATAGCCGCTGGCTCCCATGCTGACCGCCTGGTGAACGAACACGTCCGAAATATGGCCAGTCAGGAACATGATTCTGGTTTTCGGACACGATCGAATGAGGTCCGGGACCACATCGAACGAATCGCGTCCCGGGAAATCGATGTCGAAAACAGCGATGTCCGGCTGCAGCGATTTTACCAGTTCAACTCCGCGTTCGGCCGTGTTCGCCGTGCCGACGACTTCGCATCCACGCTCAAGATTGAGCAGCAGGGAGAAGGATTCGACCACCATCATGTGGTCATCCGCCAGGACGACTCGAATTGGCCGCGCGCCTGACGTCTCCAGGGCGTCAGTCTGTGGCGGTTGAGCCGTCTGATCCAATGCACTCATCGTCTGATGTCTCCAATGTGATGGTCCCGGCCCGCAATGGGTCCCACGAGTTCCACGGTTGCACATGCCAGACCTACTGCACGTGCATCACCTCCTACACATGTGGGGATGTGTAGTGCCAGGTCGCATGGAGAACAAGGCGGATTGCCGCAGCAAATGGGTCCTCATTCTCGTTGACATTGACCTCAGACGCGCATATGAGCAAGTGCGTCAGACGGCGAAAGGATATAGCCCACGTAGAACTCTCCGAATTCCGCGTAACGGGCGGACGCTTCGTCGAATCTCATTGTGTAGACAATCTCTTTCAGGTGTTCAGGGGCCCGACTCCATAGTGTCACGCCCCATTCCCAATCATCGAAGCCAGTCGAAGCCGTAATCAGTTGACTGACACGGCCTGCAAATTTGATCCCACTGGTTGCGTGTTCGGCCATCAGGGCAGAGCGGCTGCTGAACGGTTCCATGAACCAGTTGGCCTGGGGATGTCGGATCTTGTTCATGGGATAGAAGCAGGTCATCGGAAACGCCGGAAAATCCGGGTACAGCCGCTGCTTGTTCATCATCGGAAGCCGTTGCCCGTAGGCGTTGAGCTTCGCCTCGAACGACGGGTCCGACGGATCAGAGCCCTCCCGTTTCAGTCGTTCCGCGTACTGCTCAAGGGTGGGCACGTATTCCGAGACTTCGCTGATCGAGACGAAGGAATAGGTGGGTTTGAATGCCGGGCCCAGGCGGCTGGCTCGAATGGCCTGTGACACGCTGTCGATCACCAGCGGGTCCGCGTCCATGATCATCAGGCCCAGGTCGGCGCGTCCGCCAGACACGACCGAGGTTTGCAGACGGGCCGGGGCGCCATCTCGTTCAGGATTCAGGATTTCGATCAACTGTTCTCGCCCCTCGGCCAACTGATGTTCGTGGACCTGATTTAAAGCGGACTGATCGATCTGGTAGTACAGGTGCAGGCAATGCCAGCCCTCAGACATACGGTTGGTCGGTTCGGGAAGGTCCTGAGCACCATGAGTATGAGCCGGTCGATTCACAGTTACGTGTCCTAAGTTTGCATTGGCAAGTGGCGGGCGAGTTTCCTGAAACGGGCATGCATCCTAACTTAGTGCTCCTTAAGAGGACACGAACCAGAATCCCAAGGCCTTTACCGATGACAAACGTCGAGCGATTGCGTGCAGCCCTGGCAGAAAAAGACCTTCCGGCGGTCGTGATCAGCGGCATGCCCGCGATCTACTGGCTGACGGGATTTACAGGATCATTCGGCATGGCGATCGTCACTGCGACTGGCGGCGTCTTTCTGACAGACAGCCGCTACACGCTGCAGGCCCGCGAACAATGCACGGACCTGCCGACGGATTCGTTCCGAAATCCGACCAAAGCCGAGGAATTTCTCAAAGAGCACGTCGAGAAACTCGGACTGCAGAAGCTGGCCTACGATCACAACAGCGTGACGGTGGGTCTGCTTGCGAAGTGGTCGAAACAGATGACCGATGTCGAACTGGTGCCTGTCGATGACCCGATTGACGACCTGCGGATGATCAAGTCGCCGCAGGAAGTCGAAAAGCTTCGCACGGTTTGCCGCCTGGCGGATGCGTCCATCGAGCATCTGCTCGCTCGCGTGAAGCCGGGCGTTTCCGAACGCGAACTGCTGTGGGCGCTCGAGGACTTTCTTCGCCCGCACGGAGCGACGCTGGCGTTCGCTCCGATCATTGCCAGCGGCCCGAACAGCGCCCGTCCGCACGGAAGTCCCGGCGAACGCTGCATTGAGCTGGGCGACTTCATCACGTTCGATCTGGGAGCCCGCATCGACGGCTACAACAGTGACATCACGCGAACCGTCGTCGTGGGCAAGGCGTCCGAACGGCAGCGTGAGGTTTACGAGCATCTACTCAAGGCGCAGCTCGCGTGCATCGCAGCCATGAAGCCGGGAGCGAAAGGCACTGAAGTCGATGCGCTGGCACGCCAGATTCTCGACGAAAAAGAACTGGGCCAGTATTTCGGGCATGGCCTTGGCCACGGACTCGGGGCACTCGTCCACGACACCGGCCGGCTGTCGCCCGTCATCGATTTCGAGATCAAAGCGGGGCAGGTGTGGACAATCGAACCGGGCGTTTACATCGAAGGTTTCGGAGGAATGCGGATCGAAGACGACATCCTGATCACCGACAGCGGCTGCGAAGTCCTGACGTCGTTTCCGAAAGAGCTGATTGAAATCCCGTGCTGAAAACGCCGCACGACTTGAAGACGTAATCAACCATTTGAATTCGACCGGGCGATAGCCCCTGCAGGTAATCCGCCATGCCGCAACTCGGCGTCAATATTGACCACGTCGCCACCATCCGCCAGGCCCGCCGTACGATTGAACCGGACCCCGTCTGGGCAGCGTCACTGGCGGAACTCGCCGGAGCCGACGGAATTACGATTCACCTGCGCGAAGACCGTCGACATATTCAGGATCGCGATCTTCGCGTGCTTCGGGATACCGTGCAGGTGAAGCTCAATCTTGAAATGGCGGTTGCCGAGGAGATTGTGGGCATCGCGATCGACGCCCGTCCGGAACAGGTCACGCTTGTCCCGGAAAAACGCGAAGAAGTGACGACGGAAGGCGGATTGGACGTCATCGGCCAGCGGGACCGCATTGTTGAGGTCACGCAGCGTCTGCAGGCAGCGGGAATCGAAGTCAGCCTGTTCATCGACCCTGAAGACGATCAGATCGCTGCATCTCGCGAGGTCGGTGCCTCGGCGGTTGAACTGCACACAGGCTGCTATGCGGATGCGACCTCAGCCGATGCCCAGGCGGCAGAACTCGTGAAACTGACGGCGGCGGGAGCACTTGTGGTCGAGCAGGGACTGACACTGCACATGGGCCACGGATTGACGTATCGCAACGTCGTTCCGGTCGCAGAGATACCGCACGTGTCGGAATTGAACATCGGTCACAGCATCATCGCTCGCGCTGTGCTGGTCGGCCTGGATTCGGCTGTCCGAGAGATGAAGACGCTGATCAGTCGGTAATGCGCCAGGCGGACTCGTCCCGCCTGGGATCAATCCGCTGACGGCGCAGACCCACCCCGCAGGCGGGCTCGATGCCTGTCGCGCTGACTGCTGTAAGCATCGACCAGCGCCCACGAGTCGCCCTCGCGACAGGCGGCAATCAGCTCCTCTGGACCGTAGTCGTGTGCCAGAAATCGCACCGCAGCTCGCGGCGACTCGTTTCTCGCGACTGCAGTTCCTGCGTCCGACGAATCAGGCCTCGGACCAAATATCCCCAGCAAAGCCGCCGCCACAAACGCGACGGCCACGGGCAACTGGCGACGTCGTTTACGTCGCCGATCGACGCGGGTCAGTTCCAGCAGAAACTCATCGCGCAGTCCGACACGCGGCACGGGCACGTCGTCCGCCAGACGTAACAGCTCATCTTCTGCCGACTGGTCACTTTCTGCCGACACAGGGGCGTCGGCACAAAAATCGATGTCCCAGGCGGTTGGCCATTCGCAGTCTGACGGCCGCAGCATGAACGAGTCGGATTCGTGGAACGCGTCAAACGGGACGTCCGGTCGGAAGTCAGACATGGTCCACCTCCTTAGTGCAGGTCTGCATTGTGGAGAACTCGGCGATCCCGGTCAGTGTCACCGCAATCTCGGGCGTGGCCAGCCGCTGCAACGATCGAGACAGTTTTTCCAAGGCGTATCGATATCGACTCGCCGCGGTGTTGGGAGACTCACCAATCAGCTCTGCAATTTCCGCGAATGTAAACCCTTCCCAGATCTTCAGAACAACAACTTCGGCCTGTTCTGGTGGTAGCTGTCGGACCGCCAACTGCACCTGTTCGCGAGTTTCGGCGAGTTCGAGCTGACATTCCAGGGGCCGCCACGCCTGGAGAATGCCGGCCAGCGAAATCCCGTTACGGCGTCGCTGAACGATTTTCAGGGCCTCATTCCGAATGACGCGAACCAGATAGGCCCACGGCTTATCGGCATCTGCCAGCCGTTCGGGTTTCCTGGCGATTTTGACCAGTCCGGACTGCAAAGCGTCTTCTGCGTCGGCTCGATTGCGGGTGAGCGACTCGGCAAATCGCAGCAGTCTGGGAGCGGAGACGTCATACAGGCGAGTCAGCGCACGCCGATCACCCTGACCAAGACCCGTTGCGATCGCAGCCACTTCTGCCCAGATCGAGATGCTGTCGTTTGTGTGATTCACGTGTTTGCGTCCTGACTCGTTCCTATTGAGCCATGTTGGACCTTGGTTTGTCTACTGACATTGCAGAATTGATCAGATTTCCGCAGGTGCCATGCGGCCAGGTTTTTCACTCCGTCGCATCATTGGTGGGCACAACGAAGCTCATATGCAGCTCCGAGTGCCGCAGATGCAGCGCGAGCCACTCTTCGCGAGCCAGTTTTCCAAAGACCGGGTGCGGTGCGTTGGGTGTCTCAACTTCCAGACGTTCGATTCCGTTGACCAGACGTGTCAGCGCGTCTTCGACTGAAGTATCGACCGACGGAAGATACGCGTCTGCGGACTTGGGCAGCTTAAAGCCTGGTTTCATGCGCTTCGTCAGGACCGAGTTCTTGACCAGTGGAGCGGCCAACCGCATGTACCATGGAGCCCCGAAAGGGAATCCGTCGATCGACGCGTGCATCGCCTGCGCAAGGTGCTGCAGTATCTGCCCGTAGGTCCAATTGCCGACCGTGGTATACGGGCCGGCGGCCAGAGCTTCTGCGTCGAGACGCAGCTCTTCGAGTGTGGAGTAATCAACTGTGCGGCGGGACTTCGTAGTCATCGGGAAACCGTTCGTAGTGGCCGGATTCATCCGGCTTGATGGTGGATCGCAATGTCCGATCCGCCGCGGAATGGCGGACCGGGGAGGGCAACTCGGAACCGTTCACACAACCGCATAAATGCGGTTACTACGAACAGTGGTCCGGAACGTCTTTTTAGCGATTTCGGCAGGTGTTGAGGAGGGCAGGGGCGGCTTGCAGTGACTCGCGAACCAGGTGGCCCATGTGTGGATGCGACGGCTCACAATCGACCGGCAGGCCGCACTCGCGCAGTCGCTCACTTGCTGTCGGGCCGATCGATGCGATCACGCTCCGGCTGGCGGCCGCGACCCACTCATCCGTACATCCGACGCACTCCGCGACCTGCAGGACGTGAACGATATGCTGAGCCGTGGTGAACAGGATTACGTCGAATTCACCGCGAATCGTTGCTTCGATCGCCGATTCGATGGGGCCCGTGTCATCGGGCAGGTCCCAGCGGTAGACCGGTACCGGCTCAACGGACGCTCCGAGCTGCTCCAGACCGGCGTAGAGTTCGGTTGATGGCTTGCCATACTCCTGAACGGCCACAGTGACTCCGGCGAGCGGCGTCGGCTGCTCGTCGTAGATGCTTTTCACGGACTCGATGACCTCGACCCAGGTGTTCGGCTCCGGAGCCTTCGCGTCAATTCGCACACCCCACTTGCGCAGAGCAGCAAACGGTTTCGGTCCGCGGACAACGACGCGCGATCGTTCCAGCGCGCCGAAGAATTCCTCGCGTGTGTGCTCTGTCTCGATCGCACTCAGCAGGGCCTCGGCACCAACACCCGTCAGGAAGATGACCAGGCCGTAGCGTCCATCAATCAAACCTGAATGAAACGACCGAATTGCATCGGTCATGCCCAGCGGAATCTCGCGCATGGCGGGGGCGACCGTGGGGATTCCCTCGCTACGTTCAATCAGCGAGCTGATTTCTTTGGATTTGCGGGACTCGAAACTAAGAACGCGGAGCTGATCGCTCATGAGGACTTTCAAATAAAAACGCTATCGGACAACGTGCAGGCGAGTGTCATTGCCGCGACTGACACGAGTCATCACGACACTGACTCGCGGACAGTTCCCGAGTTTCGTTTTCATCACCGACAGACACAATCGACCGGTCGCACAAGATTGCTCTTCGAGCGAACAATCAAGTGGCCGTGCGAGGCTCACTGGCGACTTCTTCGCCGGATGCCTCAGTCGCACGCGCCGTCTTCACGGGCTTCTCGGCCGACTCTTCTTCTGTCTGACCTTCCGGTACCGATTCGTCGCCTTCGTTGATCGACACGCGTTTCGGTTCCTTTCGGTCTGACTCCTCAGAAGCCGTGTTCGAGTCATCCGGTTGATCATCCGGTTGCCCGGTGGCCTGTTCGGTCTCCGCAGCCTGCTCCGTTGTTGCCTGCAGCAGATCACTCATCAGCTCAATCGCGCTCGACGAAAACTGGAAAATCGACTGTGCGACGCTCCGCCAGGTGCGATCAACCGGATCAGCCTCCTGGGCATTGGCTTCCTCCGATTCGTCGCCGTCGAGCCAGCCCAGAAGCGAGCCGATGAGATCGTCCAGTGAAGCCGCTGCGTCGTGGTCGCTTGTCGCTTCGCTGGAAGACGATCGTCGTTCATCGGAACCGTCCGCGATCGAAGCACTCAGGTCTTCTACCAGAGCGGCGAACTCGTCTGTAGACAAACCGACCGGATCAGTGGCCTGGTTACTTGAACCGTCCAGACGTGGCACCTGCTCCGACCGACCATCACCGATGTCGTCAGAGATGCTTGCCAGGAAGTTTCCCACCTGAATGGTCTCAGTCGACTGCGTCTGTTGCGGAGTCGATGTTGACGACTCGGTGTTACTGAAATCGAGTGCGATTTCCAGGTTGCCCTTTGTCAGCGTCCCATCGAATGTCGTTGTCTGAATTCCGTCGCTGGTGATGTAGGCCGCACCGCCACGGAAATCTGTTCCAACACCCACCAGGTCGAGTTGAAACAGGTCAGCGGTCGGATTGCGGACAATCAGAAGCTCGGCAACCCCGTCGCCCGAATTAAAGACGTTGCTGCCGACTTCGTTGATCTCGCCGTCAGTTGCCGTGAATCCTGCCTGACGCCCGGACACGTCGGTGACGACGTAGTCGACGGGATCGAGACCCAGAATCAGGATCACTTCGTCCGTGCCCAACTTGTCGCCGATGAACGCTGCGGTCTCTTCGAGAGTAGCGGCAAACACGTCCAGCGAAGAATCGTCGGATTCGCCCACCAGGATTGATGCCAGACCCAGGCGGAACAGGTCAGCAGCGTCACCCGCGACATCCTCATCGATCTTTGACTCGTCCTCGGCCGTCGTGTCTGTTGTCACGCTCAGGTCAGTCAGCCCGCTGCCCTGCGCCACTTCGACGTAATACGTTGTGCCGTTGGTCACAGAGAACGAAACCAGCCCGTCATTGTCCTGATCTCGAGCCACCCGGATGCGACTCCGTTCGGTGTCCGACGCGTCATCCGTTTGCTCAAACACGAAAATGCGTCCCGGTGCGGTCCCGTCGGTCTGGCCGATCTGCACTGCGGCACTGCCCGACACAGTGGCCGTGAACTGAAACACATCGACATCGGACTGACCGTTCAATTGGAACTGGCTGCTTCCAGTACCCAATTCATCAAGGACAAACTGTCGGGCATCCGAAAACGTGTTTCCCACGTCGTCCAGCTCGAAACTGCTGGACAACCGAAGCTGATAGGCCCCGGTCGTTCCGCCAAATGATGTCGCTCGAACGTAGTATGTCTCTCCGGATTTGGCATCGAAGGTTGCTCGGCTGTTCAGTCCTTCTCCACCATCATCGTCGACCAGAATCAACTCTTCACTGCTGCTGAGAATCTGTAGAAATGGATCGACGGACCCGGCCGCACCCGCCGTCAGATTGATGGTCACCACCGAGTCACTCGCCGGCGTAAAACGGAAGACATCGGCATCAGCGTCGAAGTTGATGACTCCACTTCGTGTGCCGCTGCCCTCACTTGATAATTCGATTGTGGTCGTCGAGTCGTTCAGCACATCGGTGAAGTCGTCGGCACCGCTGGCGAGCGTGACGATGTATCGACCGGTGCTGGTGCTGAACGCGCCTGATTCCACATAGATTGTGTCGCCCGCGGTGACTGAAACCGTTGCCACACTGTTCAGGCTGAAGCGGTCGTCGTCGTTCACGGCCAGCACCTGGCCGGCGCTGTCGAGGATCCGCAGGAAACTGTCAATCGAGCTGCCGCGAGTTGCTCGCTGACGGATTGTCAGCAACCCGGTTTCGGTTGCCTGCACCTGAAAGACATCGACGTCCCCGGCCAACTCAATTTCGCCTCGAAGTTCGACACCGCCGGCTGTCGTATGCGCAGACGCGATGTCGTTGCCGAAGTCGTCGGACACACCAGCCTGCGATGCGATCTCCAGCACATATCCTCCGGCCGATTGTCCGAAAGCCCCCGCTTCGATGAAGAGAGCCTCTCCGCCTGTCGCAAGTACGGAAACTCGGCTGTTCAGACTGAAACCGTCATCATCATTGGCAGCCAGTTGCTGACCATTGGCATCGAGAACTCGCACGAACGTGTCGAGGGGATTGCCGCCTTCAGCTCGCTGCCGAATCGTCAGAAGCCCTGACGTCGCAGGGACGATACGAAACACATCGTGGTCGCCGGGTCGATCGATATTGCCGCGACGGATTGTCGTCCTGGTCGCATTCAGATTCAGAGAGACGGCTGTGGCCACGGTGTCGCCTGCGTCGTCGGTCACGGGATCACCGGCCGAGACGATCAGCTCATACCGACCGCGACTGCTGCCGAAGGCGCCGGCTTCGATGAACAATGTCTGATTCTGCACGACTGGTATCTGCAGCAGGCTATTCAGACTGGCTCCGTCATCGTCGTTGAATGCCAGCTCAGCACCGTTCTCGTCTCGAACTCGCAGAAGGCTATCCAGTCCGCTTCCGGGGACTGCCCGCTGTCGAATGCTCAGAAGTCCTGCCTGGCGGGTCGTCACCTGGAAGACATCCCGGTCACCGGAAAACTCGATATTGCCTGGGCGCTGAACGCGTCCCATAGGGTCCAGCGAAAGGGGCGATGCGTCCGTGGTCGTGTTTCCGAAGTCGTCGAAGACCGCGTTACCCGGATCGATGTCGATTCGATACGCACCCGTGCTGCCCCGAATGCGCCAGCTTCCACAAACAACACAGTTCCGTTCGAGACAGGGAACTGCACCAGGCTGTTCAGGCTGACTCCGTCATCGTCGTTTTGAGCGATGACATTTCCCTCGGAGTTCAGAACTCGCACAAACGTGTCGAGCGGACTCCCGGGCGTAGCTGTCTGGGTGATTCGCAGCAGACCATTCTGGGCGGCTTCAATACGAAAGACGTCCCGGTCACCGGGTGCCTCGATGTCACCATCGACAAAGCCTGCGCCAGTGTTATCCAGTTCGAGAGTGACGGCGTCTTCGAGGGAGTTGCCAACGACGTCCGTGATGATCAGCGGTTCCTCGAAGATCTCTGGCAGCTCGGAGTGGAATGAGACGACGACCTGATAGTCACCCGCGCTTCCAGCGAAACCTCCCGCTTCGATCACAACAGTGTTGCCGCTTTGTACGGGAATCTCGATCAGGCTGTTCAGGCTCACGGCATCGTTATTGTTGGTCGCGATCACGTCGCCAGTGGGAGTCAGTAATCGCAGGAACGGATCCAGGCTGCTTCCGAAATCTGCGATCTGACGAACGTGCAGCAGACCATCTTCGAAGACAGGGATCTCGAATGTGTCGACGGAGCCGGGTGACTCTATGAACCCATTGAAAACGTCGATGATGATGCCTTCTCCAGGCATATCGAATGGTGGTGGCGGGTCGAACGGTTCGTTACCGGGCTCGCCAGGTCCATCGAACAGTTCAATGAACACGTCATAGCTGCCGGTGCTGCCTGGTGTTCCGCTGCCGGGAACAAACGGGCTGTAGCCGAAGTTGCCAAAGCCGCTGATGCCCACGAAGAACGTCCCGGTATGTGGAGCAACGAAGTCGATCCAGGCATCCGGTGAAGGAGACTCGCCAGGCAGCGCGTTATCGTCACTGAAGGCCCGCTCAATGCCCGCCCCGTCGAAGACCCGCAGAACGCTGTCGAACACAAACTCCCCGGCAGGTGTGTCGATGTCGATTGACACTCGGTCGCCGACGATGAGTTCGACACGGTACAGGTCGACGTCTGTGTCGGGCGATGGGCTGTCGCCGATGATCGCCGAGTCGAAATAGAATCGGTTCTCTGGACTGATATTCGTCGGCACGGCGTTTTCAACAACGTCGTTTGGTTCCAGCAACGCGGTGGCCGTCAGCAGTGTTCGGCATTCCAGACTCTCGGCGTTTGCCGCCGTCTTCTTGTTCTTTCGTCGACGCACTCCTGTCGTGCGGGCAGCTTGAGTGCTTGCTCGTCGGCTGGTTGCTTTGTGACTGCATTTCTTCCGCCAGACGTTTCCGTTAATCAACATTGTTCGCTCCACGCCGCAATTCATGGTGTGATTCTTGAGTTGCAGGAGTTCGACATGCGGACGCATTCACCGGTCGACACTCGCCGCGCAACCCTAGGACCGAACAATGAGGTGGTCGGGAACTTTCGTGACGGAAACACTCGGTGTGACGCAGATGCGAGAGGAACCCTCCGCCAGCGTCATGCGATACGAGTTTGTCCGTTGAAGCAGGAACGCATGGACGCGCACAGCGATGTTCGCGTTCGAGAATTCAATCCCGGCTGTGCCAGTCGACCTTCAAGCCTGTGACTGCGACCACAGAAAGCTGTACAGGCCGCCGGCTTCGAGCAATTCAGCGTGCGTGCCCTGCTCGGCAATGACACCGCCGTCGAGCACGACAACTCGGTCCGCCAGGGCCGCAGCCTTCAGGCGGTGCGGGATGAGAATCACCGTCCGCTCCGCGAGCACGGCGTGCAGATCATTCCACAGCCGGTTCTCCTGCTCGTCGTCGAGTTCGTCAGTCGCTTCGTCGAAGATCAGGATGGGGGGTTGATTGAACAAGGCGCGTGCGATCCCGATGCGCTGCCTTTGAGAACCGGAGAGCTCGACGCCCAGTGTGCCGACCATCGTGTCCAGACCCTGCGGCAGTCGACTGATAAAGCCGTCTGCACCGGCCAGGCGTGCGACTTCCTGAACTGCTTCTGTTGGCGCCGTCGGATCCGAAGCAGAGATATTCTGACGGACGGTGCCCGTCATGAGTTGCGTCTCACGCGTTGAAACTCCCAGGCATTCCCGCCATGAAGTTGGATCGAATTCGGACAGGTCGTGACCATCGACGCGAATCTGTCCGGAAGTTGGCATGTAAAGCCCCTGTATCAGGCGGGCCAATGCCGATCGCCCGCTGCCGTCGCGTCCGACAATCGCGATTGTCTGACCGGCCGGAATCTGCAGATTGATCGCGGTCAGTACCGGCTCCTCGGCTGAGTTGTACTGAAACGAGACATTGTCCAGTTCCAGATGACCTTTGATCGTCGTCGGTGAAACTACGGGTCGCGGCGTGCTGGAAGCCGCTTCCAGAAGTTCCTCAATCCGGTTCAGCGCGAGCCGGGCGTGCGCCCGTTCCTCAATCTGTCCGACGAAGCGAATCAACGGAGTCGCCGCGGCCGCCAGCAGAGCCTGCACTGCGATCATCTGGCTGGATTCGATTGTCAGTCGATTGCCAACCCAGATGGTCATTCCTGCCAGCAAGCTCCAAACAACGAGCAGCGTTTGATAGGCGGCCACAAGATTTGCAACCCGCTCGGCTGGAGCGGCCACGTGATCGGTCGCTGTCATAAGCGTTTGACGCATCGAGGCCTGCGAACCGCGAGTCCCTGAATCATCACCAGCGAATTCCTGGATGAGGCACGCCGCGTGCGTTTGTCGAGAGTGTTGTCTGCGAGTCTCCCGGCCAATGAAGACGGTAGCGATCGCCACGAACACAACGCTGCTGGCCAGCCACGCGACGGCCACCATGCCCGTCGCGGGGACAAACCAGAAGATCATCGCAATCGCAGCGATGATGGCCAGCGTCCCGTATTCTGTACGTAGCGTTGAAATCACCAGCCGTGCCACGGCGTGCGTGTCCGTCGACCTGTTTCGGGCCTGAGTGGTACTTCGTGTGTAAAAATACGATGCAGGAGCATGCTGCAATGCGAACGTCACCTTGCCCATGATGTGCTGCCGGAACCGACGAATGCCCCGAGCAACACTCCACTCGCTGGCGAGGTACACAGCGCCGCAAATGAGTAGCGGCCTTACGATCGTCCAGAGGCTTAAATCGTTGGACGAGGCAATAGCGAACAGACTCGAAAGTAGAAACGCGTGAAATCCAACGAGAAACAGGCTGACCTGGCCGACCGACTTCTCAGAGACTGACGAGCGCGTTGCACCGTCCTCCGGCTCACGTCCATTCAATGATCGTTGCTGGTAGACACCCAGAAGGCGTCGGAGGCGGAAGTGTGTCGATGGCGGTGTTTCGTGTGTTGTCAGTGTCCTTGCCGGCGTCAGTAGCAGCAGGCGGCCCGTCCAGCCGGATTCGAATTCGGCACGCGGGATTTTCAACACGCCGCGAGCTGGGTCTCCAATGGTCACGCGATCATCGGCGACCTCAAAGACAACCATGTAGTGAAATCCCTGCCAGTGGGCGATCGCGGGCAACGTCGCGGCTACGAGGTGGTCCATGTCCGTTTCGACGCCCTGAACGCGGAAACCGACTTCCTCAGCCGCGGCCGCCAGGCTGAACAAACTGGCGCCTTCACGACCGACGTTAGCCATGTCACGCAGTTTGTTTATCGACAGGTAGGCACCGTAGCAGCGGGCGACCATCGCCAGAGACGCGGGACCGCAGTCGGACTGATTATCCTGCGGGACCCATGGCCAGCGGCCAAACCAACCGGGTTTCGGCTTCTGGTTGGTGACATCTGCTAAAGAACCCGGGGCCGGGTCGCTGGATTGATCAGCAGGCACTGCCGTGTTCGCGTCGAACGTCAGTGGCTGCAGCGTAAGCTGCTTTTTTTGTCTCGGACGGTCTTCACGCTGGGCGTTTGTGGGCGCCACGGAGGATTGTGGTTCGTCGACTGACGCAGACGGCCCCGTCGTCTGGTACATGGCCAGCCGCCGTGCAAAGCGATCCCGCAGCCGAGGCGAGGACTGGAACAGACTTTCGAAATCGTCCCGGCAGAGTGTGAAGCAGCGTGTCGGTATCTCGGCGATGACAGTTGCCGTGCGTGTCCGGTCTTCGATCAGTGCCCACTCGCCAAAACTTTCGCCTTCGCCGAGCGTGCGCAGTAGCTGTTCCTGCCCATTCACCAGTTGCACAACGCGAACCCGACCCGATCGAATAATGAACAGTGCGTCCGCCTGTTCGCCTTCGCGAATCAGTGTCGCTCCGGCCGGAAACTCACGTCGTTCAAGACGGTCCAGCAATCGCGTCACGTCATTTGACTTGAGAGTTTCCAGCACGGTGGCCGTACGCAGGAAATCACGCACTGCGCGCTCCTGCATGAACTCCTCGAAGTACCGAAGGACCTGCGGAACTTCAGCCACGATGCGTTCAAACTCGGACCGTTCAATGCGGAACAACACTGAGTCTTCAGCCGCTCGCACTGTCGCACTGCGCGGGACGTCGTTGAGGATCGCCTGTTCGCCGAAGAGTTCGCCGACACTCTGGGTGGCCAGAGTCACGTGCTGCCCCGACTCACTGCGCTTCAGGACTCGTACACGTCCCGAGAAAACCAGCCACGCGTCGTGGCCGACGTCGCCCTCACTGAAAACGGTCTCGCCAATCGAGAAGCGGCGCAGCTCCATGCCTTCGGCCAGGCGTCTAAGAGACTCATCATCCAACGGCGAAAAGAGCGATTCACTTCGCAGGAACGGAACCAGTTGCTCTGCAGCGAAGTCGGACATGGGGCTCTGCGAGGCGTCAGTTCTAAAGCACTCTTAGGATGCGTTTGCAGGAGCCGTGAGCCGTAGGCGCTAGCCTCGGGCCCGAGGCTAGCGCCTACGGCTCACGGAAATGCAATGCTGAGAATGTTCTAATTGGACAGCGCTACTTTGGTACGAATCGGCGAGAATACAAGCCCGAAGCGCAAGCGAGTGAATCGAGCCGTAAATGATTCACTCGCTTGCGCTTCGGGCTTGTATGGTCGTCCAAAGTGGCGCTGTCCAACTAAATATCGTCGTGAATTGTCACTGTGATCTGATCTTCTGTAATCAGGTGCTCGCCATTCTTCGATGCGTTTGCCGAGGTCGACTTCGGACAGTCCCCGCAACCACCAACGCCCGTTCCGCATACGAACTGCCTGAGACGCAGCAGAATATAGATGGCTGCGGCGAGGACGCATACCAACGTTGCGGCAGATTGCGAGTTGACATCCGGCATATTGATCCCGGGGTATGAAAGAAGGGCAGATAGATCAGGAGTTGATTCTATCTGCCCTTTGTCGATCCCGCTCCCGTCAGCCAGAACCTATTTCCCGGAAGCGGTCCTGCCGGACTTCCCGCGGATTTCCCGGTCGGTCTGGCGGCCGATCAGAACGTCGCTGAACTTTGACAGGTCCGTCCAGAAAGTGCCCTCGCCGGCGTACAGCATGTTGAGCTGAATGTCATCCGGCAGTCCGGTCGCGAACACCCACTGGTTGTAGGCCTGTCCCGATCCGAAGGAAGACACGGCAAGCTGAAACTTCTCAGCCTTTGCTTCTTCTGCCATCTGGCGGGCTCCCGCTTGAGCCTGGCCAAGCAATCGAGTGGCTTCGGCTTCGATCTCGGCAGTCTCTTTGTCGATGGCGGCGATCTTCTGCTGCGTTCCGGCTTCAATCTCTTTCGCTTCCTTGCTGCCTTCCGCCAGTTTGGCCGCGACCAGCTTGTCGGTTTCGACAAGCACCTCTTCTGTCGCCAGTTCAACCCTGGCTTCGGCCTCACGCAACAGAGCTTCCGTCTGAGCCGTGATTTGATCCTGTTCGCGAGTCAGCTTCAGTTCTTTCGCGATGTTCGACTGCTGAATTGGCTCGCGGACTTGCTGAGGGATGTAAATATGGCGGACGAGTCCATTCAAAACGGTGATCCCTTTTTCTTCCAGCACTTCATGAAACTGCGCGGACGTGTCCTGCTGAAACTGAGTTCGCGATTCACCGACAAGAAGTTCCACCGCGCCCAGGCTCGAGCCCATGTTGCGGCAGATACTCTGAATCTGCGGGTCGACGACTTTCTGCTCGACCGCATCGACGTTGCCGAACTTACGAATCACATCCGGAGCCTGCTCGGGCATGATGCCCCAGATCGCGGTGAAATCCATGCGGATGTCGAAGCCGTCGTTGGATGGAAACTCGATGCCGCTGTCGCCGTCCGCGATGATCGGTTCGCCGCTGCTTTCGTGCATCGCGAAGCCATCCGGGCCAGTCTGCAGGTCCGCAATGATGCTCAACTCGCGGTAACCAATGTTGACGATGTCGATTTGCTGCTCACGACTGTTGATCGGGTAAATGCCTGGCGGCAGCACATTCGTCTGGATACCGGCGGGTTGTCTGGTGATTGGATTCGCAGCCAGATTTGTCACGACACCGACATAGCCGGTCGGGATGTCGACCCAGCCAGCGTGCTTGACCTGCTTGCCGTCCCTGCTGGCGATTGTCTCCTGCTTGACGGTTTCGACGTCATAGGCGTAAGGATTGATTCGATAGCGACCGGCTGGCAGGACCTTCCGAATAATGCCTTTGAATTGCGTGCTGTCCAAGTCGCCATCGACAAGGTACTCGCCAGCCGGCAGGTCAGCGCCCATCTTGCTGACGACAACGCCAACTTCCCCCGGCTTGATGACAGTGTCCTCAAGGATGCGACATTCCCACCACAGCGGGCAGTAGAAGTGCCGACCTGGCCCGACCATCTGCTTGACCACGCCAAGTTCCTTTGGCGTGCGTTTTCCGTCTTCAATAGTCGCAAACTTGCCGTTCTCGGCCGGGGGGCGGACACCGAGACCGGGAATCGGCAGGGGCGGGCCCTTGTATCGCAGCAGCATGCTGTGGCCCTCGGGGACCCAGTGATAATTCACGGTCCATTCGAACGTCTGCCAGCCGCCCAGGCTGATGAAGACAATTCCCACGGCCAACAGGGACCACGGTCCACCGGGGATGCGTTGTTTGAGTGACATGTCCGTTATCTCCGAATGATGTGTTGGTGTCTGATTTGAACCTGTTGCCAGGATGAAAGCGGCATCGAGTGCTACTCAGGCGTGCCTGGAATTCTGGCGCTGGCAGGTGTTGTGATAGCCGCGGCTTCCGTGCTGACAGCCCGCTGATCAAGCTTGCGAACCGGTGCCTCGGGCTTTTGCCCCATCACCTCGAACATCCGCATGATCGGGCTGTCCGCGGTATTGGTCATGATGCTGCGATAGGCCGGCGCCAGCTTCTGGTAGAAGACGAATCGGGCGTACTCGAGTCCGTCGCCGTCGAATGCCTCAACAGCTCGCCTCCAGCCGGCTGCATCGGCCATGTTTTCGTAACCAATCACATCAGCGGTCGCACGGCCTCGAGCCAGAATCGCTTCGGCCTGATCCTTCGCCGCTTCGAGTTTCAGTTTGGCGACCTCCAGGTGTTCGTTCGCTTTTGTGACTGCAACGTCCTGTTCCTGTTGAGCCTCAGTCACCAGACGGACGATTTTGCGTTCGACATCAATCAGAGCCGGCGCCTGTTTGACCAGTGCATTCTGTTCGGCGAGTGACTGTTCGACTTCCTGCTGTGCAATCTGCGACTGGTACTTCTGCTCGTCAAGCCGGGCATTCTCGCGTTCCATGATCGGCTGCGCGATCTGCTCTGGTGGGCGAATCTGCGTGATGAGTGCCTCCTGGATTTCAATTCCCAGCGGCTCACAGGCAGTCACCATCGCCTGCTGAAAGTTCTTCTCGAAGACCATACGCGTTTCGCCTTCGATGAAGTCTTTGCCGAGTTTGTTCGAGCCCTCCAGACGACAGAAGCTGCGTGCGTTGGGCATGATCACCTTGCGGATGATCTCTTCATCGATCTCGTCGCCGTTTACGGATTCGTTGTAGATTACGTAGACCTCGGCGGCCTTCTCCGGGTTGACGCGGAACTGAATGCGACCGTCCAGCGAGACCCAGAACCCGTCCTTCGACGGGAAGCCCATGTCCTTCTTGATTGCCAGGTTGAATCGCTGACTGCGGCAGTCCACTTTGCTGACACGGCGCACGTAGGGATTCACATAGTGAGTTCCCTCGCTAAGCAGTGCTTCCTGGACGCCGCGCTGCCCTTCCACGGCCAGCAATCGATTGGGGTCCTCGGGGACGGGACCTGAGAGATTCGTGACAACGCCCCGGAAGCCCGCTTCGATCGTGACCGGTTCGTAAATCTGCACGGCAAATAGATAGGGGTTGATCGCGTAACGGCCGGGGTTGAGGACGGCGGGAATGATGCCTTTCTTGAGCGGCGTGCCATGGGCGTCGACCTCACCCAGGAACTGACCGTAATCGAGGTCATCGCCAGTCAGGGCGACCAGAACTCCCATCTTGCCCTGCGGGATGACCGTCTGCGGAATGACGTCCCAGTCCCAGTCGTAGGGATTGAAGAACCGCGGGCCTTCCTCAAACGGATTCTGGAAGTAACGACCCTCAGTAAGCACGACGCTCTGCACGCCCTTGTATCGGAGCGACATTGCAATCTCGTCTGTGTTACTCAGATCGATGCCTGTCTTCCGAGTGAGAACTGCCATCTCACCGGTGCCAACGTCGATTCGGCAGTTGTGGTAGATGACCATGCAGAGCACGATCAGTCCGAAGATGCCGAAGACTGACCAGCCAGCGTTGCGGCCGCGGTTCCGTCTGAAGTGACGGCGGCGAGGTGCGGAATGTAGACCCGAGTCGGATTCAAAGAAGGGGGGTTCGTCTGCCATTTCTCGTATCCCGTCTCAAAAAAGGGAGTCGTGACGACCGACCGTTGTGTGAACGTCAATGCGGTCTTGCCGGAGCTGCAGTGTTCTGTGTCCGTGAAGAAGTAACGTCGCCTACAGCGACTCGCGGCGGCTTTCGGTCAACCTGAGCTGTGAGGTGGTCCAGGGTCTCGGGAAACGGGACGGCGGATCTTCCGGATCTCCTGCCTGCGGCTGGTCCGCCCCCGATTCCTGGATTCGAGGCGGCCTGCTGCCATCCGCGGTGTTTCCCCCCGCAGCTGCGTTAAATGTCCGCCCCCAAACGCGTCGAGGAATCACAATCGTCAGACTCTGCGACTCGTTCCCAATTTCAGGAATCGTCAGGTCAGGTCTGAACGTCACGACGCGCCGGCGCTGGCAGTCTGTGGGGAGATTCAACTCTCCTGTTCAGAGCCATCGACCATGCAATACGACCTCGTTGTCATCGGAAGCGGGCCGGCCGGCCAGAAAGGTGCCATCGCGGCATCGAAGCTGAATAAGCGCGTGGCCATCGTTGAGCGACGTTCCAGCCAGATCGGTGGAAACTGCCTGCACACCGGGACGATCCCGTCCAAAACGATGCGTGAAGCCATCATGCATCTGTCCGGGTACCGACACCGGGATGTCTACGGCGAGCGCTATCGACAAAAACGGCACGTTCGAATGAAAGACCTGCAGCGCAAGGTTGAATCTGTCGCGTTGCATGAAATGGGCGTCATCGAAGATCAGCTCGACCGCAACGGAATCGACATGTTCTCTGGTCAGGCGAAATTTCTCGGGCCAAATTCCATCGAGGTCATCGGCGAATCAGGGCGTAACGTGCTTGAAACGGATCGAGTCTTGATTGCCGCCGGAACTCGACCCGAGCACCCGGAAGGAATCCCCTTCGACGGGCAACACGTTTTCGATTCGGATCAAATACTGCAGATTGACCGCGTGCCCAGGTCAATGATCGTTGTGGGAGGCGGCGTGATTGGCCTCGAGTACGGGATCATGTTTGCCACGCTGGGAGTACGGGTCACCGTGGTCGATGGCCGTGAGCGTCTGCTCTCGTTCTGCGACCGGGAGATCATCGATACGTTGCTGTATCACGGCCGTTCGATCGGCATGGTCTTCCGGCTCGGTGAGGACGTCGTGAATATCAACACGATGTCGAATGACCGGACAGCCATAGAACTGGAAAGCGGCAAGCGACTGATTGCTGAGACTGTTCTGATGGCCGTCGGTCGACGTGGCGATACCGATGATCTGGACCTGCCGGCTGCGGGTCTTGAACCCGATTCCAGAGGCCGCATCGGCTGCAGCGAGCAGTTTCAGACCGACGTGCCCCACATCTACGCAGTGGGCGACGTTGTCGGGTTTCCGGCTCTGGCGAGTGCGTCGAAAGTTCAGGGCCGCCAGGCGGTCGCGCACGCGTTTGGTCAACCCGAGGCAGAGTTCGGCTTGATGCCGTACGGCCTGTTCACGATCCCGGAAATCTCGATGGTCGGGGACAGCGAAGAAACGCTTACGAAGAACAAGGTTCCGTACGAAGTCGGTGTGGCGCGATTCCGGGAACTGGCCCGCGGACAGATCTCCGGCGAATTGATGGGAATGCTGAAGCTGTTGTTCCACAGACACACGCATCGCATTCTGGGCATCCACTGCATTGGCGAATCAGCCACCGAGATCATCCACATCGGCCAGGCCGTGATGCACTTCGACGGAACGATGGAGTACTTCCGGGACGCCGTCTTCAACTACCCGACGATGGCCGAGTGCTACAAGATCGCCGCGTTTAACGGTCTCAATAAGCTGGACCTGGACAGGCAGGACGTCGACGCCAGTGTCGATCCCAGCGAAGCTGCACTCCTGGACGAGGTACACGAACTCGTGGAAGCGACTCAGGCCGTCGCCGCATCCTGAATGTCGTCTCCGTTCCGGGATACAGCGCTTCGAGATCAGCAGGCGGAGATTTCGGGTTCACATGGGTTACTCCATCCATGAAAGCAAAAACGCCCCCGCCAGAAAGTCTCTGGCGAGGGCGTCTTGAACGAATCGAATTCAGACTATTCTTTGCTGTCCTGGATTGAGTACTTCGCCGGTGAGATGACAAACATCTCAAGCGTGTCCTTCGAGCTGAAGAGATACAGCCGATCCTTGAACCACACGGCATTGCCCAGTGTGCCTTCAGCGTCGTTCTTTTCGTCGCTGGAGAGGACAACGTCCCTGCCACCGGCCGCCGGAGCGTAGGCCGCTGGGTTTGCCTCAAACTTCTTGCGGGCTTCGTCCGACGAGAAGTTGTATTTCTGCCCCTCAAACTCGCTGTTGAACATCGGGGACGCGTCACGCAGGTCTCGCTCGTCCCGCAGCACGACCGGGCAGAACCCCTTCAGACCCATCAGCTCGGTCCGCTCAGCAATCTTGTTCAGCTTGTCTTCATGCTCATCTTTCGGAGCGGGTTTTTCGGCCGCCTTGATCTCCGGAAGCTGATCCGATGCCGGTTTCGCATCGGCCGCTCCCGAGAACTCCTTCGGTTCCGGCAGCAGCGGAGCTTCGTCGGGAGCCACTTCTGGTGCGACCGTCGCTTCAGGTACTTCTGCCGCTTCCGCCTGCGGCTCTTCCTGCGGCTTCAGCTCCGTGAACGGGGCGTCTGCCGGCATTGGCGCCGGGGCGTCTGCTTCAGTTTCCGACACTTCGGGGAATGCCTTATTAAGAGCATCCTCGAAAGGATCCTGACCGGCCGCTGCCGGAGCTGCTATTGGGGCATCTGGGGAATCAGCCGGCACTTCCGTTGGGGCCACCGCAGGAGCGTCAGTCAGTTTCGGGGCACTCTCTTTTGGCAGCTCAACGGCCGGTGAGAATTCCGGCAGTTTCGGTGAAGCAAGTTCAGGATTCGGTTGAGCAACTTCAGGATTCGGTGGAGCAAGTTCAGGAACGGCCTCGGCCGGAGCAACTTCTGGAACAGCCTCGGCCGGAGCAAGTTCTGGAACAGCCTTCGCCGGAATGGCATCGGGCGTTTCCGAAATCAGGGTCGGCGGTTTTTTGATCTCGGGTTTGTTGAGGACCGGTGCCACTGGTTCCACGGCGGCTGCCGGTGCTGGCGGGATGATCCCGATTGGCGCGATCGGTTCCGGATTCCGGGGCAGGTACTCCCGCTCCGGAGTCTGGCCCTGATGCAACCGCTGCTGAGCGGCGCGATCCGCTGGCGACATCCGCTCGACGTGCTTCGGACGTTCGTCATTGGGGTTCCGGCTGCCACGCAGCCGACCAAAGAACCGCGACAGCGGCCCGGCGACCTGGCGAATCGTTGAGTCTTTCTTCGCTTCAGCGCCTTCCGAAGTTGTCGTCGAAATTTGAGACGCCTTGTTGGTCTCACCTTTCGCCGCGACCTGTTGCGTTTTTTGCTGGGCCTGCGGCTGCGTGATCGGAGGAGCTGAGTTGGATTTTGCGTCTGCAACTTCAACGGTCGACTTCACCGGGGCGGATGGCGCCTTCTTCCGGGGCGACGGGTCGGCGACCTTGTTTGCTCCGTCCAGGAAGGAAGGCATCTGCCGACCGTTGCGACGGTACATTTCTTCAAGTTGCCGTTGCACTTCGCTCTTGCCATCAGTTGGCTTCGACGAGGCTTGAGACTTCGGGGGACTCGACGCGACCGTTCTCTTCGGGCGGCTGGCCGGAGTCTTCTTTGTGATCTGCTTTCCAAACGTCTTTTTCGTCCTCGCTGCCTTTGCAGCGGTCTGGCCGGCCGCAGGCTGACTCTTTGTCTTCGAACTGAACAGCCGCGACAGGAAGTTCTGCCGAGCCGGCTTCGACTGACTGATCGCGTCTCCCGTGGTCGCTTGTGCTGACAGTCGACCGGGTTCGCTGTTCGTCGAGTGGGCTGCCGTCTTAACGCTGCCTTTCGCTGTGCTATTCGTCGAGTTGCCAGCCGATACGTGTTTGACCTGACCCGTCTGTGCGACTTTCTTGTTCGGGGCGGATGCCGGCCCGACTGTGACAGACACCTCAAGCGGATCGTACGGCTTCGCCTTAGTCACCGCAGGTTCTGTGCGATTGAAGATACGTGACAGGAAGGAGCCCGGGCGCTTGCTCGTGGCCTTCTTTGGTGTGGCTGCCTCTTCGGCGTGGGCCGTAATCACAGCCTTGGTTTCAGCGGCGGTCGGCCATGCCTCGGCCTCCAGTGTTGGCACACATGCCAGACCAGTCGCCACGCTCAGCATCCACGCTTTTGCAGAGAATTCGATTCTCACTGCTATCCCCCTGACAGTCCGTTGAATGTGGCTGGTGGGTCTGTGGCCGGATCTTCGTCGAAAACGTCGTGACGAAGGCGGGTTCGCATCGAACCAACCGATGCAATACCACCGTTGAGTCAAACTGTTCTGAACCGGCCGACCGTCGTACTCTGTACGGATGGCACAACCGAATCACGCAGAACCTCTTATCGTCCGAGTGGGGGGCAGGTTTTGACGCCTGGATCGGTGCTGCTGCCAATTCCGTAAACGACGAAACTACAATCGATACAACCCGGACAGCTTTTCCGCTCTTCCCAGTGTGACAAGAGGCGTGTCGCATGCGGACGAATGTGATTCGGCCTCGACAAATGGCAGGCAGGTAGAGTCAAGGGCCGATGCGGATTCCGAGACCCACTCGGAAGCCAATGTCTGGCGGCACGAATTTCGAATTTCGAACATGGAATGTCGAAGTCCGAAGTGAAGCACTTCATTATTCGAAATTCCTTGTTCGACATTCGATATTCACTGCGAAACGCCAGCGACAATATGTCGGTCGAATTCCGGTTCGAGGGTCCTACGGACTCGGAATCCTGCAGTGCTGCACGACGGCATGTTCCGTTGGCGGAACAATCAGCCGATCGCGAATCGCGACAAACAGGCTGGCGGTGATCAGATCGGCCGTTGTGCCAGGATTTCGCTGACTGCCGAGTTCCCGCAGCCAGGCATCGAACTCCGAAAATCTCTGCAGGCTGTCGACGTTTGCGGGATAACCCGCGTCCAGCACTTCCCGTGCACGATCTGCCGATTCAACGGCTTCAGCCAGCCCGCATTTCCGTGAGATATCCGTGTCCGGGTGTCTGGACATCAGCTCGAGCTGTAATTGCACAATGGCTGACTCCCAGGAATCCGGAAACAGAGTCAGACGCGCCAATCGTGATGCCGACTCAATCACCAGGGAGAAGCGCGTCGCATATTGAGCCGCGATCAGGTCGCGGTCGGCTGCCAGCGTCATGACTTCGACCAGATTACCGGTCGGTACGACGTTGACGTCTCCAACCTCGGCATCGCCCAGCCCGCGGGGCGCTGCAACACGGATAGCTTCGTACACGGCATCGGCATCAGCGCAGGTCAAATTCTTGAGAACGTTCTCGATGCCATCCGCTATGCGACAGTTCACGGGCACAGCAGCAAGTGGTGCCAGTAGAAGTACGATTCCCAGATTCGTGTTGTACGCGCAGACACTTCGCGTGGCGTGAACTGCTTCCAGAATCGTCGAGCCAACCCCTCGACTTGCGGCCAGCGAAAGAACGGGGGCCACCGCCTGCCCCGATCTGACGAAGTCATCGTACGTCAGGTGCTCGAAGCGAGCCTCGGGATGCACGTTACCGGCTTTTCGGGCCGATGCTTCCAGCAGGCAGCTCAACCGGACAGCAGACGTCAGGTCCATCGAAGTGCTGCCTTAAGATAGCCATCAGACCGCACAAGCCGGTTGCGTTAAGCGTCGCGGCTGAAGGTCATGATGGTGATGTCGTCGTTCTGCGGACGACCGTTGGCGTGTCGACGCACGTCTGCCAGCAATGTTTCGCCCATATCCTTGGCGACCGACGGTCCATTCTTGATGAACTCACGCATCCGCTCCAGCGTGTACAGATCGCCTGCCGGGTTCATGGCTTCGTCGACCCCGTCGGTAAACAGAACAAACAACTCACCAGGGTTGACGTCACGTTCATACAACTCGTACGGGTAATCTTCCATGACACCGACCGGCAGGCCGATTGGATCGTCGTCGAATTCCTCAATGGAACCGTCCGGCATTCGGATCATTGGCGACATATGTCCCGCATTGACCATCCGCATCTTGTGCAGTTTGGTGTCGATCGTGATCAGCAGGTAGGTCACAAACCGGCCTTCGACCATGCTCGAACACATGTGCTTGTTGATCTGCACGATCGCCTCGGCGGGGTCGTGCAGGAATGGCATCACGTTCTGCACACAGCTTGAAATACGGGACATGATCAGAGCGCCGGGCACACCCTTGCCGGCCACATCTCCGAACGACAGACAGATCAGATCGTCGGTCAGCGGGAAGGCGTCGTAGTAGTCGCCACCGACGGCCTGCGCCGAATCGTACGACGCGAAAAAACTGTAGCCGTCGACCTTGGGGGGCTCGGCCGGCAGCAGAGCACGCTGAACAGCCATGGCAATTGCCATTTCCCCGTCCTGCTTCTGCTTCTCGAGATACGTCTTCATCAGACGTGCATTCTCGTACGTCAGAGACGCCTGACCGGCGATCGTCAGAAGCAGATCAAGGTCCTCGGCGGTGAACTGTGCGACGGGGTTTTGCGTGTCAATGTTAATGACACCAATGGGCTCGCCTTCCTTGTTGAGCATCGGGACGATCATCATCGAGCGAATTGACAGGCTCGAGATCGACTCGGCAGCGTTGAACTGCGCATCACTTGCCGCGTCAGCCGACAGAATGCCCGTCTTCTCGGTCAGCACTTTGTGGAGAATCGTTCGGCTCAGACGAACGGTCGCGTCTTCGTCGTCACGACTGTGCTTGAACGACCGCGGGATCATTTCTCCGCTTTCTTCATCCTTTAACAGGACGCAGCCGCGATCCGCGTGCGGGAATACCTTGAACAGCGTGTCGAGAATCGCCGGCAGCATCTTGTCGAGGTCGGTTTCACCACACAGTCTTTGAGTGATGTCGATCACCGCCTTGAGCTTGACGTCCGGCTGCACTTCCAGCGAGCCGAAGCTGCCGCCACCAGCAGCGGTCGTGCCCATGATGGTGGCTTCGTCGTCGCCTTCCGCCGAGAAATGGACCGTCGATCCAAGCTCATCGACATCGACATCGCCGGCTCGGGGCGGTGCTGCGGGTGCTGCGACCGGAGGAGAAGTTTTCTCGCTGCCTTTGGGTGCCGCGTCGTTCTCGAATCGCAGTAGCAGTGGGCCGAGCTTCACACGGTCCTGATCAACGACGGCTGCCGGGCTGTCTTTGGGAATCTGCTGTCCGTTTACGAACGTACCGTTGCCGCTTCCCATGTCCTCAATGAAGTACTCGTCGCCCGTGCGAGTGACACGTGCATGAAAGCGGGACACGGTGTTTGACTGGAGCTGTACGCCACATTCCGGGTGCCGACCAATGACCGTCTCATCCTCCGTGATCGGGTACGGAATGGCTTTGCCTTCGTGCAGCAGAACGATCCTGGGCATTGATACTCTTCCGAAAAATTGTAGTGACTCGATGTGCCACTCAGATGTTGAAGACCCGCTCCACGTTCCCACGCAGATTCAGTGTCCCAAGTTCCACGGCCCGTTCTTCGTTCCATCCTCTGTCTATCACGAAGTCTTCGGCAAGGACTTTCGCCAGAATCCGTCGGTACATGCCGAACTTCGGCAACGCGAATTCCAGCTTGTACATGTCGCTGTAATACCCGACCTGCTTCGTCTTTGGAACAGCCTGCAGCCGACTGCGGCAATCCTGTTCGATGTACGCCGGGATGTTCGAGTACCACCAGTGCCCGTTGGTTACCACGTTCGGGAAGATCCAGGCATAGCTGACCAGCTCCTGGTTACTCGTTTGAGCCAGGACGGATATCGGGAACGTGACCTGCGGAAATGCGTTGAACAGTTTTCCATACTGAATGAGTGACACTCTCTGGTCAAACAGGTCCTGTCCCTGAAAGACGCCGTCCTCGTACACGCGACGGTTTACGCCGATCATCAGGTCGAACGGCAGCTTAAATTCCGCGCAGAAACCGGCCAGCGTCCAGAAGTTAAACTGGCTCAGCGTGACGGCTTCATCCCTGGTCAATTCCCGACCCGACAGCACGGCCTGCAGTACGGGTTCGACGGTCGCATCATCCACGGCAGCCGGCGAGAAGTCCGGTGGCAGAGAAATTGCACAAGCCCGCGCTCCATTGCGAGTGAAATGCTCGAACAGGACTCCGATCGCTGATCGCAGTGATGCGGCGGTCGTCACTTCAGTTCCAGATGACTTCGCCAGTCGCTCGCGTGTCTCACGTTTCGCAAAGTGAAACACCAGATCGTCTGTCCGCAGGCACGGGATGTACAACGACGTGTCGAACCCGGTCAGCGGATCGTCGAAGTCGTTTGTCAGAAAGACTTTTTCGAGCTTGCTTTGCCGCAGAACCTGCTGCTCCCAATCCGGCTCAGCCATCTTCGCGGCGGCCGCGTCGTACACCGACTCCCAGTTGTCCGGAGTGATCGCGTCACCGTCGAAACCGAAAAACTCGCGACACATCTCCAGCAACCAGCTCACCTGCACCGTGTTTTCCAGGTCGTCAAGCTTTGTGACGAGTCGCCCGACCTTCTCTTTGGGATCAAGTCCCGGCTCTTCGATCTGCTCGCGCGGCAGCCCGGCCGAGTGCGCCAGCTCGGTGTAGTAGTGGTACCCCATGATGTCTGCGAGTGTCGTAGACGCGGCGGCGTGCGGATTGATATGCGTGTGCGGATCAATCAGCGCAAGCGACTCAAGTTCGCCGAGAATCCGCTGCACGAGCTGTTCAGACACTGACCATCCCCACGGTTTGTAAGCAAGCGTTGCCGGACGGAGAAGTCGCGGAGTGTGGCGTCTGAAACTCGGTGATTCAAGGATCACCGGACGCATACGGACAACCGGTCTATGGCGTGTGCTGAGGCATCACAGTTGGTGGATTCAGACCGTGCCGTATTCCTGGCGTTTCCTCGCCCGAGTTGTCCCGCTTCGCCCCCGCAACCCGACGTCAGGTTTGAGGCACCGCCCTCCAGTAACGCTCGTCCAGTTGCCCCTCGCCCGGATTAACAGCCAGCCCGTTGTATCACTCCTCATCGCTACGACCAGCCTGTTGCGAGTTCGTCGTTGTCTGGCGATGCGTGTTTGACCGATTCGGACGCTGGCTGCGTGCTACTTTCAGGCCATGCAGTCACCTCAAACTACCGCTATAAGAAACATACTGAAGTATTATGAAAGAATATGACTCATTCTGAGTTGCAGTGATGAGGAATGAGGGGCACAATTGGTTCTGTTCACACCATGGACTGAGCTGAGAACAGTGCAATGCTGCTCGATGAACGCCGGACAAGGGTTCTGAATTTCATAGAAAAACAAGGGTTTGCATCTCTAGGACAGATCGTTGATCACTTTGGTGTCAGCGAATCAACCGCCCGCAGGGATGTGGAGTTTCTTGACGGAATAAGCAAGATTCAGAAAACGCGTGGCGGAGCCGCGTACATCGGCGAGTCAATTACGACGTTCGAGGAGCGGACGGTCACGGCTCTGAAGCAGAAGGAGCAGATCGCGAAAGCGGTCGCGGAGATGGTTCAGACGGGTGAGGTCGTTCTGCTGGACGGTGGAACGACAACACTCGAGGTGGCAAAGCAACTGATCGGACGCTCGCTGACGGTCGTCACGAATTCGATTCCGACGATCAACCTGCTGTTCAATCAGCCGGGGATCGAGCTGATCACGATCGGTGGTTACGTCTACCCGAAAACAGGAGTCGCACTCGGGCCGGTGGCCCAGGCGGCTCTGAAAAGTGTGCATGCCCGGCGGCTGATCATGAGTATCGGCGGCATCACGGAGGCCGGGATGTTCAACAGTAATTCGCTGCTCGTGGAGACCGAGCGGCAGATGATGGAGTCTTCGGACGAGGTCTGGGTGGTGACTGACAGCACCAAGCTGGGTCGGTCGGCACTCGCTCACCTTGCTCCACTCGACGCGATGGACCGCCTGATTACGGACACCGGAATCACTCCCGAGTGGCGGGAGCGACTGGAATCGTCCGGTGTAGAGGTCGTCATAGTCGGCGGGGAAACGTCTCAATGAGTGCGCTTGCTTCAGGCATCAGTCGCAGCGATATCGAACAACTGGTCCGTCAGGTCCTGCTCCAGCAGACCGGCGGAGCCACTGCTGCACCGTCTAAGCCAAACCCGCTCGTGGTCAATATCTCAGCACGTCACGTGCATCTTTCGCAGGAGCACGTTGAAGTGCTGTTTGGCAAAGGTGCCGAACTCGAAGTCCACAAGTCGCTTTATCAGGACGGCTACTTCGCCTCGAAACAGACAGTCGCGGTCGTTGGCCCGCGTCGTCGCATGCTGCCGGAAGTTCGAGTCCTGGGCCCGGTTCGTCCGACTCAGGTGGAGCTCGCTTTCACCGACGGCATCTCGCTGGGCCTGGATTTGCCGGTCCGTATCAGCGGCGATCATCACGACACAATCGGCTGCACGCTCATTGGTCCGGCCGGAGTACTGGAACTCGAATCCGGGGTCATCCGAGCCATGCGGCACGTCCACATGGGACCCGCTGACCTCAAGCACTACGGCGTCGAGAATGGAGACATGATGGACCTGAGGATCGTCTCCGAAGGCTGCACGACAACACTGGAAGACCTGGTCGTGCGGGCGGCTGACGACATCAAGCTCGAAGTCCATGTCGATACGGACGAAGGCAACGCGGTCAGTCTTGACCGTGCCACAAGTGTGGAACTGTTGAAGAAGAAATCCGGTTGCGGCTGCAAACGGTAAGACAACTCGTAACAAACGCGGCAGCCGTTTGCCGCACTCCAGAAAAGGGGGAACATCAAAATGGCAAAGTCAACGGAAGCTCTGGGCATGATCGAGACCAAGGGTCTGGTCTGCCTCGTCGAAGCAGTCGACGCGATGCTCAAGTCAGCGAACGTCGAAATGAATGGCTGGGAAAAAGTCGGCAGCGGACTGGTGACGGCATTCGTCTCTGGCGATGTTGCTGCCGTCAAAGCGGCTCTCGACGCCGGCGCCAGCGCCGCCAGTAAGATCGGCGAAGTCGTCAGCGTGCAGGTCATTCCACGACCACACGAAGAACTCGCGAGCGTCCTGCCCGCGACGAAAAAGGCAGCCAAGTAAACCCACCCGGCAATCATCAGCCCATTGAGGGAATAGATCACTATGAAGAGTGAAGCAATCGGTCTCGTCGAGACCAAAGGCCTGGTGGCGACGATCGAAGCGTCGGATGCCATGCTCAAATCAGCCAGCGTTACGCTGGTCAAGCAGGTTCAGATCGGTGGGGCGTTCGTCACAACGATCATCGCCGGCGATGTCGGTTCCGTCCGAGCTGCGGTCGACGCCGGAGCCGCTGCGGCATCGCAGATCGGCGAACTGGTTTCCGCGCATGTTATCGCGCGGCCGGACGCCAACACGCTGTCGGCATTCGTTTAAGAGTTCTTGAAGGCGGTTCATGGAGGCCGACCAATGAAAGTGCTCGTGGCGAATCTGGGTTCAACCAGCTTCAAGTACCGGCTCTTCGACATGTCCACGGAAAAGCAACTTGCTCGTGGCGGTATTGATCGGATCGGACTTGAGGACAGCAACTGCTCTGTGGAAATCGGTGATTATCGTGACGACCGAGTCACGAACATCCTCGACCACGCAGCCGCGGTGAATGTCTGCCTTGAGCAGTTGTCACACCCGGAACATGGATGTCTCAAAGACGCGTCCGAGCTGAAAGGCATCGGTTTCAAAGCCGTGTTTGCCGGAAAGCTCAGCGGAGTGCGTGTCGTCGATGACGAGTTACTGACACGGATGGAAGAGCTGGCCGACGTGGCTCCGGCTCACAACCCGCCG
This sequence comes from Planctomycetota bacterium, assembly GCA_963579025.1. Classification (GTDB taxonomy): domain Bacteria; phylum Planctomycetota; class Planctomycetia; order Planctomycetales; family Planctomycetaceae; genus CAUZFZ01. The sequence continues at coordinate 44,290 of CAUZFZ010000026.1, read as the reverse complement.
TATGCCCGAGCGATGCGACAGCTTCGCAAGGCATTCCCGAGCATCCCGCTCGTGGCGGCTTTGGAAACGGCGTTCCACGAAACCATCCCGCCAGAGATTCGGGCCTATGCAGTCCCGTTCGAATGGCAGGACAAGTACGAAACCAAACGCTGGGGATTTCATGGTGCAAGTCACCGATTTATCGGCGGTCGCATCGGCGAGATTCTCGGCAACGATGACTTGAAGGTGATTTCGTGTCACCTGGGTGGCAGCAACTCGCTGTGTGCTCAACGAGCCAACCGGTCAATGGCCAACAGTCTCGGCATGAGTCCACAAACGGGCCTGCTACACAACAATCGAGTCGGCGATTTTGATCCCTATGCTCTGCCGTTGTTAATGCGGCTGAGTGGAAAGTCGATGCAGGAACTGCTTGACGAGATGTCGTCCAACGGCGGCCTTCTCGGTTTGAGTGGTCTCAGTAGCGACGTTCGGGATCTCGAAGAAGCAGCGGCCGAAGGACACGAACGAGCGGACTTCGCTCTGAAAGTGTTTGTCGCATCAATTCGTCAGTACCTGGGTTCCTACCTGGTGGTGCTTGGCGGAGCAGACGCGATCGTCTTCACGGGCGGCATTGGCGAGAACAGCGAACGGATTCGCCGAGACGTCTGTTCCAACCTGGAGTGGGCCGGCATCGTCCTGGACGAAGAAAAGAACAGCAGCGTTGCACGAGGCAGCGAAGCATGCGTATCGAGCGACAGCTCAAAAACGCAAATCTGGGTCGTACCCACCAACGAAGAGATCGTGGTGGCACGGCAAACAGTCGAGGCAATCGAAAAGTAGGCCGGAACAAGCGCAGCGCAGTTCCGGCAGCGAATCTCTCACGGACGTCCGGACGTCGGAACGGCACTTTGCTTGTTCCGGCCTACACAGGAGCTGCCATGTTTCTGGCAAAAGTCACAGGCAGCGTGGTCTCCACGCAAAAGGCAGAAGCGATGATCGGGCAAAGACTGCTCGTCGTCGAACCTCTGCGTGTTGACGAGAAGGACAAAAAAAGTCTCAAGGGAACAGGTCGAACCTTTATCTGTGTCGACACGGTCGGCAGCGGCGAAGGCGAAACCGTTCTGATCGTGCAGGGATCGAGTGCACGATTCACTGAGGAGACAAAGAAGCTGCCCGTTGATGCCGCCATCGTCGGCATCGTCGACAGCGTGCAGGTGCAGGGCAGCACCGTCTTCAAGGCCACGGAGGATTAGGCATGGCAGACTCAGGAAATCGTTTAGATCAGCCTGGAGGGCCAAATCAGTTCAGGGGTCTGAATCAGGCTGTGCGCGTGATGCAGATCATTGCTGGTGCCCTGATCGCTGGAGTAGATCGGCCTGGAGGGCCAAATCAGTTCCGGGATCTGAATCAGGCTGTGCGCGTGATGCAGATCATCACAGGTGCCCTGCTGGCCGGAGTTGTCTTTTTTGTCTTAGTCGCCGTACTGCCAGCGCTGATAGGTGTAGGGCCAGCACCTCGAAAGCCGGAAAACACTCCTGTCCTCACGTATGTGGCAATGGGATTCGCGTTATTGCAACTCGGAGTACGGGCAGTGGTTCCCGGCGTGGTCGCGAGGCAGAAACTTGCAACTATGCAAGACCAGCTGGATGACTCGGATGAGTCGCGACTCCGCCTGGCGAGCGTTTACATGACGCAAATGATCATCGGAATGGCGCTGTGTGAAGGAGCGGCCTTCTTTGCCCTGATTGCATGGATGAGCGAAGGCAATGTGTTCGCTATCGGAACGGCTGGTTTTCTGATGCTGGTCATGCTTACTGCTTTCCCGACGCGGGATCGTGTGGAGAGCTGGATCAGACAACAACTCGAACTGAGAAACTTTAGCTGACTGACTCAATAACAACGGTTGGTTGAATCCGACCTGTAATTTCCCCTGCGAGGCTGACCATGACTGCAGTTGCGACCGAACAGACAATTCGAGCCGTCGTGCAGGAAGTACTGGCGCAGATTGGTAAGACGAACGGAGTCGCGACAAACAACGGACATGACAAAGGTGACTGGGGCGTCTTCGACTCAGTCGATGATGCCGTCGCCGCCGCGAATGCGGCTTATGAACAGCTCAAGCGCACTTCGCTCGAAGATCGCGACAAGGCGGTTCAGATCGTCAAGGACATGTGTTTCGACCGTGCTGAAGAATGGGGCCGCAAGGAACTTGAGGAGACCGAGATCGGCAGGCTCGATCACAAGATCGAGAAACTGCAGATTATCCGTCTGGTGCCCGGTCGCGAATTCATGAAATGCGACGCTGTCAGTGGAGACCACGGCCTGACGGTGACCGAGTACGCTCCGTTCGGAGTCCTCGGTGCGATCACCCCCGTGACGCACTCGTTGCCCACGCTGGCCTGCAACTTCGTCAATATGGTGGCAGCCGGTAATACGCTGGTGGTCAACCCGCACCCGAGCGGTGCCCGCATCGCATGTGAAGGCGTTCGAGCGTTTAACAAAGCGATTTACGAGGCGATTGGGATCAACAACCTGGTCACGATCATCGGCAAACCGACGATCGAATCGGCCGACGAAATCTTCAAGCACCGTGGCGTGAAGGTGTTGGTTGTTACTGGCGGTCCGGCGGTCGCCCGCGCTGCTCTGTCTTCCAACAAGCGAGCAATCGTTGCTGGCCCCGGAAACCCACCCGTCGTCGTCGACGTGTGCGCCAACCTCGAGAAAGCCGCCAAGTCGATCATCGCCGGAGCGGCCTACGACAACAATCTGCTCTGCATTGGTGAAAAAGAAGTCTTCGCCGTTGAATCGATCTTCGACGAACTGTTGGATCATGTTGGAAGGAACGGCGGCTATCGCCTGAACGCCAGCCAGATTGATGCACTCACAAAAGCGGCCTTCTCGCCACCGAAAGAACCCGGTGGCCACTGGATGCTGAATCGCGATCTTGTGGGCAAAGACCCAGCAGTTCTTGCGAAGCAGATCGGCCTGAACGTGCCGGCGGACACGCAGATTCTGTTCGGTGAAACCGACGAGTCGAATCCGTTCGTTCCTGAAGAACAGATGATGCCGTTCGTCCCGTTCGTTCGATCACGGAGTATCGATCACGCCATTGAACAGGCTCTGGAGCACGAACACGGCTTCAAGCACACCAGCATTATTCACACACGCAACGTCAACAACATGACGAAGATGGGCAGGATCATGGAGACAACCCTGTTCATTAAGAACGGTCCATGCGGTGCAGGCCTTGGGCTTGGTGGCGAAGGTTATCTGAGCTTCAGCATCGCGACACCGACCGGCGAAGGAGTCACGAATCCGCTGACATTTACTCGTCAGCGTCGCTGCACGCTAGTGGATGACCTTCGGATCATTTGAGAGAGGATTCGTGGTCATGTTCGCAGCAGCACTGAAAGTCAAATGGCTGAATGAACTTGTCGACTCGATCGCAGGGAACTTCCTTGCCGAGATCGGGTTCGCGGAAATCGACAATCGCGGTCTGTATATGGTCTTTGGACTGTTTGCTGCTGTGTTCTACGCACTTACCGCAGTGGCGCTAGTCAAACATTGGCGGATGAAACGACGCGGGACGACGCCCGATCAGGCTCACAAAGAGCACCTCGGTTACGTCGGTGGGACGTCACTGACAATCAGCGTTGTTGGTGCAGTCGTGGGAATCAGCACATATCTGGGCTACTGACATGCAACTGGCTGAGGTTATCGGACGAGCTACCTCAACGGTGAAACACCCTTCCATGGAGGGGTGGCGGATGCTCGTCGTACAGCCATTGCGAGCGGACGGCGGAGATGACGGCGATCCGGTGATCGCCATTGATGAAATTGGCGGCGGTCGCGGGGACCGGGTCATTATCACGAGCGACGGAAAGCACGTGAGGGAAATGATGGGAGCGAACAACTCACCGGTGCGGTGGGCTGTTCTGGGAATCGCGGATGACTGAGCAGGCCTTGATCGAGACGATCGTTGCGCAGGTTATGAGTCGCCTCATGACGAGTGCTTCGCCTGCGCCAGCGAATTCGGTTGCGAAGTCGGCGATTCGACTCGATGTGAAAGTCGTCACAGAAGACACACTGGATGCGAGTGTCAACGGGCACTCCGTCGTGGAAGTTGGCAAACGGACAATCGTTACTCCAACAGGGCGTGACTGGCTGCGGCGGCGGAATGTCGAACTGATTCGCGGGAAGAGTTCGACATCCACAGCGGCAACTGGGCCAGCAACGTCTGACGGTGTGGCGATTATTCAGTCGTCGAGCGAGGCGGTCGAAAAAGTGCTCGACCAGTTCAATTCGACAGCCGGCTGGCAGCCGGAACGGGTCGCTGGTCGAGACGATTCAGTACGGTCGGCAGTGAACGCTGTGAATCGAGACGCGTCTCCAGTCATCGTGTTCTCGTCTGAGCCGGAAGCGGTGGTTTGTGAGGCCAATCGCAATCCAAAAGTGAGGGCAGCCGTCGTTGACGATGTGGCGGCCGTTGGTCGAGTGAAGGATTCAATGCAGGGCAACCTGTTTGTGATATCGCCAGCAAATCGCAGTTTCTTCGAATTGCGATACCTGTTGCACAGTCTTGTTTAGCGAAAGAGCACCGTTGTGAGAGTTGCCGAAGTCATCGGACGAGTGACGCTGAACAGGTGCCATCCGTCTCTACTGGGAGCCACGTGGCGAGTCGTTACGGCCCTCGACCGCAAAGGACTGCAGGGAGACAAAGGCGGTCGTGGGGAACCATTCATAGTGTTTGACGAAAACGGCGCCGGGGAAGGGTCATTGATCGGAGTTAGTGAAGGCGCCGAGGCGTCGGCTCCGTTTCATCCAAATTCGAAACCAATCGACGGCTACGCGGCCGCGATTCTGGATCATGTTGAAGTTGGCTGAGGGCTGAGGGCTGAGGGACACGGGGAAAAGTCTTCCCGCCCTTAGCTCTTGCCTCTCAGCCCTTAGCCAGGAAGTAGCAATGAGTAACAACCGTTGGAACAGTGGCATTCACGACCGAAATCTCAAAGAAGAAATCTGCGAGATCGGTCGTCGCGTTTACAACAAAGGCTTTGCGGCCGCGAACGATGGCAACATCTCGATTCGCGTGGGTGAGAACGAAGTGCTCTGCTCACCGACGATGATCTGCAAGGGCTTTATGAAGCCCGAAGACATCTGTGCGGTCGACATGAACGGCGATCAGATCGCTGGCGTCCGCAAACGAACCAGTGAAGTTCTGCTGCATCTGGAAATCATGCGGAACCGACCGGACGTGAAAGCCGTCGTGCATTGCCATCCGCCTCACGCCACAGCATTTGCCGTGACCGGTGAAGCGATTCCGCAGTGCATTCTGCCGGAGATCGAAGTCTTCATGGGTGAAGTGCCCGTGGCCCCGTATGAAACTCCCGGTGGTCAAGACTTTGCCGCCACGGTCACACCGTTCCTGAAGGCAACGAACACGATCATCCTTAAGAATCACGGCACGGTCAGCTTCGGCAAGTCACTCGAGGATGCCTACTGGAAGACCGAGATTCTCGACGCGTACTGCCGGATTCTGATGCTCTCGCAGCAGATTGGTGGAGTCGACTATCTGAACGAACAGAAGTCTCGGGAGCTGCTCGACCTGAAGAAGAAGCTCGGGTTCGACGACCCGCGGTTTCATAACGAAGACTGCGACCTGTGCGGTAACAGTTCATTTCGCGATGGCTACCGCGAGGACGAAGCTCCCGAGCAATGCGCATTCGAGGCCGCACCGTCTTACCCCGGCTACCTTCAGACACCAACCGACGACGGCAGTTCAACCGCAGTTGCGGGAGTAGACACCGAAGAGCTGGTAAAAATGATCACCAACCAGGTCATGGCTGCATTGGGCAAGTAAGACGCTGCACTCTGCGGGCATCGACGGTTGCGGTATGCTGGTGAATTGCACATCACCCACATTCCGATCGAGGAGGTCAGCCGTGTCGATTCATGATTGGAGCCGGATTTTCTCTGGCGGGTTTCATCACTTTCATCAGATGTGGACCCCTGAGTTGGCGAAGTCGCTCAACAGTGGCGTGCTACCACTTGGATTTTACGCAGCGATTGAACAAGTAACCGGTGGCCCGGAACCGGATGTGGTCACTCTGGAGTCGACGCATGATCGCCTGCGGCAGACGGATTTTCCGTCAGGCGATGGGGCAGCGCTGGCTGTTGCGGAATGTCCACCACAAGTTCAGTACTCCGTTGAAGCTGACGAATTCAAGTACGCACGAAAAGCGGACAGGGTCGTTGTCCGGCACAAAAGCGATGATGAACCGGTCGCAGTCATTGAGATCGTTTCACCAGGCAACAAACACAGCGAATGGGAGTTTCAGCGATTTCGCTCGAAACTCGAATCACTTATGCAGAATGGAGTCCATCTTCTGGTAGTGGATTTGATTCACCCGACTCCACGGGATCCCGTGGGGTTTCCGGTTGCGTTCTGGGGTGAATGTCAGGGGCGTGTGCCGGAGACGACAAAGGAAGAGCCGTTCACGCTTACGGCCTGTCGCTCGGATGCGTCTCCGACGGGATACTTCGAACGGCTCGGCGTTGGAGCAGAATTGCCCCAGATGCCTCTGTTCCTGACACCGGACCGGTACGTCAACGTCCCTCTGGCGGTAACTTATGAAGCGGCATGGGACGGGGTTCCTGCCGAGTGGAAACAAATCGTGGAAGGTAAAACTTCCTGACATAGTGAGTCTCTGGAGCAACAATGAAAGTCAGCATTATTGGTGGTGGTGGACTCGTTGGATCATGTGCCGCGAGTGCCCTGCAGTTTGGTGGCATCGTGCGAGACATCGCTCTCGTCGATGTGAATCTCGAACTGGCTGAGGGACAGGCGCTCGATCTGTTGCACGGTTCGTCGCTGACGAGCGACCAGCGCATATTTGCGTCTGGCACCGAGGCGGTGACCGACAGCGATATCATCTGTATCACAGCCGGCCTGCGTCGTAAGCCAGACGAGAGCCGTCTCGATCTCATCAACCGGAATGTTGCCCTGTTCAACAACATCCTCACGGATGTGAAACAGCATGGCGTGAAGAAAGACGCGATCGTGTTCGTTGTGTCGAACCCGGTTGACGTACTGACTTATCTCGCCATGCAGGGGCTCGGATTGCCGGCGAACCAGGTGATTGGGCTGGGCACTGTGCTCGATACAACCCGGCTGCGGAGCATGCTCGCACTGCGACTGGACGTGCCACCAACACAGGTGCAGGCACTGATTCTGGGCGAACATGGTGACAGCATGGTGCCTGTCTGGTCGGCCGCTCAGATCGCCGGCCTGCCGCTCGACAAGTATCCTGGTGTTACGCAGTCAATCATCGGTGAGGTCGAAAAGAAGACACGCGGCAGCGGAGCCGAGGTTATTAAGAAGAAGGGCGGAGCTGGTTTCGCCGTCGGTATCTCGATCGCCGACGTGATCCACTCGATCGCTCTCGATCAACGACGCATTCTGCCTGTTTCATCGCTGCAGAACGGGCTATATGGAATCCGCGACGTGTGCCTGTCCGTGCCGACCGTGGTCGGACGCAGCGGTGTGGTCGACACTTACGAGATCGAGCTGTGGCCGAAGGAACGCATGGCTCTCCAGAAGTCCGGCAACGTGTTGCGGGAAACGGTAGAAAAGGTCCTTCGTGGCTAGATCGCCTCTCGCCCTGCGGCGCCATGATGCCCGACGATGGACTTCGACTGCAATCTGAGGTCCGGCGCAATCGTGATGCGCGAGACCACATCAGGGGCAGGGGCTTGTGGATTCTGGAAACAGCGGCTGGCGTCCGAGCATGGTCTGATACGTCTTGTTCAGCGGCTGCCAGCCGGGGCGTCGTAGCTGGTGTTGGTGCGGGCCAACGTGGCAAGTTCACGCACAGCCTTTTCGAGTTATTCGCCGCGTTTTGTACCCGTCATGAGCTGTGCGTATGCCATGCGACATTCCGCAATGCGCCGTCGCGACTGCAGGAACCGGTCACGGTAATCGTCGCGCGTCTCATCTTTGGCCAGTAGCCGCTGCATTGTTCCAGACAGTTTCGCCATGCCCCACAGGTGAGGCTGTTTATGGCTGATGCCAGATTCCGACCTGTGTGTCTGTTGCGAATCCCACGTCCTTCGTAGTTGTAGACGTGACGCGCCTCCTTTCGACGCAATGTTCAGATTCAGGTGGATGATTTGCGTGGGTAGAATCGAGTTCGTCAGGGAAACCGGGATTTGCTGCCGACGAAACTGGGACGGCCGGCGCGGTACGGCGACGAACTCAATTGAGCAAATGCCTGGACGGCCCGGTTGGATCTGAAGTTCCTTAGCGAGGTTCGTTGCTGCGGGCATAGCGCACGGCGACGAAGTCGTGGGGTGGCTCGATTTCGTAGCGAACGGCCTTCTGTTTTACAGAAGGCGGCGGGCCGAAACCCGTCGCATTACCGGCGCTGCGAGGAGCCGCGCCCTCGGCGAGCGGAGCACAGTGTGCAAACTGCACCTGAATGACCCCCACCTGACCGCGCGACGTGACGCCTGCTTTGGTCACAGCGCCTTCGCCATAACCTGTCACTTTGAAGGACAGATAGTTGTCGGGCGGAGCCAGCTTCTGGAACCAGCCGACAAGAGTGGCCGTGCCGTCATGTTCTGTGCCATCGGGACCGCGATGACCTTTGGGGTGCACAATGAAGTGTGTGAATCGCGACAGACCCTTCTTGTCACAATGGTCGGAATGTGTGAAATGAAACACGTCCAGCCCGTCGACCGTCAGGGAGACAGCGACTGGCACGTTTGACCGATTCTGCACTTTGACCTGGTACAACTCATTCCGCTGGATGTTGACCCACGGGCGTCCGGACTGCAGCCGCACCTGGCGAGGCGCCAGCGGGCCATAGTCTGTCGCTGTGTCCTGCGGAGACTGAGCCAGAATCCGCATCGCGTACGGACTCTTTCTGGCACTCGAGACGTACGTCGGATCTGACGGATCGATCCAGGCGGTCGGCTTCTCGTGCTGCATCTGGACCTGGTGATTGCGTGTTTCTTTCGAAACAGGTTTGCCTTCCGGCGTCCGGTCTGACACGTGTCCCGTCAGTTGCAGCACCTGGGCCACGGTGCGTGTGTGATGCAGGGCACATTGCAGCGGCACGGTGAGCAGGTCCTCCGAAAACTCCTTGTCGATGATCCGCACGCGGATTTTGATGACACGCAGATTCTCCAGTTCGGTATCACGGCTGCGGGCGAATGCGTAATCGCCTTTGACTTCATACTGCGCCGTCGGCTTCACAACGCCCGGAGCAATCCGGTTCAGCTCATCAGTCAGAATCTCTTCCAGGCCCGGTCCGGAGTTCGTTTCCGGCAGTCCGGTGGGTGAGAAAACTCCGACAGAGACGGATTGCTGTTTTGTGGTTTCCAGAATGCGGACCGCCAGTTCGGCGAACCGTGACCGGATTTCGGGGGCCGCGTTAGTGGAACTGACGGAAATCAGGCTGACCGCAACGGTCAGCAACGCAATTGAATATCGAAACATGGCATATTCCATTGGAGTTGAGTGTGAATCAGAGTGGCCGTACGGGCGTGTACCGCAGTTCGCGGGCGAGGAGTTGCATGAGGGAAGGCCCGGCGAATGCTTCCCATTCCGCGCGACTGATGGTGCCGTCTCGCAGAAGCGAATCCAGCCCGAGTTTTTTCAGCGTCTTTCCGCCAACGCTTGTGACCAGTTCCTGCGGATCGGCAACGTCAAGTTCGCATGCGATAGTCTGCAGGTCGAGTTGAACGAGCCGGTGCAACCGTGCGACTTCGCCGACTGGTTCTGGAAAGCTGTCGATTGGCTCAGACGTCGCTGAGTCGGAATGCAGGAACGGGCCGGTCGCTTTTTCAAGAGCCGCCAGAAAACGTTCCTGGTCCTCATTGATCAGACGCTTCATCTGGCTGCGTTCGGGGTAAAGCTGCTTCACGTGATACTCGGCGTCGCCGAAGACGGCGCTCCCGTCACGGACGGTGTCCTGAAAGTCGATGATGCCGCGCTGATGGCAGGCCATGCATGAGAGGCCGTTGACAATGATGGGTGTTCCCGATGTTCGCAGCGCGTCGCTGACAACATCGACCGGGGCCTCCGGGATGCGCATCCCGTGACCGTCTGTCAGCATGTAGCCCTGCAGGCCGTTGGGCAGACTGAAGGCAATCTCGCCACCATCATGTTCGAAGGCCTGCGCCGGCCAGGGATGCTGTCCCGTCGGAAACAGGTTCAGGGGGCCGAGCGGAAACCGTGTCAGACGCGCACGGCCGGTGTCCGGCTTGAAGTCGTAGCTCTTCCAGTAGGCTCCATATGAGGCGTCACTGCGTTCGACCAGGCGGTTCTGACTTGAAACGCCGCTCCGCGAGAACCCCGCTCGGGAAATTCGCTCCGGCACGGGCTTGCGAAATGCCGCCGCCAGATCGACGCCCAGTTTTTTTTCCAGTTCCAGGGCCGTTTTCGGCAGACCGAGTAACTGGTCGTAGAGAGGCGCCCGAGACGCCGTCGCCACAAACCAGTCGGCACGAATGATCGGCAGCTGTGTGCCTGTCAGCTCCCACAGTTCTTCGTTGAGCTTCCACAGGCGGCTGTCCGGCCGGGAGCGGAAGCCGAGTCCGTACGGATACCGTTTCAGGAGCGTCCCCCACTGGGAACCGCTGTCCCAGTTGATGTCGCGCAGGTCGATGGCAAAGACCGTCGCGTGCAGTTCGCCCGTGCGACCGGACAGGACGGGGTCCAGGGCGATCGGCAGAATGATCCTCGGCCGCCAGCTCAGACTGTTGAGTGACTTGGACAGGGCAGCCCGATAGACCGGCAGATCTTCGTCCAGCACATTGGAATTGTTGTAGAGATGATGCAGCGTGAAGAACCGCATGTACCGGCGGTCGACCGGGTCCTGTTCACGCAGACGCGCGCGCGCGCTCCATGACTGTCCAGAGTGAGATTCGTTCGCGGTCCTCTGCGCGAGGGAAGTCGCCGGCACCGGCTGTAATCCACTGACGCAGAATCTCGGCTTCCCTGGCGGTCACCGGTTGCTGGCGGCGAACGGCGATGGGCGGCATCTGTTCGTGCTCGATCCGCGTCAGCAGTTCTGACTCGGCAGGATCGCCCGGAACGACCAGGCCCTTGTCCCTCAGTTGCGTGGCGCTCAGGACGTTAATGTCGCCGCCCTGGGACCCCGATCCACTATGACATCGCCAGCAATGCCGCCGCAAAACGTTCCTCGCCTGCCCTTCAACGCCGACGCCCGGTATGCCGGCCTCGGCGGGCAGACCGGTCAAGGCCGCCAGAGACAGCAGAATCGCGCCTGTGATCCAACGCATCATGAATGTGCTCCCAGATTGAATTGCCCCGGTGATCGGAGGCAGAAGAAGTGTGTGCTTTAAGGTTTTCGCTTCGCCGCATGCATGGCCGTCGGTTCACACACGATGCGGAAACCGAGATCGTCTTCACGAAAATCCGGCAGGCTGCGACCGCGATTGGCCGACCGGCAGTGCTGAGCCACCGTGCCCCAGCTTCCACCACGATGAACTCGCTTGCCTCGGGGGCCTTCTACCATCGGGTTGCGATCGCCCGGCAGGCGTTCCACGAACGTGTCGCGGCACCACTCCCAGGCGTTGCCGTGCATGTCGTACAGGCCCCAGGCGTTCTTCTGCAGCCGCCCGACACGATGGACTCGCGGCTCCTCCGCGGCGCTGCCTGATCCATCGAAACCGCCGTACCAGGCACCCTTTTCTAAATCGGGGGCAGTTGTTCCCGAGCAGAACCGAGTCGTTGTTCCAGCCCGGCATGCATATTCCCACTGGGCTTCGGTGGGCAGGGCGTAACGCCAGTCCTGCGGCAAGCGTGCCGCCTGACGCTCACGTTCCGTCAGTCGCTGGCAAAACCGGCTGGCAGCGTTCCAGTCGATCAACGTCGCCGGAAAGTCGTCTGGGGTCTGAGACGATTCTTCCCAGGGGGCCGGGCTGTCGTGCATCAGCGTCTTCCATTGTCCTCGCGTGACCTCGCAGCGGCCCATCCAGAATCCTGATGACAGTGTGACGGATACCTGAGTCTCCTCGTCGCCGAAGCGTCCGACCTCGTCATCGGGGCTGCCCATCGCGAACTGACCGGACGGAATCCAGACCAGCGCCATCTGCAGCATGTTGCCGCTTCGCTGTTCGCCCGCGGCACGACCGGTCATGCCGGTTGACTGGCCGGTTCGGGCCAGAACCGGGTTGACGTCGGATGTCATGTTTCGCAGTTCGTGCGGCGTCTGCAGTCGACCGCCGGGAGCCCGCGCCGCCAGCACAGGAAACCATTCCATTGCACGTCGATTTGTGTGATCGCCGATGTACTCCATCAGCGACCCCCACGTGACATCGCCATTCTGTTTTGCCGCTGCGCCTTTCAGGCCAGCGATCACGTGATAGAAGAACACGCCGTGTCCGTCGCCGGCGTCGCGCGTTTCGAGAGCCTGTTGTCCGGCGGCGCAACTGAAAACGATTGCTGTTCTGGCCGGCAGGACGCCATGCAGTTCGTTGCCGGTGATCGACCTTACAGCGCGACCAGGATCCGGATCGTCACGACAGGCGTCAACGAGGATCAGATTCACGCCACCGCGGCGTCCGAGTGTTGACGTCAACCGGGTGAGACTGAGCATGGTCGACTGGTCTCCCTGCACAGTATCGACCGGGCAGAAGAACGCGTCTTCCCGCACACGACCTTCGTCGTCCTTCACTGGCCGCCCGTCTGCGTCGAGCAGTGCGATCTGCTGACCGTGACCGGCGAGTCCGACAACCACGACGTCACGGGCATTGAGGCCGTCCAGTACGCGCTCCAATCCCGCGTGGATACCCTTCAGAGTCGCACGCCGAACCCCGCTGCCACGGCCCGTAAGCACCTGCACTTCAAACCCCTGCTGTTTGAGTACAGACGCCGTCTGCGTGACATCGCGTTCCGCAAACTGCAACGGCCGTTCGGCCAGTCCGCGTTTGTCGTACTGGTTGATTCCGACCAGCAGTGCCACTTTGCGCACGGGCGGCTGTCCCCGTACGACCGTCCCGTCCGAGAACAGGACGGTCGCACAGAACGCAGTGATCAACAGTTGCAGCTCACGTCGCGTCATGGGAATCCCGTCTCATTCCTGCGGCGTCGCAGTGGATGCAGCCGTTTCCCACGGAAGAGCCGTCAACCGCACAGGTTGATCTTCCGGAAGTACGATTTCTCTGGCATCAATCAGTTCGGCCAGACGTCGATTGCGCTCGACCGCGGCGTTGTAGCCCGCGGTCGCGGCGCCCCAGCGTTCCCGGAACTTCCGTTCGCGCACTGCAGCAACAATTCCCTTGGCAAAGCCGACCCAGCCAGCCGCTCCGCCCAGCCCGCCCAGTGCGAGTCCACCCTGAACCGCCGACAGGACTTCAATGGCCTTATTCGCGCCCTGGTACCGGGCGACGGCGTCGTTGAAAGCGTCTGAGACCGCGACTCCTGGCCGGTAAAGCTCGGCCATTTCAGGGAACCAGTCCACCTGGCTTTCGTGAATCCAGCCGCCGTCGTCCTCTCCGAATTTCTGGAATTTCTCGCCTGCACCATCCAGTTCTTTGAATGCCAGGTCGTTGATTTTCACGATCAGTAGCCATTCGCCGTCCTGTCGACGAACAACAGCTTTCACCATCAGGTTGGCACCGGGTTTAACGTGGTGCAGTGGTGCCGCGGCCGAGTTGGCTTCTGCGAGTAACGCGATTGTCGCTTCGGTTGTGGGAGTCGCTGCAGGGGCAGGGGCAGTGCGCGTGGGAGCAGGAGTCCGTCGGCCCAGACCGCCCAGGCCCGGGATGCCGAGTCCGCCCAGTCCGGGAATGCCCACTCGTCCGCCACCGGGCGTTCCACCTGACTGCAGGCTGACATTGGTCGGGACGAGTCTTTCAGTCTTCGCAAAAACGTCCATGTCCGAGGACGCATTCCCGAAGTGTTCGAGAGCGCGACCGTATTCACGACACGCCCGATACGTTGTGCCTCGCACGATGTGAGCTTTCCGCGAATCTGGATCGAGTTCGAGTGCCGGGTCGACATAACCCGCCAGGATGTACCGCAACTGAGCTGTGCGATCCTGCAGGAGTTCCGTGCCGGAGTCGCCCGGTTCCTTGACGATTTTTTCAAACCGTTCCATGAATCGGCGGTCCGCACGCCCGATTCGTTCCGACGCCTGTCGTGCCAGGACGCCTGCTGTGCGGACGCGTTCAATTCGCGGATCGCCGGTGGTCGTACCGAGTTCCGGCAGATACTGATCCAGCTCGACGATGTCGAAGCCGACATCCGTGCCGGACGACCACAGAGTCGGTGTCTGTTCCAACTTCTCCAACTTCAGATATTCCTTAACGTGACGTGACGTCTTGCGTGCAACGTATGTCGACAGTTCACGCACGCCCAGACGGCTGCCTCCGAAGTTCTGCAGCTTGCTCTCGCCCTCCAGCGCCTTCACGAGGTAGTGATTAAAGATGAACCGGTTGCTCTCGATCCCGCCCTTCCCGTAAGGATCGTTCAATGCTTTCTCTCCAACACCGCAGCTCGAAAGAATGTTGATATCCGGAAGTGACGCCTTGAGTTCTTCAGCGTAGTTCTTGGCGACGCCGTCGGTGTCGCGGCAGGCATCGACGATCAGCAGTCGGCCGCGGGCCTTCACCTTGGACAGGTCGGCCGCGAACTTTGCTGTGGCCAGCATGACCTGACCGGCAACATTCGGGTCACTTTTTGCGGCCTCCGTTGTGTCCAATGTGCAGAGGAAACTGGTCTTCCCGACGACGACCCCGTGAGTCATCGACACGACCAGCAGGATGTCCTTGTCGGTCGAGCGACTCTTCAGCACTTTGACCTGGTTCAGAACGTTCTGCCGTGTCGGTCTGAGAGCCGGCTGCTCGGCAGCGTCGGTCATCAGGATGATGTTGTCTTTCGGATACCCACCACTTTCCAGGGCGTCCCTGACAGCGATGGCGTCGTTTCGTGTGCCATACAGGCTGGGCAGTCCGGCGGCGGCCGGGTAATCCTCGATGGCAATGATCAGCGCACGTCGCGTGCCCTGCGCGAACACGGACGCGGCCTGAGACACGGACAGTGTCAGGCAGGCCAGACATAACAGTAGAGATCGACGGGTCATGGAATCCTCGATGTAAATGGTTGTGTGATGTTGGAGCAGTGAATCACTCGCGTGCGTCACGCACGACTTCGTGTTTCAGGACGGTACGTTGGTTTCGTACTCAGTTCCTGCATCTGGACAGGGACTTTATTTGCTCGGCGGGTAGATCTTTTTGAGAACGTCGGTCAGGGCGTCCTGTGATGCGGACGCCGTCTGTGCTTCCTGGCCAGCGGTCAGAAATGTCCCCTGAGTCCAGGCCTCGGGAGCGTCAATTTTCGAGAGGCGGACGACTCCGCTGTCGTAGTCCTGCTGGAAGCGGGCTGAGACTTTCGCCCATGTCACGCCGTCGTTGTCAGCCACTCTGGCGATCTGCAGAACAGTTCCCGCCTTGAGCTGGGCGGTTTCTCCATAAAGAGCCATGTCGCGCGGGACGACCACGAACAGAGGACGTTCCCCGGCCGACGCCAGGTCCCACGCGTCCTGAAGCCTGCCCCGCAACGCCATTGTCATCCACAGCAGTGAATCTGCCCGGCTGCGGAGTGCTCCCGCCGGATTCAGTGGCGCCAGACGCGCCAGAGCATCCCGGGACGCTGCCGCGTCGCGCTCGATCAACAGAGCCCGCTCGGCGAGTTGAATCATGTGCTGGCTCATGGCCGCCTTGAACTCGGGCGTTACCTGAGCCGGCTGCAGGTCATCGGCGGTCACCAGAGTGAAGTCACTGCCGGAAGACACGGCCGACTGCGGATTCTGGTGGCCGTTGACTTTTCCCTCAGTCCGCACAACGTCCGCGTGATCGCCCAGATACTTCTGGAACTCAAGCACGGTGACGCCATCGGCCCGATCTTCGTCGCCCAGTTGCGACAGCCCGTCGAGCACCGATTGCAGAAACCATGTCCGTGGCGCGGCATCGCCTTCCGGCGCACATCGCGCGGCCGAACGACTGAGGACCACCGCCTGATTTGCGGATGGCGTGGGCGGAGTCGCACCGAAGTTCGCGGCGCGCTTCGCCACAACATCGGATTCGTGCCAGCCCGCTCCGTCGGTAATCACCAGGTCGAGCGCTCCCGAATTAGCAGACAGTTCTTTGAGGATTTCTGAGACGGCGATCAGAGATTCGACCGCCGTGTCTGCACTGAGGTCGTCCGCAGTGGCATCCGCCGAGCAGATGTAGTCGACCTTGCCAATCCGCACGCCATAGGAGCAGGTGGCAACCAGAATGACATCCGACTTGACCGCCTGGCTCGTCAGTTCATTGAGCGTCTTGAACAACTCGGCGCGAGTGGCCGGCCCATTGTCTCCCTCTGCACCGGACAACACGCGAATGTGGTCTGCGGCAAAGCCGGACGCTGCCAGTCGAGTCTTCAGTTCTTTTGCTCCAGCAGTGTGCACGGGACTGGCGGGCAGTCCGGCGTATTCGGTTGGTGCAAAAATGACAGCCCAGCGCTGCGGCTTGACCTCGCCCGCCCTCGCTTCCGGCGTTGCCGCAAGGCAGGCGAACGACAGACTCAGTAATACAAGTTTCCAATACTTCATCGGCAGTCTCCTCAGGATGCGTGGCCCGGACCGGACCGGAAACAGATGAGTTAGGTGCAGAACTACGGAGCGATTCCGTAGCGGATGTGAATAACGCCCAGCAGACCGCCGGGCACCTGATTGCCTCGATAGGCTTCGACTTTCGTGGTCGCTTTTTCGCCGAGCTTCGTGCCGACGTCGGCCGAGACTCCCTTGTGTGCAGGTCGGGTCATCGGTGCGTAGAACGCTGCCGTGACAACGCCGACGTTCTCGTGGTAGCCGCTGCGATAAGCCTCGGACTCGGCCGCATCGACGACTTCGAACTTCCGCAGTTCGCCCTGGCCGGCCGTGAATCTGGTGAAGAACCCGGCCACGACCGACTGGCCAGGATCGCAATTCCATGGCCGCGCGCGGGTCAGACTGACGGCCTGGGCCGGCAGCAGTTTCTGACTGGACCGTTCGTACGATGGCAGCCCTGCCGGATAGTCGGGCAGGGTGTTCAGCCCGTCGACGAGCAGACGCAGGAAAACGTCAGAGTCGCTCTGGTTGTCGATCCAGACGGCATATGTGTCGCACTTGTTTAGCCGCACGTACATGTGACGCCGGTCGGGTGACCACTGCGGCTCCGGGGACTGACCTTCGACCTTCAGACTGATCCGGAAAGGAAAAGGTGGACGCGCATCCGGATGCAGCGGATGAATTGTCTGAGCGTTGGCGTGCAGCCGCTCGATCTCCGTCAGGGCCCGTTCCCGGTCCTCCTCACGGAAGTAATCGAGATCGCCGTCAGCTTTCGGTGGCAACAACTGCAACGTCGTCCCGCCCGAGTCCGAAGTCGTGTCAATCTTCAGGAACTGATTGACGACCAGTTGATTGACGGCACTGTCTCCGGTGAGCGCCCATTCGGACGGCGTCAGAAAGACCTTGCCCATGACCTTTTCCCAGGGCACGAGCTTCTGCGAATCCCAGGGCGTGCACGTCAGCGACAGCCGTTGTTTTCCGCGATGGCGGACACGTCCCAGCAGCATGGCCACTCGATCCACTCCGAACTCATCCGCCAGCGTCCGGCCCAGCGTCTGCATGTGTTCCGACTGGATCGAGTCGGGACCAACGTCGTGGGCCTTGAGCAGCCTCATCAGTTCACGCCGAGGAACCAGTTCGTATCTGGCCTGCGACCGCCGCGCAATCGCTGACCGCAATTGCTCAGTACACAGCCGCGCCAGCGGACCTCCGGAGCTTCCCGGTACCGCAGCGTCTTCCACATCGTCTCGCAGAAAGTCAAGGTCCGGCAGCGCCACCAGTTCGACACCCTGGTCATGCAGCTGAGCGGCGATGGCATTGGCCAGATCATCGATCGCTTCTTCGAGCTTGACGTCCCGTTCACGCGACAGCTCCGCACCGGCGACACCCGGCCGCGACGTGAAGACCTGGACATCCGCGTATTCTGCAAGATGCTTCGTCATCCAGGCCCCGGTCTCGCCAAACGACACGCGTCTGTCGAAGTCCGCATCGGCCGGACCTGTCAGACCACGATTCAGCCAGTGCACGACCGGCGACTCACCATTCCGGACAAGCTGCGCCGACGGCAGACACGTCGCCAGGATTCCGACCGAGGTCTCCACTTTGGACAACCGTGCGATGGCCGCCGCAAGAATCGGTCGCAGTGTTGCCGGACCGGACGGGCAACTGACATCGAGTACCAGGAACGCATTCCCGACAGTGCCACAATTCGCCAGTTGCTGAACAACACCCGCGACCGATACAACGTCCGTCTGCGGAGTCTGCGGATCACATTCGGCGGCTGCGAGGTACGCCTCAGTTCCGTCGACATAGACGTGACCGCGATAGTAGAGGAGCACCTGCTGCGCGGATTTCGCCGAGTTCGTCCACTGACGAATCCGGAACCACGTGTCACGTCCGCGAGTGGCTTCGAACTTCTCGACGTCATAACTGCACCGCTCGTCGAGCTGCCGGGCGATCTCCTGCCGATCATGTCTTGCCGACGCGATATCGGGGCAGAGGCGGAAGTCATCAACACCGAGTACCAGCGCCTGTCGCTGTTCGCGAAACTCGTCTGTCTGCAGCCACCGTTGACGCGCAGGCCAGCATACTCAGAAGTAAAGGCGTCATCACGAAGCAGACCCTGCCTCGCACATGGGACGAGACTCGTCCCGCGAACGGTCGCAACATGGTCCGCACCTTTCCGTGGGTTGTTCGCTCCTGTTGACAAACCCCGACCGGCGTTGGTCCCTCACGGCCAGTAGGTGAACGACCGCTAGGTCTCGGATCTGTCCTGCAGTTGTCAATCAACCCACAGAAGTGCCTGGTTGAGACTCGTCAATCTGGCGATTCGCGCCCAGGGCAATCTTTCTGCGGTCGCTGCCGTGCCGGCGCAGCCCTGTCGCCCGGAAGCCACGATTTGACCGTACCGGACAGCCAGTTCCCGGTAGACACATGGGTCACAGCAAAGGCGCATGTCGCCGCTCTGGCTGCGGATGTGCCAGATGCATCCGCTGCGCGATTCTGCCTTTCGTGACGTCCTGAGGGGCCGGGCAGGACTCACGTGATCGAGCTATCGACCCGTCCGGCAAGCCGATCCTGAGCGCGATCAAGGTCACAAACTGATCGACCCGATCCCGCGCCTGGACATCCGGGCATGCCGCGAGTTTCCGATCTATGGGTGTTACACCAGCGATTCCGCATCCCACACGGTGATTGTGCGGTCGAAGCTGGCGGCGGCGAGTAGCTTTCCGTCTGGCGAGAATCGCACGCTGTAAATCGTGTTGCGGTGGCCCCGCAACTGGCCGATTTGTCGACGCTCGGTGATCGACCAGAAGCGAATGATTCTGTCCTGGCCGCCGGACGCGAGAACTGGTTGCGTCGGATGAAAGCCAAGACAACGAACCGGTCCTTCGTGTCCTGTCAGCGTCCCTGCCGTTGCTTCCGACTTGAGCCCATAGAGTCGAATTGTTCGATCGCGACTGCCCGATGCGAGTAACTCTCCGTCGGGCGAGAATGCGACCGATTCCACTGGCTCGGCGTGCTCTGTCAGAGTTTTGAGCAGTGCCCCGGACTCGACGTTCCACAACCGGACTGTGTTGTCGTGGCTCGCACTTGCGAGTTGCAGACCGTCGGGCGAAAAGTGCACAGCGTTCACAACCTGAGTGTGTCCCTTCAGAACCGGGCCATTCGCCGCTGGCGAGACGTTCCACAAGCGGGCGTCATTGTCGAAGGCACCCGATGCCATCTGGCTTCCGTCCGGAGACAGTGCCATGCACGTCGGGTAATTCTGATGCCCCTGCAGTTGTGAAATCTGCGCCCCGGTTTCCGCGTTCCAGATGCGCACCGACTTGTCGAGGCTGCAGGTGTGAAGCAATTTTCCATCCGGCGAGAATTCGACGGTGCAAACTCCGTCGCCGTGGCCCTTCAGAGTGAGCGTGTGCTCGCCCGTTGGGATCGACCAGACTTTGACTTTGTTGTCCAGACTGGCCGTGGCAAGCCGCTTCCCGTCCGCTGAGAATGCGGCCCAGTACACGGCATTGTTGTGTGTCAGCGTGAGTAGCGGTGCTGGTGAGGCCATGGCAAAGTAGCCATCTCGCTCCGCGAGATGATGCCTGATGCGAGAACGTGTGGGATGAACGATACCGGCCGTCTTCGTTGGAGCGGGCCACATCACGCAGAGCGTGATGGCTACTTTAGACGAGTTCCGGTAGCGGGTCGGCAAATTCATGGTCGATCAGGTACTGCGGCCGACCGGTCAGATCGGGGATCGTTGCCAGGTGCGGGTCGATTCCCAGGTTGTGATACAGCGTCGCAAAGACCTCCTGAAAATTGACTGGGCGTTCGGTCGCGTATTCGGCGCGACTGTTAGTGGCGCCAATGATCTGCCCCGTCCGCATTCCGCCACCAGCGAGCAATGCGCACGCGACGCGCGGCCAGTGGTCGCGGCCACCTTTGGGATTGATCTTCGGCGTCCGTCCGAATTCACCCCACACGACGACCGACACGTCTTTGTCCATACCCCGTTCTCGCAGGTCTTCCAGCAGGGTGGTCAGGCCGGTGTCGAGTGCCGGGATGTGGTCGCGGGCGTTCTCGAAGTTGGTGCCGTGAGGTCGGCCATGCCAGTCCCAGCGCCCGTACGCCATCGTGACGACCCGCACGCCTGCTTCGATTAGACGCCGCGCCACCATGAAGTAGTCGTTGTGCAGATCACCAGCGTCGCCATAGCCCGCCAATTCATGCGTGCCGCCGCCGTATCGCTGACGCAGCGCCGGATCTTCTTTTTCGACGTCCAGCGCCTCTGCCAGACGGCCAGACGTCAGAATGTCGAATGCCTGCTGGTAATAAGCATCAAGTCCATCGAGCACACGGTTCTTTTCGACCTGGTCCTTCAGACCATCGATCTGATTGATCAACGCCTGGCGGTTGCGGAGCTTTTCGAGACTGATGCCGTCCAGACTCAGACTAGCCGTCCCCGACTGGTTGGGAGTGAACGGCGCGTGAGCTAATCCCGCGAAACCCGCCTGGCCAGGGTCGGACCAGAACTTGCCACGCATGTTTGGATTGAGGCTGACAAACGCCGGGGAATGCCGATTGACCGGTCCCTGCAACCGGGAAACCGCCGATCCAAACGCAGGCCAACCGCCGGACGGCTGATTGCGGCTGCTGTGTCCGGTCAGACACTGAAACGCCGCATGCCGACCCTCTGATCCGACCAGCGAACGGATAACGGCCAGCCGATCGGCCATCTGCGACATCTTCGGCATCAGCTCGCCAAAGTCGATTCCCGGGACGTTCGTGTGGATTGGCTGGAATTCGCCGCGGTATTCAGCAGGCGCTTCCGGCTTCAAATCCACCATATCCTGATGCGGCGGCCCGCCGGACAGGAAGACCATGATCACGGACTTGTGTGAACTGCCAGTGCCAGCAGCGGCTTCGGCCCGCAGTAATTGGGGCAACGACAGCCCACCCATTCCCAGACCGCCGATGGTCAGGAAGGAACGTCGTGAGATGCCGTCACAATGCCGGTATTTCTGGCCGGGAATCGAAAGCATGAGTGAACTCCAGGGACATGATTCAAGCGGCTTCGATTATCTTCCAATCGACCCGCAACAAACAGACAGAACACCCGAAGTCACGCTACGTATCAGATGATTGCGCAGGCTCACCACACGGTCTCGCAAGTGTATCGCTGAATCTTTTCGTCTTTGGTCACCAGCGTCAGGCCCTCAAACAAAGCCTGAGCAATGAGCAGTCGATCAAACGGATCGCGGTGGTGGTCGGGCAGCTTCGCCAGCCCGAAGACATGATTCAGATCAGTGGGCAGAATCTGAAGACCGTCACTGGCGCTCAGGGTGATCGCATCTTCGATGGGCTGACTCAGGGACAGCTTGCCGAGTCCCGTCTTGATCTGAATCTCCCACACGGAGACTACGCTGAGAAAGCAGGCATTCGCCGGGTCAGCCAGGGCAGTTCGGACTGGCGTGCTCAGCTTGTCCGGATTGTCGAAGAACCACAGAAACGCATGCGTGTCCAGCAACAATTTCACGGCTCGTCCTCGTCACCGGACCAGAAACTGTCGGGTAGTTCATCGTCAAAGTCCGCGGCCATATCGGTCACCAGACCGCGCAGCAGGCCCGGCGTCAGTCCGGTCGTTGCGATTGGCTGGCCCGTTGACAGGTCGGACGATGGCACAAATCCAACCTGCCCAAGCACCTCCCGCAATTCTGGTGGCGGCAGACTTTTCAGTTTTTCAAGGAGTTCTTCCCGACTCATCCTGCTTCTCCGCGTTGAAATCGGTGAGCGGGGTGTTCTGAGACACCCAACACGGTCGAATATTACGGCACCTGTGAAATCTGAGTGTAGACCAGACTGACCACCCAATTCACGGTGCGTGACGTCGAATCTGCGACGACCGGCCTGGGTGTCGTCGAGTGTTCCTCGTTCGGGGTGAGTTGGACCGGGACAGACTCGGCGTGCGACGTCTGGCGTGTCCCGATGTCCGGATGAGCTTCGCGTGCTTCCGGCGCGACCGATGCGGGTCAACTCTGCCGAGCGAGTCCTTCAAGCTGCAGCCACACCTTCACCGTGTTGTCATCGCTGGGTGGCCCGACCACTTGTGGTTGGGTGCCGCAGGCACAGGTCGCCTTTCCTTCAATGATCAATACATCAAACGACGTTGGACTCATCATCGATCACCACGGCTTTCCAGAGTCGTTCCCGCCTACAGCATTGATCATTGAAGGTGAGGCTTCTTGTCGCTCCGCGACCCGGCCACAAGAGTGCCCGGGCTACCCTGCTGGCCGGGGATCGAAAGCATGGGGAAACTCCGTAAGGCATTTCTGGATCGAGTCGATTATCACGCAATCGTCCCGTGTCGAGTAGAGAGATCAGGCTTCGAATTCACTTGAGTCTCTGGTCGGCCAGCACGAGGGGCTCTGAGGACGGAACTTACAGCTCCACGTTGGCCGGTACGAACACGACTCGAAATCCCCAGGTGTCTGCCCGACTGGACTTCGAGTGTGTGTATCCCCAGTAGTCCTGTCGCGGAGATCCATCACGATCGGCGAAATGAGGGCCCAGCCACTGAGTGATTATGGGGTCGCGAAAATCCTCAATCTTTCCCCCATACCCGTTACTGTCGGTCAGCACGAGCTCGGATACGTTGCCCCACATCCACAGCAATCCGTCTGGAGTGGCGAGTGCCAGCTCTGAATCGACTGTGGCTGTTGTGGCCGACGCGAAGTCGAGAGGGTCGTTTCCCCACGGATAGTTCCGGTCCAGGCCATAGGCCGCAGCGAGCCACTCGCGATCAGTCGGCAGCCGGAATTCGCCCGCGATGTCGTATCGACGGTTCAACCACTCACAGAAGGCGATAGCGTCACCAACGGTGATGAACGAGACCGGATGGTTATCAAGACCTTCCGGAAATATCCCTTTCCGCCAAAGTGCATCCGGATTCCGAATCCAGACGAGAGGAGCACCCGTTGAGGACACACCACTCTTGTCGAGTCTTCTGACGAAATCCTGCAGCCGCGTGTCGTCTCTCATCTGCGATGTTTCCACCAGGTACGCGGCAAACATGGCGTTCGACGTCTCTGTCGCCGCCACGAACAACGACGTCCGGCCATTGACAGGCCGATCAAATGCGACCTTCCTGAGGACGAGGTTCAAATCGACGAGTTCGATCTGATCCAGTCCGACACGGCCTTCCGGCTGTCTGGCATCCGGCACCCTCCGCGAATCGGTCGGATAGAGATTCGCGGGCGGCTCGTAAATCCACTGGTCCTCGTCGAATTCCGGGTCCTGAACGGTCGCATCGCGCTGCTGGCACCCACATGCCGCCAACAACACAACGGCCGAGATTACGGCGGATGGCCAGATCAACAGCCGTGTGAAAGCACGACGGCTCGGACTGGTATCTACACAGAAAGAGAATCGCATCACGTGAGTTGCGCCTGGCTGATTACTGTTCCGAGAGAACACGACCCCAATTCCGCGTCGTTCGCGAGAGCTGATCTCGCGTGACTGGTTCGTTCCCCGCAATCGTAGCCAGTGCCTGCAGCGACTGCGGACTTAACGTCCCTGGCACACGCCATGCACTGATCCCGTCCGCGAAGACAACTGCCGGCCCGCGCGTGTGCGGACTGGAGAAACGCGGCCGACCGCTGACATTCGAACCGGCCATCAACTGGTCCACATGCAGGTCGCGGGGCTCCATCCAGTGGATGTCGGAATCGGCGATTTCGACAAGCAGAAGGGTGTTTTCCGGGCCGTCCGTGATGTCCGTCCTCGACGTGGTTTGACCGTCGGGGAACACAGTGCCAGGGCCAGTCACGAGCACGTAGTCTGTGATTGGGGAGTTGCCCATGTGCGGACCGCTGTCACAGTGCCACATGTTGTGATAAATGCTGTCCGCGAGCTTCCGATTGTTCGGTCCGTTCCACGGTTCGGTGAGGTCGTATTTCGCGTAGACATTGGCACCGTCAATGAATGGCAGGACCAGTACACGCCAACTGTGTATCGGTTTTCCCGATGCGTCGGTGACATGTGCTGGAGGAAAGCATCCATGAATGTCGTGGTAGCAGTGCAGCGCAAACGCCAATTGCCCCAATTGACCACAGCATCCACTCGCCCGGGCCGCTTCACGTGCTGTGCCGATCGCATGCACAATCCAGCCTGCAAGACCGATCGCGAGCACCACGGCGATCAGGCAGCCGATTCTGTGCGGTCGAACCATTTCAGACTCCCACAGCCGAGACGGCCTAAAGACAACCACAGTATGATCGTTCAGCCTGCGACTCTAGACAAGCAGTCGATTCCAATCACGGCGTCCTTATGCGGCTGCCGACAGACCGGTGCGGAAGCTCATTGAGCACACACGACCTGTCTGCTGACGATTCGTACGGAGGTTGCCAGGATGTCGTGACAGCCTCACCGATCCTGTGGAGCCATCATGAAGATTACCTCACTGAAACTGCATCCGGTCGCGACGCCTCGACAATATGGAACGGTGATCGCCAAAGCCGGTGGCCAGGCGCGAGACGTTGTGCAGAAGTCGTTCTTCTTCCTGCTGGAACTGCAGACCGACACGGGACTCACGGGCTGGGGGGAAGTCTCAGACATTCCGGTTGACGAGCTGCCCGAAGACACGGCGGAATTCGCCGACCTGATACGGGTTTTTACGATGGACCGCAGCCCGTACGACGTTCAACGCCTACATCATGAATTCACGGAGCACTTCGAAACGGGTGAGGGTGCTCTGGCCCGCTACACGCGGTGTGCCCTTGATGCCGCGTTCTACGATCTGCAGGGACAGGCGGCCAAACGACCTGTCTATGACCTCATCGGCGGCGCGGTGCGTCGTAAGATCGACATCTCGTGGGTCGCCTATATTCGTGAGGAAGAGGAGTTGCTTGCGGAGGAAATCCGCGAAAAGGTTGCCCAGGGGTTTCACGCGTTCAAACTGAAAGTCGGAGTCGACATTGAACTCGATGAACGGCGTGTTGCTCTGACACGTGAGATTGGAGGCAAATCGGTCAGCATCAAAGTGGATGCGAATGAAGGTTGGTCGGTCGAAGACGCTCCGACGTACATCGAGCGGCTCAACAAGTACCGCCTCGATGGCGTGGAAACTCCTGTACCGCGTGAGAACCCGGAAGACATCGCGGCGGTCCGCGAACAATCCGACGTCCTCATACTGGAACACGTCAGCAGCCCGGAATTCGGGCTGGCCCTGCTTCAGGCCAATGCGGTCGACGTCTTTAATATTTCGGTTCCGGGATGCGGTGGAATCTGGCCAGCACGGCAAATCGTCTCACTGGCGGAAGGCGCGGGTCTTGGCATTCTGATCGGCAGCACAGTCGAACTGGGACCTGGGTCACTCGGTCAACTGCATCTGGCATCGACCGTTCGCAACCTGACACTGCCAAGCGATCTGATCGGCCCGGGGATGTATGTCGACGATGTGCTCAAGACACGACTGACTTACGACAAAGGTCAGTTGGCCGTGCCTTCGGCGCCGGGACTCGGCTGTGAGGTCGATCCGGCCAAACTACGCCGACTGGCGTTCTAACGTGCGGGAACCGCCTTGCCTTCTGATGACGTACAGAAGGACGCAAAGGCCGCGAAGTTCAATGAGGCTACAGCCGGGAGTTGCTCACGATGAAGTTCGTCATGATTCTGCTGACGCTGTGTCTGGTTTCTGCGACCGTGGTGCACGCTCAACACGACCCGCATCGCAACGCAGTCCGGCACGTGGCGGCGGGCAAATTTGAGCAGGCGGCACAGGAACTGAAAAAGGCTGATGCCGAGGATCCGGAGACTCAGTTCGTCCTGATGCTCAATGCACTGGGTCAGGACAACACGGACGCGGCGGTTCAGCATGCAAAGGCGGCGCTCGATGCCGGTCTGCCTTTCGGCCGCTTGGTTGCGGGGCCTCGCAAGGAACTTCAGAAGCTGTATCAGACGGACGAGTTTCAGAAGTGGTCCGACGCACACGCTTCATTGAAACTCGTGCATGGTCCGATGGTTGGTGCAGTGACACATGATGAGGCGAGTTTCTGGGTTCGCACGGCTCGCACGGCGTTTGTTCAGGTGCAGCTGTTCAACAAGGACGGCAAACGGGTTGCAGCGTCCAACGAAGTTCTTGCCGATGCCGGGACTGACTTCACAGCGGTTGCGCGTGTCTGGCAGCTCAAGCCCGCGACGACTTATCACTACGAAGTCCTGATCGACGGCGAATCCGCCTCTGATCGCAAGAGCTTCACAACTCATCCCGAAGCAGGCAAGTCGGCGAAGTTTCAAATCGCATTCGGTGGTGGAGCCGGGTTCGTTCCCAAATGGGAGCACATGTGGGACACGATTGTGAAAGAGCAGCCCTCAGCAGTTCTCATGCTGGGAGACAACGTTTACATCGATGATCCACAGCATCTGCTGACACAGCACTATTGTTACTACCGTCGGCAATCGCGCCCGGAGTGGCGCCGACTCGTGTCATCGACGGCGATGTATTCCATCTGGGACGACCACGACTTTGGCACCAACGATTGCGTGCCCGGTTCTGAAATTGAGAGCCCTCCGTGGAAGCGGACGGTGTGGGAGAAGTTCAAACAGAACTGGGTGAATCCGAGGTATGGTGGCAGCTTTGATCAACCCGGTTGCTGGTATGACTACACCATTGGAGACGTTCATTTCCTCATGCTGGACGGACGGTACTACCGCTCGCGGGAAGGAACACCCAGCATGCTTGGCCCCGCTCAGAAGGAATGGTTGTTCGGCAAACTGAAGTCATCAACAGGTCGTATCAAAGTGCTGGCCTCACCGGTTCCCTGGTCGCAGGGCGTCAAGCCGGGCAGTCGCGATCCCTGGGATGGCTTCCAGGAAGAGCGAGAGGAGGTCTTCTCGTTCATCGAGAAGAACCGGATCGAGGGCGTCATGCTGATCTCGGCTGATCGACACCGATCGGACCTGCGAGTCACGACTCGTCCGAACGGATACGACCTGTACGAATTCGAGAGTTCCCGCCTGACCAACCGACACACTCACAAAGTTGTCGACACGCCCGGCCTGATCTGGGGCTACAACAAGACGTGTTCATTCGGGCTGATCAGTTTCGACACCACGAAAGCAGATCCCTCGATACGCTTTGAGGTCGTAACGATCGATGGCGAGCACGTGCTGTCACATGACCTGAGCCTGAGCCAACTGACGTTGAAGGAGAAATGGTAATGGAGACAGCATCGAGCAAATCGCGAAGGAACAGCCTGGGACTCAGCATTGCAGCCGCAAAGCGGCGAAATGTGATAGCCTGGGGCGCGAGCCCCAGGAGATTGCCAGAGGCGAGTCCCGAGCCGCAAAGCGGCGGCAGATGTTCGACTGGGATGGCCCACTCCTTCCGCCGCTTCGCGGCTGGCACAATGCATTCGCGCATACTGTCCTGGGGCTTGCGCCCCAGGCTATTGCATGCCGCCGCCTCGCGGCTGATGTCGCTTACGATGACACTATCGATCTTGCTCGTGGCGACCTGTCGGGCGGATGACGTCACTCCAGTCGTGACAATCAATACGCCGATGTCACCTCCGACATGGGCTTTGCTTGAACGGCAACTGCTGGACGCCAACTCGGCCGCGTGCGAAGAATTCTACAACCGGTATTTCGATGAACGCGGATTTCTCCTGTGCGTCGAACGATGGGGCGGAGACGATGGCCCCGACGACGCAATTGAGAATTGTCTGCACTGGCCCGTTCTGCACGCCATGGGCGGAGATAACCGCGTACTGGAACTGTACAAGCAGGCGTGGGAGGGACATCTGCGGCAGTACACACTCGCGAAAACGACGGAAGTGCCGTTCGCACGTGACGGGATGTATTACCGCGAGTTTCCCGTCATGTTCGATTGGCTCCACAATGCGGAGGGGCTTGTCGTGTTTTGCCTGCAGGGACTCTCTGACCCGACGAATCGCGCGATGCTGCATCGCACGCGGCGATACGCGGGCTTCTACATGAACGAATACCCGCAGGCTCCCAATTATGACCCCGAGCGGCGTCTGATTCGCAGCATGTTTAATGGCAGTCGTGGTCCACTGCTACGCCGGGCGACCGGACTCGACTGGGCCGGCGATCCGATCGAAATTGAGCATCGCTTTGAGCTTGGACATGGCGAACGCAACTACTCCGAAATGATTGCTCACTTCAAAGATTACAACGACATCGTCGGGGACCATCCGCAGAACATGCTGAGTTCAGCACTCACGCTCAACGCTTTCATGTTGACCGGTGAGCAGCGATATCGCGACTGGGTGCTTGAATACATCGGCGCCTGGCGTGACCGCATGATCGAGAACGGCAACATCGTTCCGACGAAAATTGGTCTGGATGGAAAGATTGGTGGGCCAGACGGCAAATGGTACGGCGGGGTGTATGGCTGGGCATTCAGCGTGGTTGTTCCTCAAACCGGCGACCTGGCTCACCGTAACACGCATTATCTGGGCTTACCTGGATTCATGAATGCGTATTTGTTGACCGGCGACGACGGCTATCTTGATCCCTGGCGAAAGCAAATAGGGATCATCAACTCGAAAGCGAAGATGGTTGATGGAAAGCTGCAGTACCCGCACATGTATGGCGACGACGGCTGGTATCAGTTCACGCCCGAGCCGTACTCGATTGGCGTAGAGGAACTCGCGTTTCTGACAATGAAAGCAGAGGACCGAGATCGCCTGGCGAAGGGTGGCTGGTGGGGATTTCTGAATGGGAAGAACGCCAGTTTTCCTGAGCAGGCTCTGCGATCCGACCTGGACCGGGTTCGCCAGCAGGTCACGGCGATAAGGACAGACACGACAACCCCCGACACGCGTCTCGCCGATGATTCCATGCACAAGAACCCTGCGAGTGTCGGGTCACTGGTCCAGCTCATGGGTGGTGGTCTGCCGACGAATAGACAGGGCCTGATCTGGCATACGCGATTGCGGTATTTCGACCCAGTGTCACGTCGAGCAGGCATTCCCGCCGATTGTGCGGCGCTGGTCGAATCACTCGATGATGAATCCGCGACGGTCGTCCTGGTCAATACAAATCAACTGGATTCCCGAACGGTGACGATCCAGGCAGGCGGATATGGCGAGCATCGCTTCGCAGGAGTGACGCACGCGGAAGGCAATGCCAAACTCCAAGCGCGGACTGTCACGCTTACCTTACAGCCGGGCTGCGGCACAAAACTGAAACTGTCGATGCAGCGTTACGCGAATGCTCCGACGCTTCAGTTTCCGTGGGACCGCCCCTGAAAACGGAATTGGCAGGCCGGAACAAGCGAAGCGCAGTTCCGGCAAGTGAGTAATCCGCGTGAAATAGACTGCCGGAACATCGTCGCTATCGCTCCTTGTTGCCGGCCTACGAGTCTTTCAACGGACGGTAGGGAGCCGCTACTCATTGCTGACATGCTCGTGATCTCGAATGTGGTTTTCGCAATAGCAGGCGTTGTCACCACACTGGCTGCAGTAGCGGAATTCCAGTTGCGACTCGTCCTGGTCCGTGACGCCGCAGGTTCGACACTGATGGAATGGTTTCCCCCGCCCGCCAACGGTAGCAACGGACTCGACTTTGCGTTTGATGCGGTGCTGTCGTGTCCTGATCTTCTCGTAAATATCACGGCCGAAGAACAGCAGAAAATTTGCCACGCCCGCCGCAATCATGAGCCGGGCGAGGTTGGGTCCTTTGATGAAACTGTAGATATAGATCGCCCAGGTAAGCCACGCGAGCCATTTCACTTTCACAGGCAGGATGAACATGATGTGAAAAACGAAGTTAGGATACAGCCACGCAAATGCCAGGAAGACTGTCCCATAAAGATAGCTGTTCGCGACCTCGTGCCCTCGGAATTCAGGCACCACGAAAGAGACTCCGACCGTGACGACATATCCAACAAAAAGGTAGACGTTGTAGCGGAATGCTCCCCATGTCTGTTCCAGTGACGTACCCATGAGATGAAAGATGAGCATGTAGAAGAAAAAGAAAAAGATCGTCACATCCGGTGGGTTGAAAAGAAAGGTCAGGAGACGCCAGTACTCGCCGTCGAGAACCTTGTCAGGGACTAGTTTGAGCCCGACCAGAAACTCTCGGTCGTTTTGACCCAGGAACCAGGCGACACCCTGACCGACCATGATCAGCAGTGTCAAACGTTGAATTGCAAATCGTCCGAAACGGTGTTCCAGGCGGTTCAGCAGTCGCATGTGGTGACCTCCGTGCCGGTCTGATGAATCTTGGCGTCAGTTGTTGCAGTAATTGCAACTAGAGCAACTTACCGTTTTTTGTAGCTGTCGGGGCCGCCAGATGGGAGGGCGAGGCCCTCGGAAATGTTGACGCCGAAACCGCATGAATGCGGTTACTACGAACGCCTTGCGTCTTAGTCGACCGTCTGAAGACGGAGTTCGCGGGGGAGAGGGAAACTCACGTGCTCTTCTCTGACGGTCACCACTTCGACTTCCGCGTCAAACCGCTCGACCAGTTGATCGATACACTCCTGGACAACGACTTCAGGAGCGCTGGCACCGGCGGTAATGAGGATTGTCTCGTCGCCGGTGAAAGAGTCGACGGGCAGTTCGCTCATACCATCCACCAGAAACGCTTTCGGTCCGAATGACGCTCCCATTTCCATCAGCCGGCGACTGTTGGAACTGTTCTGGCTGCCAAGGACGATGACGACATCTGCGTCCTGGGCGAGCTGGGACACGGCTTCCTGTCGATTCGTCGTCGCGTAGCAAATGTCTTCCTTCGCTGGGGCGTCGATTCCAGGGTAACGCGTTTTGAGACGTTCAATGACGACATTGGCTTCCGCGACGCTGAGTGTCGTTTGAGTCAGGTACGCGATCTTTGAATCAGCCGGGAAATCCAGTGCATCGACGTCGGCCGCCGTTTCGACCAGCGTGATGCTTTCCGGGGCTTCGCCCATCGTGCCGATGACCTCGTCATGTCCTTCGTGGCCGATCAGGACGATGTGGTATCCGTCGCGAGCAAAGCGAATTGCCTCAAGATGGACTTTGGTGACCAGCGGACACGTCGCGTCGATTGTGTGCAACTTGCGTTCGCGCGCGCGATCACGAATCTCAGGGGAAACTCCGTGCGCGCTGTAGAGCAGTAGAGAGCCTTCGGGGACTTCGCTGACGTCATCGACAAAATTCACGCCCTGTTTCGTGAAACGATCGACGACATACCGGTTGTGGACGATTTCGTGGTAGACGTAGATGTTGGAACCGAAACGACGGATAGCCTCATCGAGGCATTCAATCGCCATGTTGACGCCGGCGCAGAAACCGCGGGGATTGGCGAGCAGGATTTTCATAAAATCGTGGACCAGGCTCGAAAAGGACCAAAGGCATCAAAGTTTATTTGGGCGAATCTGACGCAGGCGTCTTGGATTCCGGCTCGG
The DNA here is from genome assembly GCA_963579025.1 of Planctomycetota bacterium. Taxonomy (GTDB): domain Bacteria; phylum Planctomycetota; class Planctomycetia; order Planctomycetales; family Planctomycetaceae; genus CAUZFZ01. Next base: position 12,286 of record CAUZFZ010000026.1, on the reverse strand, counting down.
TCTTGATCTCGACCCGTGTGGCGTAGAAGCCCAGTTTTCGTTCGGACATCGTGATTGTTCCGGCCATCGCCGATTTGTCCTTCGTCCATAGATAGGCGTCAACAGTTTGTTCAGCGTTGACGAGGGCGATGTCCAGCTTCGCGTTGTGTGGCCGAGCCGCGATTCGACCGCTTATCTCATAAACGCTCTGAGTTTCGGCAGAGATGAATCTTCCGAAGATTTGCCGACCGTCGACGTCCAGTTCCCAGCGGCCTTCCCAGCGACCATCAATGCGCACATGCCACGAACCAGCGAAGTCCGTGGGGATGACTCCGGGATGCGATTTGGGATCGGGCCGGTCTCGCGGTTGTGGCTCGGGAGTGGCCGGGCCGTGCAGGCCGAACAGTTCCGCCCCGTCAGCCGAACTGAGAACTCCCTCAGCGCCGCACAGGATGTCCTCGCCTTGACCCTCGGGAACAACCTGACCGATGTCGAAGTTGAAACCGAACCCCGGAAACAGCATGACGTCCTTCCCCGAACTCGTTGTGAGATTCTGCCGGTCGCCGCGATAGGTGACGAATCGTTCGATCAACACAACCGGGATGCGTCCTCCATCGCCGCTCTTTCGAAAGCCCCAGGCGACAAGTGCCTTACCCCAGTTGTCTTCGTCGGTCTTGATGACGACACAGGGGGCATCGATTCCTCGACCAATTCGTTTCAGGGAAAGCCCCTGCCGCATACTCATCGATTCAACTGGTTTCGTGTCGGCAATGCCGCGACGCAACCAGAAGGCCGTGTGATCGTCGAATCCATCGGCAAACGCAGGGGTTTGCGACACAGCCGTCAGTACCAGCGCGAGCGTCATCGCCGAGGCAACTCGCAAAGCGTGTGAATTCATCATTGGACTCCGGAGACAGGTCATTTGCCGGGGATGTTATCAGACCGCGTCACAGCGTACGACGTGGGCTCGAGCAGGGATTCTTCGACCGCACTCGCCAGAGTGGCCCGGATCAAGTGAAATCATGACGTGTCCGTCGACTGGTGTTCGAAGCCACTCATCTGCAGGAGAACTCAAATGGCCGTTTCACGAAGTGATTTGACGACCGGAGATCGCAGCCACCGGCGGAATTTTCTGAAACTGCCGTTGGCCGCCGGTGCCACGGGCGCGTTGCTTTACGCCGCGTCGCGAAACGGTGAGTCGGTCGAGGCCGACACTCCGAAGGCCAATCAGCGGAGCGCCGGTCCCGTGATTGACGAGTTCGACCCGGGCAACATCAAGCTGGCCCATCGGCTGTCGTCTCAGATGAGCGACGAAGATCTGCTGTTTCTCAAGCAGATTGGAATGCGCTGGGCTCGGGTGAACTTTCCGACGGACCGCGCGTCGCTCGATCAGATGCACGCGACTCAGAAGCGATTCGACAAATTCGGTCTGAAGATCTACTCGGCCGTCCATTACTCGTATCGCAACCTGAAGGTGCAGCTTGGTCAGGCGGGGCGCGACGAGTTCATCGATCAATACCGCGTATTTCTGCGCAACTGCGGGACGCTTGGTATCCCCGTGGCCTGTTACGACTTTCACCCCGGGAACACATACACGACAGGACACGTTGAGCGACGCGGCTATGTCGCGCGGGAATTCAATCTCGACGACTTTCGCAAGCGAGTCGAGAAGCAACGATTCGATCGTGAGTACGCAGCCGAAGAGATCTGGGACTGTTACACGTACTTCATGCGAGCCGTGTTGCCGGTTGCCGAAGAATCGAATGTGAAAATGGCACTCCATCCGGACGATCCGCCGGTCGCGAAAATGAATGGTGTCGCCAAGCTGTTTACTCACGCCGACGGGTACCGCCGAGCCGAGAAAATCGCGGGTGCCAGTCGTCACTGGGGTCTGACCTTCTGCGTAGGTACGTGGGCAGAAGGCGGAGACAAAATGGGTCTCGACGTGTTCGAGATGATCAAAGAGTTCGGTTCTCGCGGCAGGATCTTCGGCGTGCACTTTCGAAATGTCAGCGCTCCCCTACCGCATTTTGTCGAAACATTTCTCGATGACGGTTACCTGGACATGTACCAGGTGATGAAGGCGTTGCGCGAAGTCCGTTACGACGGAACGATTGTGCCGGACCACATTCCGCAATTGAAAGGTGATACCGGCATGCGACACGCCGGCACGGCGTACTGTCTGGCGTACATGCGGGCTCTGCTGCGGCGAGCCAACGAAGAGGTGGGGTGATCAACGCGTCGGGTTGCGATTCTGCGCCCCATTGAAATCACCGGGTCTGGGCCGCGGGTGAGGCGTGCGTGGTCGTTGGGGCAGACGCCGCCTGTAGTCGTCCGATGCCAGGCGAGCGTTGATCACACCGTCGGCGTCTTCCAGAGCATCGCAGGTTCGAGACAGGTCGAGATACAGCGTGGCAAGCTGCGCGATCGCTGCGTCCGGCAGGTCGTTTGCGGAGGCAGAGGCTTCCAGTTGCTCGATCGCGTCCTCCAGGACGTCGCGAGATTCCTTGTCGCGGTATTGTTCGCGCAGCGATCGCCCCAGTCTCTGCTGAAAACGTGCAAGCCATAGCCGCCACGCCAGTGCATCTGGCATGCGACGCACCAGCGACCGCTGCAAATCGATCGCCTCGCGCAGATTTCGTTCCGACTCGCGCAGGACGCTGGTCCTTTCTGCCGGTGTCACGAAATCCCGTGCGACCTGTTCCTGCACATGCGACAGCCGGCCGTGAATGTGAATCAGCGTGCTCGTGTAGGCGGGCACGGTCGGGTAATCGGCGACCAGAGCATGGGCATACTCACGAGCCCGCGTCAGGCAGTCTTCCATCAGAACCGGTTCAAGCGAACGCGACGCCAGTTGAAAGGTATTCACACGCGACCATGTCACAGCCAGAGCATGCCGGTACTCGGGGACTTTTGGGAATTCGTCAACCAGTGAATCGAGCAACTTCTCGGGAGTCATCTCGTTTCCTGGATCTTCCCCGGGCCGCCGCGCGGGATTCGATTCGCGCAGGCACACGGCCAGCAGATATCGATAACGAGGAGCATCGGGGAAATCAGTGTTCAATTGCCTGAGGATTTTGTTTGCCCGCGCAAACAGAGCGCGGTCTTCACTGTTGAGTTCGTGCGGATCAACACGTGGAGCGTTCTGCGGTCCGTTTGGACGACGCGGTGGAGGAAAGCCATCTCTGCCTGGACGGTCGCGTATGTCTCGATCGCGGGGTGGTGGTCCACCTGGACGGTCGAACGAGGTGTCCGAAAAGATCTCTTCAAGGTCAGACAACGGGCTGTCACCTGGTTGCGGTCTCGATGCGAGCAGGTAGCACGATCTCGCCAGTTCGTACTGGGCATCCGGCTGCTGGCGAATATCGGTGGGCAGTTCCTCGAGAGTGGAAATCGCCTGACGATGCGAAGCGCGAGCGGATTCGTCCTGGCCATTGAGTCGCTGCGCCAGACCGATCTCATTCATGACACCAACCCGAGTGATCAACAACTCCGTTGCTCTGTCACCACCACTGTTCTCGATCTGTTGATACAGCGCGACCGCCTGCTCATACGAATCGATCGATTCGTCGTACTGGCCGAGCCGCTGATGAATGTCGCCCACCCGACGTAGAGCGCTCGCACACTTAAGTGTCAGATCCGGATTGTCTCCAGCGGCATCGGCCAGGCGGTCATAGAACTTCAACAGGTTCTCGAGTAGCGCTGCGGATTCAGGCGAGACGACAGCAGGCACCTGGACATCGCCACCCTGTTCGCCAAGCGACACACTCGCCGGAGATGTCGGACGGTCCGGTGCGAACTGTTCGAAGATTTCGTCGAGCGCCAGGAGTGCGTCGTTAGATGTGTTTTCTGCTCGCTGTCGCTGCTGTCGCTCGGCTTCGTAGCCGACGGAAGCAACCACCGCGACAAGCAACAACAGAGCCACCGAGATACCGCTGAGCGACGACACGACGGGATTCCGCCGACTCCACCGCCATAACTTCTCCGCAGGACTGACACGCCGAGCCGCGATGGGACGGTCTTCGAGGATGTTCTGCAGATCGCGTGAGAACTCCCGAGCCGTCTGATACCGATGCTGCACCTCACGAGCGGTCGCCTTCAGAACTACGGTTTCCAGATCGCGGGGGATTGACGAATCAAGTTTCCGCAGCGGCGTCAGGCCTGCGTTGAGAATCTGTTCGATCAGATTCGTGCGATCTGTGGGTCCCCAGGCTCGGCGGCGAACGAGCAACTCGTAAAGTGTGACTCCCAGGCTGTAAACGTCACCGCGCGGATCGGCCTGTCCCTGAAGTGCTTCAGGCGCCATGTAACGAACTGTGCCAACAACGTGGCCGCTGGCAGTGATGTCGTCAGTCTCGATGGCCTTTGCGAGGCCAAAATCGGCGACCCACAGCGATCCTTGTTGATCCAGAAGCAGGTTTCCAGGCTTAATGTCACGGTGCAGAATTCCGTTGTCGTGCGCGTACTGCAGCGCATCGGCCGTCTGAATGCCGATCTGGATTGTCGCAGACAGCGTCAACTCGATGGGGGCTCTAACGACGCCTTCGACGGGAATCAGTCGGCCGTCCGGTGATTCGGATGAATTCGATGGCTCTGTCACATCAGCGAGTGAATCACGCGACGTGAGGGGCCCGGTGTCATCCTGGCTACGTTCGACCGTCGGCGGTGAGGATGCAAACCGGGACTCGGCGGCGGTCATGTCCTGCGAAGGGCGGCGTACCGCGTCCGATTCATTTTCCTCAAGTGTGCGACGGGCGTCCGGCATGCTGACCGTTGAACTTCGTTCGTCGATCAGTGTGTCCAGACCCACTCCGTCGATCATCTGCATGACGTAATAGTGAAAGCCATGCGACTCACCGACACCGAACACAGGCACGATATTTGAATGATGCAGCCGACCGGCGGTCCGCGCCTCACGCTGAAATCGACGGATCAATTCGGGATTCAGCATCGACAGCAGCGGCAGCACCTTTAGAGCGACTCGGCGGCCGAGTGACGATTGCTCGGCTTCGTACACGACGCCCATTCCGCCGCGCCCGATTTCGCGAATGATGCGAAAGTCGCCCAGCTCAGTCAGTTGCATACGCCCGCGTGGCGGAAGAGATCCTGGGTCTGCCACTGTTGGTCGTTCCAGCTCGACCTTCAGACCCTCCATCTGTCCGATGGTTGGAAACAGGTCGCGAATGTCTTCGGCCAGTTCCGGGTACCGCTCGGCATACTCGGCCACAAAGGGACGTTCACCCTGGCGGTAGCGATCGAGGAATTCTGTTGCGAGGCTGTCCAGCAGCTCGGCCTGCGCGTCCTCGTCAGTGGACGCACCGGACAATCCGTCTGCCCCGACATCGGTAATGCCTGGGGAGCCTTCAAAGCCGGGAAACTCTTCGGGTGACGGCATTATTCGAACCCCGGCAACCTCTCGAGCACTCCGCGAAGTCGACGAATGGCCCGAAAGTAACGGACGCTCGCCGTCTTCGCTTCGATGCCCAGTATCTCGGCCGACTCCGCGTTCGTCAGTTCTTCGAAGTGACGCAGTGCCAGAATCTCCCGGTCCAGTTCGGCCAGTCCCTCAAGTGCATCGGTCAGTTGCTGAGACTGCTCTTCCCGAATCGCCGCCTGGCTCGGTGAAGTCAGATGACCCGTCAGGAATCCCGTGATGGACGCGACCGTCGACTCATTCACACCCTGATGTCGTTTCGGAGCTTCCAGACTCGCGTCGCGCATCTTCGTTCCCAGATGCCGCCGATGCACATTCGTCATAGTCTGAAGAACAATCATGCGGAACCAGACAAAGATCGTCGTCACCGGATTGCCGATGAAATACCCGATCCGTTGCACGGCATCGAGATAGGCCTCCTGCAGAATGTCATCGGAATCGACACGCCCCTTCAAACGCGAGTCGAGTCGAAAGGCGACCATTCGCAACAGCCGTTCGCGATGCTGAGAAAACAGTTCAGCTACGGCGTTCTCGTCGCCGTCACCCAGGCGACGGAGAACTTCTGACTCACTGAGGATTTCGCTCATTAATCGACCGCACCAAATGAAACGTGCATGGGACGCATTGATTACACCACTTCCGGCACTAATCGCAAAGTCAGGTTCACGATCCACAGTCCGCCCTGGCTCATCGCGTGCTTGCACTATTTTTCTGATTTCCTGATGCGACGCGCCGTCTGGCCAGGGACTCCGAGTCTCGCAGTAGCGTGGATTTCTGAAATTGCCCTGTAGTCAGTCGCGACGAATCGCGTTTATCAGACAGAGGGCGGGCACACAGCCGGCTCAGGACAGTTACGAAGAGGTGACCCAGTGGTTCTGAACATCCTCGGCTTGCTTCTGGCCAGCATGATTGTGGTTTCCGCAGCCCTTTGGATCGTTCAGTTTCTGCGTCTGCGAGCAAGTGCTCGGATCGAGACGGACCTGGCTCTCGAGTTGCTGCGGCAGGAATTCGCGGCAGCCGCTCGTGTGCGAGCTGCTCAGGAAGTCGATCAACCGGCCTGGCTGGGCTATCGAAACTTTCTTGTCGAGCGAAAAATCAAAGATGGCCCTTCGTCAGACTCGTTTTACCTGATCCCGCAGGACGGACGCCCACTGCCGGACTTTAAGCCGGGTCAATACGTCACCGTGCGAATCAGGGTGTACGGCCAGGACCTGGATCAGAAAGAAAGCATCGAACGCCGCTACCCGATCACCAGCGAACCGAACGAGTATTCCTACTGCATCTCGGTGGATCGTGTGCCGGATGTCATCCTCTCGGGATGCCTGCACGAGGGAATTGCTGCCGGAACGGTGGTTGATGTTCTGGCTCCCCGTGGCGAGCTGTGCCTCACCGAACAACGGCACCGACCGGTGGTGCTGGTCGCTGACGGCGTTGGCATCGAGCCGTGCATCAGCATGCTGGAAACAGCCGCCGTGTCGCACCCCGATCGAGTAGTCACGGTCATTTACGGGGTCCGAAACGGACGCGACCACGGCACCAAAGAACGTCTGCAGCAGCTCGCGACGCGTTTTCGGAATCTGAGGCATTCCGCTGTCGAAAGTAACAGCAATCCGGAGGACCGTCCGAACAGCTGCTGCTTGGATTTTGCTGGCAACATCTCGATTCATGACGTCAAAAAAGTGCTGCCATCCAACAACTTTGACTTCCAGCTGTGGGGGCCCTCGTTAATGGTCGAAGCACTGAAGGAGGCTCTGACCGATTGGGGCGTTCCCGGGCGTCGAGTGCGGTCGGAAACCTTTGGTGCGCCGCTCGCGCCAGCAATCGCAGCGATCAACGGTGAGGAAATTCGGCGACCAATCACAATCTCCACGGCACGCACGTTGACGTGGAAACCTACTGTTCCCGTCACGGAAGAAGAATGGCCCGTCGAGCACACTCGCGTGTTAAAGAACCCGGCCTATCGAAGCAGCAACCACGACGTCACTCGACGAGCCCAGCTCCGAGGAGCGTCGGCCGCCATCGGTTGAGTCATCGATCGGAATCACTTCCGCCGGTCGAGCCATGGCAACGCGGCACCACGCTCGGGCAACTGCACGGGTTCGACACCTGTCACATTTTCATGCCCGGCGATTTCCTCGCAGACCGCTGCACTCGGCTGAGAATCCAGATTCAAAACGGCAACAGCTTCTCCGCCGCTGCTTTCTCGCCCCAGAGCCATGTCCGAGATGTTGACGCCGTGCGATCCGCAGACCGTGCCGATAAACCCAATGAGTCCCGGCTTGTCGAGATGGCGGTAAATCAGCAGGTGCCCGTCGAGATACGCCTCGATCGGGAAGCCGTCAATCCTGACCAGTCGCAGATACTGGTTGCCAAAGATGGTCCCGGCGACATCGAATTCACCGTTGTCCGTGATGAGTTTCGTACTGACAAGTGACGCGAAGTCGCCCGACTCACGAGAGGATGATTCGGTGATCTTGATTCCCCGCTCGCGCGCGATCGTCTCGGCGTTGATGATGTTCGCCGGCTCGTCGAGGCCCGAACTCATCAGGCCGGCGACATACGCAGCAGTAATCAGGCGAGTCTTTTTCTCAGCTACCTCGCCACGGTAGCGGATGACGGCTTCCTGCAGTCCGGCGGACTTGAAACGCTGCGACAACAGTTGCGACTGCAGCAGGCCCAGTCGGTAACCAAGTGCCAGGTATGCCCTCGACTCTTCAAGTTCCGGACCGGAAATCGGAGCCATGTTGATCGCGTGCCGCACTTCATTGTTTACAAGAAACGCGGTGATGATGTCCGCGGCTTCAATGGCAACGGCCTCCTGTGCTTCCGCGGTTGACGCTCCCAGATGCGGCGTCAGCACGATCGACTCACAACTCCTGAGCGGGCTGTCTGCCGCGAGTGGTTCCTCGACAAACACATCCAGTGCCGCACCGGCGACTTTGCCGGATTGCACACCAGCAACAAGGTCGGCTTCGTCCACGATGCCGCCACGGGCGCAGTTGATAATCCGAACGCCCGGCCGCATGCGTTCGATTCGTTCCGCGTTGATCAGACCGCGTGTCTCGTCCGTCAACGGCGTATGCACCGTAATGAAGTCGCACTTGTCGATCAGCTCGTCGACTTCGCGATAAAGCGTGATTCCGAATTCCCGCGCCCGCTCTTCCGAAAGAAACGGGTCATAGCCGATGACCTTCATCTCGAACGCCAGCGCCCGCTTTGCGAGTGTTATCCCGATTCGGCCGAGTCCGATCACTGCCAGCGTTTTCCCGGCAAGTTGCGAACCATTGAATAGTTTCTTGTCCCAGCCGCCGTCGTGCATACGAGCCGACGCCTGCGGAATGTTGCGAGACAGCGACATCATCATGGCAAACGCGTGCTCGGCAGTACTCGTCGTATTACCGGCTGGCGTATTCATCACAACGATGCCGTTGCGTGTCGCCGCATCCAGATCGACATTGTCGACGCCGACCCCGGCTCGCACGATGACCTTCAGTCGTTCCTGTCCGTCGAGGATCTCCGCAGTCAGTCGCGTACCACTGCGAATGACGATTCCGTCAACTTCCCGCAGTGCCTCGCGAACTTCCTCGGCCGACAGGCCACTGCGATTGACGACTTCGATGCCGGGCGTGTCCTGCAGAATCTGCAGTCCGGCAGCGGACAGCTTGTCAGTAATGAGCACGCGTTGATCTGGAGCGGTCATGATGCGATCGGCGGAATTTAAGAGTTGCCGGCACCAGCCCGATGCGGCAGCAAGGAATTTGGCGTCCCTCCTCGCTGCCGCATCGGGCCAGAGTGAAACAGAGTCGTCATCTCCGCCGATCACCGAAACCTGGTCCGATCGGGAGAGTCGAGAGAGTCGAGAGAGTCGAGAGAGTCGAGAGAGTCGAGAGAGTCGAGAGAGTCGAGAGAGTCGAGAGAGTCGAGAGAGTCGAGAGAGTCGAGAGAGTCGAGAGAGTCGAGAGAGTCGAGATTTCAAGGGACAATTGGGGTGTCAGCGGCCCGGCGCGCAGTGATAGCCCGCAGCTCATAGGAACGGAAGAGTCCAACGCAGGAATCCCGGCAATTCACTCAAGCTGTCCTGTACGCGGCCAGCCGCTCTGCGGCGGTGTCCCCATGGCGCTCAATTTGCCACATCAGGTGACCGGGTCATCGGCGACGTGTTGGTGCTAACCCGACCGAAAAACTCCGTTGGACGGCGACGTGTTCACGCGGCCCGGCTGTCGGGCATATCGAATGAGTACGTGACTGGACCAGTTGCCTTCTCGCGTCCCAGGGCGACAGCGATTCCGTGGACGACTCGCTCCTGATGCGACAATGGCAGCTCGGCGTAAATCGGAAGCGCCAGGACCTCGGCGGCGGCCTTTTCGGATTCCGGAAACTGGCCGGCCTGACCGCCCAGCCCGGCGAAGCATGCCTGCAGATGCAGGGGCTGCGGGTAGTAGATCGTGCAGCCAATCTGATCGGCTCGCAGCGACTGCAGCACTTCGTCCCGTCGATTGTCGTGCACCCGGACCGAGAACTGATTGTAGATGTGCCGCAACTCGGGCACTTCCTGGGGAAGCGTGATGACGTCTTCCAGCTCGTACTGAGAGAACAGCCCCCGATAATGTGCCGCATTCTCGCGGCGTGCATCGGACCACTCGTCCAGGAAAGCCAGTTTGACGCGTAACACAGCCGCCTGCAGGGAATCGAGCCGACTGTTGAATCCGACCTCGTGATGCGAGTACCCGCCCGAATCGCCATGCACGCGAAGTCGGGCCATGCGCGACGCCAGCTCGCGATCATCTGTCGTGATGAAACCGGCATCGCCGGCGGCCCCAAGATTCTTGGTCGGGAAGCAACTGAAACAGCCGACGCGTCCGAGCACACCGGCCATTCGCCCATGATACGTCGCGCCTATCGCCTGACAGGCGTCTTCGATGATGGTCACGCCGTGCTGAGTCGCTGTTCGCCAGATGGGATCCATGTCGGCACACTGACCGAATAGATGCACCGGCATAAGCGCGCGGGTCTTTGGCGTCACCGCGTTCTCAATCGCCTGCGGATCGATGTTGAAAGTGTCGGGCAGGATGTCGGCGAATATCGGAGTTGCCCCCGCACGGCAAATCGCCCCGGCGGTTGCAAAGAATGTGAACGGGGACGTGATCACCTCGTCGCCGGGACCAAGATCGAGTCCGAGCAGCGCAAGTAACAAGGCGTCCGATCCCGAGGCGCATCCAACTGCTGCGAGTGAGTCGCAGTATCGAGCGGTTTCGGTCTCAAAACCTGAAACTTCGTCACCAAGGATGAAACCTTGAGATTCGAAGACACGATGCACGGCCTGATCGATCTCATCCCGGATCGTCTGGTACTGGGCCTTCAGGTCAATGAATGGGACAGGTTCGGCAGAATTGGCTTCTGAGGTAAGAACCTCGGTCATCAGCGACTCCATTCGCTCACAGAGGCAAGAGCCTGATCAGAATCAAGCCTGGATAATTTACGGGCACTCGTGAAAGTGTGTCAATACGATTGAATTTGACTTAACCTGTGTCACAGTCACACGTTTCAGTGATCCCCCCTGCAACTTTTTGCAAAGTTTGCGTGGCGCATTCCCTAACATCGGCATTTCCCTTTCATCTTCCGCAGTCAGTTAGAAATGTGAGCCCGGATCAGCAGAAATGCCGTCATCTCCCGCACTGCAAGCCTGGCAGTCGGCCCGATCGGTCAGAACTCAGAATTGCGGCTCGTGGCGTTGCCAATCACATATTGCCGCGACTGAAAGGATTGCCCTATAAGCCCGCCGCCGCAAATGGAACCGAATCCCGGGGGGGGTTATGCTGGGGTTTCGAAAGTCGCCGCTTGAACAACTGAATCCACGGCGTGTGTTGCTCATTAAGCCCAGTGCGCTCGGGGACGTTGTACAGACGCTGCCACTCCTGACCGCGTTACGCGAACGCTGGCCGGAAGCCCACATCTCGTGGGTTATCAAGGAATCTCTCGCTGATCTGCTGGTCGGCCATCCGCACTTAAACGAAATCGTCACGTACGATGACGGGACTCGCGGAACACGGTACGCGTTGACACTCGCCGGGCTTTGGCTACGCCTCAGACGCACGCCATACGACCTTGCCATCGACATGCAGGGGTTACTTCGCAGCGGTGGGATGGCTGTTGCGAGTCGCGCGTCCAGACGAGTTGGATATTCGATTGCGCGCGAAGGTGCTCGGTACGCGTATACGGACTCGATTGAAGTTCCGACACTGCAAATGCCGGCTATGTCGAGATACTGGCTGGTCGCTCAGGCGTTGGGGATTGATTCCGGCGTCGCGCCGGCAGAGTTGGGCCTGACCGCTGAACAGAGGCATTGGGCGACCGACCAGCTTCGTCACCTGCCGCGACCGATTCTCGCCGTCCATCCTGGAGCAAAGTGGCAGACGAAACGCTGGCCAGCGGAGCATTTCGCGGAATTGTGCAGCCGAGCGGTGCAGACGCATAACGCGAGCGTCGTATTATTGGGCGGTCCTGAAACAGCACCGGAGTGTGACAGGATCGAGTCGTCTCTGGGCAACCGCGTCGTCAATCTCGCTGGCCGCACGACGCTACGTGAACTCGCGTCATTGAGTGCCGTCGCTGATGCTTTTCTATCCTGCGACAGCGGTCCGATGCACCTGGCCGCGGCGGTCGGGACTCCTGTTGTCAGCGTGTTTACATGTACCAGCACGCTACGAGCCGCACCGCACGGAAATTCGCATCGTGCAGTGGCGACCAGCGTCGATTGTGCCGCCAGCTACCTCCGGACGTGTCCGCATCTCAAATGCATGAGCGAGTTGACTCCGGATCGCGTGTGGCCGGCGCTGGACAGCATGTTGAAGGAAGCCATGCCGTCGCTAACCG
>CAUZFZ010000025.1:0-85104 GCA_963579025.1 Planctomycetota bacterium | reverse complement strand
TTGGGGGGGGGGTCTGGCGGGGGGGGGGGGGGGGGGGGGGGGGGGGGGCGGCGGCTTCCAGGGCGGTTTCGGCCAGGGCGGGATCGGTGGTGGACCAATGCAACGCCCGATGCAGGACGTGGCTCGTCTGGGACGATTTGGTCGAGCGGTCAGCGGCCGCGAAATCGGAACACAAGACGGAGCCTTTGGTCTGGGCGGTTTCGGCGGTGGTGGCGGTCAGGGCGGTGGCGGTCAGGGCGGCGGCGGTCAGGGCGGCGGCGGTCAGCAGGGCGGCGGTGGCCTGGGCGGTGGAACTATCACTGTTCAGCAGCCAATCATCGCGACGATCTCGGTCCAGACATCCGTCAGCGTTCCGGACGGTGGCACTGTGCTGCTGGGCGGCATCAAGCGACTGCGGGAAGGCCGCAACATGGCCGGCGTCCCGATCCTCAATAAGATTCCCTACATCAGCCGACTGTTCAAGAACTCGGGTGTCGGCCGGGATACGTCCAGCGTCATGCTCATGGTCACGCCACGAATCGTGATCATGGAAGAAGAAGAAGAACTGCTCGGCATCGAGTTCGACAATTAGACCGTCGAGTGCAAAGCGGGATGCCTACCGATCTTCGGGGTGCCAGGGCCGTTGCGAATTGCGGGAATTCGCGGCGGCCTTTGGCTTTTCCGGACGGAGATACACCAGGGACGGGCTGAGCCGCGAACACTGACATCCGTCCCCGCTCAGGCGCCTTCGCGGTCCTGTGAGATCGTCTGATCCGGGTTGTCGGCCAGCTTCAGCACCTGATCCGGGTACAGCGAAACAATGAACCCAAGAATGTCGCGCATGGAAACCACGGCGACCGGTTCACCGTTTTTTAGCAGCGGGAGGTGTCGGTAACCGCCGACCTCCATCATGTTCAGGGCGTACACCAGTTCGGCATCGAAGTTCAGTGTGGCAGGATTGGCGGTCATCAGCTCAGCAACTTCGATGGCGTCAATGTCCAAGCCCGACCCCACGACTTTTCGCAGCACGTCGCGCTCACTGAAAACGCCCACCAGTCGCTTGTCTTCAACGATCAGCACGATTCCGACGCCGTTATTGACCATGCCGTGGACCGCGTCCCGGATTGTCGCTGTCGGGCCGACTTTGACGACCGGCTGCAGGTCGGGAAGGTCGCGCAACTGACGCCGCAGCGCGTGACTGTCGAACAGTTCGTTCTCATCCTGTTCGCGAGCGATCTGTGCTTCTTCATCAAGAAAATCGTCAGCCATGATCAATCCTTAGTCTGCAGTGATCGCCAGGCGGTTCCTACCAGCCTTGACTCGAATCTGTCGGGACGGGATTGCCCGACGGTCGTAGCCAGCACGACTCGTCTCGGCGCAGGCAACGTGCGAGCAGAATACCCTCGTCCAATCAGACCTGCCACCAATCCGTGGAATTCGTTCACACGGTTTGCCACATTGCAACTCGCCCCGCATATCAATTCGCGTCTGAGTTTTCGGTCGCGAATGGCGTCTGTAGTTGACTGCCACGAAACTGCTGCTGACGTTTCTTTCGTCAACAATGTTGTGAGCCGTCCTGATCTCGCGATTTCCGTCGCCGCGATGAACGGGTCCGTGCCTGTCGATGGACCACATTGCCCTGCCATGGATTCGGCCTGGTCACACGTGTCGCCGCAACTCAGTCTTGGGTCGCTGGACACGAAACGCCTCATATCAGGCCTCCGCGAGCTGCCCTCCCGTCGGGTCGCCGCAGTCACGCGGAATCGGCACGAGCAATCGGTTCTGCAGATGGGTTGCCGTTCCTGATCCTGGGGCAACCTGTAGCAACACGCACGTAACCATTGAAAACACATTGAGTTACGTCAGAAGAACGCCATTCGCGAGTTTCCGTCCGACAACAGGTCTCTGTGAGGATGCCATTCTTGAGAATTCTGTAACTCACTTGTTCATAGTCAGTTACGTCAATCGCTCTTGGGTCCGTCAAGTTTCTGGAACAGCGTGTGCCAATAACCACTGGCGGAAGAAGGCGTGCGCATCGAAACGCTGCGGATGCAGGCGGAACAGTCGATCTACAGCGACGTTGCCCGGGCGGAAGTCAAACTGGAGCAGCTCCGCCAGCAGTATCTGGACGCATGGCTTGACGCTCGCCGTCGTGAATTCCAGTTGCGGCAGTTGATCGGTCTTGATGCTCGAGACGACAACGAACTTCTGCCGGCCGATGCGCCCCGACAGACGCCACCGGCTTTCGATGACGTCGTCACCGTCGCTCTGCAGGAACGTCCGGACTTGAACCAGCGTCGACTCGGATTGCAGATACGGGAACAGCAACTCCTGGTGGCTCAGAATCGCGTGAAACCAGAACTGAACGTCTCGGCCGCGTATCGGGTGGCCGGGTTAAGCGATCGCGCGGATCGCGCGTTTGATCAGTTGGTGGCTTCGATTTTGAAGACTGGACCGTCGGCATGACGTTCGATGTGCCACTGGGCAACCGCACCGCGAAGTCTGATCGCGAAGTGAGTTCTGTGCGGCTGATGCGAGACCGGGCTGTCCTGGCCGCCTACGAGAAACAAGTCGTCTTTGATCTGGCAGAACTGACTTCGGAAGTGGTCAGTGCGTGCCGTCAGTACGAGAGCAGTCATCGCCAACTGGAGCACACTGCGCAATGGCTGCGAGTGGCTCGGGTCCGCTATGCCAACCCTCCGGACGCGGGTGAGAGACAGGACTGGCTGCTGCTCGCGCTGCGTGACTTTCAGTCGGCAATCGACGCACATGTGCGTGCTGTTTCCGGAGCCGGCCGCTCACTCAGGCAATACAACATTCTGCTCGCCCGACTTGCGGAAGAACAGGGGTCGAATCTGGAGCGATGGAGCATCCAGCTCCAGGGAACAACTTTTGTGCCGCAGAATCCCGCGCAATCCAGGATTCCCGGCTACGTGTCAGCAACGCCCGTTGCGCCAACGGCTCAATGGGCAACATCGTCTGCACCACCGGTGTCGATGACAGCCCAGCCCGCGACACCAGTCAACCACGGGCATTCTCAGACGGATGGGCTGTTATCGCCGGGACACGCGAACATTCTCCCACGCTCGAAGCAATTCCCGAATTGACTGAGTCGTGATGCCAGATGGGTCGCGCGTTTTGAAGTTGCACACTCTTAGCCCCCTCTCCCCAGCCCTCTCCCCCAAAACATTGGCGATCCAGGGCTCTGCTGCAAAAACCAGTCGACCGCGCCAATGTTTCGGGGGAGAGGGGGCAAAAAGTGTGCAACTTCAAAAGTCGCGCGTCGTGGCTGTTACCACCAGAACTCGGTGCGGACGTAACTGAGCATTGTGGATGCGATCGAGACACCGAACGTTCTTGAGCCGCGAACGACACGTCCGAATCCCGTCATGCCGGAACTGAGTTGCTGCTCCCCATCTGCCAAACTGCAGTGAATGATCAGCACGTTGGTCTGTGTTTCCGGTAGTTTGACTGTTGCAGGTGCCACTCGTTCGACAGTCGCGTTGATGGTCGTGAGCGGCAGAGCACGGGCCTTCAGAATTACCTTCTGACCAGGGCGGATACCGACCGTCTGATCCTCTGCCACCGCCAGCTCCACACGCGTCAGGGAACCATCCTCGATGACGCAGATGGGTGTTCCCAGAGCGCCGAGCAGTCCGGCCTTTTCGCGGAAGCGCGGCGTGGCAATGACTCCACTCGCCGGAGCCCGCACGATCAGTTGTTCCTTCTGCGATTGCAGGTAGTCGAGTTCCTTCAGCAACCGTTCCCTCCGTGCGTCTTCAGCCGCAATAACTTCCGGGCGAGTCCCGGCCAGCAACAGCGTCAACTGTGACTGAACGTCGGCCAGCGTCTGCTCACGACGGGACAGATCGTCTTCGGCACCACGGGTTTCAGTCAGTTGTCTGGCTTCCAGTTGGGCCTGGGACTGCAGGAGCCGGCCTTCCACGAGCTGCAACGATGTACGCTGTGATTGAAGCTGCGCGCAGGCGAGTGCACCTTGTCGATACAGCCACTCGGAACGCTGCAGCGACTTGCGGGCCGCTTCAATCTGCAGCCTTGTCTGCGAGATGCGGTGCTTGTCGACAACGATCTGCTGCTTCAGTTCGTGTCGGGCGTGCTCGACGTCGACCTGTCCCTGCTCGCGCCACGAAGTCAGGCGGTCAATCCGCTTACGCAGTTCGACGATCACTTCCGGACGAGTGCCCAGGTTCAACTGCGCGAGACTCGCCTGAGATTCAAGTAACTCGGACTGTTTCGTAGAGATTCGGGAATCGAGGTCCGGCGACGTCAACTCAACGAGCGTGTCGCCCGCCGAGACAACGGCACCTTCCTCGACGTGGATTCTGGCGATAAAGCCCGTGACCGGGGCGGGTACTTCGAATCGTTTTGCGGGCCGCACCTCAAAGTTACCGGCCGCATAATGCGGGACGGGAATCACGAACGGCACCAGTACCACCGCAGCCAGGCCAGTCACCCACATCAGCGTTCTGGTTTTGCGTTCTTTGATCATGGTCGCAAACTCACTTTTGAAGAGTCCCTTGAAGACACGCCGCAGAGCAAACCCCAGCAGCAGACACAGAAACGCCGTACCAACGACCCCGAACTCGTCGCCCACGTATTTCAGAAGTCGCAGGAAGATCAGGTCGAGGAAGAAGATCGCAAAGCACCAGCTCAGAATTCCGTAGGTCAGCAGCGCTCGGGATCGAGGCTGTGGTTTCGGGTGCTCCGCTCCCCATAACAGCCAGCGCAGATGCTCCATCCAGTAGTTGTGGGCTCGCTTGCGCAGGTTGGGAATCGTCAACCAGTCGCTGACGATGTAGTAGCCATCCAGTCGCAACAGTGGGTTGAAGTTGAGAAACCCGCGACCGCCGCAGATCGCCTGAATGACGAACGCCAGATGATTGACGAAGCAATCCTGAACCGTAATCCGCCACACAAAGACGGCGGCAGCCCACAGACACAGATCGCAGTACCCGCCCGCGGCTGTGATCCACAACCGCCGACGCCGCTCCGGAATCAGCCACGCGTCCGACACGTTGCAGTACAGACACGGGATGAAAAACATGAAGAGCACACCCGTGTCGTGCACTTCGCCCCCGTAATGCCGACAAGTCAGCCCGTGTGCAAATTCATGTAACACAGTCGCAAAGATGATCGTCGCCCAGACAATAGCAATCGTCTCCCAGCGCATGGCGCTGGAGAACGACGACGCGAACGCTTCACCGTTCGAGCAGACGATCGTCGCCGCAAACAGAATTGCCAGTGTCGAGACAACCAGAAACGACCGCGTCCAGACCCACCGAATCTTCGGTTCCAGCCAGCAGAACAGGCTGTGCGGATCAAACAACGGGATCCGGTAGAAAAGGACATTCGGCTTCTTGCCGGACAGCTCATCATCTTCGTCGTCGTCATCGATAGGTGCGGGTCGGTCCGGCTTCTTCTGCTTGCCGGACTTCTCCTCCGTCTCGCTGGCCGCATCTTCCAGCAGTCCCCGCGACCGCACGATTTCCAGAAAGTCGTCGATATCGCGATCCGTCAGCGCTTCGCCGTACTCCTGTTCGAACGCGCTGCACAGATCGTCCGCTGTTGCCGACCCGTTGAGCCGTTGGAGCAGGAAATACTCTTCCGGCCCGACGCTGAAGTACTCACGGCGCGACGGTAGCTTGATGACGACTTCGTCATCAGAAATTTGCGGGATGACCAGGTCATCCCGACGTGCCGGAAGTGTCGTGCTCTGAGTCACGGAGGCCATGCCCGTTTAATGACAGTTGTCCTGCCGGAATCAGCAACCAACCCCGGCCGGTTCCCTCTGTTCGACACCGATACTGCCGGTTTCGAGGTCGGCCAGAATCGAATCGATATCCGGACCGGTGATCACCACGCGGCGACTTTCGTCTTCCGAGAGGATGTGGACACGGTACGGAAGTCCGTCCTTGAGGCATCGCGCCGCTCTGTGGTGTCCGTCGATCACAACGTGGCCATGCAGCACCGTGCCGTCGGGCTCCGGATACCAGTAATGAGCCACAATGCCCGGGTATTCCGGATTCACGTGTTTGACGTGTTCGGGGTAAATCCGGCAGATATCGACGCTGTATTCGACATCGTCGTGATCAAGTTCAGTCGGCTCGCGACCGTCGTTAACAATCTCGCGAGCCAGATCGACATCAAAGTTGAAGATGTCCTGCATGAACCGAAATGTCTCCGGACCGGAGCTGCAGTGCGGACACTTCTTCTTCGCCTTGTTCTTTTTCTTCTGCTTGCGTCGTTTCTTCGAGTCTTTGTCGCGGGACATGCTGTCGCCTTCCAAGGTGTCCGTTGGAAGGTCTTCACCAATTGAAAAGCCTGGGTCATAAAAAGCGCATCGACGGGCTCGGCGTGCAGACGCGAATGGAACATGTTCCACCAGAATCCAGCGTGTCACTTAACGCGGGTCGTGCTGAGGTCTGCCCGCGGCCGGAGAGTTCATACAGGCGGCGTCACCTGACAAATGCGAACGCGTGACTGTTGTCCGATCGCAGGTGTCGGTCTGGCAGCGCTGCTCAGGGCCAATCGCGAACGATGTCCGCGTGAAGGATGGCATGCGCATCGGAACAAGCCATCGATGCGGTGACCAACACAAAAATGGACTCGGAGTGGTCTGGGGCAGCTGGGGCTGTTGTCCAGTCGCATCACGAGTTGTTTCAACGCAACGCGAGTGCGTCGATCGGCGGCGTCAAACGTATCAATCTGCAATGGCGTTCTGCACGCCGCAGCGTGCAGAACGCAGTCAGCTCGGATGCACCCATCAGTGTGAAGTGGAACTGCACGCCATTCCGGACATTCCCGCGTCGTGCACTGAGCCGCGGCCCGCGAATCCGGCCGGTCAGGACACGCAGGGTCTGGACATGGGTCATCGGTCCTGATCTCACGGTACAATCCTTGTGACATCGGGCCGCGATGACACAGAGCCTGGCGACGGCGGGCCAACGTGACCAAAGCAGGACATGCCGGTCCCGGAGCGACCTGCCGATTCGAACCAATTGACTGATGGAGGTCGGATGTCAACACTCGAGCGCATCGAAGAGCTTGTGGCGCAATGGGGCGAGTTGCTTGAGCAGGGTCAGTACGTGCCCGCGGAAGACCTGTGCGCGACCTGTCCCGAACTGCTCGACGAGGTGGAGCGGCGGATCAGTGAACTGAATCAGTCCGGTGAAGAAGCAGCGACTGCTTCTGGCATCACTGGGATGATGACCGTCATGGAATCTGACGAAGACAATGACGGGCAACGTGGAGCTCTGCGTCTGCCGCAGCATTACAGCAAACTGCGCTTTCACGCCCGAGGCGGGCTGGGCGAAATCTACATCGCGGATGACGGCGAACTTCAACGTGACGTGGTCCTGAAGTTCATTCGGCCCAAACACCGCGACCGAAAACTCTGCCGCGATCAGTTTCAGATGGAAGCCGAGGTCACTGCGCGACTGGACCATCCCGGCGTCGTACCGGTGTACGGATTCGGAGAAACCCCTGACGGTCGTCTGTGCTACGCCATGCGGTTCATTCAAGGTGAATCACTGGACCAGCGGATCGCGAAGCTCCATGCATCTCGGACGCAGGCAATCGGAGCGAAGACAGAACCTGCTGGCCTGTTTGAAAAAGAACGGGCCGTCGAGTTTCGCTCTTTGATGACCCGTTTCGTCACGGTCTGCCAGACGATTGCGTACGCGCACAACCGAGGCATCCTGCACCGGGACATCAAGCCCGACAATGTCATGCTGGGCAAGTACGGCGACACGCTGGTGGTCGACTGGGGTCTGGCCATGGCAATTGATCGCGACGATACCGCTCGCGCCAGCGGCGAGCAGACACTGATGCCCGGAAGCGGTTCCGGCAACAGTTCCGGCGGTTCGACCGGTGGTCCCGTTGGCACGCCCGCGTTCATGAGCCCCGAGCAGGCCGAGGGAGTCACGAATCTGGCACCCGCCAGTGACATCTACGCTCTGGGAGCAACGCTCTACAAACTGCTGACCGGGCGAGCGCCCTTCATGGGCGATTCTGCCCGCGAGACACTGACCAAAGCCCGATATGGTTCATTCGATCCTCCGCGTACCGTCAACGACGACATTCCGGTTGCTCTGGAATCGGTCTGCCTGAAAGCCATGGCGCTGCAGCCGCAGGATCGGTATTTCACCGCACTTGAGCTGGCTGATGATCTGGAACGCTGGCTGGCGGACGAACCAGTTCAGGCACGCGAGGAAAACTGGCGTGAGCGATTCTCACGTCACTCCCGCCGACACATGGGCTGGATCCTGTCGGCCGTCGGCGCCCTGCTGATCATTTCGCTGGTGGTCTCCGGAGCGGCCATCACTCAACAGCAGGCGGCTCAGCGCGAACGTGCCGCGCACCTCACAGCGCACACGGCGCATGTGGAAAGCCTGCAACTTTCTGCGCAGTTCATTGCAAGGACCGTCGGTCGCGATCTGCAGTTGCGGTGGTTGATTTTGCAGAAGGCGGCAACCGAGCCTGAACTGGTCCAGATGATTCGGCGTCTGAACGCAGCGAACACTCCGCAGGCGGAGGAAGGTGATCCGCAGTTGCAACTGTGGCTGAGTAATCATCGCGCGGCGACATCCGAAGACGGTGGGCCAGCCAGATCGACCAGTTGGTTCGTCAATCTGCGGGACGGTCGACAGGCGGGACGGACTCCCTGGGCCAGCTCGCTGGGAACTTTCTTTGGCTATCGTGATTACTTTCACGGCAAAGGTCAGGACCTCGATCCAGAAACCATCCGCCAGGAGCCGTTGCCGCCGATTACGACTCCCTATCGATCCATCGTGTTTCGCAGCCGCTCGAACGGACAGTGGATGGTGGCTCTATCCGTCCCGGTCTGGGCAGAGGTCGAGAATCCAGTTGCTGGCGGACCTCGACGCGAAGTCATCGGCATTCTCGCCATGTCGCAAAGTCTGGGCGACTTCGAGGTCCTCAACGCCCGTATGGGCGGAGGCAGGGTCGTGCTGCTGGTGGATACGGGCGCCAGCGCTCTGGGTGACCGTGGCACAGTGCTGCACGATTCACGCACGGGCAGCGACGAATGGATGGACCAGCAGGGGCAGTCGCTGTCCGACCAGACACGCAGCGTCCCGGAAAGCGTACTGAAGGAATTGATCGAACTTCGCGGAGTGCGACGCCTGCAGCACGAGCAGTTATCTGGCAGCCAGCCGCTGACCGCCCGCGGCTCAATCCTCAAAGAGCACACGGATTACCTGGGCACGGAAGGCCAGTGGATCGCGGCAAGTGAACCGATCATCTTTCGCCGAGCCCGCGATGTCCGCGAAGACGCCCACTCGTCCGGCCTGATCGAAGACACCGGCTGGATCGTCGTTGTCCAGGAATCTGTCGGTGAGTAGCTGCCGTGCCGCTGCAGACAGGCACTCACCACCTGGTGAATTACTCAATCCGATAAGCACGCGCCAGGTTAGCCAGCGCGTCGATGGTGTTGTCGTCCATGCCGTGACTCCAGGCGATTTCGACCTGGGCGGCCGTCTGGCTCGACAGCTCTTTCAGCATGACGTGGATATGGCCGCGGTCGTCGTAGGCGTAATGCAGCTCGACCGGCGATCCCTTGGGCAAGTTTTCCGGCAGTCCGACAAGTCGAAAATCGCCGATAAATGTGCAGGAATCAACGTCCGACGCTTCGCCTTCGATCAATCGGACATGGACCGATCGCGGGTTCTTCGAGGTCGTGACGAATCGTTGCCGAGCGCGCGCCGGCAACGACGAATTCCGCGGGATCATGATGTGGTTCTTCCTGCTCGAGGGGTCCTTTGGGCTGGCGACTTCCACTCCCAGCGAGTGTGAGTTGACGTCCTGAGTCGTCACGGACCGTAATCGTCTCTGCAACGCCTCGGCCGCCTGTCCGCGGCCCTCGGATTGCTGCGATTCCAGAATGGCGGCGTGAATGGCCGCGCCCTGTGCGACTGCAGTTTGTGGATTCAAATCGCGCGACGGCTTGCGTCCCGTCAGCTCTTCGAGCATCGCCGCAACCGCCGGCATCGACGTTGATCCGCCGACCATGATGACCTCGTCCAGATCGCCGACTTTGACATTGGCCTGATCAAGGACGTACTCCGTCGTGTCGCGCGTGCGCTGCAACAGGTCCAGAGTCAGTTCTTCAAATTTCTCGCGGTTGATTTCCTGTTCCAGTGTCTGACCGTGGCTCTCGAACAGGACCGTCGATTTTCCCCACAGGCTGAGTTCACGTTTGGCCGCCTCACCTTCAATCATCAACGACTTGCGGGCCGACGGCTCGCTGCGCGGGTCGAGACCGAACTGCTTTTCGAATTGTTGAGCGACGTAGTTGGCCATTCGCTCCGTCCAGTCCAGACCACCCAGCATGGTGTCGCCGTCCGTGGCCAGAACCTGAAATCGTGTCGGGCTGTACTCCACCAGGGTGACATCGAACGTGCCGCCGCCCAGGTCGTACACCATGATGCGTTGCGACGTGTCGGGTAAATCGGGATTACCCAGCACTCCCTTTTGCCATGCAAAGGCCAGCGTGGCTGCGGTCGGTTCGTTGATGATGTCGACCACGTTCAACCCGGCAATGCGTCCCGCGTGCCGCGTCGCCTGCCGCTTCGGTTCGTTGAAGTAATACGGGACGGTGATGACCGCGTTGCGGATCGGCTTGATATGCGCCTCGGCGTCCTGCCGCAGTTTGGTCAGGATCATGGACGAGATCAGCTCAGGCGTCAGACGTCGGCCTTCGTGCTCACGTTCAAACGCAGGATTCCCCATTTCGCGCTTGATGCCGGTGATGACCCGATCAACGGATTCCTCAGCGATTCGCTCGGGAGACGCTCCCACCAGCACGCGACCTTCTTCGCCCAGAATCACAATCGATGGCGTGATCGGTCGGCCGGATGCGTTTTCAAGGATCAGCGGATCGCCCTCGTCATCCAGACGAGCGATGGACGAGTACGACGTGCCGAGATCAATGCCAACTGTGAACCCTTCTTCAAACTTCATGCCCGCTGTCCTGTCGTCAGTTTGAAGGGCGATCGGCAGGACCCCTGGTCCTGCGAGGCCTGGTGAAGTAATCAAGCCGGGTCCCAATCTAGCGACTGAATGCTGCCGTCGGGAGCGACTCCACACACGAACTTCGCCCTTGAGCGGCTGTGGAATCAACTGGGCGTTGTGTTGTGTGACCAAATATCGCGCCTGTGCGTGCCTTGAACTTGTCGATATTTTCCTCCGCACGAAACAGAATGCCGAACCTGGTCAAACAGCTTGCGGTGGCCATGCGCGGTGACTCCCAGGTGCTCCTTGACGCCTGAATTCCGCGAGACCTATACTCGCCGCCTGCTGTCTGATCGGTGAGATTCTGGCCGCAATCAATGTCCTCCCGGCTCTTCTGGTAGTGCGTAATGTGGGCGAAGCAGGCCCTCCTGGACTCAGCTTTGTCCGGCCAGCCGCACGCAGTTGTCGCCAATATTCCATCACTCACTCGCACGGTCTGAACGCGAACAAAACGCATCGAAAGCGTCCGGACCGGCAGTCATTCTGAACAGGGCGGCAAGCAATGGCCCTTCAAGATCAGCCTGAACTACAGCAAACCGACCTGGGTAGCTGGGCGGCGACCGCCACCAGCGCGCTCGAGCGGAATGCGAAAACCATCGTGATCTGCGTCGTCGTTTTGATCGCCGTGCTGGTCGTCGCCATCATTGTGTCGAACACAAGTCACGAGAAAAACACCGCGTCGTGGGACGCGTTCGCTGCGGCTCAAAGTGCCGAAGATTACGCCAACGTGGCATCCGACTTCCCCGGGACGCAGGTTGCGTTGTGGGCCCGCTTGAATGAGGCCGAGTCTCTGTTCCGCGAAGCCGTGCGGCTGCAGTTCATGGATCGCGCCGCCGCGATCGGCCAGATGAAGAAGGCGGGCGAGGCATTTGATTCCGTGCTGGAAAACGCCGACCTGCCGATTGAAGCGCGAGAACGCGCCTTGCTGGGCCATGCCCGTCTGCTCGAAGCACAGGCCGGCTCCAGGGAAGAGGTCGCGGCCGCGATTGCCGCGTATAAGGATTTCCAGAAGGCGTTTCCCGAATCACCCGTTTATGGCAGCAGTGTCAAAGCTCGTATCGAATCTTTGGAGTCCGAGGACAGCCTCAAGTTCTACGCCTGGTTCGCCAAACAAACGCCAAAGCCTGAAGACTTCAAAAAGCCGCAGGACGGCATGCCGGGTGGTTTCCCGGGCGGGTTTCCCGGTGGGATGCCCGGCGGCCTGCCATCTGGTCACCCGGAGATTCCGATTACTCTCCCGGATATTCCCGAGGAACTGTTCCCGGCCGAGCCGATTCTGCCTCCGCCAGCCGCTCCGGATGCACCGGCAAAAGAAACCCCTGCCGAGACAGACGCGCCGGCCGAGACCGGCACACCGCCCGCGGCTGACAGTCCGGACACTCCCGCGAAGCCGGACGACGCGCCGCCCGAGCCATGACCGAGCTGTCGTCTACAACGCCGGTCAAGCTGACAGTTGAAGCGCGAGCTCACGGCTGGCGACTCGATCATTATCTTGCTCGCCTGTTTCCCAATTACAGCCGAGCCGCCTTTCAGCGCGCGATCATTCAGCAAACCGTGCTCATCAACGGCCTGCCGGGCAAAAGCGGCCGACGCCTCCACGTCAACGACCAGCTAAGCGTGCAATTGCCGGAAGAGCCGGACGAGACTCTCCCCCCGGAAGACATCCCGCTCGACATTCTGTACGAGGACGACAGCCTGGTCGTCATCAACAAGGCGGCCGACATGGTCGTACATCCAGGCAAGGGGAATTATCGCGGCACGCTTGCCGGTGCGCTGCAGTTTCACTTTGACAAACTCAGCGACGTTGCCGGCAAACTGCGAGCGGGAATCGTCCACCGTCTCGACCGGAACACGACCGGCGTGATGGTTGTGGCCAAAGACAATCAGGTCCACAGTCGCCTCAGCAGTCAGTTCGAACGGCGCGAGGTCACGAAGGAATACCGGGCAATTGTCTGGGGACGAATCGAATTCGACAGCGACCTCATCGAGACGCATGTGCGAGTGAATCGCAAGCACCGCGAGAAGATGGAAGTCTGCGAACCCGGCGGCAATTCGCGAGAAGCCGTCACGTGGTACGAAGTCCTCGACCGTTTCCCGCAGGCGACCAGCGTGAAACTGCTTCCGAAGACCGGCCGCACGCATCAGCTTCGAGTTCACATGTCGCACCTCGGTCATCCCATCGTCGCAGACTCGCAGTATCGTGGCCGAAGCAACGTCACACGGGCGGACCTGGAAGGCCAGCATGACGCTTCCGAATCCCCCGTAATTGTCTCGCGTCAGGCCCTGCACGCCCGACGTCTGTGCTTCCGTCACCCCGAGAGTGGAAAACCGATGGAGTTTGAGGCACCATTGCCCGCCGACATGCAGGCAGCTCTCGATATTCTGTCGCGAACCTGATACCCGGCAACACGAAGGAACCTGCACCATGAGACTGGCGAAAGTTGCTCTGGTTGACGGCGAGAAACACATCGCTCAGGTCAACGAGGACAGTGTGAAACTGCTCGACCTCACGCAGGTCGAGAACTGCAACACGCTGTCCGACATCCTGCATCACGCCGACCCGGTCGGGCTCGTGCATTTTCTGGCAACGCCCGACACCGCGACGGTGCCGTTCCACGAGGTAGTGTTTCTTGCACCGATCGATCAGCAGGAAATCTGGGCAGCCGGCGTCACGTACAAACGCAGCCAGGTTGCTCGCATGGAGGAGTCGGAGTCGGCCGCCAGCCACTACGACAAGGTCTACACGGCCGAGCGACCCGAACTGTTCTCGAAAGGCGGTGCGAGACGGGCCTCCGGACCAGGCGAACCCGTCCGAGTCCGTTACGACAGCCAGTGGAGCGTGCCCGAACCGGAATTCACGCTCGTCATATCACCCGCCGGAAAGCTGGTCGCATACACCATCGGCAACGACATGTCCGCGCGAGACATCGAAGGCGAAAACCCGCTGTATCTGCCGCAGGCCAAAGTCTACAACCAATGCACGGGCTTGGGTCCCTGCGTGCTGGTCGCTAATGTGCCGCTCAGTCTGGAGTCCACTGAAATCAAACTGAACATTGAACGTGGCGGAGCCACCGTGTTCGCAGGCGACACGAATCTCGGTCAGTTGAATCGCACATTCGAGGACCTGATCGGCTGGCTGTATCGCGAGCAGGATTTCCCCGACGGAACGTTTCTACTCACGGGAACCGGCATCGTACCGCCGGACGAGTTCACGCTGGAAAACGGCGACACGGTCCACATCACCGTCACGGGCATCGGCACACTGACGAACCCCGTCGTCAAGGACGCCTGACATGCGACACCAACCCCGTTCGTCCCCGCTGGCTGTCGTACTCGCATTGCTGACGAGTCTTCTTGCAGGCACGACATCAGCAGTGGGATTAGACCAGTATCCTGTTCCGTTCGAACTGAAGACCGGCGACCGAGTCGTACTGCTCGGCGGAACATTCATCGAACGGGCGCAACGCTACGGCTGGCTGGAAACCGCATTGCAACTGCGTTTTCCGGACGCCAACTTCACAGTCCGCAATCTCGGATGGAGCGGCGATACCGTCTTCGCAGAATCCCGCGGCATTTTCGATGCGCCGGCCAAAGGCTATGAGCGGATGATCGCTCAAGTCCGTGGACTCAAGCCGAGCGTGATCTTCCTCAACTATGGTGCCAACGAGTCATTTAGAGGACCAGAGTATCTCGACACATTTCTCCGGCAGTACGAGAAGCTCCTGGACGATCTGAAACCAACGGAGGCCCGATTCGTCGTACTCGGCCCGCCTCCACTTTGGCACATGCCGGCGCCGCTCCCGAATCCAGAACGCTTCAATAAACAACGTCAGTTGTATTCGAGCGCTATCGAGAAACTTGCCGAGGACCGTCCATTCCGGTTTGTGAACCTGTTCGACATGCTGACGTCGCAGTCGAAAAAGGACGACTCACGACAACAAATGGGTACATCCTTGTCAGACGACGGCGTAACCCTCAACGAACTCGGTTACACCCTTGCGGCAGAAGGGCTCGCTGAATCACTGTCGCCAGGAGGAATATGTCACAGAATGATCCATGTTGCGGCTTCGGGTGACGCTTCAGCTTCGCAAAGCTGCAGTGTTGATCAACCAGTCCCCACAGTTTCGTCACGTCTGCTCACTAATGGATTCCGTCTGAATCTCGACTTCGCTAAGGCTGGCTACGGAGATGGCGAAGTTATCGTCGACCTGCGGGACAATTGGGCAGACTTACCACGAGAGATTCAAGTCGATGGCGTCGTTCAGAGGACATTGCGGCCAAAACAGCACGCAATAATGGTGTCGGTGGTTGAGCCCCTGCGTCAGGCAATCATTGATAAGAACATAATGTACTTTCACCACTGGCGACCACAAAACGTGACCTACTTGTTCCTGTTCCGTAAGCACGAGCAAGGCAACAATGCCAAAGAAATTGGGGAGCTCAAGGTCATCGTTGCAAATCTTGATCAGCGTATCGCTGCCTCGAAAGAAACGCGACAGGTCACCATCGACATTATCCAGGCTGGCGACAACGCAAATGAATGACCGACACTTGACGACGTGGGTATTCAGTCTGATCATCGCATTGACACTTCGCGGTGGGTTTGCCGCTGCGCAGGATATGCCTCTAACTCAGGTGCTGATTGATGGCGAGGATTGGCAACTGCTCGCCGACGGATTCAAGTTCACCGAAGGCCCGGCCGCCGATGCACAGGGCAATGTGTGTTTTACCGACATTCCCAACAACCGCATTCACCGCATTGACCTTGAAGGCAAGGTGACCGTCTTTGCTGAGCAAACAGCAAAGACCAACGGCTTGATGTTTGGAGCCGATGGTTTGCTCTACGGTTGCCGAAACGGTGAAAAGAAGATCGTCGCGTATCAGCCGAATGGCTCATTCGAGACGATCGTGGACGACGTCGAATGCAATGACCTGGTTGTTGCGTCCGACGGATCGATCTGGTTTACCGATCCGGCCAATCGTCGTGTCTGGTATGTCTCGCCCGATCACGAGAAACGCGTCGTGGTCGAGGGATTCCGACCGAACGGTGTCATTCTATCGGCCGGCCAGGGCTCGCTGGTTGTGACTGATAGCGAGCAATCGCATTTGTGGACCTTCCGCGTCGAAGTCGATGGCAGCCTGTCGCATGGCGATCGCTATTACATGCCACTGCAACTTCTACCCGGTCGAGACAAACCGGGCTCCGACGGAATGACTGTCGATGACAGGGAGCGACTGTATGTCGCGACCCACGCCGGCATTCAGATGTTTGATCCAACCGGCCGACTGGGGGGCACCATTGCCAAACCACAGAACCGGTTTCTGTCCAATATCTGCTTTGGAGGGAAAGAGTTTGGCTATCTGTATGCGACGTGCTCCGACAAGGTGTATCGCCGCAAGGTCAAGCCAACGGGCACTCCATACTTTGTGGTGTCCAACAGAAAATGAGTGTTAAGACGGCATTCGTCGGTCCTGATCTTAATCTTAATCCTACTCTTAATCTTACTCTCAAGGCTCCCAGGAGTGACGGATTAAGAGTAGGAGTAGGATTAAGATTAAGAATGTGCCTGCACCACGACACAGCGAAAGATATCTGGCAATGATTCCCCGGACGGAAATTTTTCCCGGCGTCATCGAAATGAACTACCAGGCCCGCAAACGCCTGGGCTGCAGCGTCTACCTCGTTTTCGACGGTGACGACTGGCTGCTCATCGATATTGGTTACAGCGACACTGTGGCCGAAATCGTCGAGTTGATCCGCCAGTTGGATTTCGGTCTGGCGAATTGCCAGTATCTGATCGCCACGCACGCGGACGTGGACCACATCCAGGGGCTGCGTCATACGCACGAGTTACTGCCGTCCGCTGAATCGGTGGGGCACCCGGAAACGTTGCGTCTGCTTCGCGAGGGCGATCGGATCGTCACGTATGCCGAGATTTCCGCTCAGGGCATTTCCATCGACCTGCCAACAATCAATCTCGATCGAACCATCAACGACGGCGACGTTCTTAAGATTGGTTCACGGCAGCTTGAGGTCTGGCACACGCCCGGTCATACCGTAGGCATGCTGTCATTCCGTCTGGACAATCTGTTGTTCTGCGCGGACAACATCTACCGAGACGGCTGCGTGGGCAACATAGACGCACACCACGGTTCGGACATCCCGGATTTCATGGAGTCACTGACAAGAATTCGCAACAGCGACGTCGAGTGGCTATTGCCCAGCCACGGCCCGGCGTTCCGCAAAGACAACGCCATGCTGGACGAAGCCATCGCTCGGCTGGAGCGATACTCCCACATGGCCGACTTCGGCACCTGCGCCGTCGACTGGCCGCTGCTAGACGTATGGGAAGACGAACTCACCCGCGGAATACTGCCCAGCTAGGACGAGCGCGGCCGCATCTGCGAACAGGCCTTCGGTTCCGTAGACGGGAAGTTGTACGTTCGGCCGGTACCACTCCTACACGTCGGCATTCTGGCAACCGGAAAACATCAACACCTCAGGCGTTGTCGTCGTCCACCGGGTCAAGACGCTTTACGGCGCCGGGGAGCTATTGGATTTGATTAAGGACGAAGACAAGCGAAAACGTGCCAACGCGAAACTCTATTACATCGTCCAGATACGAATTCGCGGTTAAAAGGCGCTTACCTTTCGGGTAGCGAAAGTCGGCTGCTCTGCCATGTGACGTTAGCCGGGAAGTCGAGGATTTCGAAGGCGAAGCCCCACACTCCGGTGTTCTGGCTAACCTTGATCTGGACCGTGTTGACTCCGGGTTGCAGGTTGTGCGTCGGTGTAGCTGGTCGCTCCATCGTTGTGGTAAATCCTGCCAATGCCCTGTTGTCTCACCTGCCGGCCGAACTGGAGGCCAGACGGAGTTTTACGGAAGCCGTTGATCGTGGGTCATTGAAAACGTATCTGCTGTAGTGCGGATAGTTGGATGCTGTTGGCTGTCGGCCAGTGGCGGGTTGCATGTCGCTGCGGATCACGCGTTTTTCTTCTGACCATGGTTCGATGGTGATTCGCAGCGGGCAGTCCGTCACGCTGATCGACTTTATTGTCTCGTTCCCGCTCCCCCTCTCGTCTGTGCTCTCACTGTTGCTCTTGCGCTCTGTTCGCTCATACCGAATCACTGGCCAGCGAGTTTCCTGATCGCCTGGCATCTGGATCGGGAGGCGGACTTCCATCCACTTCCAGTTGGTGGGCATCGTGTCGTGAACGACGAGCCTGTTGTCGGGGATGGAATACTCCAGCCCGGCGAGCCCCTCGAGGTAGAGCAACAGTTTGCCCGCGTTGAAGTTCGAGTACTGGTCGCCGAACAGCTTGCCGCTGCGCGTGTAAGCCTCCGGAGCCACCGGAATGTTCCAGTCAGTGCTGAAGTTGTAGTGGGTCAGATGATTTAGCGCGAGTCGCCAGGCAGGATCGCCCAGCCGTTGTCGGAACATGCCGCTCAACGTGAAGTACGCGGTATCCGGTGTATAGCCAAATGAATCATCGACATTCGTAGCGAATGTTTTCATGGCCTGACGCGACATGGCGAGCGGGAACGGTCGCGATGCATCCCCGTAAAAGCCCTTGTCTTTGTCAAGTGCCCATAGCCGGGTCATCTTCAAAGCGTAATCGCGTGGGAAATGTTTCGAGCGCATGTGCCAGAAGCCCGTCGTCATCAGCATCCCATCCTTTGGTCCGCCGAAGAAATCTTCGTGGCCGTGCGCCTGCCAGCGCTGATCGAACCACGTCCGAATTTGGTCCAAATCGAGCGGCACAAGTCGTTTCCAGTGTTCGACATCCTCAACATGGCCGGTGAGGAGGGCCATTGCGATCAAGGCTTCCGCCACTTCAAAGTGATTGGAGAAGAACGGGGCAATTCGCTTGTGAAAGACCTCTCGGAAATAGCCCTCGTAACAGTCTCGCAGGAATTCGACATCGCCCGTGTGCTGGTAGATCTGCCACGCTCCCAGCACATGCTCCGAAAGTTCATTGCCGTAGACGCCGGAGTGCCACGTCGTTCCCTTGTTGTCGGCCAGCGCAATCAAGCCGTTCGGTGATTTTCGATAGTAACCGTCTTTGAAGAGGTGCTTCCACGTCAGGACGTTTCCGTAAGCGTAATGTGACTTATTGCCAGTCCACGCTCCCACTTTGATCTGGAACGTCGCGTCGTAACGGTGCATACCGAGGAAGTTATTGACGGCCGTCTGGGTATGAGGCTCCATCTCCCATCCCGTCTGCACGTCGATGTAATACATCAGGTAGAGCGACCACAGGTCATAGTAGATATCCTCGAACTTCCGGTCCGAGCAGCGAAACCACGGGATCTCTTCGTTGAGTTGCCGATTCATCTCGCGCGTCTTCGCGATCATCGCTTCACACGCGTGGCTGAAACTGCGGGCGGCTGCATCAGCAGGCAGTAGGCCGGACCGAGGAGCGACGCGACGCTGTTTCGGCGTTTTCTGTTTTAAGGGATGTTTGACATTGCCGGAGCGGCGCTTCGCTTGATCCGGCCTACGCTTTCCAGCCGCCTTACGCGCTAGCACTGCCATCGCGTCTTCCAGCGTCTGGCCGTAGTCGTCATGCATCGCTCAGACGAGCACGACTCCGTTGCTGTCGCAGGGCACGTCGAACTCATACTGCATCTCGCCGTGTTCGCCCTTTACGAACCGATGGCTCGTGGCGAAGTTTCGGGACGCGGAGAGGACAGTACTCATGCCCTGATACATAATCGGGCCGACCTGCTCGGAGCGGTCGGTTTCCGGCCGACACCGCGTCGTGCCGCCTTCGACGATGTGGATTGCGTTGTGGTCCGCGTCGTAAGCAATCGTGGCAGGGCTCGTCAGACTATTGCGTCCAAAGAAACTCTGACCGTCAAATCGCAAAGTGACGGGGCGAGACGCGGTAATGATCGAACAGGCGGCGTCATTGGCGGCAATGAACTTCTCTTCCCGCAGCCGGATGCCGTCCACTTCGTACTCGCAGATCATCCGGTCCGGCCGCCAGTACATTTTCTTTGGGACCGGATGACGATGAGTCTTCTCGTCAATCACAACGCTGCCATAGAGAACCCGTGTGTCCTTGTAGAACTCCCACCCGGAGAAGTCGTTGCCGAGACCGGTATCGTCATGCTCCTTGCCGCGACTCTGCACGAGTCCGACCCCGCGGCTGCGTAGATCGTGACGAAACGGATGAGTCAGGCCGAGTGTTTCGTGCTCCTTCAGCTCCCAACTCGCATGAAACCCGCCGACATAGTACGTGACATTTCCGGCAAGGAATCCGTGTTTCTTCCCCTGAATCTCCTGCTGCAATCGCTGGCAGTAGTCCGAAAAAGGCGGAGCTTCCGCGAGTGTGAGATTGGCGACAAAAAGCACAACCAGTGCTGCGATGTGAACAATCGTGCGTTTCATTGTGTTTATTCGTCTTAGCGGTTGGGTGGTCGCCTTCCACAGCCACCTCACGGGTTCTGACTTGACCTTGGCGCAGTCGGTGAGTGTAACCCAGCCTCGACATACATCCCATGGCCGGAGCGGCGGCGTCCCGCTCCTTGAAACGGCCGGTTCAACCTGCCAACTGGGAATCAGGAGAGCGTTGTCACGAAGCTGGAGACTCGTACGATACACCGGCACGCACTGACACGAGTGCAGAGCAGGCAGTCCGCAGGTATCCATCTCCTGAGAATCAACAGAACAGCAACGGGACAGCTCAATGACCACACGACACGTCATTACCGCAGCAGCGGGATTCTTCATTCTGTGCACACACGCGACGGCCGCTGATCGTGTTGTCTACGAGGGTGACGCTGGCCCGGGCACGGGCAAGCACATTCTGTTCATCGCCTCCGACCACGAATACCGTGGCGAGGAAACGTGTCCGGCCATCGCCCGCATCATGGCGAAGCGCTTCGGCTTCAAGTGCACGGTCCTCTTCGGTCAGACCGACGACGGACTCATCAAACCGGGTTCCAGCACGATCCCCGGCATCGAGGTCATTGATGATGCGGACATGCTGTTTCTGTTCCTGCGATTCGTGCACCCGGAGGACGCCTGGATGGCGAAGTTCGAGGAATACCTGAAACGCGGCGGTCCGGTGATCGGTTTGCGGACGACGACGCATGCGTTCAACGGACTGAAGGGCACGTACGCTTATCACAACTACAACAGCGGCAAAGAAGACTTCGTCGGCGGCTTCGGTCGCCAGATCCTCGGAGAAACATGGAACCCGAGGCTCGGTGCCGGGCACTACGGGAGCAACCACAAGTTCGCCACGGCGATGCACACTGTGCCCGAGCAGAAGAGCCATCCAGTGATGCGAGGCGTCAAGGACATGCACGCCATGGCGGGCGCCTACTCGGCCAGGCCGATGCCGAACTCCACCATCCTCGCGACCAACCGCGTCCTGGAGTCCATGAAAGTGGGAGCAAAACCCATTGAGGACAAAGCACCGCAGCCGGCCGCCTGGGTCCGCACCTACACCTTCCAGGGCGGCAAAGAAGGCCGCGCCTTCTGCTCCACTCAGGGCGCCTCCGAGGACCTCCTCAGCGAGGGAGTGCGCCGCATGATCATCAACGCGACACTTTGGTGCATGGAGATGGAAGAGGACATTAAGGCTGACGCCGATGTGTCATTCGTCGGCCCGTACAACCCCACAACCTTCAGCTTCAAACCGTCCATCAAGGACGCCAAACCCGGCGACATCGAAGGTTGGGACACACCAATCCTGAAGCCGAAGAAGCGGTAGTAAACGGACCATGTCGAGCCGATAGCGGCGACAGTCCGACACCTTCTGCCTCGAAACGCTGCAGAATGAAGCGGTCGATGTCATTACGAACTCACCCCTTGCCCTGTAGCAGCGGGATGGTTGCAACGACCGACAATGGGCCGTCCGAGCACTGAGAGCGCAATGCGAGCATGAAGACGGATAACCATGTACCAGTTCCTTACCACGACACAGTCCGCTTGCCGCCGGAACTCCGCAAGTCGTTTACTACACAGAGTAGCCACACTCGTCATTTCAGCGTTGGCAGTAGCCTTTCCGCAAACGTCTTACACGAAATCACTCTCCGCCGAGTCGAGCGCGCGTCCAAACATTATTGTCATCATGGCTGATGACATGGGGTACTCGGACATTGGCTGCTACGGCGGCGAAATCGAGACTCCCAATCTTGATCGGCTGGCTGCAGACGGGCTGCGGTTTACTCACTTCTACAATGCCGCTCGCTGCTGTCCGACAAGAGCCGCGTTGCTCACGGGGCTGTATCCGCATCAGGCCGGTGTCGGAAAGATGGTGTCGTCGAGCCCGGCCAAACAGCCGAGTCCCACGCAGGGGTATCTCAATCAGAACTGCGTCACGCTGGCCGAGGTGCTGAAGACAGCCGGCTATCGATGTTACATGTCCGGCAAGTGGCATGTGGGAGAGTTCCGTCCGGCATGGCCGATCGATCGCGGCTTTGATCGCTATTACGGTCTCATCTCGGGCGGCATGAATTATTTCGACATCTCGAAGGCGAAGCGTAAGGGGCTTCAACGCGTGTTCGCTCGCGACGATCAGCGACTGGTTCCAAAGGCAGCGGACTTCTACTCAACAGACGCGTTTACGGATGAGGCACTGGCATCACTTGAGCATCACAATGAAAGTCACGCCAAGCGTCCTTTCTTTCTCTACCTGGCATTTAATGCTCCGCACTGGCCGCTGCACGCGCCCCCCGAGCTGATTGACAAGTACCGGGGGCGGTATCGCGATGGCTGGAAGACGCTCAGGCGTGAGCGTTATCACCGCATGGTCGAGATGAAACTGATTCGCCCTGAGTGGAAACTCAGTCCGGCAGACGGTCGCGACTGGGACGAGTTGAGCGACGAGCAGAAAACAGAACTCGATCTGAGAATGGCCATCTACGCGGCGATGGTTGACCGCATGGACTGGAATATTGGACGGCTCGTCGATCGGCTACGTGAGGAAGATCGACTGGACAACACACTGCTGCTGTTCTTGTCCGACAACGGAGCCTGTCACGAGGGCGGACTGCTGGGCGGTGACTTTCGACCAGATCTCAAGGGTCCAACCGGGACGGCGGATTCATATCGCACCTATGGTCAGTCCTGGTCAAACGCCGGGAACACGCCGTTTCGAAAGCACAAGCACTGGACTCACGAAGGCGGCATTTCGACACCGCTGGTGGTTCACTGGCCGAGTGGACTGAAGGTCGAACGCGGTTCCATGAACAGCCACGTCGGACACGTCATCGACATCATGCCCACACTCGCTGAGGTCGCCGGCGCCACGTATCCGACCAGTTTCAACGGGCACGAGATCAAGCCCGCAGCTGGTTTGTCTTTCGCTCCGCTGTTTCGCACGACAGCGTTTCCGTCGAACCGACCGTTGTTCTGGGAGCACATGGGCAATGCCGCAATGCGACAGGGGCCGTGGAAGCTGGTGCGAACCAAAGGGCAGCCGTGGGAACTCTACAATCTGGAAGACGATCGCAGTGAGCTGCACAATCTGGCAAGCGAGCGAAATGACGTTGTCAGTCGAATGAAGCCGCCCTGGGAAGCGTGGGCTCGCAGTGTCGGGGCGATGTGACGGTACGCGGCCCAATGCCAGCCCATTGTTGTGAGGTTGTTACCTGACCTGTGATGTGGGCTACCTCTCGTGAATGTCGAGACTCAGATCACTGGCAGCGAACGTGATCTTCCAGTCACTCTCGGATGTCTTGACTTTGATTTCCGAGGACTTGCCGTCGATCAAACGCACTTCCTGAATATGGTCGCCCTGACCGCTCAGGTCGTACACCGTCAGGAAGCGTGCATTGCGACTGGCCTTTCGGCGACGGAGTAGTGCCGGGGCCTTCTGATTAACTCGGTTGCCAATTCCGATGGCCGTGAAAATCTCGTCCGGTGCATCGCCGTCAAGCCAAAG
Organism: Planctomycetota bacterium; assembly: GCA_963579025.1. Classification (GTDB taxonomy): domain Bacteria; phylum Planctomycetota; class Planctomycetia; order Planctomycetales; family Planctomycetaceae; genus CAUZFZ01. Next base: position 61,172 of record CAUZFZ010000025.1, on the reverse strand, counting down.
ACGCAGCCGAAGTGTACCGGCAGGAAAATCCCAGACCGACGCGGAAGGATCATTCCAACGTCGTGCCTCAAGCAAATGTGGATAACCCGCAACCTTACCGAGTGACTGGATTGGCGATGATTCGCACGGCGCGACGGGCGTCACCGGATCGGTGACTGCATGGACAATCCAGTCAATGTCGACGTCGCGAATGGCGACCACCTCGTACAAATCCACGAGCATCATCGACGTCAGCAGCAGCGACCGCCTCAACGTGACGCCAGGATACGCCGTCTCGCACTCGCCGGCGCACGCAGCCCACTGATCGCCAGTCTTCAGCCAGTTTAACTGCCCTGTTGTCGGCGTCTGGCTTGCACCATCGATCACAACTGTGTTGTGAGCCACCGTGTGTTTGACCCATGTCTTGTACTCCTTGTACGAGTAGCCGATACGACCCGTATCGAGCAGCCACTCGCGGCCATTGGCAAACAGAGTGATATTCAACTTGTCACAATGCCCGTGACCGCCGCCGTGTTGACCATAATCAAAGAACACGCACGTCTGCTTTGCCGATTCACCAGTTCGTAGAATCGCCAGGCCGGCGTCGGCAAGGTTGATGGACTTTGTCTCCAGTGGCCAGGCGGGTTTTGCGCCGGGACCGAGCATCTGAGCATGCCGCTTCGGATTGCCCCACGCTGCCGCTTGAGCGAACACTGGATCGCCGTATGTCTTCCACGCCCACTCAAAGGACCACCGGAAGCTGCGAAAAGTGCCGGGATCACTATCGTTGATGGCGGGATAATGGCCGTTGGGATAGGCGACCTTCAGCGAACTGGAAATGAGTTTTCTGAACCGCGGCTCCTGGTGCAATTCCAAATCAAGCCGACGTCCTGCGTCGACGATTTCGACCATCGCCTGCAAGGCGTAGTTTTGATAGGCCATGGCACCTTCGTACCACAGCCCGTCATCGCCGAGACTTCGCTGAAGCTGATCGTGAAACCCGCCCCGCATCGTCAGGACCTGCTGGACGAGTTCCTCGTCCGACAGGACTGACGCGATTGCCATCAGACCGGCGTTGTACCAGGTCTGATGATTGTTAATGCCTTGATTGAATGTCAGCAGCGTGGTTGCGGTGGCTCGAAAGAAGTCCGTTTCCACGTGCTGGCGGCCATTGTCTTTCCACACAGATGAACGGCGAGTCAGATCGTACGCCTTGGCCAGACGGATCACGCCGACGGCTTCATCCAGACTCTGCACGTAACGTCGCCCACCCAATGGCGCAAACAACCCGCGTCGACCCCAGCGGTCGAGGCGTGCGGGGTAATCGGCATACGCATCCGCCAGATGGACCAGAATTTGACGTACCTGTGAGGCATACTTGTCGTGTTTGGTGTAAGCGTACGCCCATCCAAGCGCAAGAGCCGCGTGTTCCAGGTTGTGGTGCATCTGACACCGGTAAGCTGCGACTGTCTGGTCGTCGGAGTACGTCCGCTGACACTTGGGACACTGGTGCTCCTGAAGCGAGAGCATACGCAGCGTCGAGCCATCGTCGGGGCAGGCGTAGTAGAAAATCCACGAGCCGTAGTCGGTGGGCAATGCGACGGGCTTGGCCACCAGTGAATCGGCTTTCTTCAACGCCGCGGCCTGCCTTGCGGAAAAGTCGTCACGAGACATTTCGGCGGCAAGTTCCCGTTGCGTGGTCGCCAGACGAGGCGGTTCAGGAAACACCGGCGCACGTTCTTCGGCGCCGAGGCCATTTACGATCAGCAGGATTGCGGTGATCGCCGCAGCGAGTTCGCGACTCATTGTACTCATTGTTCTGTGCCATTCCATGTTCTGAATCTCACGGCTGTGACTTCGCCGTAACAGGCCGTCGCGAGGTTGCGCAACCAGCCATACACGTTCAGCTACGACTGCTTCAGGCCGCTGAATCCCGTTGGTAATCACATCGGCAACGTCACCGCATCTCGCCCTCTATCGCGATGACCTGACGATCACGCAAGGATCTCTTTGACGACCTGCCCGTAGACATCTGTCAGACGGAAGTCACGACCGGCGTAGTTGAAGGTCAGGCGTTCGTGATCAAGTCCAAATAGATGCAACACCGTCGCGTGCCAGTCGTGGATGTGAACGGGATTCTCGACGGCTTTATGACCGAACTCGTCTGTGGCTCCGTAGCTCATGCCACCGCGAACACCGCCTCCGGCCATCCAGATACTGAATCCCTTGTTGTTGTGATCACGTCCCGTGCCGCTTTGGGCATACGGTGTGCGACCGAACTCTCCTGCCCAGATCACGAGCGTGTCTTTCAGCATGTCGCGTTGTTTGAGGTCAGTCAGAAGGGCGGCCACTGGTTGATCGGTGGCGACGCAGCTTTCGGTGAGATTGTCCTTTAACAGAAAGTGGTGGTCCCAGCCGATCGGTGCCGTCAGTTCGATGAATCGCACGCCGGCCTCAGCCAGACGTCGAGCCAACAGGCACTGTCGACCGAATCGATCGGTCGGTAATCCGGAACCGATCCCGTAAGACGCGAGCATCGCCTGCGGTTCGCTCTTCAGGTCCAGCAGGTCGGGAACGGCTTGCTGCATACGAAACGCCAGTTCGAAAGACTCGATGGCACCCTCGATTTCAGGATGGTAGACATCGCGACTCAGCTTCCGGGCATTGAGGTCGCGGATCAGATCAAGCTGTTCCCGCTGTCGTTTCTCTGACAGCCGAGTGTTGCGAATGTTCTTGAGCGGCGGCCCGGGCTCTTCGTCGACACCCAGCAGTTTCGCATAGAAACCAGGAATCTGATTTGTACCAATCTTCGTGGCCTGACAGATTGATGGCAGGAAACTGGTTCCGTAGTTTCGGGCTCCGCCGTTATCCGCGGGCGGGTTCAACGTGATGAAGCCCGGCAGGTCAGTGTTTTCCGTACCGAGGCCGTAAACCGTCCACGCTCCCATCGACGGGCGCGTAAACTGAAAACTGCCGGTGTGCATCTGGATGAATGCCTGCGAGTGATTTGGCAGGTCTGTGTGCATGCTGTGAATCATGCAGATGTCGTCTGCATGATCGGCGACATGCGGGCACACCTCAGAAAACCACAAACCGGACTCGCCATGTTGAGTGAACTTGAACGGTGATGGCAACAATCGGGGTCCGCTCTTCGACAACTCCTGTCCGGAGTTCTTAGTTAGCAATGGCTTATGATCGAACAGGTCGACGTGCGACGGTCCTCCATTCATACACAGGAAGATCACACGCTTCGCTCGCGGTGCAAAATGCGTCGGCTTCGGCGTGAGTTCGCTGCCACTGCCTGCTACTCGGGCGGCTGCGTCATGAGCCAACCGGGCAAACGCGAGATACCCGAATCCGGATGCCAGCGATTTCAATGAGGTTCGCCGGGAGCGGCCGCTCTCGCAGTCGATCGCTTTCGGTTCGAACAGCATGGCCACTACCTTTAATCGAGATTTCGGAATTCTGCAGTGGCGAGAATCGCGTGACAGAAATCGACAAGGGCTTCTGTATTTTCGTCGGCGTCATTCGCTTTGTCGGTCGGCCCAACACGCGAACCCAGAAACTTCAGAGCCCGGGCATGTTCGTCTGAATCAGGTAGACGGCTGAAGCACAACCGGAAGACCAGTCGGACCTCTGCTATCGGATCGGCGCCAGCTTCCGTCCGGACACGCTTCGCAAGCGCGGCTGCGCGTTCCTGCACGAACGGGCTGTTCATCAGGTACAGGGCCTGAGTGGGAACATTGGTGTTTTCGCGGGCTCCCGTCACAAAGCTGGGCTCGGCAAAGTCAAACAGTTCCAGCACGTCCGGCAGACGATCACGGATTACTGGCAGATAGACAGATCGATGGACGGTTCCATCGAGGTCTTGAGGAAGTCGCTTGTCCAGCCCGATGATCGAAATCGGTCGGTCACCGATCACGCGTCCCACCAGCGACGCTTTCGGCCGCTTGCGATCAAGCTCGCTCGATACAGCCAGCATCGCGTCGCGGATCGCCTCGGCTTCGAGGCGTCGTTTGGAGATTCGCCAGAGCAGTCGATTTTTCGGATCGGCCTGAAAGGCGGCATTACGATAAGTCGAGGCCTGACGATACGCCCGTGTCAGAACCAATTCGCGAATCATGGCCTTGATGGACCAGTCCTTCTCAACAAAACGCAGAGCCAGGTAGTCCAGCAATTCCGGATGACTCGGTGGTTTGCCGGTGGCGCCGAAGTCGTCAATAGTGGAGACCAGACCCGCGCCAAATATGTGTTTCCAGATGCGATTGACCATGACACGGGAGGTCAACGGATGCCGTTGATGCGTCAGCCATCGCGCCAGTTCCAGTCGCCCGCTGCTGTTGTCAGGAATCGGATTTACCTGAGTCAGATTGAAGACCGCCGGAAATGCTCGAGGGATGATTTCTCCCGGTTGAGAAATCTCGCCTCGCTTCAGCAGGGGCACGTTCAGACTGCGCTCACGGTCCAGAACTCCCGACGCCAGAGGCAACGCTTTGCCGTTTGCGTCAACTTTCTCAAGCTGTCCTTCAATGGCTCCAGTCCGCCAGAAAATACGAAGCGCGTCTCGCAGCGTAAATAGACCATCCGGGCTTTCACCGGCCTTGATGGCATTCAGGACGGCCGCCCGACCGTCTTCTTCTTCCTTGCGAAGAGCAGCCATGTCGGCCTGAAGCTTCTCGACTCGTGCAGCCGTTATGGACGCATGAAAAACCGGCAGACCAGCCTCGACTGGTAGCGGCAGCGGATCGCCGCCGACTCGATTCGCTGGCGAAACCGCGGTACCGAAGTACGTCTTCGTACTCGCGAAGACGCCGGCCAGCGCGTAGTAATCCCGCATGGAAAAGGCATCGAACTTGTGATCGTGGCAGCGGGCACAAGCCACGGAACTGCCCAGAACGGAACGCGTCACGGTGTCGATTTGCTCGTCGACGATATCGGCCAGAAACTGAATCGGATTCATCTCGCCCAGGTTCTTTGTACCAATGGCCATGAACCCGGTGGCAATCAGCAGCCGCGCTCGTTCCTCTGGAGATTCATAAGGCAGCAGGTCTCCGGCCAGTTGCTCGACAAGAAACCGGTCATACGGCACGTCCGCATTAAGGCAGTCAATGACGTAATCCCGATAGCGCCAAGCGTATGGGAATGATATGTTGGCGTCTTTGCCGCTGGACTCAGCGAACCGCGCGACGTCCAGCCAGTGACGTCCCCAGCGTTCACCGAACTGAGGTGACGCCAGCAACTCGTCAACCCGTGACGCGAGCGCATCGTCGATTCCGTCCGTGGCCGCTTGAGCTGCAAACTGGTCGATCCGACCCGGCTCCGGAGGCAATCCCGTCAGGTCAAAATGCAGCCGTCGCAGCAGAGTCGAAAGGTCGGCATCGGGTGATGGAGTCAGCTTGTGACTCTGTAGCTTTGCAAAGACAAAACGATCGATTTCCCCGCGCGGCCATTCGGAATCGTCGGCACGTGGAACGTCGTGTTTGACGGGCGCACGATAGGCCCAGAAGTTTCGACCGACCTTTGTCACAACGGAACCGCCAGCGAATTCGTCGCGAGAATCTGGCGCACCGATTTCAACCCATCGCCGCAAATCAGCGATCACGGAGTCTGGAAGACGTTGCTTCCGAGGCGGCATTTTCAGATCCGGATCCGTGTGGCTCACCGCAGTCAGCAACAGACTCTTGTCGATCGAGCCGGGCACGATGGCCGGACCTCGGTCACCACCCGCGCGAATCGTCTGCCGCGAATCAAGCCGCAGATTGCCCTCGGAACTCTGGGACTGGATCGAATGACATTCGTAGCAATGCTTAACAAGAACCGGTCGAATCTGCGTCTCAAAAAACCGGATTCCGGCAGCGTCATCGGACTTCAGGTCCTTCGCGGACGCTGTCCGAGTAATCACGGCCAGGACTACCACAAACAGCCAAACTAGACGCAAGATGGACATCAGGACTGTTCCTGAGGCGAGTTGCATACGAGGAAATGATCTCAGCGAAATCTTACCAGACCAATATACGACTACAACGGACTCCGTGTGTAATTCTGTTCGTCGAACGGCCGACCGTAATCCACCGTTCCCGTCCGTTCATTCACAATATATCCGGAGCGTCGAATGTACTCGTCACCCGGCAGGAACTCGTCATCTGTTTCCTCCAGCCGACTCACGAGCAGATCGTCCAGCTCTCGTACCTTCTTCACATGCGCCGGGTTTCCGACGAGGTTGTCATTCTGGAATAGATCCGCTTCGTTGTCATACAGGAGCCACGGGCCCTTCAGGTCTTTGCAATACGTCCATCTCTCCGTGCGCACACCGCGATATTCTCGCCCCCCTTTCGCGCGACTCCATTGCCCGAACGGGGCCGGACACGTCATGACCGCGGCATGATCCAGATTGGGTCGTTCGGTACCGCGCACCACGCCGGATAAATCGCGTCCTTCCACCGCATCCGGGATCCGCTCCCTTTCTCCGCACAAACCCAACAATGTCGGCATGATGTCTGGCGTGTCGATCCTCGCCGGGGTCTCTCGTTTCTTCCGTCCCATTCCGGCTGGCCAGCGAACAAGGAACGGCACGCGCAACGATTCGTCCCAGGGCTGCTGCTTCTTCATGAACCCGTGTGAATGCAACATGTCCCCGTGATCCGACGTGTATACTACAATCGTGTTCTCAGCGAGCCCCGTGGCATCCAGAGTCTTCATTAACTCGCCGACACAATCGTCCAACGCGGTCATGTGCGCGTAGTAACCAAGGTAGTCCTGCTGCGCCTGTTCGCCGCGGTTCTCCGGAACATTATCCCTCAGAGTCATTTTTTGGCCTGCATACATCTCGCGATATTTGGCAGGCGCCGTGTGATACGGCGCATGAGGCGGTCCCCACGAAACGAACATGGCGAAGGGATCGCCATTCTCTTCCCTTGCGCGTGCCTGGAGATATTCCTGGGCCATTCGCGTCTGGGGAAATGTTTCGTATCCTTCCCACGGAATTCGGTCGGGAGTGTCTGCGTAGTAGAACGACCGGTTGTAGTTATGTGTGCACTCAAGCCCTCGCCAGAACTGGAATCCCTGGCGTCGGTCCTCAGGAGTAAATGCTGAGCGTCCGCGTCCGTCGATGTGCCACTTGCCGATGTATCCGGTCGCATACCCGGCATCATTCAGACAATGGGCCACAGAGCGATGCTCCGTCGTCAGAGCGAGGTCGTTCAGGTAAAGACCATGCGAGAGCGGACGTTTCCCTGTCAGGAGCGATGCCCGATGCGGGCAACACACCGGAATCCCGGATACTGCGTGCGTGAAGTTCAGGCTCTCCTCCGCCAGAGCATCCAGGTGCGGCGTGATCACCTGTCGGTTGCCCGCATACCCGTGATCAGATGCCCGCCATTGATCGGAAAACAGGTACAAGATGTTTGGTCGTTTTGCTGTCGACTCACCCCGCAGCTCGGATCCCAGACCTGCCGCCAGTGCCCCTGCCCCCGTCACTTGAAGGAAGTCCCGCCGCCCTAATGCGCAGTCGGATCCGATTTCACTCGCGCGACTGGACGTTTCCCTGCCAGTGTCAGCTGGATCGAAAAGACGTTGATCAGACATGCTTGTTTTCCAATTCATATGACGACCTGTTGACGTCACCCGCTCCGAGTCCTTCGCGTTCTCGGCCATCTTCCTTGTCATGCGTGCCATCCCTGACGCCTGCCGGGAGCGGGTACAGGATAACAGATGAATCAGTTCGCCGAATCGTACGGACACGCTGGCCCGTGCTGACGCTCGAACAAGAGTCCGTATCCAGGATCGGAAGTGCGATACCCGATGCGATGGAAAAGCCTCCCAACGACAAGCCTCTTGTTTTCGGCGCGCGCCGGATGTGGAATTGACGTCTCATATGTGGTGAGACGCTCATGACCGATTGTGAAAAGACATTGATCCGAAGTGCGTGCCAGGGCAACCAGGGTGCGTTTGAGGAACTGGTGCGTCGTGTCAGCCGGCTTGTCTTCGGGCGGCTGTACCTGGAAACCGGCGATGTGCATCGTGCCGAAGACCTGCTGCAGGAGACGCTGCTGATCGCGTTTCGGCGATTGCCGCAATTGGCGGATCCAGATGCATTTCGGCCGTGGCTCCTGACAATCGCACAAAACGTCGTGATTGATGCCGCTCGACGCGACCAGCGGAAACGGCGTGCAGGCCCACTGTCCGCCGACAACAACGCGCTCAACCGGGTGCCAGACGTTAGCCCGGGCCCAAGCGAACAGGCGGAGAATAGTGAGATGCGCGACCAGTTCCTCGCCGTGCTCCGTTCGATCCCGGAACAGTACCGCGATCCCCTGATGCTGCGCTACATCAGCGGCTCGGACTACGACACGATTTGCACAGAGCTTGGAATGTCCAACGGCGCGTTGCGGGGACTGCTCCATCGTGGCATGAAGATGCTCCGCGCGAAGCTGGAGCACATTGACTGTGAACATACTGGAGGGTCGGTGTGATGTCCGAACATGCATGGGTTCTGGAAAATGTGGCGACCTGGCTGACGGGTGGGTTGGATACGTCCGACCTGGAACGCCTGGAACGGCACCTCGACGCCTGCCCGCAATGTGCTGAAGCGGTACAGCAGGCCCGTTCGTTCGATGACACGATGCGTGGGCTGTTTTCGGATGCGCAACCAGATCCGGCTCTGGAGGATCGTATGATCCAGTCGCTGCGTGTGTCGGCTCGGCCGCGTTGGCGGCCTTGGCCACTGTATCGAAGACTCGCGGTGGGCACGGCGGCGGTCGTGATGCTGTGTGTGTGTGGTGTTCTCGGTGCGTTCGTCGCTGACACGATTGAGCAGGGCCACCTGATCTTTCCTGGGACGTCCCAGCGGGACCAGGCAGTTGTCACAGCCAGCTCCACTCCGTCACTGGCACAAGTATCCGGCGGAACGACCATGACATATGACGACGGTCTGGATCTGTCGCCCCGCCAGATCCTTGCGAGCCGGACCCGTCGCGAAGCTGTTGCATTTGACGAGTTGGGTTCGGGTGCTCTCTCCAGCGACGGCGCTGGCTACTATGTCACGCCGCCGAACGACATCGAGCTGTATGCGTACGCTAGGACGGAAGGCTATCCCGGAGGACTGCCGGAACGAACGACTCAAGGGATGGACTCAGGTTATGCGGGCATGCCACACGATGAATCCGGGCGTGTGGCGGACAGTCGGTGGAGTCATCCGACCACGAAGTCGCCTGACACTTCGACGAGCGAAGTCGAATACCGTCGCCCGCTTGAGCAGGGGGCCGGTAGCGAGTACACACGCATCGCCGGGCCGACCGCCCGGCGTCCCACACTGCAGAGCACACTGACTGTCAATGGTGCGGAAACTGCTGGTGGTGACGGCCGGTATCCGGCTGGCGCCGATGATACTTTGGTAGCTGGCGCCGGCGCCCTCGGCAGATCGATCGCGTCGCTGGACGACACCCCTTATTACGGGTCCGCCAGCTCCCTTGTGACAGCGGCCCCTGAGACTGCTGTTGCCGTGCAGCTTTACTTCAAGCCCGACAATCTGCTCGTGGGACTGGAAGCGATCCAGGCTGTGCCCTTGCAACAGGGTGTCGTCAAAGGGCCAACCCTCGCATTGGTAGAGCAGGACGGACCCGAAGCTGAGCCAGAGCAGGCCGATGACTTAGCCGAGGTAGAGGTCCATCAGGCCCAGCCAGCGGCCGTCACGCAACGCAAGGTCATACGTTCCGGCGAAATGGAGTTCGAGGTCGACTCGTTCGACTCCGCGGTCGAGAAGATCACCGGGATTACGACCGAGGAAGGCGGGTTCATCGCCACGGTGGACAGTGAGCAGTTACCGAATGGCAAGATGCGGGGCAGCGTCGTCATTCGCGTGTTGCCCGAGCGGCTGGACACGCTTGTCCTGAAGCTCCGTGCCCTGGGAGAACTCAAGAACCAGAAGATTGGTAGCCAGGACATCACTAAGCAGTACACAGACCTGGAAAGCCGACTTCGGGCAGCGCGGGCCATGGAAGAGCGGCTGCTGGAGATGATTAAGAACGGCAAGGGAGAGATTGAGCATCTGCTCAAGGCGGAAAAGGAACTGGGGCTGTGGCGCACGAAGATTGAGGAGACCGAAGGTGAACTGCGTTATTACAACAATGTGGTCGCCCTGAGCACGCTGAAGATCACGCTTGCCGAGAAGGAGATTCGTGCGGCGGCGGCATTGACGGAAACCGAGCGAGTGCAGATGGGCATCGAGGTCGAAGATGTTGAGCAGGCGCATCAGGAGGCGCTGAAGGCGGTCGACGAGGCGAACGGGCTGGTCACGAAATCCGAGTTGAAGCAGCACGAGGCAGAGCAGTACAGCGCGGTGATTAACTTTGAAATTGACCGCGATGCTGCCGGCCCGTTGCGCGATCGCTTGCGCCAGATCGGGCGCGTGGCTCGGCTGGACATTGATCGCGTGCAGCAGGCGGATGGTGGCAGCGGTCTGCCTCGCGATGCCCGCACCGTGCGAAAGGACACACAGTTTTCCGTTTCGCTGTACAACGTCGCCAACGTGGCCCCACGCGAAACCACTCACGTGAACCTGGCCTGCACGGACACCGAGGCTGCCTACAAGACGATTCTCGAACGCGTGCAACAAGCGGGTGGCCGAGTCGTCACGTCTTCGCTCAAGAGCCAGCACAGCCAGAAAACGACCGGGTCTGTGCAGTTCGAATTGCCCGTCGCCGAATCTGACGCGGTGTTGATGGACGTGAAGGCTGCCGGCGAAGTGATGCGGCTTGAAGTGACCGAGAACCCCGATAGCAAGAACGTGACTAAGTCCAAGCGTGGGTTCAACGTCGAACTCTGGGCGATGGCACTGGTCGCACCGCGCGAGACGATCGTACTTCAGATCGCCACAGAAGACGTGCCGGCCGGATACCGCATGCTGCAAGCGGCCGTGGACAACGCCAATGGTCGCATCCTGAACGCACAGCTCAACGAGCAGGACAAGCAGAATATTACGGCCCGGTTGGACTTCGACATCCCGCGCGACGACCAGCCGGTTCTGGACTCGGTCGGTGAGGTCTTCTCACGCAACGTCACACGTTCTCAGGACGATGAAAATGTGATCGACAGTAAGGTTCGCGTGCAGGTAGCACTCATCGACCAGGCCCGCATCCCGCCGCGTGAAACGATCACGCTGGGCATTGAGGTGGGCGATGTCGATCAGGTGACCGCCGCACTGTCGACGCTTGTGGAAGAAAGCCAAGGGCGAACCGTCGAGTCGCATCTGGCGCACGAGCGATCGGGGCGCGTGACAGCGAAGGTGGTCTTTGACGTGCCACTCGCCAGCGGCAGTGACGTGGTCGAGAAGTTTAAGGCGTCCGGCACAGTGCGTGCGCAACAGTCGACACGCAACCCGCAGGTCCCCGACGGCAAACTGGCCATCGCGCGGCTGGAAGTGACGCTGTCCAATGCGGAACTGATCGTTCCAAGTGACGGGGGACTTCTGGCGCAGGTTCGCACAGGCCTGGCAACCAGCTTCACCGCGATTTCCTGGAGCCTGACCGTCGTCATTGTGGGCCTCTGTTTCGTTCTTCCCTGGGCACTTGTCCTGTACGCCGTCTACCGAGTGATCGCACGGATTCGCCGGAAAGCGTCTCCGGCGCAAACGACGGCATAGCCGCCGTCGCAAATTTGGCGAAACGGTCGATGTTACGTGGATGGTCGCAGGACAACTGAACTGGCCCATCCAGCGACCCCATCGCGAGCGATTTCAATTCCGCATCGTTGTTCCCCGAAGCTGAGCGCGCGAACCTCGGCGGCGTGTCCGTTGACGGTGATCGCGGTGACTCCATCGACGCCGGCGAAGTCGCTCAAGTGAGGGCGATAGGCAAGCTCGTCGATCGCCAGACGGGCGTCGCACGGCATCAGGCAAGCATGGATCACGCCTTTGAGAACGAAGTGTTCGTTACTCAGTGGCCGTGCTTTTCAGTGACCTTTTTCGGGGAATCCTGCATTGCGTGCAATGATGTCTTTTTCTTTGGGATGCAAAGTTTGCTCCAGCAGCATTTCCGAATCATGACGGGACGAATACAGTTGCGTGAACATAGGCAAACATCTTCGCCGCGTGCCGTTGAATCCGATTGGAGAATTATAGATGGTGACAAAGTTGAGCAGTGTATCGATAAAGAACTTTCGATCGCTTGCGCAGGTTCAGAGGTTATCCGTTGGCGACATTTGCGTACTATTCGGTCCTAACGGATCGGGAAAGTCAACGTTTTTGGATTCAATCTGGTTTGTCCGAGATTGCGCCATTCGCGGGGTTGCCGAGGCATCATCGAATCGGAGCCACGGCATTGGGGTGTTGTATGACGGCGCGGCAGAGGATGATCAATCGATTACGATTTGCCTGGAAACGGAAGCCGTTAAGTATACCCTCACGTTTGACCTCACCGATGGACGCATCAATCCATCCGCTGGCGAGAGCCTTACCGCCAACGGAGACGTCCTGGTCGAAAGAGCTACTGGATCCGACAAGGCGACGTTGTATCACGCCGCGGTTAAGCAACTCGTTCCCATCGAGAAGCTTAGAGAGCCAGAAAAGCTGACTCTCTCCACTTATTTAAATTTCAACACGGACGATTCGCTTGCTGGAGAACTCGATCAGCTACTTCACTTTGTCCGATACTACCACTCGCGATCATTCGCGTTGCATCCGTTGAAGACGCGCGGATCGGATTCGAGTTACCACACGCATTTGTTTGACCGAGGGCAAAACATCTGGTCCGCATTGAGGAATATCAAGGACAAGACGGAAATCGACGACCGTTACGGAACCATCATGAAATTTATGAAGCGTGCGTTTCCGGACTTCGACGGGATTGTCTTCGATCAAATCGGCCCCAATGCTGTCTATGCCAGTTTTCTCGAAAAAGGGCGGCAGAATCCGATCAACGCGTCGGGAGTGTCCGATGGACATTTGCAGATGTTATTGTTGTTGACGGCGTTGTTCTCGGAAGGTGCGCACCGAACCTCAATGTTACTGTTCGACGAACCAGAGATATCGCTTCATCCGTGGGCAATTTCCGTTCTCGCGGAAGCAATGCAGCTTGCCGCAACAAATTGGAACAAGCAAATCCTAGTTGCGACGCACTCGCCGGTCCTTATCAGCCAGTTCGAGCCAAGCGATATCCTCGCCGCAGTAATGGACGAAGGGAAGACGTCTCTCAAACGGGTGAGTGACATCGCAGAGATCCACGATCTGCTTGATGAATACTCAGTCGGTTCGTTGTACATGTCTGAAGCGCTTGCCGGGCAATCGCGTGACGAATGCGCAAGCGTTGGGGAGTAGGACATGTCGTCGATGGATGAATGGGCATTCTTCACTGTTGGACTCTGGGTGACAGGCAAAGGCGAAGAGCAGTTTTTGCCAGCCTTTCTCCGCAGCCTTGAAGAGACTGGCCACTGTCACTTTGTTGTGAAGCAACGTATCGGACAATTGAGTCCTCGCTCGAAAAAGCACAAACAGAAGATGGTCGGCAAGGGGAAGAGGTTGTCTTCAAAGCAAGAAGATTTCGCGCTGAAGATCCGCGGTTTCCTTGAGCGTTCTCCAGCGAATCTGGCAATTGTCGTAGACGATTTGGAACACGACAGAAAGGCCATGCATGAAGCTGTCTACGAGATGTACCGAGAACCGCTCGACAAGATTCTTCTGCCAAGAGGCATTCAGGAACGAGCATCCGTGCATTTGTTTGTTCCAATGATCGAGGCGTACTTTCTCGCAGATGTTGAAGCCGTGAACGAGACATTGGGGCTTGCAATTAAAGAACTGAACGGTGATCCAGAGGCCATACGTGGTCCAAAAGGAAAATTGAAGCAGTACTGTCGTGATGTCGGGCAGAGTTATGACGAGCGATCGGACGGTGAGAGAGTCGCAGGTCGAGTCAATCTTGAAAAGATCCTCGCTAATCCTAATTACTGTTTATCGTTGCGCTGCCTCGTCAAGTGGTGTTCACGTCGAATCGGCGAGCCAGATACCGATCGATGTCAGCTTCTTGAGGGAAAGGTCTGCGACGTAACGAGAACCCAAATCGGTGATTAGCAAATCTAACGAGCGGAAGGCCTCACCTTCGAGCACCACGGCAGCCCATTTACGGCTTCAGCGACCCCCGGGCCGGTCGCGGTTTCTCCGGCGAATGCATCCGTTTCTGCCAGGGCTAAGCGGGTATTCATCACCGAATGTTTCTCGCGATCCTCGGCATACTTGAGGTAGGTCGTCGCGATGATCGTGCCGTGGGCGAGGAGTTCGACGTCGGAGTATCCGCAATCGATGTTTCCCTGCCCTGGCTTGTCCGACTCGTTGCGCAATGTGCCGTGGAAGAGCTTCACGCGGTAGTCGCCGGGTTTGCCTGCGATCGTGTCTTCGAAGCGTCCCACCCAGGCGGTGTGGTGGCCCGAGGTGAAGCTGCTCTTCGGCACATCGCGGTAGGCGACGACGAGGCGTTCGGTGCGCGCGAATTTGACGACGTGGCGGCGATCGCCAGTGAGAGTGGCGGGCAGTTCCTGCAGTGCGCTCCAAAGGTGGTGAGCCCGCAAATCGGAGACGTCGCGAAGAAGGGTGCCGGCTTCCTTGTCCAAGGTCCACGCCGCAACGGCTTCCGCGAGATCGCGATTGTAATCGTTCGACTCGTCGTCCGGAGCATGCGAGAGATCGCGAGGCAGGTCGGCTGGTCCGACGAAAAACCGACGTAATTATCGTCGGTTGGTCTGTCCCCGTTCCAGGTAAAGATCGGGTTGAAATCGACTCGCGTAGAATCCAGTGGCTTGACGCAAATCCAGGTCAACGACCAGAAGTTTCTCCTCGCCGCGCGGCACGAACGTCATCAGGTCTCCCTTAGGATCGATCACGCTGGACGCTGAGTTCTGACGTTTCATCGCCCGGTTCACACTGACGAAGAAGACCGAGTTCTCTTCGGCACGGCATTGCATGGCCTTTTCGTAAAAGGACTCGCCCCATTTTACGGGAGGAGCGGGATCAAGATGATCCGACCCCGTCACCTGAGGCTGAAAGACGACCTGAGCTCCACGCACGGCCGCCCAGCGAACGGTCTCTGGATAGCGCCAGCCCTCATGGCAAATCGAAATCCCAAACCGTAAGCCGTCTACGTCGAACATCTGCCGCCTGCCGTCTGGCACATAGTTCTCGGACTCGCCACCAGGCGTGATCTGGTTCTTGGTCTGGTGTCCGAGGACCTTGCCCTTCCGATCAATGACGATGGCACGGTTTTCCAGTCCGAGTTCGGTCTTCCACTCCGTGCCGACAATCGCCGCGACATTACGCCTGCGGCATGCGTCGGCAATCTCCTGAACGGCTTTTTCCATGGCAGGCTGGTCGATCGGCGGAAGATTTCGGTCCGCTCCCCGTAGACCGGGCAGGTATGTCTCGGGAAAGCACACGATCTCAACGCCTTGATCGGCGCATTCCTTCAATGTGCTTTTGATCTTCGCGACACCGGATGCGACGTCCTTCGAGAGACGCAGAGACGCGAGTCCAACACGAATGCTCTCGCGTCTTGCCTGCTTTTCGGCACTTTGCGTGTGCGACACCGTGCCGAATGTCAGAAGGACTAAGACTGCTGCTGTCCGAGCGGTGTATCTCATGTCAACTCCCTGTAACGGCGTCTCAGACCGTGTCACTTCGAAAATACCTGCCAGCCCTGCCGCATGCGTATCAGCAAGCTGCTGAGAAGCTGTTTGTGAGACGGTCGGTTGGCGAGATTCACGTTCTCCTGTGGATCAGTCTGATGATCATACAGTTCGTACTCGCGAAAATCCGTGCCTGGTTGCGGTCGTCCATTTTCTGTGGGGATCTCCCAGCAGCGGCACGATGACGCGTTGCCAGACAATCTTCGTGTTTCACCGAAGATCACGCTTGATCGATTCCCGGCACAGGACTATCTTCTGGTTAATACGAAGATGTGATGTTTGCGAAGTCAGGAACTGGCAAGGCATATCGATGGCACGTCCGGTCTCGGGACATCCGACGCAAATGGAGCTGCAGATTCTGCGAGTTCTGTGGGATGACTCGCCTCTGTTGGTGCGTGAGATCCGAAAAGCACTGGCGGGAGCCGGACGGGCGATTGCTCATACGTCGGTCATCACCGCTCTAAACACGATGGTCGAGAAGAACTATCTGACCCGTGAGAAGCAGGGGAAATCGTACCTGTTCGCTCCACGGGTCAGTCGGGAGCAGGTCAGCGAGGGGATGCTGAGTGACGTCGTTCGCCGCGTCTTCGACGGTTCACCCTCGGCAGTCATGCTAAGCCTGTTCAACTGCGCGGATATTGATCAGGACGAGCTGAAAGAACTCCGCCGGATTCTAAATCGCAAAATGAAGGAACTGGGATGACCACTATCGAGTCGCGGCATCGCGCAGTTTCTGGATCATCTTCCGGAGGCTTCGAGACGCGGCTGTGGCTCTGTCGCGTTGAGTGTCGAGTTCGTCTGTGTTTCAAGGAGCAGCCTTATTGCACCTGGTCGACTGGCTGATTCCCTCTGAGTTTCAACCCACTGTCAGTGCCCGCCTGTCACTGGCTCTGATCCACTTTCTGTGGCAGGGCTGCGTGATTGCCTGCGTGGCTCTCACTCTGCAGGGGTTGCTGCGGCGTGTGACGGCCGCCGTCCGTTACTGGGTTCACGTCATTGCGCTCGGACTGATGGTCGGATGCGTTCCCGCAACATTCGTGCTCCTGGGATCTGCAACCGGCGTACCCGTGCAGGTTTCTGTTGCCGAGGGTGAGGCGACTGTTGATGTCACGGAATCCACGATCGTCCATGCGGACGTTGCTGCATCGTCCCGGTCGCCAATTGACCTTCCGGCAGCCGCCGGGGATTTTATGCCAGCGGTTGTCCAGATCGAACCAGTCGGCGGCGATCCTGTCGCAGTCGACCAGGTCTCGGCTGTTTCCGCCAGCACACAATCACTCTTAACGTTCAGACTTCACGGCTGGTCAGGCTGGCTCGCGGCAGCGTACGGCTTCGGTGTGCTTGCCATGCTGGTCCGACTGTCACGATCTCTGCTGAGTGGTCACGAATTGAAGACTGCCGCGGTTGCCATAACAGAGGGCGCACTGTTGACGATGATTCACCGTCAGGCGAAGTGCATTGGACTGAAAGTCGCGCCTACTGTCCGTTTCTGTGAATGTGTGGCTGCACCAACTGTGATTGGTGTTCTCAGGCCAGTCGTCCTGCTGCCGTTGTCGGTTGCAACGGGGCTGACGCCGCAGCAACTGGAACCGCTTCTCGCTCATGAATTCGCTCACATTCGGCGGTTTGATCTGTGCGTCAATCTGCTGCAGCGGCTGATCGAGGCGTTTCTGTTTTTCCATCCGGCTGTGTGGATCATCAGCCGGCGTGTCAGCATGGAACGGGAAAATGCGTGTGACGATCTCGTGCTCGGCGCGGGCTGGCAGCGAGTGAATTATGCGGACGCACTTGTGCGCATGGCGGAGATTTCGTCAACGGCCATTGATCGAAAGCTGACCGGACAGGCAATCGCACTGGCGGCATCGGGCCGAAACTCGTCCGAACTCAAGCGACGTGTCATGCGCGTGCTGAGCCACGATGAACCGTCTCGACTCAAATTGACGAGAGCCGGCCTGACGACGCTGTTTGCGTCCCTCATCGTTATTGCACTGGCACCGTTCGTCGTTCCGACATTCGCTGACTCACCATCACCGGAACGCGGCGCAGATGCCACTGTGAGTGATTCCGGGAATTCCGACCGGGCGAACGAAGACGACGATAAGTCCAATTCGATTCGATCTGCCGAACGCGACTACAGGGCGGGCAAGGTTGCGATTGATGCAGTGCTAAAAGAGCACTTGGCACGGTTCAAGTTAGAAATTGCTGAGGTCGACTCCACGGCGGATCGCATCGCAGTGCATCGTCGGCGCATTGAGCGATTGAAAAAGTTGAGTCGGCTCGAAGCGGAATTGTTGAAGTCCGGGAAGGACACGAGTCGGCGGAAACCACCGGCCGGGGAGGATGCGTTGTGGAAAGCCGAGTTCCAGTTGGATGGCGTTCTTGCGGCGTATGCACATCATTGGGATGTTCTGTATCCACATCAGATGGAACTGGACCGCGGGGAAAAGGCGACTGTGCTGCAGGACAGTTCCATCCTGTTTGAGTCGCCCGGTCCGGAAGGTTCCGACTCGCGATTTATCTTCAATCCCGATGACCAGCCAGTCACACATTTCCGCTTTGAGACTTTGAATCACAAGTCGTTACCTGGCGGCGGTCCGGGTCGCTCGCCCGACGGTTCGTTCCTGTTGTTTGCACTTGAGCTGTATCACGTCACGCCCGAGAACGCCCCACAGGGTGAATACATTGAGATTCGAACGGCTTACGCCACGGACGAGGACGACCGGTTCCCGGTCAGCAGTGCCACAGATTTTCTATCGGATACCAGTTGGGTTGCGCCGTCGGCGGAACATCCTCACGAACCAGTCAGCTCTGTTCTGGAGCTGTATGAGCCACTCAAGTTCGGCCCGGACGACCGCCTGGCCGTGAAGATCGATACTGGGTATGACGACCAGCGGATGCCTGGACGAGTGCGAATCAGTGTCGCTTCCTCGGAAGATTCCAGGCAGCCGGGAACTGTTGCCAGGACCATTGCGACTCAGTCAGTACGTCTTTGCTTTACCGCCGGCGAAAAGAAGACGCCGCTTCCTGGACTGCAGGTCATCGCTGATCGCGAGTCGTACCGCGTCCGAAGCGAGACATTCGAGGTGGCGGCTTCAGGCACGACGGACAAGGACGGAGTCGTGACTCTCGACCTGCCCCAGGGCGCGATGTACTTCCGACTCGATTCGTCGCAGCCGATTCCGTACCTGCGGATTCCTCATGGTTACACCGGACATCCGGGGGCCTATTCACGCTGGATCGAGGTCTTGCCTGGAGTCGCCGACCAGACGTTTGACTTCAACCTTGCGGAGGCGTGTGAGTTGTCTATCCGCATTGTTGACGAGCGGACAGGCAAGGGCATTCCCGGCGCGAAGATCGGAACGGAAAACGCGGTTGGAGAGATGTGGATGCAGGTGCTCGTACCGGAGTGCATCGGCGCAAATCGTCCGCCGCGACATTTCAATTCTCCGGGAGTACGTCGTACAAGTGATGAAGCTGCACCGCGTGGCTCTCCGCCGGAGTCCGACTACGAGACCGATAAAGACGGCTATTATCGAGTCCATGTCGGTCCGCGCGAGGGCTGGACATACATGATTTATTCAAGCCCCGACGAGTACGAGCAACCTGGCATTCAGGAGCTGGAACTCAAAACGCCGCCAGGTGGTCGCGTCAAACACATCTTCAAGCTGCGCCGTAAAGACGCTGCCTTGGAACGGCAAGCGCCTGACGAGAGCGAACCGGATAGCAGTGACGACGCGGCGACTGCTCCAACTGGCCCCTGGGGGCATATCACTGGCCGGTTCGTTCTGGATGGCAACTTCCCGAGCCTACCGCCGCTCCCCATAAGCCGGGACCGCACAACGCTTGGCGAATCGACTGCCGACGAGTCACTCGTTGTCGACAGCAAGACTCTCGGTATTGCTAACGTGGGGATCTACGTGCGAACCAAAGACGTTGCCGTTCATCCTGACTACGCGAAGACCGCTTCAAAGGGGCAGTCATTGCAGTTCAAGGGCCCGGCAATTCATCCGCGTCTGATTCCCGTCAGAGTGGGACAACCGGTGATCGCGAAAAATGCGAACGTGGTTGCTCACAATGCTCACTTCAGAACGGTGTTCGGTCAGGGGTCCAACGTCGTAATACCACCTGGTCAATCGATTAAGATCGAACTCACGCACCGAGAACCGGTCCCGATACACATCACCGATGCAATGCATCCGTTTATTCAGGCCTGGGCGATCGTGACCGAGCATCCGTATGCAGCGGCGACGAATCCCGACGGCACATTCGAGATACGAAACCTCCCCGCCGGTGAACTTGAATTTCAATGCTGGCACGAGCGTGCAGGTTTCCTTGCGGCTCAACCCGAATGGAAGCGAGGTCGTTTCAAGATCAACGTGGAAGCAGGGAAGACGCACGATCTCGGCACGATTCGGATCCCGGTCGAGCAACTGAAGCGCCCGCGCTCGCTGCGACCTCGAGAGGCCGTTGCGGCAAGCACCGTCTGGGGTAAACCAGTGAAAGGTGTGCAGGCCGGTCTCGCATACGAATTTGGAGAGC
Organism: Planctomycetota bacterium; assembly: GCA_963579025.1. GTDB lineage: Bacteria > Planctomycetota > Planctomycetia > Planctomycetales > Planctomycetaceae > CAUZFZ01. The sequence goes on along the minus strand of CAUZFZ010000025.1, from coordinate 40,991 downwards.
AGCAGTATCAACTGGGACAGAACATTCCATTGCTTGTCCGCATCCGGAATCATGGCGACCGGCCTGTCGATCTCTTGCACGCCCAGGCTCCTGTCTGGATCAACTTGAATAATTACCGACTCGATCCCGGTCCGGCCGTGTTCCTCAATCAGGACGAGAGAATCCTTCCGTACGAAAGGTATCGCGGTCCGGCGGGGACATGGGGAGTTCTCGGGCTGGGAACTCCCAATCTGGCAACCCGTCTAACAGTCCTGCCTAATCGGACAGCTAACGTCGGACGCGTTCTGCTGCCGGTCAGAAGCAAAGAGTGGCTCGGGGGCTCAACGGTCAATGTGCTTGCCTATCGTTTGCCTGCGGGCACGCACGGTGTTTCGCTCACGCACTCATTCAACGCGACCATTGACGGAGCTGCTGTCGGCGATTTGACGACCGGCAGATTAAAGCTCCGCCTGATTGAGCCTCAGGCTGAATCGGATGCCGATACGAAAGGACGGGAAGTCGCCGACTGGATGCCCGTTTCAAACGGAATCCGCATGCGGACATGGACTCCGCAGCGAATCGTCTCCGAGGGCGATCCCGTGTTGCTGTTTTCCGATATCCAGAATGTCAGTGGCGAGTCGCTGCGTTTTAATAATCACAAGACGTGTGGCTGCATTCCGGAAGTTGATGGCGAGCGTCTGGTGTTTTCCGGGCCGATCACCGGACCGGTCCCCCCACCTTTCACTCGCGGGATTGAACTGATCAACGTCCCGACAGTACTCCCTCAGAATTGGCACTCGCGGGAACCATTTAAATCGATCGCACTCAAACCAGGGAAGCACTCGATCCGCGTCATTTTCACGGCCGAGAATGATGATGGCGAAATTGTCGAAGTCACCGGGCAATCGATTGAGATCGAAGTCACGCCGGCGCCACCTGTGGCACCAGCACCAAAAGAACCGGCAAACCCACCGGGAACGAACCCTTTAGAGACTCCCGCATCAACCGAAACTAAATCACCCAAACCGTCTGGCCGGACGGATTAGCGTTCGTTTAGCGGTCCGAGTTCACGCGAACAGCGATCCGGTACGTCGCAACGAGTACTGCAAGGAGAACGAGCAGGGAGACGACGTCGAGCAGCAATGGCGGAGCGGACTTGCCCAGTTCCAGTGATGTCCAGCCGAGGAATGCGAGCAGGCCGAGCAACACACCCATTAGCGACTCGCCCGCGATGATTCCAGACGCCAGCAGGACACTGCGTTTTGCTCCTGCGTCGGACTGACTGCTGCGACTGATTAGCCAACTGAGAATTCCGCCCAGCAGAATTGGAACGGATAGTTCGGCGGGCAGGTAGATTCCCACGGCAACCGGCATGACGTGCAGCCGGAATTGGCTGTCCTTCTGAGCGAGTGGAATGTCAGCCAGTAGAATCAATACCGCCAACCCGATTCCCCAACCGACCATGTCCCAGGGAATGTTGCCTTCTCCGAAGAACCCTTCGGCCAGAGACGCAAACAGGCCTGCCTGGGGAGCGACCAGTTCTTCGCCACCAATCCCTCCCGTTCCGGCATTCAACGAGCCTTCGTGCAGAATCGTCAACACGGGAGCCATGATGAATGCTGCAACTATCACGCCAAGCACTTGAGCGATCTGCTGACTACGCGGAGTTGCTCCGACAAGGTGTCCTGTCTTCAGATCGTTGCACACGTCGCCCGCCGTACAGGCGACGCAGCAGACGACGCCGGCCACGCCCAGCATTGCCAGAATGCCCGCTCTGCCCGAGTAATCACCGACCCACAACATCAGCCCAGTCAGCAGCACAGCGGAGATCGTCATGCCCGACACCGGACTGTTCGAGTTTCCGACCAGCCCGACGATGTAGCTTGCAACAGCCGTGAACAGGAACGACAGCACCAGCGCTGCAACGGTTGCCAGAATTGTGATGCCGATCGACCGCTCAAGCAGAGTGAAGTAGATGCCGAACACCAAAACGGCGCAGAATAGCCCGAGGCTGGCCATGTAACCAAACTCAAGATTCCGTTCCGTTGAACTGTCCGTGTCATCGGTGTCCTGATTCTCCATCGTCGCTCGCAATCGGACGTTTCCGAAGAGTTCACGGAACGCCGCGGCAATTCCATGCCGCACTTTCCAGATCGCGGCCAGCCCACCGACCACCATCGCTCCGACGCCGACGTACCGCACTTCGGTTGACCAGATCGCGAACGCGTGCGCAGTGGCGGAAGTCTCAATCGGGCCCGCGCTCAGCAAGGGGATCAGGATGTACCAGCCGAGCGCTCCGCCGAGGAACACCTGAGACGCAACCGGTAACCCGACGATCAGTCCGACAGCGACCAGAGCCGGCGAAACGTCTGTCCCGAAGTACCAGGTGCGACCACCGGCTCGCGTTGCATGCTCCACACTGGATTTCAGCAGGCCAAGAAACCCGGCAAACAGCTTGATGGTCGCTCCGGCAGCCAGACCTCCAAATACCAGTTGCGTACCCAGCGATGCCTGACCTCCTTCGTCGTGCTCGGCCGCGCCGGCCCGCAGGACTTCTGCACACGCCACACCTTCCGGGAACTTGAGGTCGGTTGCCTCGACGACAATTGCCCGACGCATGGGGATCATCATCAGGATGCCCAGCAGTCCGCCGGACAAAGCCACCAGCGTTGTTGTCCAGAAATCAAATTCAGTCCAGATCCCGGTCAGCAGCAGTGCCGGCATTGTGAAGATGATGCCCGCCGCCAGTGATTCTCCTGCCGACGCACTTGTCTGGACGATGTTCGCTTCGAGGATCGAACGTCGGTTGAACACACCGCGCAGTAGAGCCGTCGCGAGCACAGCGGCCGGGATCGACGCCGAGACCGTCATGCCGACACGCAGTCCGAGATATACATTCGCCGCACCCATCACGACGGACAGAACCAAACCGGTGCCCAGGGACATGACCGTCAGTTCGCGAGCGGTCGGGGTTGTCTGTGAAGTCTCGACAACTGATTGCGACATGATTACCTCGAATGAGTGTCTGCGCTTTCGAGCAGGCAGGAGCAAGTGCGGCGTCAACCTTGAGGACCGGCCTGCATGCTCTTGAAACACATTTATTGCAGCAACGCCGCTTCGATTGTGATGCCGGGACCGAAGCCCAGCAGAATACACGGGCCAGTCATGTTCCGCTGTCGCTGTTGCTCAAGGATGAACAGGACCGTCGGTGATGACATGTTGCCGTACTCGGCGAGAACACGCCTGGATGGTTCGAGCTGTTCGTCGGATAAACTCAGCGCCTGCCCAGTCGACGAAAGCACGCGGGGGCCGCCTGGATGAATCGCCCAGGTGGGGACCTGATCTGTGGTCAGGTCGAAACTGCTCAACCATTCGGCCAACCAGGGTTTGAGTGAACGGCGAATCAGATCTGGAAGCTGGGGCGAGAGCGTCATTTCGAAGCCGTGATCCTGAATCCGCCAGCTCATGTAGTCCTGCGAGTCGGGCAGAATGCAGGATCCGTTTCCGATCAGCTTTGTCGTTTGGTCATCGCTTCTGTCGATGGTGTCTGCAGTCGCAACGACAGCGGCGGCTCCGTCGGCGAACAGTGCGTTTGCGACAACCTGTTGCGGATTCCAGCCGTACTGCTGATGCAGGCTGCACAGTTCGACGGCACACAGCAGGACGACCGCATGCGGGTCGGCTTCCACAAATGCGCGGGCTACTCGCAGGCCATTCAATGCACCGTGACAGCCCATGAATCCGACGTGAGTTCGTTCGACACCTGGCGACAGCGGCAGTTGCTGCACGAGCGAAATGTCATAACCGGGCGCATTGAATCCGCTGCACGAGACCGTAATGAGATGCGTCACCGCTGCTGGATCGATCGCCGCCTGATCGATCGCCCGTCTTGCCGCGGCTTCTGCCAGTGGGCCAGCTTCGGCAGCGTACCGGTTCATGCGCACGGACGTCGTCGGTCCGGCATCGTCCGCGTTTCGCGCGTCCCGATAAAACGTCTGTCGTGCCGCGGCGCCGTTCGTTGACGAGTCAAGGATGACACTGTGCCGCGTTCGAACTCCAGTACGACGGTACAGCGCCGGCAGGAGCTTCGTCTGTTGAGGCGTGCTGCAACAGAACGCGCTCGCCATTTCGGCCAGGTCTGACTGAGAAATCGAATGCTCGGGAGTTGCTGTTCCCAGACCGCGTATGACCAGAGCCATCGTGGCGCCCCTTATCCCGCCTTCCTGGCGGTCGTTGAAGATGGAAGCGACGCGTCGGCCGACTTCGGTATCTGATTCAGTGTTCTCATCACGGGACCTGCCAGCCAGGGACACGTCGAAACCACCCGCGTGACCATCGCGACTGCAGCGGGATGTCGCAACAGCCGAGCCAGTCTCCGACACCACAACTGATGACGACCGACCGCCTGCATCCAGTCACTCTGCCACGTGCGTTCCAGCAAACTGTCCCAACGCTGGCACGCACATTGAACAAGGGGCACAACTGACTGAGCCGACGCCAGCGCCCACGCGATGCCCTCGCCGGTAAACGGCTCCACATACCCGGCGGCATCTCCAATGACAAACAACCGCTGAGCTGCCAGTGGATAAGTCGAACGTGTCAGCGCCGGTGTGCCGTGCCAGTCTGATGCGGAATCATCCGAGAGAGCCTCGAAGTCTGGAAAGCCCGCGGATACCACGATTCGTCTGGCCGCTTCCGCCAGACTGCCGCAGTCCCGGACATGCTTCGCGTCCAGTGCAGACGCGATATTCAGTCGCTGATCTTCAAGCCGCACCAGTCCGACATACCCGCCGTGTCCCACCGACATGTAGATACGGCCGGGTTGGTAGAACGACGGGGCCTCCGACGCGACGGCTCCGGCTCCAATGCGGGACGCGGCTTCGACGGTCGGCAGGAATCCATCAAGTCCAGCCACACAACTATGGCTCAGCCCGTCGGCCGCAACGACCACCGCAGCTCGCACGACTTGTGGCTCTGCACTATCGGGCTTGATCTCGACGCATCGAAATGGCACCGGAAACAACTTCAGGTCCGCATCGGATGTCGACGGCAGCACCTTGGCGCTGCACTCACAGAGAAATGACGCCCCCGCGTCGATCGCCGCGCGAACCAGTTCCGCATCAAATCGTTCTCGGGAAATCGACACGCTTCCGGGCAGGTCCAGATTCAGCGTCCTGCCCCTCGACTGCAGATGAAACCCGCTCAAGGCAACAGCCGACGCGGCAGTGTGTTCAAGCTGGACACTACGTAACACAGCCAGACTCTGAGGATTCAAACAAGCACCGCAGATTTTGTATCGCGGAAACGACTTTCGCTCGATCAATAGTGTGCTCAGGCCGTGTCGAGCCAGCAGAGTCGCAGCCAGCGCTCCCGCGGGACCAGCCCCGATAACAACGACATCCCATTCCCGCGAAGCGGCCGCTTCTACGTTCAGCGTGCGTTCGATTGAAGTAACCGTCCGGTTCGTCATGACGGCCTCCAGTCCAGGAGAAACCGCTGCGGCCAGTGCGTCGTCAGCGTCGCGCCGGAGAGGCCGCATTCTTCTGCGAGTTGACGCACTTCGTCCAGCGAGAAGGCCGCGCGCACGGACAGCGGACCGTCGACATGAACGATCGGTGACCGCGTCAGTAAACGACAGCCAAGCCACGCCAGAACGTAGCCCGCACGAGTCCGTCTGAGATCGTTGATCAGAACCCGCTGTGACGCCAGTTCCTTCATTCGCTTAAGCAGACAGCGGGCCTCGTCTTCCGGCAGGTGGTGCAGAAACAGCGAGCACATCACGATGTCGTAAGGCCCGTCGAGCGTTCCGTGGATGGCATCGACTGTCAGAAACTGAACGTTGTCGAGTTGATGTTGGACAGCCAACTCGGTGGCATGCTGCACGGCCAGTGGACTGATATCGCAACCGTGAATATCCAGGTTGATTCCCGTTCGCCGCCCCCGCTCAGCGAGCCCCACAGCGAGGTCACCGCCGCCGCTTGCGATGTCAAGAATCCTCACGGGTTGTCCCGCGAGTTGCTGCGCCACAGCCGTGATCGCCGGCCACAGGATCGCTGTGCTGCGACTGAAAGAGTTGACCCTCCGCAGCCCTCGCAGTGCGTGTCGGTGCTGCAACTCGTCCAGTGCGGGATCGTCCATCAGCTCTGGTTGTCGGTCGCGGTGCTGCAAATTGATCGCCATCAACTGCTCTTCCAGGTATCAGCCGTTCGGTCGAATGGCGCTCGTTGTATCAGACAAGGTCTGGTAGCCGAACTCGCCAGAGTTTGGATTCTCACGGTATTGCAACCTGTCCAAAGTCTGGCGACTTCGGCTACCCGACGCTTGGAACGACTGATTCGCGCAAAGATCGAGGCCACCGCAGAGTCTCGTCGGTCGGCGAGTCTGCGGTGGCCTCAAAAAGGGCACGAATGCGGTCAGCAGATCCGATCAGAACCAGCTCCCGAAACCAAACGCCATGTCCCACCAGTCCATGTCGGACATCGCGTCATCCACATCGTCGGAGTCCAGCCAGTCGTCTTCGTAGTCGTCTTCGAATCCGTCGTCTGCGTACCAGTCGTCGAAGTCATCCCAGACGCCGTCATCTTCGTACCAGTCGTCGCCCCAGTCATCGAAATCATCATCGAAGTCGTCGCCAAAACCGTCTTCCGGATACCAATCATCGTCGGGATACCAGTCGTCGTCGAAGTCGTCTTCGAACTCATCGTCGTATCCGTCGTCGGTCGGGAAGTCACCGCCGCCGTCGTCATCGCCCGGATCCGGCAGCGGATCGGGGTCGGGAGTTGGATCTGGATCGGGCGTCGGGTCGGGGTCAGGTGTGGGATCCGGGTCCGGTGTGGGGTCGGGATCCAGGTTCGTGTCGGTGTCACCAACCACGCCGTCGATCCAGCTCGACAGCGTATCCACGCGGGTGTCGAAGGAACGATCGCCCAGCGTGTGAGCGTCCCCGTCACCGCCAGACGTGATACCGGCGATAAACTGTTGCCCGTTGATCGTGACGAATGCCGGACCGCCGGAATCACCGGGAGCCGTATTGCTTTCGCTGTGGCTGTCGAAGTTCCAGATGATGTGATTCTGGGTGACTTCGTCGATCGGAGTTTCGCCGACTCGCTTCGTTCCGAAATCATGCAGTGGATTCGTGCTCGTTCCACCCTCACCGAATCCGACCAGTGTCAGCGTATCGCCCACATTTGGAGCCTGCCGCATGATCTCCATCGGCTGCACACCGGACACGGGCCGGCTCAATTCCATGATGGCGACGTCGTAGCCAACATCGAACTGATTCGCGTTGTACTGCGGGTGAACCGTGATGTTGACGGTGTTGTAGGTTTGCCCGTTGACGACAAAAGTGCTGCCCGTGTTGCTGACGCCCTCCACACAATGAGCGGCCGTCAGCACATGCGTCGGGCTGATCAGTGTTCCTGTGCAACCGCCGTTAACAAGCCCGACGGCCTCGTAATCGTTCGTCTCAGCCCCGTTGACGATTCGTGCCTGCGGTCCGTCGAGCATGGCTGCCTGCTCGACGGCGACCGTCAGCAGCAGTCGTTGTTCCAGTCTTTCAAACCCGCGGTACGCCGTGCGCTCCTTGCGTCGCTTCGGACCGAATCGGCACACTCGTTGCAGAAGTCGTGACAGTTTCTTTACGTTCATCGATTTCATCGCACAGCTCCTCAGACAGAAAAGACAGAAGTGAGGTCGCCGACCCGAGCATCTCTCGCGGAATTGCGGAGCGGGTCAGTGTTGTGAAGTGAGTCAGACGTCTGTCCGCTGTCTGAAAAGCGAGAGCCGAAGCGAGAACCTGACACCCGTTCCTGGATTTTTCTGAAATCCGTCGTGGCGTCTGCTGCAGAGACGAGTTCGGTCGGTACGCAACTCATTTCATCGTTCTGCGATGGAACGATCCGGTTCGCCCGATGCCCGTCGATCCTGGGATCGACCAACATGTTGTCGCTGGCGTTTCGCAGTGAATATCGAATATCGAATATCGAATATCGAATATCGAATATCGAACAAGGAAGTTCGAATGATGAAGTGCTTCACTTCGGACTTCGACATTCCTTGTTCGACATTCGATATTCGTGCCGCCAGGCATTGCGAACGCGAGTGTCTGCGTCGGATGCTGTCAAAACGTCATCGGCCGAACCGACTTCGGCAGAGCCGGACGGTTGGCTGGCCGAACGACTGCTTTAGGGGCCATGGGTTTCGCAGCCTGCGGGATGCTCACAGCCGTTTCGTTCAATCCCTTGCGGGCAACCTACTGACTGACGAGCCGTATGCGGGAAAACCGCACGTACGGTTCTGAGGGAGGGGAGAGCTAACCACTCTTCCCTACCCCCTATCAACTTCACTCCTGGAGAGTTCCGCTACGGATCGGTCCGGGCTCCGCCAGGTTATGGCACGGGTGAAAGGTCAGGGGCACACGACGCTGAATGTGTCCTGATTGCACACAATTTCGTATCCGTTGATGTGTGTTCAATCCAGCTAACTCTCAGTGATTGATCACACGTACACATGCAAGACGGTAACGCTCGCTCCACGTGGAGTCCTCGCGCAGAAAACCGCTAAACTGTTTGGGTTTAGGGGAATATCGCAGGTCCCCGATGCATCCCAATCACAACGGAACGAGCTCAGGACTGGCCCGCTGTGGAGATCACTACGCTCGTCGAACAGCACTACGAGTCGCTGTACCGGTTTGCCTTTCGGCTGACCGGCAAGGCGGCCGATGCTGAAGATCTCACACAGCAGACCTATCTCGACGCTCAGCGGAAGCTGGACACACTGCGTGAACCAGATAAAGCCCGGGCATGGTTGTTCATGATCGTTAGAAATCTTTACCGCCGACGTCTGCGTGATCGGGGAAGCCATTCAGAGGTGACTCTGGAAGCGATTGGCGAACCGGTTTCGGATGAGGTCAGTCTGCAGCCCCTCGATAGTGCGGGTCTGCAGAGCGTACTGGATACGTTGCCTGAGGAATTTCGGACCGTGTTGGTTCTGTTTTACTTTCAGGAGTTGAGCTACCGGGAGATTTCGGAACAACTGGACGTCCCCATCGGGACTGTCATGAGTCGATTGTCGCGGGGCAAGAAGCATCTGCGTGAGCGTATGTCACCTGAGGATTTCTGAGTCCTACTTTACCCGAGTCGATTCCCTGTGCCGGGAGTCGAGTCACCAGCCAGTGGAAAGCCATGGATTGTCATAAGGCGCTGGAATTTCTGGACTGCATCAGACCGAAGTCGGACGATCTGGAATTGCCCGAGTTCGCCGAGTCGCGTGCGCACTTGGATTCGTGCGAGTCGTGTCGACTGGAATTCGCTTCACGGCAGGAATTCGATGCGGCGATCGCGGCAGTTGTTCAGGACGTCGCAGTGCCTGATTCTCTGCGTGCCGAGCTTATGAGTTCCGCGCTGGTGGAATCCGGAGAGGGCGAGGAGTCTGCTGAATCGACAATCGTCACGACCAGTGCGGAGCGGGGGCCGCGCCGCCGCACGTTGTTCCTGGCGGCTGCGACGGTCGCTTGTAGCGTCGCGATTGGAATGACGCTGTGGTTCTGGGATTCCGGTCAGGAGTCGTTCAGCGTGGCGGACTTGCTGCAGCGAATCGATATCCAACTGGACAATGCAGAGGCTTTCGACGAGTCGTTCGTCTTTCAGATTCCGGCTGGATGGTCGAATAACGACTTGTATCTATGGCCCAGGCAGGGGCAGGACCTGGATGGTGAGTCGGGTCACGAAGTCGTTCGACAGGATTTCGCACTGGAGCGAGGGCGGCTGGAGCACGTATCGGGAATCATTGCTGCGATCCCGGCAAACCGTGTGGATTCGCCGCCGTCGGCGTCGTCGTTTTCCAGCGCGACGCTTCGGTATCTGCCGGACGGTTTTGTGGCCGTTGCCTGGAGCGCAGGCAATGTGGTTTACCTTGTGAAGATTTCTGGCAAACCCTCCGACCTCGAACATCTGCAGCGATCTTTCTCTGGCATCGCTGCCTGAAGAACACATCCGGATGATTTCCTGGTGCCGACAGCCGGAACCTCTTATTCTGGCGTGAACAGTGCGAAGTCCGTCCTGTGGTCACGCTGGTGAGGATTCCGATGAAGATTGCCGCAGTTCAGATGGACGTGCAGATTGCGGAAGTCGATGCCAACGTGACCGCAATGGAACTGCGAATACGGGAAGCAGCGTCCAACGGCGCGAAGCTGGTTGTGCTGCCTGAGTGTGCCGTGACTGGCTACTGCTTTGACAGCCTGGATGAGGCACGCCCATTCGCGCAGGCGATTCCCGGACCGGCAACCGACCGCATCACCGCTTTGTGTGCGGAACTGCAGATGTTCGCGGTGTTTGGCATGCTCGAAGCGGCTGCTGATCATATCTTTAATGCAGCCGTGCTCACCGGCCCCCGCGGCGTCGTCGGCAGTTACCGCAAGGTGCATCTGCCGTATCTCGGAGTCGACCGATATGTCAGCTACGGCGACCGCCCCTTTGCCGCGCACGACACTGGCGATCTGCGGATCGGCATGAATATCTGCTACGACTCGGCGTTTCCCGAGTCATCTCGATGTCTCGCGCTGGCGGGTGCCGATCTGGTCGCTCTGCCCACCAACTGGCCGCCGGGTGCCGAATGTGTCGCCGGTCATGTACTCAACACGCGAGCCATGGAAAACGGAATCTACTTCGCGGCGGCGAACCGTGTCGGAGAAGAACGCGGATTTCGATTCATCGGGCTGAGCCGCATTTGTGGCCCTGACGGTTCAACTCTGGCAACAGCCGAAGCTGACGGGGAGACCATCCTCTACGCCGACGTCTATCCGGAACGATCGCGAATGAAACGCGTCGTTCGATCCCCCGGTACGCACGCAATCGATCGGCTCGCTGACCGCCGTCCGGAGATGTATGACGCGATCATCGAGCCTCACTCGCTGGAACGACCAGGCGATCGGCCGCGGATGTAACTTCCTTCGCCACAGCGAGCGACAGGAAAGAACGGACCCGATTTCAAATGGGCGCAGTCAACTGAGCTTCACGTCGGTGTCTCGACTGACATCCGTATCGACGACTGACTCGGGAGGGCGTGTCGCCTTTGAGTCGAGTGTGCAGTCGGACAACGTCGTCTGCCGAACGGTCTCTCGGGCCTGCTCGTTCAGCATCTGGAATCGCTGCTGAGCAATCGCGTATCGGCGATCCAGAATCTGCTGAAAGTCAAATCGCAAGCGAGTTGGTTTTGCGTGCCTTTGCATGGCCAGGCAGACTCCCTTGGCCGTGCGATATCGAGCATCAGGGTCCTTGGCGATCATGCGATTCAGTATTCGCTCGACGGCAGGTGGAATGTCCGAAACGAGTTCCCCGGCTCGCGGAGGTTCTTCGTTCTGCTGAGCCAGGATCTTCTGCAGCCGCGTCCGCCGTTCCGGAAACATGACTTTTCCGGTCAGCATGAAATAGAACGTCGCGCCCAGACCGTACACGTCGGCACGCGGATCGATGTTGAAGCTGTCCTTCGACTGCTCCGGGGCGATGTAGTCGGCCGTTCCCAGGCAGTCGTGACCGAAAATCATCGCCAACGAAAACTCGTCGCCCTGATCCGCCTGTGACGCCAGCGACAGTCCAAAGTCGATGATCCGGCCGTTGCTGTGCGTGTCGACCAGGATGTTGGACGGCTTTACGTCCCGATGAATCAGGCCACGGTTGTGAGCATGGTGCAGTCCTGCCGCCGCAAAACTCATGATGTGGCACGCCAGAGAAGATTTGACTGGGCCACCCAGCGCGACAAGCTCGTCGATCCCGATACCCTTGAAGCAATCCATCACCGCGTAGTGGACATCGCCGTACAGGCCGGTCGTTCGTCCAATCTTCCGCGTTTTTACGATCGCCTGATGGTCCAGCATCATGCCGGCGTCGGCCTCCAGCCGGAACCGAGTCAACAGACCGACGTCATTCTCATTTTTTTCGCACAGCATCTTGAGTGCGACCTGCTCGTCCGTCTGCATATCACGGGCGATGTAGACCCAACCCATACCGCCGGAACCAAGAATCTCTTCAATGCAGTAGTTGTCCAGGAAGAAGCCGCGGTAGTGCCCTTCCAGCAGTCGACTGGCCTGCAGCCGTGTGAGATACCCGGCCTTCACGAACTTCTTGGCCAGCGGAACAACAGCATCGTCATCGCGGACCTCAAGCTTGCTGGCCGCCTCGCTGATCTGCTCGGGACTGAGCAGACGGCTGCGTTCCAGGTAGTGGAGAAATTCAGAGGCTGCCTGAGCAACTGCCACGGAAAATCACTCACCTTTGGGTCAGAGACGATTACGACCGACATCGGCAGTCGGCATGAGGATCATGTACTTGCAAAAAACCTGGTCCGCAAGAAGGCGACCTGCATTCTGGCCAATGCGGTCGCTGAAGCTCGGGACACCTTCTTTGCTCCCGCTCCATTATCCACCGGTGGGAAGGATCCGGGAAGACTGCGCTGATGATATCAGGAATTCAGTGGTCCAATTCCCAATCCCGGTGAAATCCTCAGCTACGCACTGACGAGAAGTCGGAATGTGTTGACGCTGTGGGATGTGACGCCTGAAAGGCGAATCCCTCGAATGGATGTGTACATACGATTCCAGCACGTCACATCTCCGTCTTCAGCATTCACCAACGCGACGTCAGAACGAACCGGGGACTTCGCCGCCGGCCCGTGATCCGAGAGGTCTCCAGACGTTGACCAGATCAATACTCTCTGACATGAACTTCACTTTGCCGTCACCAAACAGGATATGTGTTCCGCCGGTGTGAATGCCCCCGAATGCGCATTCTCGCTCCGAGTTGTTTTTCGCTTTTGTGTTGATTCGGTAATAGGTCGAGCCGAGAACCTCTGAGAAGTCTCCCCCGTTCCCACTGTCGAAGTTCATGTGATAGAAAAGATACCGATCGCAAATGTTGCAACCTCTGGTTGAACTCAGATTGTATTCGGCTTCTCCAATGAGAACGGTGTTGGAAAGTCCATCGATAGCGTCTCGGAACTTGAAGGTTCTGCCGACTGGAGCCGTGGTCATGGCCACTGCATGAAACAGGCCGTTCGACCTGTCCATTCCGTTCGCTCCGAGATTGTCATTGCGGGCATCTCCCCCGGCGTTCGCCAGATACGTCGACATCGCTCGTCCTGCCGGTCCATTGATATTCTTGTTCTCCTTTGGCCCCTCCGGCATCGACGGGCACAGGAAGACGGGGACTGCGGTTCGCGCAAGCGCAATCAGATCGAGGCTGCGCTGATCAGTGCCACCCCAAAACCCATTGTCGTTGACAGGTGTGGGCATCCTTGCGAACAACGGCGCCTGCTCGACATACGGTAGAACGGCCCAGGTCCAGGATTGTCCCCATCCTGCGTAAGCGCCAATCGGAAGGCTGAGATTCACGTCGTGATAGTTGTGCATAGCCAACCCAAGCTGTTTCAGGTTGTTCCGGCATTGACTGCGCCGCGCGGCCTCCCGAGCCTGCTGGACGGCCGGCAGCAGCAGTGCGATGAGAATTGCGATGATGGCAATCACTACCAGCAATTCAATCAGCGTAAATCCACTGCCTCGCTTCGATAGACGATGCCTGTTCATGCCAGAGTTCCCGGCTAATAAGAAATGAATAACGGCTGCGCCGTCATGGTCCCTCTTCAGACAGGACTGGTTCTCCGCCGTCGGGACCAGGCACGGCCTGCGGATCGTCGATTGCGGTTTCGTCGGGAGACGCTTCGCCACAACCGAAAAGTACAACCGGAAATGATAGGACAAGCACAAGAAAGAGCTTTTTCACTGTCGAAACCTCCTGTGGGGCAGTTTAGGAGCAGCACAGGATATGGAGCGTTTCCGACACTGCACGGTAGACACCTAAAATCAGCACTTCAACTGTTTTCACCTGCTTCGCCTGGGGATTGGGGGTTCGTCATCGATCGACGGTTGCCAACCCGAACAAGCCCCGTCACCTCCTTTACGACCGTGTGATCAGTGCTTGAAGATGAACTCGGGCGTGTTCAGCATGGCCCACATCAGGTCCTGGACGGCTTGGCGCCGGGCGTCTGTGTTTTCGGCAAGAAAACGCACAGTGGCAGACTTTTCATCGTCAGTCGGAAAACGGGAGTAAATGGACAGATAGAGGTCGTCGATGACGTCCTCATTGGACAGCTCGCCCGTCCCCAGGGCTGCGGCAACACCGGCATCGCTGGTCACTTTGTTGTACACGCTCTGCGAGTTCATCAGATGCAGGGCCTGCACGATCGTCGTGTCAGGTGTGCGCTCGCAGGGGGGATCCTGGTTCGGGTCCGGTCGGCCGAAGGCATCCAGGAACAGAGAGCTGATTCGGTGCGACCATAGCTGCCGCGAAGTCGATCCCGGCGGCATGGCCGCAAATGTTTCCGGGACGCCCGTGATCTGCGACACGGAATCGAGCAGCACTTCGGCTCGCATTCGTTCCCGGTAGAAACGCGAGTAGTTGTGAGTGTCCGACTTGTTGCGATCACTCGGGAGTGAACTGAGTCCGTAGACGTACGAGCTGGCGATGCGGCGAATCAAGTGCTTCAGATCGTAGCCGTGATCGCGGAAGTCCACGGCCAGGGCTTCCAGCAATTCCGGATTGCTGGGCGGATTGGAAGCTCGCAAATCATCAACGGGCTCAACCAGGCCTCGTCCCATCATGTCCCGCCAGACCCGGTTGGCCATGACCTGTCGGAAAAACGGGTTCTCGTCAGACGTGATCCAGTCGGCCAGGACAGTCCGCGGATCGTCGACGGCCTCAGAAACCGGAGCTTCACCAAATAATGGAGAAGCCGCCATGACGGCGCCCGTCAATGGATGTTTGACACCCTTCCGCTTGCTGGCAAAGACGTATTCCTCGGACCCGGAGATCGGCGGCGAGACACCACGTCCCTTGCGGCCAATTCCGTCAAAATAGGCGGCGAAGCTGTAAAAGTGATTCTGACTCCAGGCTTCGTTGGGGTGCTGGTGACACTTCGCGCATTCGAGTCGAATGCCCAGGAAGAGCTGGGTGGTCATTGTTGTCAGCTCATCCGGCGAGCGGCGGTCGCGGAACATCACGACAGCGCCGTTGCGGAATGTGCTGCCAGTCGCCGTAAGCTGCTCATATGCGAACTGGTTGTACGGTCGGTTTTCTCTGAAGGCTGTTCGAATCCAGTTGTCGTAATTCAACACCGCCTTAATGCCCGCGCGGTACGGATTCGGTCGCAC
The DNA here is from genome assembly GCA_963579025.1 of Planctomycetota bacterium. Taxonomy (GTDB): domain Bacteria; phylum Planctomycetota; class Planctomycetia; order Planctomycetales; family Planctomycetaceae; genus CAUZFZ01. The sequence continues at coordinate 25,813 of CAUZFZ010000025.1, read as the reverse complement.
CAGGTCCGCCCATTTGTTGGCCCAGTGATCAGCGTATTCGGGATGCTCCAGCAGGCGATCGATGAGCTTCGCCCGCTTGTCCGCAGACTCATCCGCAATAAACGCCCGCACTTCGTCCGCGGTCGGCACGCGGCCAATGATGTCTGGCGTCACGCGGCGCAGAAACGTCTCGCCGGACGCCGGGTCGGATGGTGTCAGTCCCAGCCGCTGCAGTTTCTTCCACACCAGGTCATCGATGAAGTTGCTGCGTGGGAGCTGCTCGTACAGCGACGCCGACACATCGCCAGGCAGCGGCACGGAAATGATCGAGACTCCGATCATGCCGACATAGCGCGCCATGATGGCGGCCTCGCCCGTGATCTTTGTCGTCGTGACGAGCCCGGAATCGTCTGCGCTGGCGATCCCGTCCTCATTCGACCGATACGCCGCCAGCGAGGTGACATCGCGAGTGGAACCGTCCGAGTAATGTGCAGTGACAGTCAATTGCTGCTGCTGGTTGAGTCCCATGAGTTTTTCAGGCGGATCGACGGTCACGCGTTCAAGTTTTGGAGCGTCGGGTGCTCGGCGGGCCATGCCAGTCTCGACCCAGCGTTTGAGGAGCTGGTAATCCGGACCATCGGCAGGCAGACGCAGTCCGCCCCCGTGAGGGACTCGACCGCTTGGCTTCAATAGCAACAGACTCCGTTCCGGTGAGAGAAGGAACACGCGTCGCCCGCGGCCTTCACGGGACAGTGCTCCGTGATCGAAGTCTGGATCAAAGCCGAACAGGGAAAGCTTGAAACCGCCCTGGCCGCGCGACTTGCCATGACACGGCCCGGAGTTGCATCCACCCGCCGTCAGAATCGGAATGATGTCGTTCTCGAAGTCGATTGCTGCCGATTCGTCCGCGGAAGCGATTTCCCCAGACGACAGGCACAGCAATAGAGCAAGCCCGCACAGCAGGCGATGTGAAGAAAACTGGAGCATGCGTGATTCTCTGAAACCGTATGACCGAAGCCTTCAAAGTATCGAAACGAGACTCAGACATCTACGCGTGCCCTGGTGAAGGCACATGCCCACTTGACGTGCATTCGCCGCCTGTCGATATACGTCACCGTTATACTCGACGAATTGAACCACTTGCGGCACAATCCATTCCGTGCGATTCTGGTCGCCTCAGTGACCCGAGTCACCGTCGGGAATTGACCATCCAGCAGTACGAAGACAAGGAGCAATTGATGGCGCGACTGCAGGCTCCCTGTCCGGCGTGTGCCGCTCCCGTCGAGTTCAAGTCCCGCACCTCACTGGTCACCATCTGCCCGTTCTGTACCAGCGTCGTGGCACGCGGCGACAAGGAGCTGGAAGACCACGGCAAGGTTGCTGACCTGGTCGATACGCAATCACCGCTGAAGATCGACGCGAAAGGCAAGTTCCGCGGCAAGCCGTTCCGCATTGTCGGCCGTGTCCAGTACGAACATTCCGCGGGCGGTGTGTGGGATGAGTGGTACGCTCAGTTCCCCAACGGCAAGTGGGGCTGGCTGGCCGAGGCGCAGGGCCGCTTCTACATGACCTTTCGTAAGAAGGTCAAAGACGGAGCCTGGGTGCCGCCGATCGAAAGCCTGAATGCCGGAGGCACGGTTCGCATTGGCGAGGACGATTTCACCGTGGCAGAAGTCGGTGTCGCAAAACTGGGCGGTGCCGAAGGTGAGATTCCCTACGACGTGCAACCTGGTGCCGAACACCCGTTCGCGGATCTCTATGGGCCGGACGGTCAGTTCGTGTCGCTCGATTACGGCGACAGCCCGACCGGATACCTCGGCTGGCAGGCGTCACTCGACGAACTGGGCATGGCCGGTCTGAAAGCTGCCGAGAAGGAAGCGAAACAAATCACGGCCAAGCAGCTCAGTTGCCCGCAGTGTGCCGGGGCGCTTGAGCTGCGGGCGCCCGACGAAGCCATGCGGGTTTCGTGTCCGTACTGCAGCGCCCTGTTGGATGTGGACCACGGGAACCTCGAATACCTAACGACTCTGACAACCAAAGTGGATCCACTCATCGAGCTGGGCGCAACGGGCACCTTATTCGACGTCAAATACACGATCATCGGCTTCATGCAACGGTCCGTCACATACGACCGAAAGTACTACTGGACGGAGTATTTGCTGTATGAGCCCAATGTTGGTTTTCGCTGGCTGGTGAACAGCAAAGACCATTGGAGCTTCGTCGAGCCGCTGTCGCCCGGTGACGTGCATGACTTCAAGTCCACGGCTGCCTGGAACGGTCACGAATTCAAACTGTTCGAACGCGCAATCGCGCAGGTCGAGTATGTGTTGGGCGAGTTCTACTGGAAGGTTGAAGTCGGTGAAGAAGTCACAACCAGAGATATGATCTGCCCGCCGTACATGTTGTCCGTTGAGCGATCTCTCGTGCCCCCCGCCGAAGATGCCGAGTCAGGCAGACCCAACCTCGGCGAACTGAATATGTCGCTGGGCACCTATCTGCCGCATGCGACTGTGGAAGAAGCTTTCGGGGTTGAAGAGCTTCCGCGATCGTTCGGCGTCGCCCCGAACCAGCCGTTTCCCTGTGACAGAGGCGTTTACGGACACTGGCTGGTGTTTGCCGCCGCGTTGTTCATCATCTATCTGGGGGCAGCAACAATGTTTGCCAGTGCCGATGGCTGGCTTCTGGTCTGGGCACTGTTCTTTGCCTCAATCATTCCAATCACCGCAATGATCGTGAATACCACCTTCAACGTCAGTCGCTGGTCGGACAGCGATTTTTCACCCTATTCGACGGATGACTGACCCGACTCGCAACGTCGCCACGTGAGGGAACCATGTTTAAAAAGTTTTACATTGCTGTCGGAATCTTCCTGTGCATCGGACTGGGCACGGCATTTGCGCTGGACTGGAAAGCTCCCAACCTGGGAATTGCTGACAGCTTCAGCAGCAGTGGCAGTGGCGGTCGCAGTGGTGGTGGATTCTTTTACCTCGGTGGCGGTGGCGGCGGTGGATTCGGCAAGTAAGTTGCACATTCGGAAATTGCATCTCTCCAGTTCGAGAACTGAAAACTCACATCCCAGGAGTGCTTTGAATGAACAACCTGTTCACGTTGCTGGCTCAGGGCGGACCTGACATGGGTGGCGTAGCGCCGCAGGCAATCGCCGCTCTCGTCTTCTCACTGATCGGCCTGGTCGTGCTCGCTCTGGCCATCGTGCTGATGAGTAAACTGATGCCGCTGCCGTTCTGGAAGGAAATCGAAGAAGATCAGAACACGGCACTGGGCATCATGGTGGGCTCCATCGTCATCGGCATTTCGATCATTATTGCTGCTGCCATCCATGGCTGATGCCGACTTGCCGGAGACACCGTCCGATGGTGTCCGCTCCCTGGAATTCGAAGCCGATCCCGATGTCGCCGCTGCGCCGGCGCCGCTCGAATCGCAGTCAGACGACAGCCGCGCGAAGCTGAATCAGGCTCCCCTCTCACTGCTGTATCTGAACGTCCTGATCATCTCCACATGCGGGCTGGTGTATGAACTGCTGGCGGGAACGCTGGCAAGCTACGTGCTGGGCGATTCGGTCACGCAGTTCTCACTGATCATCGGCGTCTATTTGTCGGCTCTGGGCGTCGGTGCGTGGCTCTCGTCGTTCGTCCGCAGCAACCTGGCACGCGTCTTTATCGAAGTGGAACTCGGTGTCGCACTTCTTGGTGGCGCCAGTGCTCCGCTGCTGTTCCTGAGCTTTGCACGGCTCTCGTGGTTCCAGCCGGTGCTGTATGGCATTGTTTTCGGAATCGGAGTCCTCGTCGGTCTCGAGCTGCCGCTGCTGATGCGACTCATGAAAGAGCAACTCGACTTCGAAGCTCTGGTGTCGCGCGTTCTGGCGTTCGACTATCTGGGCGCTCTGGTCGCGTCACTGCTGTTTCCCATCTTCCTTGTTCCGACACTGGGTCTCGTCAGAACGTCGCTTGTATTTGGCGTGATGAACGCGCTGGTTGGACTGTGGGGGACGTCCCTGTTGCGGCCACTTCTCTCGGGCAGAGTCAATGCACTCCGCGGACGAGCCTGCCTGGTGATTGGCATTCTGAGCATCGGCATCATCAAAGCGGATTCGCTGACGACACTGGCCGAATCTCATTTGTTTGCCAGTCCAATCGTCTACAGCAAGACGACTCCGTATCAGCGCATGGTGATTACGCGAAACCGGCGCGGGTTCCAGTTGCATCTCAACGGTAACCTGCAATTCAACTCGATGGATGAATACCGATATCACGAAGCCCTCGTACACCCGGCAATGGCCACGGCAACACGACACGACAACATCCTGATTCTCGGTGGCGGTGACGGGCTGGGGCTGCGGGAAGTGCTGCGATACGCGGACGTCGAACGTGTGACACTCGTCGACATCGACCCGAACATGACGCGTCTGTCGACCGAGTTTCCGTTGCTGGCCGAGCTGAATGGCAACGCGTTCGACGATCCACGCGTCGAGGTCGTCAACGCCGACGCAATGATCTGGCTCGAGTCAGCCGATCGACTGTACGACGTCGTGCTGATCGACTTCCCAGACCCGAATACGTATTCGCTGGGCAAACTCTATACGACCCGGTTTTACCGCCAGCTCCGAGCACGCCTTGCCCCGGACGTCGCCATCGGAATCCAGTGCACGACTCCGCTGCTGGCCCGTCGATCCTACTGGTGCATCATTCGAACGATGGAAGCGTCCGGTTTTCACGTACGGCCGTATCACGCCTCGGTACCGTCCTTCGGGGACTGGGGCTTCGGACTGGCTCGGCTGTCTGAATTCGAGCCGCCCGGTCGGGTCTCGGAAAGTGTTGCGAAAGATTTGCGGTTTCTCACCGACAACACATTGCAGGGTCTGTTCCATCTGCCACCGGACATCGGCGCGGTCGACGTCGAAATCAACCGGCTCGACAACCAGGCCCTCGTGAGATACTACGAGGACGATTCCAGTCTGGGGACGGGCGGGTCTTAGGATTCTCGAAGAGGTGACCAGCTCTCCTCGATTGACGCATGGACCGACTGATGAGCACTGTGATTCCTGCAGCATTCACATTTCGCTTCGCCGTAGCGGCGCCGCGCATTGACGCTGTTCCGCGCAGAGGCAAGCGATTGCTGAAGCTGACCGACGATTGCCGCCTGCTGACACCACAACTGGACGCGGATCAGACCGACTCACCAGTGACGGTCGCTGCCACATGGAATGACCGCGGCATTGGGTTCGCGATTGAAGTCACGGGCAAAGAGCATCCGGCCGTTTCAAACATCGATCGACCTGACCAGACCGACGGATTTCAGATCTGGCTGCAGACACGCGGCACGCAGAACATTCACCGAGCCTCACGGTATTGCCATCATTTCTGTCTGCTGCCCAACGGAGCTGGCGACGACGGGCTCGATCCTGTCGTGCGGCAACTCCCAATCGCGCGCGCGTCGGACGATGCTCCGAAGTCAGGGCCCGATGCATTCCGTATCTACTCAGAACGTAGCAAGCACGGCTATCTGATCGAAGCGTGGCTGCCGAGTGAATGTCTGCACGGCTTCGATCCTGATGAGTCGTCGCAACTCGGTTTCTACTGGTTGCTGCGAGACTCCGAACTGGGCAACTGGCCGATGACTGTCGATACCGCCTTCCCGTTTGCGAGTGACCCAAGCCTCTGGCAGGTCCTCGAACTGACGAACGGGGCTTGAAGCTCATGTCCGACGGAACGCGTGAGAGCCCAATAGCATCGATCGTATCGCAGGCCTTCCGCTTCGTTCGCGGTGCCATTAGCGACTATGCACGCTACGGGCTGCCGTTGCTCACGAAAGAGATGATCGAGCAGTCCGCACGCAAGCGGACATATTTCATCCGTGCGTTCTATCTGGCGGCTTTGTTTGTCGGCGCGGGCCTCTTCTTTGCCGAGCAGGCCTGGTACGCCTACCGCTACAACCCGGTGGCGATTCTGGGCATGGGCCGAGACCTCTTCTGGGGGCTCGTAATGTGCCAGTTCATGGGCATCTATCTCTTTGTACCATTGATGGCCTGCGGTCTGATCACGTCAGAGAAAGAACGCGACTCGCTGGGTCTGCTCCTGCTGACTCGGCTGAGTCCCGGCACCATCGTGCTGGAAAAGATGCTCGGCCGGCTGGTGCCGATGTGCTACCTCTTCTTTGCAGCCCTTCCCGGATTTGCCCTGGCATACTCGCTGGGTGGCGTCAGCCTTCCGATGCTGGCCAGCGCCGTGTGGACGTTGTCGATCACGGCCTTTCAATGCTGCGCGATTGCCGTGTTGTGTTCGACATGGTGTCGCGCGACTGTGCCCGCGTTCTTCACGACACTGATTGTCGGATTTGTGGTCATCGCGGGGCCTCCGTTTCTGGAAGAGATGCGCATAGTTGATTTCCCGCGCTGGCGAGTTTTCGGGTCATCCGGTCGCATCGAATGGCTAATGATGGGCCCGTATCTGTTCTTCGAAGAGGCAGAGAGGTACGGATTCTGGACCTGCCTGCTGACCAGTATCCCATTGGTCGCCTCGGGAATTGCATGCATCGTAGCGGCTCGTTTCGCTCTGATCCCGAGAGCATTTGTGGCGAAGAACAACCTTCTTATGCGCGGATTCCGCGCGACTGATCAGTATTTGCGTCGTCAGTTGCCTGCATTCATTTCCCGGCGATTGCTCAGTGACACATCAGGCCTTCCGGACGACCAACCCATTCAGTGGCGTGAAACGACGAAGAGTGTTTCGGGCAGCACGCGTTATCAGCTCTACCTGTTCGCGCTGCTGGAGATACCACTGGTTCTGCTTTGCTGTGCCATTCTTGCGGAAGCTGCGGCCAGTCCGGGGTATTACTCATGGAGAGTCATGGACTATTTCGCCATGTTGCATTTCGGCTGGTGGGTTCTGTCTGCGCTGATCGTCGCCGTAAAAGCCGCAAGTTTGTTCTCGCTGGAACGATCACAACAGACGTTCGACATCCTGATGACCACTCCGATGTCCACCCGCAGCGTGCTGAGTCAGAAGATGACTTCGGTCACTCAGTTGATACGTATTCTTTTTCTTCTGTTTGTCACGCTGCTCTTTTTCGAAACCATCTGGCGACTGGATGTCAGCGGATCCAACCACCGCGGTTACAGCCGGCTGGGAGATTTCCAGGCGTCCATCTATGTAAGTTGCCACCTGCTGACGGCCCTGGTTTACCTGCCGATGATTGCCTGGATGTCTGTGACGCTTGGCTTACGGATACGCAGTCATGCGAAGGCGATCTTCTCGGCCGTGCTGGTTCTCGTCGCATGGTGCATCATGCCGTTTGTAATCCTGGCGCCATTCTTCATCACCAACGTCTTGAACGAACGGGACGCAATCTGGCTCCTCCAGCTTTCGCCAGCGACAATCATCCCCTTCAACGAGTTCAATGAACTGGACAATCTGAGTGACACGCTATGGCCGGCCGTTATCGGTAACGCATTGTTTTATGGGCTAATCTACCTCGCCTTCCGAACATGGTGTCTGGCCACAGCGGACAAAGCGGTCGGCCGATTGACTGGCCCGTCCGCCGCGCACGGGCCGGAAGGTGGAACCATCGAGAGGCCGCGAGCCACAATGACTTCGTAACGCGGCCCAGGCCGAGGTTCACACAGGGCCAGCAACTTTGGCTGCGACCGTCATCCGCGGAAACAAGGCATAATTATGAAGAACTCCGCTCCAGTGAAGATTGCCGTCGTAGGCCTGGGGCGATTCGGGCGATTGCACTCGTTGACTCTGGCCGGACTGGCCGAGGCGGAACTCGTGGGTGTCGTCGCCCGACGTGACGCGAGCCTGCAGGCGATCGCGTCGGAACTGCCGGGAGTTCCGGGCTGGACGAATCTGGACCAGGCGATCGAAGAGTGCGATGCCGAAGCATGGGTCGTCGCCTGCACGACTGCGTCGCACGTTGCCGTTGCGCGTGCTCTCCTGAACGCGGGGAAAAGTGTGCTGCTGGAGAAACCCGTCTCAGAGAGCCTCGCGGACGCTCGCAGTCTCGAACCACTCGTACGTGCCGATTCGAGTAACCTCATGATCGGACACATCGTGCTGTTCAACAGCGAGTTCCGGGCGATGCAGGACGAGGCTCGTCAGCGAGGCCCGATTTCGTACATCAACTCAGTGCGTCATCGACCGGCGAGTATTGTGCAGGACTTCGCTGGCGAGAATCCCTTGCACGCCGCGATGGTTCACGATCTTTACATGGCTCAGGCCCTGGTCGATCGCGCCGAACCGACGCAGTTCAGTGCACAGTTTCACCGCACGAAATCCGGAGCCGTGGACCTCGCGCTGGCACAGCTCAAATGGGGCAACGGTCCGGTGGCATCCTTCGCGGCGTCGTATCTGACACCAGCAGGAATGCCGCCCCGCGGGATCGACCGCACCGAGGTCTTTGGCGACGGCTGGGCGGCTCGCATGATTCCGAATCCGCGGCCGATTGAAGTCTGGGACGAACAACATGCGTCGTGGCCGATGGCCCTGGAAATCCGCACGGATGCAACCGGCCCCACTGGCATGATGGCCGAGGAGCTGCGTTGCTTCTGTGGAGTCGTTCGCGGTCGGCAGCCAGTACCAGTCGGAGCGACGTATCACGACGCACTACAGGTACAAAGCTGGATGGAACGCTTGGAAGAGCTGGACTCGGCCGACGCAGGCAAAGGGTAGCCGAACTCGCCAGAGTTTGGTTTCCCCGAGTCCGGCCAAAGTCTGGCGACTTCGGCTACCCCCGAAACACGACTGACACGGCACTACCGCCATTGGTCGTATGCAGGCGTTGGCATCGTCGGCAGCGAGGCTTCGTCGATCTCGATTCCGAAGCCAGGACCGGTCGGCACTTTGATCTGTCCGTTCTCGATGGGTGGCTGACCTTTCACCCATGTCATCCACGGTCGGCCTGATTCCGCAAGCGGATGCGGATCGAGAGCAGCAATGGCAGGCAATGACCACATCTCTGAGCCGCGGTGAGGACAGACGCGGATGTTCGCGGCGTTCCCCATTTCGTAGATGCGGATCAACTCAGTCAGTCCACCGCACCAGCAGACGTCCGGCTGCAGGACCGTATGCAAACGCCGGTCAATCAGCCGCTGAAAACTGGCCGCGGTAAACTCGTGCTCGCCACCTGCGATCGGGACAAGCGACTCGACAGCGAGTACGGCATAGCCCGCCTCGTCAGTGACCGGCAGTGGTTCTTCGAGCCAACTGAGTCCGCAACCGGCAACCCGATCCAGCACGGCCTTCGAAGTTGCGAGATCCCACTTCATCCAGGCATCAACCATCAGTTCTCGATCCGGTCCGATGATCTCGCGAGCCTGGTGAATCTGGGCGGCGGTGCGATCAGCGAATGCAGACGTGCTGGTGTTCGTTTCTCCCGGAGCACCTAGATGCAGCTTGAATCCCTGATAGCCGGCCTGCATCGCTTCGGGCAGGGCGTCGTTGTCCCACACCGTGATGTACGTCGGCAAACTTGCGGCTTTCGCGCCTCCCAGCAGATCAGTGATTGATGCGCCCTCGCTGCGTCCACGCAAATCCCACAAGGCGAGGTCGACACCCGAAACCGCCATCACGACGACCCCTTTCTGACCGTAAGCCAGCGTCTGCTCCAGCATCTCGCGTGTCAGTGATTCAACGTCGCTCGGGTCGCATCCCACGAGCAAATCGCGGAGCACGGTACGGACGATGTGAATGCCCGCGAACCCGCCTCCGCCAATACCGTAAGCGGTCAGCCCGGCATCGGTGTCGATGGCGACAAGAATCTGACCCAGTGAAGTACGCCAGTCCGCTGGCGAGTCGGGAGTAGCCGGCTGGCATGCGCGAACGTCCGTGATCTTCATGAGCCGGTCTCAGTGGACGCGGCGTCTTCGACTTCCGGGAATCTCAGAATCTGAACGCGCGCCTTGCCGCCCAGGTACGCGCCATCCTTGAGGGACCGGCCGTTTCCATTCGGAGAACTGGAAACGGTAAAGGCGAGTCGGCGACCATCGGGATGCAGACTGAGGCTGCGTCCGTTTGTCAGTTTCGCACCCACGAAGAATGGCTTGTCCTCGCCAGGCTGCCAGAAGAACAGCTTGCCCTTGCCCGGAAACGCACTGGCCAGTCCGGCCACAAAGCCTTCCGGATGGAACCACGCGTCGTAGATAAATCCTTCCTGAGTATCGCCAGCGACCAATTCGTGCAGTCGCTCACCGGTCTGCCAGTCAAAGACGACAACGGTTGGACTTCCGGTGGCAAACCCGCCACCCGGCGTCTTCTGCCCGCCAGCGACCAGGTGGCTGCCATCGGCGTCGAACGCGATATGCCGAACGCCTCCGCATTCCTGAATGCGGCTCAGTTGATACAGCCCCTCAACTTCGACCACGCGACCTGGTTCGCCGCTGGCAACCTCCCATTCGCGAAGGTTCCCTTTCAGGTCTCCGGAAACCAGCGTCTTGCCGGACGGATGGAACTGCAGGCTGAACACAGTGTCCGGAAGATCGGCCACCTCACGCACAACTTTTCCATCGGAGGTCGACAGGATGCGGAGGACTGACCCGTTTCCGCCGATCGCGACCAGTTTGCCGTCCGGCGAGACATCCAGCGCGCGAACCCATCCAGCCAGTGCATCAGGGACCGTCCAATGTGGTTCCTGTGGCTCAGTTTTTGAGTACGTCCAGCAACTGACCCGGCCCCACGAGTCGGCCGAGATCAGCCGATCGTCATGCCCGGTGAACCCAAGGCACTGAACCCAGCCGTCATGCCCGGTGATTTCCGGCAATGGAGTATATGTGTCGCCCTTGACACTCCAGCGTTGCACTGTCGCGTCGTAACCGGCACCGACCAGGAACTTTCCGCAGGGGCTGAAGCGTGCCTGCCAGAGCTGCCGTTCATACTCGAACGACTCGCCTGTCTGAGGTTCGAAACGCTGCTTTAGCTCTTCCGCGTTCACGGCGATCTCCGATACGGTTTTGCGTTCACTGCGACGCCGGATTCAGGATACGCCCCACGCAGTAAATCTGCTACAGCACACGCTTGCGACGACGACGCAGCGCAATCGTTTTTACACAGAGGCTCCTCAGTCATGCTGGTTGAATTCGGAAACTGCCGCATCCAGCTCGTGCAGGGTGACATCACCCGCGAGCAGGTTGACGCGATCGTGAATGCAGCGAACTCGGCACTCGCGGGCGGTGGTGGCGTCGACGGGGCGATTCACGCTGCGTCGGGACCGACACTGATGGATGAGACCAAAGCGCTTTATCCGGACGGATGTCCTACGGGCAGTGCCGTCGCAACAACGGCCGGCCGCCTCGACGCGAAGTATGTGTTTCACGCCGTGGGGCCGATCTGGGCTGGCGGAGGCAAAAGCGAACCTGAGCAGCTCGCAGCGGCATACCGCACGTGTCTGGCACTGGCACGTGAACACAATTGCGACAGCATTGCCTTCCCGGCGATCAGTACCGGAGTGTACGGGTACCCGATCGACATGGCCGCCGAGACCGCTCTGGGCGTCGTCCGTGATGTCCTCGTCGAACACCAGCGACCCCGACTTGTGCGATTCGTTCTGTTCAGCGTCGGAGCCTATGGGGCATTCGCTCGCGTCCTCGAATCCATGACCGAATGAACCTGAGCAACTCACCTTTCCTTGAGTGATCAATCCACCGTGACCGCACCGAGCATCGAGCAATTCGTTACGTCAGACGGATACCAGCACCACTTTCGACACTGGCAGCCTGCAGACCGGCCGCTCGGGTACCTGGTCGCCCTTCACGGCATCCAGAGCCATTCTGGCTGGTACGAGTATTCCAGCGGCCGACTGTGTGATGCCGGATACGAAGTCCTGTTCGTCGATCGACGTGGCTCGGGTCTGAATGAAGCCCAGCGGGGACATGCGCGACACGAGGATCGGTTGATCAACGACGTGTTGCAGTTTCTTGCGGAAGTCCGAGAGCGGCGCAACGAGGTCGCTCCGACGGTCCCGGTTGTCATCCTCGGGCTGAGCTGGGGCGGCAAGCTGGCTTCCATCGCGGCAGCCCGTCGGCCGGAACTGATCGATGGCCTGGCACTGCTGTATCCGGGTATCTACAGCCAGTTTGAAGCAACCTGGTGGGACAACGCCCGCCTCTCCGCGGCGCGTGCAACAGAACAGATGGAGCGCCGCATTCCCATACCGCTGGACGACCCGCAGCTCTTCACAAGCCAACCGGAATGGCAACAGTTCATCCGCGACGACAAGCTGGCTCTTTCGGACGTCACTGTTTCGTTCCTGCTGGCGAATCGCCAGTTGGACCGAATCGCACGGGAAGCCGCTTCGGAGATTCGTTGTCCGAGTCTGCTGATGCTGGCCGGCCGCGATCAGATCATCGACAACGCGGCGGTCGTCAACTGGTTCGACAGTCTGGCCACTCAGGAACGAGCACTCGTCGAGTATCCAGGCGCCAGTCACACCCTGGAGTTTGAGGCGGATCGAGAGCTGTTCGTCAACGACCTCCTGCGCTGGCTGGTCACCGTGCGCCAGTCCACGTGATTACTTTCACCTCTGACACACCCTGTGAAGTCTCGCTGTCAAATCAGGCTATGGGGGCGAGCTGTTTTGCGGACGCAGTTTCAGCACGGCTGACACAAGCCGGTGGTTAGAACCGTTGAACTCGCCGGTTTTGCATCGCACAGCTTCCCAATGGTGACTCGACAGGATGTGATCAATCCTGAGCCATGGAACACGGGGCAACCAGAATCGAACGGGCCGACACGGCGCTGTGTACCCGAACCCAATTCCGGCCTCGTCGAATGCGTTCGTCAGATCGCCGAAGTTTTCACGAAAGATATTGCTCGTTGTCGGCATGTTAAAGTCGCCGACGACGATGTGCGGCAATGATGCATCGCTGCTGGCAACAAACTCACGGCTTTGCGCAGCCTCCTCGAAGCGCAGGAAAGAATGGTTGTCGACTGACGCCGGCCCCTTACCGCTGAGCATTGAACCGACACTCAAATCGGTCAGACCCCGGCGTGCCGTCATCAGGTGCACGCTGCTCAGCAGGAGTGGCCCGGATGGCGCATCGATTTCTACTTTCAGGACGGTCGGCCGATCGTAGGGTCTGGTGTAGTTCATGCCGACAGCGCGCAACGGCCAACGAGACCCCACCCAGAATTCGTGGTCGTGATGCCAGTGCCAGCCTTCCAGTGAGTCGAACAGGAGCTGCGGCGGCCTGAATGCCTCCTGCAGAGCGATAATGTCTGGTTTGACACGTGCAATCTCGCGCAGAACTTTTCCAAAGTTCGGCTGAAAGTCCTGCACGTTGCACGTCACGACTGTCACGTTCTGTGGAGAATCGACTACCTCGTTGAGCGGTTTCATCGAAAAACGGACGCCACACAGACAGAACAGAATCAGTCCGAATGACGTCACGTTCAGCAGCATCGACCGCATGTGCCAGACCAGCGAGCAGAACATCAGGCAGATTGACGGGATTAACAGCGGTGTCTGCGGGATGTAAATCAATGCACCGGAAAACCACCAGTCCTCGGAGAGTTCGGTCAGCAGAAACACCAGTCCTACCGACAACGTGACGTTCAATACGGACATACCCAACGTCCAGCGGGTGAAGCGCCGGCGCAGGCGTTCCTGATTGGGAAGCTGACCCGGTCGGTAGCCACTGGTGGGCGTCCATGGATCACGAATTGCGGTCGACACGATTCAGCTCCTCCCACCAGTGGAAACAGATTCAACGCCGGACGCATCCGGCTGCAAGACACCCGATTCAGCCTGATGAATCAACTGGGCCATCTCCAGGGCGGTCACATAGTGGTAATGGAAGTTGGATCGCTCGGCTGACTGCGCCGCCAGAGCTTTGTGGAACCGCTGTGTCTGCTCACCCAGCAATGTGTCAATGTTTCCGTCCTTGCAGCCGTGTGTATGCAGCTTGACGAAGCACCAGTCCGGACGACCGGCCACGTGCACTCCACATCGCAGCCATTGAGTCATTCGCTGCCATGTCGGAGGTCGCCGACACAGCAGGTCACCGTTCTCAATCCTCGGCATGATTCCACGCGTGCGATTCTGCCAGTCCAGCGTGAGAGGTCCCTGAACCATCAGCAGGTGTTTCACGGGCGGAGAGACACCCAGAGTCGCCCGAGTCCCACTGTCATGGAGTTTCGGTTCCCGGTTGTTGCTGCCGGCATAATAGATGCTGTTGATGATCCGGGTTTGAGTGGCTTCTGGCGCCGAGGGCAGGGTGAAATCTGCGTAACACCCGGTTTCACGAAGGATTGTCAGCTCGTCGTTGACTCCGCACCACCGGCCATCCGGACGTGAGTTACACAATGCCCAGTTACCGTGAATGAAACCGTACACAATCTCGCCAGTCGACGGATCGCGCCGCAGAAGTCCGTGTCGGTGGAACAGCGTTTCCCGAAAGGCTTCGAGTTTGTCTCTAAGTCGCTCGCCGGAATCACCATTATGGTGCAGGTGTATTTCGACATCTCCGAAGCCAGCCTCACACAGTCCGCGCAGATCGTCGAGGTACTCCGGCACGAAGTATTCGTCCTGAGGATAGAAGAATGAATGCTGCGGATGGCGTCCGTCGGAGTCTTCGAAACTACTGAACAACTCAGGGTACTCGCGACACCATCTCTGCATGCGGGCATCCGCGACATGTCGTGGTGGTCCGCCGTTATCAGGCTCGAAGTGATCGCACACGGCGATAAACACATGCAGCGGCTCACCGTGCTGAAGTCGTTCCCACGGCGTATCGTGGCCCGCGACGCACGTTGCCCGCTCGCTCGATCCGACACGGGCGAGATTTCGATGTACTTCTGGCGTGTTCAGTCGCGGGCTGTCCTCTGCACCAAACAGATGCGCCGGCAGCCACAGATGCAGATTCTTCTTACGTACGATCCATGCGATGACCGCCGTTTCTGCGATCAACACTGCGGCTACGAATAAAAGGAAATACCAGAGCATGGATTGCTGCGCTCCGAGATAGGGCTCTAACCCGTTGTCAGTGAAAGTCCGCCCGAATTGTTCAGGAATCAGACGAGCGTCGGTTGTTTCCCGGTCAATTCGGACACCGTGCGAAACGAGGAATGATCGAATTGAGTGAAGATGCAGAACGCCTCAACCGCGGTGACTGCAAAAGGACGATCATCATGCATCAGCACGATGTCTCCCGCGTTCGGCGAATAGCACGCACACCAGGCACGAATGTCTGCCGCCAGTTTCATCCTGTAGTCCTTTGTGTCACGGTTCCATAACACGACGGTCTTCTGCATTGAGAGAAGTCCGTACAGCTTTCCCAGGCTCAATTCACCTTTCGGAGGACGAACCAGTGAGTTCGCTTGGTTTGTGACACCCTGTATAAAGTCATCCGTCCGTGTAATTTCATCAAGAAACTGTCGGCGTGATGTCTGTCGCGGTTCACTATGTGACCAGGTGTGATTTCCCAGTTCGTGACCTTCATCGACAATACGTCGAACAAGCTCCAAGTGACATTGCGCACGTTCCCCGACTACAAAGAAGGTCGCTCGGATACGGGCTTCGGCCAAAGCATCGAGCAAGCGAGGTGTGTGTTCCGGATGTGGACCATCGTCGAACGTCAGGCTCACACCTGGCCCGGATCCGCGCGTGACGAAAGACTCTCCTGGCAGGAGTGCCTGGATAGCTGCTTTTGTAATCTGTCGGATCAAGCCCATGTCTCACCTCACCCGGTCAGTCGGCAGACTGCGAAGTACGCAACCCCTTACGCGTCCACTGTCGCACTCGATCAATCAGACCGGTGCGTGCCAGAACGCTTCTCAGTGAAGCGCCGAGAATTCGCCGTCCACTGAGATACGCAACGATCAGCCGCGAACGCACGCCGGGGCGAAGGAACCATGTATGGCCACTCTCGCTGCTGACGTTTCCAAACTGGCGTTTGTATTCCGCGTCCCCGCCACCAAAGTCAAAGACGCGCGGCGGGGCGTGTGCGAACAGGTCTTCCAGCATTTTGACGACCATCACGAGGCCTGGTGACTTGCGCGAGAACTCTCTGTCGTAACCAACTTCCTCATAATCGAAGACACCGTTGTGCTGTGTCCCGATACAGAAACTGACTGGGACGTCTTCTTTCCACAGCAGATATGTTCGCAAAGATCCCTGCGTCGCCAGCATTGTGAACAACTGCAGCTCGAAGTCGTCGTTGTGGATGCGGAGTCCGAGCAGGTCACTTTGCCAGGAATTCTTCGCGACCTGCTGTGCGGCAGCCAGGAAGCCTGGTAACTGCTCGGCTGTGGTAATTCGTTCCAGGCGGCATTCACCGAATTGCTTGACTTTGCGGCGAAGTGTGTTGCGGGATTTCGAGCTGAACTTCTTCCAGTAGCCATCCACTGATTCAGGCAGGTTGATTCGATGACGGGTCTGTGGTGGTGCCGGCCGAAACGCATCCATCGCGACTTCAGGGTCTCTACACACCGTCACGAGCGGATCTTCCGATTCGATGTCCTCGACAATTAGAAAGTCAGCGCGTGTGGCCTCCAGGTGTTTACGGACAGCCTGCAAGAGAGATGCCTGTACTTGAAAACTGGTATCACCGATCAGACGGTTGCCGGCCAGTCGATAACCCTGAAGGTCCCAGGCAGGTCCAAAGCGTTTCTCGCCGGCGATCGATTTAGGCACAACCACTGCGGCCGCGACACATTTGTCATTCTTGTGACAAGTGATGAGGCAGGGGGGGCGGTGTTGCGGTTCACGCGAAAACTTCAGCTCGGTGAGCACATAGTCCGGGTGCTGACCGACTGTTGCCCCGCCATCGAGTTCGAACACTGCGCGCCAGGCCCAGTACTCACTGGCAATGTGCGCATAGAACGATTCGTCGATCTCGTGGACCGCAGTCGAAATACACGGCGTGATGGGGGCGACTGGTAGTGCAGTTGTCGCGTGGGCTTCCTGAATGTCCGTCATATGAGGTGTCTCTCACAATGGAATGACGCTTACTTACGGACATCCATTCCACGACTCTCACCACTCCGGGATTCCGAAAACGATCAAGGTGGAACACTAATTGACGCTAATCTTCGCTAATGACTCTCAGTCGATCTTGTCGCGAATGCATGGCCGGGGTCAGCGTGAATTAGTGTTCCTTACTTCTTTTTCGATGGCCTCAGCCATCCTTTTAGTTGCCGACCCTTGTCGAGCACGGCGAATTTCAGTCGTGGATGACGCTTGCGCGCCCATGCCAAATCGTTACACATATTGGACAGGTGGCGCTTGTGTTGCGTCTCATATGCCAGAAAGTCGTAGGCGTCGTAACCACGTTCCAGACACTCACACATCGCGAGATAGTCAACGACGACACCAGGACTTTGTTTGCCCGGCGCGGGCGCCCAGCCACACTGGTACAACAGCACTCGGTCTCGATCGATCAGCAGTTGCACGGCTCCAACCGTGCCGGTGTTCGAACTGACGCGGACCAGGACCATGCGGCCGTCTGGAGTCAGTCGGTCAAGCAGGTCCCCGTGAAACTTGCGGAAGCGTGAGCTGGCATAAGAACCCGGCTTACCGAGCGAATGCCAGCGTTGCTGGTGCAGCCGGATCAATTCGTCGAAGACGTCGCGGGCGTGTACCAGCGAGTCGGCCCATTCAACCCTCAGGCCATCGTACGATTCCAACGCACGTCTCACGCGTCGGCGCGTTTTCCTGCGGAGTCCGGACAGCACTTCTTTGCCGTCCGCGCGGACCTTCGTCAGATCAAACCAGTGACTGGCTTCGTGCCGGACTTCCAGATTGGTGACTGACCGAAATCCCGACAGATCCGATTCTTCGAAGCCGTCCAGATTCCATTGATCAATGTTGGGCTGACGACTGAGATACTCGGCGAGACGCTGCTTGAAAGCGTGCTCGCAGTCAGGGTCGACCAGCAGTCGGTTGTATTCCACACAGACGCTGTCCTGTTCAGGCTCACCGGCCGTGCCGACATGCAGTGTGCGCAGCGACATGGGGCCGTCC
Organism: Planctomycetota bacterium; assembly: GCA_963579025.1. Lineage (GTDB taxonomy): Bacteria > Planctomycetota > Planctomycetia > Planctomycetales > Planctomycetaceae > CAUZFZ01. The sequence continues at coordinate 7,864 of CAUZFZ010000025.1, read as the reverse complement.
GTCTGACGGACACCTTCTGTGATCAGGCAGACGCCACAGAGTTCGTCTGCGTCGCAGTCCCAGGCGAGGACGAAGCGATGGGGGACATCACTGCCGTAGGTCTGCAACCAGATTTCCGTCCAGTCCGCCGAACACATCAGACCTTGGTCCGGAAATCGCTGTTCCAGCTCGCGCCAACGAGCCAGGGTGAAGTCACGCTCATGCGATGAGTGGATCTCCATCGAAACGCGGATTGGGTCCGTGGAGATTCGTGGTAGAGTTGGAGCTGTGAGTGTTTGTGTCATGGCTACTATCGTGGACCAGAGAATCGATCACTCAGAATCTAAAAACGCGGGTAATTCACCTGAAGCCGTACGACCGGGTAGAAACCGGGACTTTTCAATTAACTACGTTCCACCCAGCACTGCTCTTTGGGTACTCGACCGATTGAATGCATGGACTGCGAGCCACGTGCTTCCAAGCACGATGCCTCCACCAGCCGAGACAAGTAGTACAGGAATCCAGCCCGGACCGAGCGGCCAGGTCGTGGAGACGAACATCGAGTAGCCCCACAGCGCGACCAGTGGCAGCACCTGCGGTGTGAGCACCGTGCGTACGAACTCCGGCATGCGATAGCCGAGCTTCGAAAGGGCGTACGGCATCATGACTGTCAGTTCGACGAGGATGATTGGGATCGCTGTCCCCAGCGCGACACCGAGCAGGCCGAAGGGTTTTACAAGAAGTAGCGTCAGTCCGAGATTGGCGAAGGCTTCGATGATGTACAGGATCGACGGCACTTTCACATGACCCATGCCGAACAGCACTCCGCGCAGAACGTGCATGGGAGTAGCGATCACCTGGGCGGCCAGCAGGACCAGCAGCAGCGTGTGACTTTCGGCATAGCCGTGTCCGATCCAGGCGTCCAACACGTGGCCGCCGAAGAACCATGCTCCAATGAAGAATCCGCCCATCATCAGGAACGACAGGCCCAGGCCCTTTCGAACCAACACACGCAGACGGTCGTCGCGGGCGCCCGCTTCCAGTTCAGCTCCGCGCGGCATGGCGACCAGCCCGATGATCTGCAGCGGTTGTACGATGAACGCTGTCAGGCGATGCGCCACGTAATACGGCACGATGTATCGCGATCCGAAGACGACACCGATGACGATCGTGTCAGTCGCGTCGATCATCTTTCCCGCCAGGCCATCCAGCAGTGCAAACACGCTGAAGCTCGAACATTCCTTAAGAGTGGCGAAGTTCCAGAACTTCGGACTGAAGCGGAGACCGGGAAGCTGGCGGAACATCAGATACATGTGCCCGCAGTTCTCGATCAACGTCGTCGCGAGAAAGATCCATGCCAGTGTGAGCAGTGCCTGTTCCTGTCGCAGAAAGGCGAGCGTCATCAGCAACCGAAAGATGCCGGAGACCGAACGAAAGCCTCGTTCAAGGTCCATTCGCTGCAGTCCGACAAGCACGCCACCGAAGATGTTACCAACGATCCCGACGGCGACGTTGAGTCCCAACAGCAGGAACACCCATCTCAGCTCGTGAATGGGCGTGCTGCCCCAGTCATAGATGTACGGAGCCAGCCAGGCGATCAGTCCGGCCGCCGCAACGACCAGCGTGCAGATCACCAGATACACCGCTCCAATGACGTTCACGACCTGGTTAATGCGGTTCATGTCGTCTTTGGCGTGGTGATGCGCGACAAAGCGGCTGATCGTTTCTCCGAAACCCATATTGAGCAGACCGGAGTAGCCAGCGATCGAGCAGATAAACAGCCACAGTCCGTACTGTCCGTCACCGACGGTGTTCAGCACAAACGGCATCAGGAACAGGCCGATCATCAGGCCGATCGCATGGTCGCCCCAGCTTGAGAGCAGGTTGATCTTGAGCTTGTGTTTCACGCGACAACCCTCACAAACATGTTCAATGCCAGGAACAGGCCGATACTCGCTGCGCCCATTTGCACGATGTGCTTCCAGTCCCATTGCACGACGAGCCGTCGTGGTCGCAGGTTCCATCCCGCCAGATTCAGGTACGCGGCGCCGAGCGCCAGGATCAACAGCGTCGAGACTGTGTAGCAACGTGACAGTGTGAGCAGGCCGACCGTCCAGCCGGCTCCGATGGCGGCCATGTACGGAAGAAAACGAGCCTGCCTTTCGTCGTCGATGCGCCACTCCGGCGAATTCAGCCGGAACAGGCCAACGACGCAGAAGAAGAACATGCCGAAGAAGAAGGTCCCGCCGATCAGTCCGAGTTCGACATAGGCGTGAACGAAGGAGTTGTGCGCTACCAGGCCTGCAATATCCGGATAGGAGCCTTCGCCGGTTCCAAACAGGATGTCCTTCGATCGCAGTGCAGAAAGCCCATCGCGCCACAGCATGATGCGGTCGTGTCCGGTACCGTCGGAGATGTCGATGTTGGCCTGTCGACCGAGGAGCACGGGTAGTGCCAGCACTCCCAATGAGCCGATTGTGATGGCGGCCCATTTGCCATAACGAAACATCAAAATGATGCCGATGGCGGCGCCCGAGGCGAGGATACCTCCGCGTGATTTCGTGCAGATCAACCCGGTGCCCAGGATCAACAGCGGAATGATCCAGCCCAGGCGAGACAGCCTCCGTTGGCGGTCAAACAGAAATGAGGCGCAGATGATCCCGCTGGCGACGATCAGCAGTGAGATGTCGTTCGGGTCAGCAAAAATTCCTGTCCCGCTCATGCGCACGATGCGGAGGTCTTCACCTGTCGGCGACACGCCGTAGTTCTCAACGGCATGCTTGATGAACTCGAAGTCGATGAACGCGTAATAATCGACCACGCACAGCAGCACGACGACTGTCGCCATGCATGCGACGATGGTGATCAGCTTTTCAAAGCGGCTCCAGCGGTCGACGACGACGATCAGAAGTGCGAACAGCATGGCTGATTTGGTGAATTCGATCGTGCCGTGCAGCGTCCCGCCAAAATACATATGCGTCATGTGAGAGACGGGAATCGCGATGAACGTCCCGACCAGACACAACACCACTGGCTGACGCTTCAACGCGTTAGGCTTGAAGTGATCCAGCACGCCGCGGTGGGCGAGAGCGAACGTACTCAGGATGAGAACTTCGTAGATCGGCACACCCGCGAGCCCGCTGACCAGTTCTCCTGGGCGCAGGATCATCACGACTGTCACAAGACAGAACAGCGTGAAGGCCAGACCTGAAAGCGGCGAGTTGCCCATTGAATCGAAGCGGTCTCGAAGAGTTGATGTAGTCGTGGCGCAGTGCCGGCGCAAAGCGGTCCACGCTGCAAACATAGGTCGGTCTGAGCGAAGGTGCGGCCAAATCGGCATCCGTCAGCTCTTGCCAGGCTGTTCTGATCGGTACGACCGGATGCGGGCGGAAGAACGACGTCGATACATGTGTGATAACTGGCATAAGGCGAACGGTTGCGGTTGATGAACCGGCGTTGACCGGTTTCGACGGACGGACATAGGGTCCGTGGCGATTGCCCTGTCGTACAGCAGGTCGAACCGCATAAATGCGGTTACTACGAACGGCGGTTTCTACGAGCGGGAAATTCACGATGCCGCTGACGGTCTTACAGGTTCTACCCTCACTGGAATCCGGCGGCGTTGAGCGCGGGACGCTCGAAGTCGGCGCGGAACTCGTGCGTCGTGGACACCGGTCGCTCGTCGTTTCGGGCGGCGGTCGCATGGTCGGGCCACTTGAACAGGCCGGCAGTCAGCATTTCGAAGTCGCGGTCGGAAACAAATCACCGCTGACTCTACGCTGGGTTGGCTGGCTGAAACGTCTGATGCAGGAACAGCGAGTCGACATTGTGCATGTCCGCTCGCGTGTCCCCGGCTGGGTGACGTGGCTCGCCTGGAATTCGCTGCCCGAACAGCAGCGACCTCGACTCGTCACCACTGTCCACGGCCAATACTCAGTCAACCGCTACAGCGAAGTCATGACTCGAGGCGAGGTCGTGATCGCGGTCTCGAGCACCATCCGTGACTACATCCTGGCAAACTACCCGGCCGTTCCCGAGGAACGCATTCGGTTGATTCATCGCGGCGTCGACCCCGCCGAGTTTCCACGCGACTACGAACCGTCAGCCGACTGGTTGAGGCAATTCCATGAACAGTTTCCTCAGACGCGTGGCCGTCGGTTGCTGACGCTTCCAGGCCGCATCACACGGTTGAAAGGTCACGACCATTTCCTGCAGTTGCTTCGTGATCTGAAATCTCGCGGCCAGTCTGTACACGGCCTGATCGTCGGTGGAGAAGACCGCGGCAAGGCCCGTTACGGAAGAGAACTTCGCAAGCTCGTTAAGAGTCTCAGCCTTGACGACGACGTCACATTCACCGGTCTGCGATCCGATATGAAGGAGATCTATGCAATCTCTGATCTGGTCCTGTCGCTTTCTTCAAAGCCGGAGTCATTTGGACGCACGGTGCTGGAAGCTCTGAGTCTGGGGACACCGGTGCTGGGATACGCACACGGTGGTGTGGGCGAGATCCTCAGAACAGTGTTCACCGACGGCCTCGTGAAATCGGGCGACTCAACGGAACTGAGTGCCCGTGCCGAGAAAGTGCTGGCGGCAAACACCGCCGTCCCACCATTTGATGCATTTCGACTTGAGGACATGCTTGACCAGACGATCGAGCTGTATGAGGGCCTGGCCGGCATGACTGCCGTTCGACGTGTGGCTTAGAGTCTTCCGTCGTCAGGCATGCGCGCCGTGCGCGCGCATCGTAGGATGGGCACTCCTGCCCGTCCCGGCACCGGCAATGGACGGGCAAGAGTGCCCATCCTACTTTTGGTTGCGGCTCTGCCGCTTTGGGAACGCGTCCGAAACAAGTTGCCGATTTGTGGAAGGAGACTTACGCCGAGGGCGTTTCACAACATAGCCTGGGGCAAGCCGCGCAGCGGCGCCACCCCAGGAACACGGATTCGAGCACACCAACCCTGAAGGGGCCCTGAAGGAGTTGCACAACCGCAGATTGCCCGAAATCCGTTGTGGAACGCTTTTCAGCGGGCTTAAACGGTTACTGCCTTGCGAGACGCCGTCTCGGGTGACTGATCGGCTTCGTAGAATCGATTGGCGACGATGAGTTCCAGGCAGAACACCAGGATCACCAGGCCCAGGATCAGTGGGAAGATTTCGATGCCCAGGCGGCCTGTTGTGACGGAGCGGGTCAGGCTTTCGATGTCGCGTGCCACGCCGTAGCGTTTTTCGCCAAACAGGTTGTCCAGATCGGCGGGGATCAGGCGACTGAAGGCGCTTTCTTCCGACGGCGGGTTGATGGCGAATCCGGCGGTGAATTCCGAGTCGACACCGCGGACCTGGTAGTTGCCAACTTCATCTGTCTCGGTGATGCGGATCCCTGTCGCGTCTACGGCGAGTCGATTACGGAGTTGCACTCCGCCGGGTTTGCGGAGCAGGTACTCCTCGACGGGCGTCTGGCGATCGAGGGGCAACAGGACTTCTTCTCCGGCTGCGAAGTTGAGCTGCGCCCCGGTTCGATGGCCGAGGTACAGCGTCATGCGGTCGACGAGTGCTATGAACGGCCACTCGGCTGCCAGGCGGCTCCACTGTCGTCGGCGATCGAAGGTCAGGTTGCCGGCCGTCGTCAGGAAGATCGTCCGGCCGTTGCCGTGAGCCCGCTCGATCAGAGCCGGCGTCGCTTGCGGGTCCGTGAAACGGGCGATTGCACTTGCGTCCGCGGCTGGAGTGACTTTCCAGAACCTCCACACCGGAATCAGCGCGACCTGCGCGGAGACACCCTGTCCGGAGAACGGCTGCATGAGCGGATGCGTTGTGTCCTTGACGTCGAGGCCACGCACTTCGCCGCGGGGGAGGCCGGCGATCAGTTCGCCGGGCAGGAATGACTTCGCTGTTTCCGTGTTCCACGCGACCGGGTCGATGCCGATCGTCTGACCTTCCATCAGTGAGCCCAGAAACGCGGTCAGTCCGCCTCCGTCCGACACGAACTGTTTCAGACGCGCAAAAGAGTTCTCGGACGGAGCCGGCACGTTGACCAGAAAGACGACTTCCACCTGATCAAGATCGGTCGTTTCCAGTTTGTGCGCCGGCGCGAATGTCACGTCGTATCCCAGCGAATCCAGCGTGACGTACAGTTCCGTGGCGTCCGAATCGAGGATGCTCGACTCTTCATCGTCCGGGGCCGGAGCGACAATCAGTACCCGCAACCGCGGGCGTACACCGATTGTGAACCACAGCAGATTGTCGCCCGCCAGCGGATCGCTGGTCACCAGCCGCAGTTCTCCTCGGGTCAGTCGATCACCGGTCGCCCGTGTCATGAACCGGACCTTTTGTCCGCCGCCATCGCTGAGTGGGATCGAGGACTCGCCCTGTTTGATCGACTGACCCGATGCGCCGACCACATGAAATTCCACCATGACCGACTCGTCGTCGAATCCCAGCGACGTCACGTCTGCTTCGACAACGATATCGCTGTCTTCGGTGACCTCCTCGCGTGACAGCTTCAGATTGGTCAGCGAAATGTTGCGCGGCGTGTCGACTCCCACGTCGATCAGATACACGCTGACGAACGGCAACCGCTCCAGTTCATCTCGCAGGAACTTTGCGCTGCTGGCTCGCCAGGCGGACTGGGACAGGTCAGTGAAGATGTAGACCTCGCGAACGAGCCGGTCTGTCCGCGCGTCGGCCGGCACGGTGTCCAGCGTGTCCAGCGTGCGTTTGCGATCGTCTTCCTGCAGAGCCAGAGCCGATCGCAGCCGCTCGTTGAGTGGCAAGGCCAGCGGACCGACTTTCAGTTTGTCGATGCGTTCCTGTGCTCCGGCCATGTCCGCCTGAAACAGAATCGGCGCCAGACCTGTTGAGTCCGCGACTGCCAGGCGACTGCCTGTCGGCAACGTCTCCAGGTGCTCGACGGCAATCGCTTTCGCAACGTCCAGTCGCGTGCGACTGTCTTCGCGGTAGTCCATGCTCAGCGATGTGTCGAACAGAAAGACCCCCGCAACTGGCAGGTCTGTGGAGACTTCAGCGAGCGGAGCTGTGATCTCGGCGCCGACACGTTTCTGATACGGCCACCCAACCAGTACAGCAAACAGCAGCACGCTCAGAACTCCCAATCCTCCGCGCAGGCTGGTGCGTCGGGAGTTGATCGTGTGGTTCGCGAGACCCTGCTTTTGCCACCACTTCATCAGCGCGAAGTAGGCTCCGGCTGCTGCGGCGGCGATCCCCAGAAGTGTCGATGCCTCGGTTGTGTTCAGACCGTAGCTGGCCGCCGGCAGAGACGGTCGGGTGATGGCGGCCACAAGCACGCCCACAACCAGCACACGTAACAACAGCAGCCAGATGTGTCGCAGGCGGATCCGGCGAACATTCTGCATCTTTCGGCGACGGATGATCCGCAGTGCGGGGAACACGATTTTCTTTGGTTTTGCCCGCATCAGGAAGTGCAGGATGACTGGGATCGCGGCCAGGCCCAGCCCATAGACGATCGCGGGATTCAGTAATGACATGCACGCCGCCCTGATTTGATGCGAGTTACTCTGGTGCTCAGCGTATCGCATCCAGGCGGTCCGCCGCAAAACGGACTCGGGTCTGCCACCCGATTCGGAACCGGACACGACGGAAACCCCGCAAATCCAGATTCCACTGTCGTCAGCCACATGTGCAATCTTACGAATTCCCGGTTGATGCCGGTTTTTCACACATTACGGATGGCTACTTCTGGAATCACGCATTAACGTGATGAACATTGTACACTTGTCGTTTGCGTCATTTGATCTGCTGTCAATTACCTGAGTTCGGCGCGGGTCTCCGACCCCGCCGGCTTTTCGACCGAAGGTCTCATCCGATCTCCCCTACTGCCTCAAAGTTGCCAGGAGGTTTCGGGGAGACC
>CAUZFZ010000024.1:0-85718 GCA_963579025.1 Planctomycetota bacterium | reverse complement strand
GCCCGCCTTTCCACGTCGCTCCGTCGTCGTCCGACACGAACGCCGTCATGTGAGAGCGTTTTCCGTCGGGTGAGTTGTTCCGCACCATCAGTAACGCTCCGGAGTTCAGCCGACGAATGAAGAATCGTTTGTTGCGGAACTTTCGGCCCTGCAGGTAGAGCGATCCGTCACTCCACGTTCGGCCGCCATCGGTGGAGACATTCTGTGCGATTCCGCCTGTATTTCGCAGCAGCATCCACAGGCTGCCGTCACCACGCTCGACAATCATGTGCTCATCGACTCGTGTGCCGGGAATGCGGACCTGACCGATGCGTTCGAACGACTTGCCCTGATCCGTCGATCGATACACGTTCGAACCACGCTCGTCGCCGAGGTCGTGAGTCAGCATCTCGATCGTGTACGGCCACGCCAGGCGTGTTTGTTGTGAGAGTTGTTTTGGCGCTTTCGGTGCCGATCGGCGCTTTGGGCGTCCAGATCGATCAACCTCTCGTTGCGCAAGTTCCTCGGCATCGAATTTGACATTCGGCACGTTGGTGTTGTCTCGCCATAAGCCCACAGGCAGCAGCCAGTCGCCGTTTTTCAGGACCGTCGGTTTGTTCAACATGACTCCGTTGGCGATCCGTCGCGGCGGCGACCACTCCGGAGTCTCCGAGTCGGCGTCCGTGGTGACCACCGCCCAGACACCCATCCGCCCATCCTGCACACCGGCGCTTTGAGCCCAGAAGAACCACAGCCGCCGCTGCGGATCAATCCACAGACAAGGGTCGTAGGTATGCACAAACCGGCGTGCCCGGATCAGTAGCTGCTCGGACCATGTGACGCCGTCGTCGCCGCTCGTGGCGAGCACGACATAACTCCTGGAACTCTCCACGCCTCGCGGGCTCGGTCCCGCATACCAGGCCGCCCAGAGCCGTCCGTTCGCGGCGCGTTCGATCGCCGGAACGCCCTGCGCGCCGCGAGTGCTCTTCACGGTGTCCGGATCGAACTCAGCCGTTACCCGCGGCGGCTGCAAGGCAAGGTCACGCAACGCCGCCGAATTGTCGTCACCCTCGCTGAATTCGCTCGCGACGGCGATGACACAGAAGGTCAGGACGTAAAGCGGTGTCTTCATTGCGTTCTCACGTGGTAAACGCCTCGGCAATGCGATCGGGAATTTGGTTCGTGACACATTTTTCTTCTCCGCGATGGGACTCAGCTAAGTTCGCCGCGAGAGTCGTGTCCGCTCCCATTCCTCATGTTCTATTCGCGCGTTTTCTTTTTGAATTCCCAGACACGGAATTCATCCACGTCGACCTTGTCGTCTTGTTTGACGACGATCGCTGCCGAGATTTTTTCCGGGAGTTGAAAACCGGCCGTTTGAAATTCGGGCATCTGGAATGTTCCACGATAGACCTGCCATTTGTCGGTCACATCGACTTTGATCAGGTCAGGGAAGCCGAGCCAGCGAAACTTGCCCGTCAATGGATGTTTTGCTCCGGCCCAGGCCCGAAAGTGAAACGTACCCTGGCCTTTCAACGCCACCTCGTAGCGGTACGTCGCGGCCGGACGAATGATGGATGAGTACCGACCGTGGAGTCCGACTTGAGTATCTTCAAGACGTGTCGAGCTTCCGTCGAACGATTCGTCACCTTCGATCAATCGCCCCGATGGCAGAGTGAATCCCCTGGCAATGCGAAGCAACGGCCCTCGGTGTTCAAACGGAAGAACGCGTCCTGCTTTCAGGCGATTGCGTCCGTCGCGGCGCTGGTTGAAATCGATGGGTTTCCATTCCCACTTCTCGAAATCGTCATTCACGATGAGCGTTTCGGTGTCATCCGCGAGCACTTCAGTGCCATCAGCGCTAATCGTAAGGCTCAAGGTCAGGCATATCAGGCTCAAACAACGCATCGATTCATTCCTCAATCCTTCGTGGGTACGGCCACGGGCGGCGTGATGACGTCGAAGGTTGTTTCGCTCCGAGTGCCCGTGATCGCGTGTTCGACGACGACTCGATATCGACCCTGCCTGGCCGACAGGCTGACGGGCAACACGACGCGAAATGTAGAACGGCTGAAGACAACATTCTGCCGGAACCACTCGAGTTCATCACCATCCGGTCCAAAGACTTCGATATGGACGGCGTGTCCGATATTGGGTTCCTTCGAACTCATGGGACTCTCGACAACACCATTCAATGTCAGTTTCCCACCGGGCGACGTGGCTTCAACCGACGACAGACTGACGGAAGCTGGATAATGCGGAAGTAGAGCAAAGAAGCGAGGCTGTTGATCGAGGTTGAGTTTGAGCGTGTCGGTTTTGCCCAGGTAGTTGCGATTGCGAACGTCCCAAACGTGCCGAACTTCGGGCAGCTTCATTGTTGTCCTGGCCGGTCGGTCAGCCGCAGCCGTTTGTGCTCGCAGCAATCCAACAAGCGTCGTCTGGCCATGTCGGAAGACTCGCATCAGAGTGTCACGACGCGGTTGGCCGACTTGATCGAACAGCTGGATTGTCGGTCGTTCATTCGCGTAACTCGCGAGCAACTTCTCGACGATGTCCGCCCCATGGTGGTCGTCGTTTACGAGTCGCGTTGTGTAACCGTTGATAACGTTCGGCAGATAAGCCGCGTGTCCTTTGCCGTGCGGCTGAGTGTGAATCTTATCTGTGACCGGAAACAAATCGGCCAACGCCGGTGGATCCAGTTTGCGACCATGCTGGCTATACGTCGCTGGATTGTTGTCGGCGATGACCAGCCCGCCAGCGGCCACGAACTTACGGATCGCTGTCGCTTCTTTGGGCGACATGCCTTTGTTGTACGGCAGAATGAGTGCCTTGAAGCTGCGTTTTTCGAGGTCGCCGGCAATCACATCCTCGGGAGCCACGATGGTCGGGCGGATGCGAATCGAATTCATCAGCGACAACGCATCGCTCACGGCACCGCCGATCACGCTGACGTTGTACATCCAGGTCCCGGAGAAACCATTCTCCTCGAACGGAAGGCACCGCGAGATGTAGTGATTGCGAGGCGACCACAGCATCGCCACTTTCGATCGATTCGGTTTCGCGGCCATTGTGAGCTTGCCAATGCCGCGTTGAATCGTCAGCACCTCGTCCGAGATGTCGCGGAAGTATGGCAACGGTTCTGAATAGTCGGGCGTGAAGCAGTGCTCGCCGCCGAGCGTGGGAGAGCCCAGTCCGCGTTCCCAGTCGAATCCGTCCAGCCCCAGCATCAGCACCATCCACGGCCAGCGTCGCCGGTTCGTTTGCGATTCCAGATCGTGCGTCCAGCGAATCATCGACTGCGGAGCCATCAGAAACCCCTCGTCATTGCCGAAGGACTGCGGCAGTTCAGCAGTCAACGCGTGTCGCCATTCGGCGAACTTCTCCTGGCCGACGTAGAGTTTCGAACTCGTCATCTGGCGGCGGTAGCGAGAGAAGTCATGGTGATCGTGCCCCACTCGTCCCGTGCGAGCATCCGGAATGGCGCTCCGCAACATGTCCGTCCAGTCGATGAAGAACTGACTCCAGACTCGCGATCGCATGAAGTAGCGAAAGTCGACCCAGCGCGGCAGTTGGTCCTGTTCCACCGCGGCATTCAGCAAGATCCCGCGCACATCGTTCCAGCTCTTCAGATCGCTGCCCCACTCAAGATTGAGCGCATCGAGATCGTCGGCGTATTCCGCCCGACACCACTTCTGAAACACCTTTGTGGTGGTTGGAGCGAAACCGGAATTCTCCACGCCTTTGAATTCGCCCAGCAGGTAATTCTCGCCGGTGAGCGTGTAAAACGGCGATCCGAAACGGCCCGCCAGTTTGTAATTGTCCATTCGCCCGTTGAACCAGTCGGCGCTGAAAGGACCCATGCGGTAGGGGAACTCTTTCGGGTCGAGCTTCTCGCCCGTGTCGGCGATTCGCCGGAGCATGCGGCTGATTTCGGCCAGATCGTGCGTTGTGTTCTCGACCGTAAAGTCCGCGTTGTGGTCGGCGGGCGACAGCAGCTCGCCCGAGTGTTCGGCGTAGACGACGCTCCGCAAATGTTCGCGGGCGTTGTGAAAGAACTCGTTGTGTCGACTGTAAATCAGGTACGTGTAGGCCGCATTGATACCGTATTTTCGAAGCTGCCGAGCGTGCAAAGCTCCTTTCCAGTTTGATGTGCCCGGCGTCGGCGCGAAGATCAGCATGAACAGAAAATCGTCAAACGTGTTGTTCAGGATCGGAACTGGAGTTGTCCTGCGGTCAACAACGCCCTGTTCGTCGACGATGCACGCGTGGACGTCCCACAATTCGGACAACGGGTCGTTGACCGGGATGCGGAATTCGAACCTCTCGTCCTCTAACCTTTCAGCGTCGGCAACATGGACCTGCCGCCCCCACATGTCATTCACCGAGATCATCACACGCTGAGCCTGCGTGAGAGCGCCGTCGACCGACACTGTCCCGCGAATTGTTTCACCTCGCCGATAACGATCTGCGTCGGTGGTCACATCGGCGATTCGTTGTTCACTTTCGACGCGCAGGCTCTTTGACGCAAAGTCGATGACCGAGCCACCGGCATCCAGCGTCCGGACATCGATCAGATACGTGCCGCGAGCCAGCATCGGCAGCGTGATCGACGAAGTCCCGTTTGCATCGGGACCCAAATCCTGTCGCAAGATCACGCGACCTGGATCCAGCGATTCGGTGGTCGTTTTCGCAGCAGCGTCAGGCAAGCCGGAAACGTTGTCCCGAAGCCGAGTGGTGCGATTTCGCAGAGTGAAGGCAACGCGTGCTGCCGGAGAATCGGTGGGCGTTTCCACAACCAGGCGTGCCTGCGAAAGATCGCGGCGACGGACAACAGTCGTCGGAGTTGATTCGCTCCAACGTAAAACGGCAATCTCGGAGTCAACCGGGGCTGCCAGCTCCGTATCCGGAGCATCAACGGAAATCACGATCGGCACCGGCTGAAGGCGGTTTGTCGTCCACAGAATTCCGCGAGTCAGCAGGGCATGCGACAAATCGTAGATGACTTCGTCGTGATCACCGAGCGGATGCTGATAGCTCGGCGAGAGCGAGCTGTGAGTGCGATTTGAGATCGTCTCGTCGAAATAGTCGATCCCGAGTATGCGACCTTTACCGTGCACAGCGGTGGATAGCGAAAGTGCGGTCTGTTGCCATTGATGCCGTGGTCGTGGCAGTGGTTTGAATTCCTCGGCACGATTGAGCAGATGCAGCGGCATCACGTCGAGCGGCAATGCGTCCAGGATTTGTGTGCGAACGGCGGCATCCGCGTTGGATTCGAACAACTGGTTGAAAGTCGCGTCTTCGTCGTCGGCAGGCTCGTTTCGATTCCATCCCGGTTTGAGCCGGTTCGGCGAGACGTAAACCAATCCCGCTCCGCGCTCGACATGCGCCAGGATCAACTCGCGGATGTGCGGTGGAATCACCTGCCAGGAAACCTTGGCAATCACGATGACATCGTAGTGGTGCGCCAGACCGAGACGTCGCCGCGCCAGCTTGTCGAGCACAGTCTTCGCTTCGACGCCCGTGAGCGGAGTCGCCGTGTCGCCTTCAGAATAGCCATCAGCCCAGGCACTGTGCCCGGCATTCATGATGACTGTGTAGTTCACATCCAGACGTTGCGCCAGCTCGACGACCTCACGCGAATTGTTGTAAGGACAGACGAACAACGCATCGAGCGACCCACCGCTGAGCGGCTTCGCCCAACGTACGTGGGATGTTTCCAGTGTGCCCGGAAGCCGGTCATACGGTTGATCGGGATGCCCAAATGGCGGAGTCGCAAATAACGACTGTGTGAACGCGAAACTCAGCAACAGCGCGACCGCGACTCGAGATGATCTCATACTCGCACCGTTCAGAGCAACGACCGATCTCATGTTGAAGCTCCGTAGAGGTTGATCCGTTTGCAAAGAGAGTCTGAACTGTTCGGCAGGTCGACCAGCATACCGCCGAATTGCGACAACCGACATTGTCCGTCGCTTCCGTTTCCGCACGACCTCCGGCTGCACTCACCACGGCCGTCGGCCGCAACCGAAAACACCTCACGCACAGCCACTGATGTCGCGCAGAATCGCAGCTGCAATCTTCTCAGCCCGTTCCACGACCTGGTGCCACTCACATCCGTAGGTTGGGACCACTGACATGGCTGTAACTGTCACGTTGATCTTGAGGGAGAACAAAGGGGACATTCTGCTTTTCCAATAAAGTAGAATGTCCTGTTATGGCGTTTCAATTCAATTGCCGGACTCCAATGCCGCAGCCGCTTTCGCGGCCGCTCGCCGTTGTGGCTCCAACGCGGATTCATCCGCCACCACGGCGCGATAGGCTTTCAGGGCGTCGGCCTTGCGACCTGCTGCCTGAATTGTCCGGCCGCGGGACAGTAGCATGGAGCCGCGCCAGCTTCCGCCGAGCTTTTTGAGATCGACGAGATTCAGCACTTTCAACGCTTCGGCATAGTCGCCGCGTCGAGCCAGGAGGCGGGCGGCTCCCTGTAAACCAGACCAGTACTCGGCGCTGCCGAGTACTGGTCTTCGAACTGGCGATCGTGCGGTACGTTTCCAGCGCCAGATCATCGTTCTTGAGGACGGTTTCGCAGTTGTGGCCCATCGTGCGGATGATGCTCATTCGCACTCGTGAGTCGGACGTGAACTCCAACGCCAGACGGAGATCGGCATCCGCCTTGTCGCCGACTGTCTCGCCGTAGTAAGCACGACCGCGTGCGAACGCTGCCGCTCCGATCTGCGTGAACGGCCACATAGAGATCGCTCCCTTGCCACTTCCATTCCCCGGATCTGAGCTGAATAGGGCCAATATCAGTGATTAGCCGGGGTGACGGTGATTTGCGTGATAAAATCGGCGCATGCACAAACATGAAAGTACGGCGTGAAAGCGTCACAGAACCTATCCTGGCAGAGCAATTCCAAAACCAGCACTGCTGTTTGGCAATCTGAGGCAGGTTATCCACCGCCCGAAAAGCTCATCATGGCAGATGACACCATGACGGGTGATGCCGCCTACTGGCGAGCGTGTGCGGGCACCGCCATGCTTTACACCGGTGATTTTCAAAACGCCAAACAGCTGCTGCAAGCCGTCACTCGACGAGCCGACCGTAAACCACCCATGCCGGCCGGCACGATGCTGGAGACCTTCCATCGACATCGAGCACGACAGATCGCCCGAGCCAACATCACGAATAAGATTCTGATTCAGTTGCAGCATGGCAAATGCAATCTCACTCGATCGCCGGAATTACAGGAAGCGGTCGAAGGTGCGTTAGGCGATAAAGCCCCAGAGACGCTGGTGTTATCTCTACGTGAAACGTTGGGCATGATCGGCGCTAATGAGTGGAGAAAAAAGGGCGTGTACGTCGATGCCTTGAAAGCGAACATCCACGCAAATTACGGGGTGTTTTCACCAGTTCGCGGCGAGTACCTTGATCTCATCAATGCCGCTGAACTCAACGACCCGCATATCGCGTGGGACATCGGGACCGGCACAGGTGTCATCGCGGCCGTGCTGGTGGCTCGTGGCGTTCAGCAAGTGATCGCCACAGACACAAGCGGCCGCGCCTTGCAATGTGCCGCTGAGAATATTCAACGCCTGAATATGCAAACAAAGATCAGCCTGGTTGAGACAAACCTCTTTCCCGAAGGCCAGGCTGACCTCATCGTCTGCAACACACCATGGGTGCCTGCCAAAGTCAATACGCCGATCGAACGTTCCATCTACGATCCGAAAAGCCAAATGCTAAAGGGCTTTTTAAACGGTGCAAAAGCACGTTTAAATGCAAACGGTGAAGCCTGGTTGATTATGTCCAACCTGGCAGAGCATATTGGCCTGCGGAGATCTGATGATTTGCAGGATTGGATCAGGCAAGCTGGTTTGAGCGTGATTGGAAAGCGAGACACGTCGCCGAAACATGCGAAGTCGAGTGAGCAATCCGACCCTCTCTACAAAGCGCGTTCAAAAGAAGTGACATCGCTGTATCGGTTGAGGTCTGCTGATGAGAGATAACCGCAGACCGCATGGAACGAACCACGCTTGTCGAACTGCCAGAGATACTCGCACTCCTTCTTTGCGAGCGCTTCGGGCATCCGTTCGCGATACTTGTAAAGCCCGCCATTCGGAATGCCGAACGGACTTCCGCTCGCCTTTTCCCACTCGGATTGCAGTTAATGGCCTGCCGACAGGATCCAGCTGCGAAGCGGCGCCAGGTGATAGCCTGGGGCGCAAGCCGCGCAAGCCCCAGGACGAAGGTGTGACGATGACTTGAGAGCCGCGAAGCTGCGACAGGCGTTGGACATTTTCGATTCCACCATGACACCTGCCGCCGCTTTGCGGCTCAGTCCTCGACATAGTCGATGCGAAACTCTTTGTTGGTCATGAAGACGACTGTCACGTCCCCTTCCGCACTGGCGCCGTGTTCCATTGCCTCGCCTTCCGGAAACCAGACAAAAGACCCGGGTCCGAAGGTGCCTCGGTGGGTGACCAGGTTGCCTTCGAGAACGTACATGGCGTGGCCACACGGGTGCGTGTGATTCGGGTTGATCACTCCAGCGGGATAACGCACCACTCGCACGCCCATGCCGGTATCGGGGTCAGTGAACAGCTCCTTGCGGTACAGAGCCCGGCCGATGTGTTCATTGAAACGCTCTTCCCAGGGCATTTGAGTCGTGTCGATCGCGATGAAGTCGGAAGTCGTCATGGTCGCACCTTTTCCAATGGCTTGTGTGAAGTCACCTGTGACTCTGTTGTTGCCCAAAACTCAGTCAGACACGGCGTCACGCAACCGGTCCAGCACGTCGTCTGACCAGCCGGAACGGAGATCGACGGCCCGCGGGTCACGCAGAAACGCCGGCACTTCCGGGTCTGACGGAGCACTTGGCAGATACAGCGGGATGATTCGAAACGACTCGCCCTTCCGGTTCGCATCCACGCGGCGGGTCGTCAAAACCTTCTCTTCTTCCTTGTGCCAGGGACCGAAGCCGTTCGGGCCAATGCACACGATCGCCGAGCCGCACGAGTCGAGAATCTCCTGCAGCTTCTCGCTCAGGGAGTCTCCGAACTTGAGCTGCTCTTCATCCAGCCAGGTCCGCAAGCCTCGTTGTTTGATCTTCTCGTTGAGTGTTCTCACGTCGGCCTTGTCCAAGCTGTTGTGACTCAGAAAGACGTCGAACTTCGCCGGTCCATCTCCCGGAGGCCGGCGATCCACAGAACCGCGGAAGTCCTCGTTGGACGGATCGCGGAGCCGATCCTCTGGTCGCTCGATGCCGTCCAGCAGGCTTCTCACTTCGTATTCGGCATTCAGGTCACCGATCAGAATCGTGGAGCGTCCCCGCCGTTCGTGCATCAGCAGGTCGGAATACTTCACGTCGTATCCCGGTGCGTCCGGCAGCGGGACTTTTTCGGTCACCGACAGTTTCGCGAACGTGTCGTGAATCTTTCGAAACTCCGCGCGGATGCGGCGGAAGTATTCGCGACGGTCCCGGCCCGCGACGTCGATCATGATCTTCCCGTCCCGGATGTCCGACTTGACGACGGCCCGGGCATCCAGTTCCTCGTCTGTGACGACCACGCCCGTCCGCCACCGCAGTTCGTCGTCGATGTCCGCGTGCCAGCGCACGATGAACCGTGGCAGCACCGAACGCGGCAGGAAGTCGTACTCGTACCGGAATCGCAGCAGGTTATCCGTCGGGAACTCGACTGGCGGTTCGGCCACCTCCAGCAGGTCGGGCACCAGAATTGTCTTTGGATTCAGCTCGTAGCAGACCTCGAACTTCTTCATCAGATTGACAACGTACGGATGCAGCGTCCCGGGATACTCAAAATGCGATTCCAGCGTTTTGCGGAGGATCTCGTGCAGGCACTCCAGAGACAGGACGCCCTTGCCGTCGGCCAGTTGCTGCGCATTGATGATCCGATACACGGCCTGCGTCGCCCAGCGGGGATTCAGCACCTGCAGGTTGCCCACGCCGAATTCCGGAAAATACAGCGCGATTCCCAGGTCACTCAGATACCCGACCAGCGCTTTTTGTGAGTCCTCCTCGGTGATGCCGCAGTCGACGCACGTCTGCTGGAACGCGGTGTACTCGATGTAGTCGTCGTTGCGGTCTTCGAGGTGCTGTTTGACGTTCCGCCAGCGTCGGGGCCAGGGCGAGCGGACCATGTCGACCTGAGCGAGTTCCCGCAGCAGGGCCTGTTTCAGCCGGTCGATACCGTCCCCCAGCGCGTCGTCGAAACACGAGAGGCGGAAGAAGCGGTCCGGTTCGACGCCCGCATACTTGTCGGCCAGAAACGACCGGTTGACGTCAAAGCCCGGGTGCTCGTCGATCTTGTTCATGATGACCAGCACGGGCGAGTCCCCGCCGAACGTCTCGATCATTTTCAGCCAGTATTCGGCGTCTTCGTCTTTGCGGTTATCGAGCACGACGATGTACAGACTGCGGCGCGACAGGAAGAACTGGTGCGTCGAGTGGTTGATGACCTGTCCGCCGAAGTCCCAGAAGTGAACTTTCACTGTGCGTTCGCCGGTTTTGGCCTCCCAGTCGTCGACATCGACGTCCCACTTCTGCAGTTCCAGACCGCGCGTCTGCTGCTCGTTGCGATCGACCAGTTCGCCCATCAGCCGCTTGCGGAGCGACGTCTTCCCGGCCTTACCATCACCCAGCAGAATGACTTTGACTTCCTCCAGCGGCCGGATGTCGTCGTCCCCGTCCCCGTCGTCAGGCTCCACCTCCGCGGCCTGTTCCCGGAACCACGCCATCAGGTCGGCGTGCCCGCGCTGGACGATCTCCAGCGGTGGCGATTCCAGCGGATTGCCGAACAGATTGATCGACTGCGGGAGGACGCTGCCGAGCATTTGCTGGCACTCAATCTCTATACGTATGTTCAGTTTGAAGATCTCGGAGGGCAACACGCAGAGCGAGTTGCCCTCCAGGTTCAGCGTCCGCAGCGTCGGACTCGACAGCAAATCGACCAGGAATGCCCCGTCAGATATCGACGCGTTGTACAGGTCCAGACTCGTCAGGCCGCTCAACTCCCGCAGAAACGACCAGTCGGAAATATTCGTCCCACTCAGGGACAGACTCGTCAGGCCGCTCAACTCCCGCAGAAACGACCCGTCGGAAATATTCGTCCCACTCAGGTCCAGACTCGTCAGGCCGCTCAACTCCCGCAGAAACGACCCGTCGGAAATATTCGTCCCACTCAGGGACAGACTCGTCAGGCCGCTCAACTCCCGCAGAAACGACCCGTCGGAAATGTCGCACTGTGCGAGGTTGAGGCCGGTGATGTTTCCGTGTTCGTCCAGCTGGTAGCACTTGCGGTTTTCTCGGCCGCGGACGTCGTCGGTGAGGCACGGCCACAGCGGACGCTGCAGGACGCCTTCCAGCCGCAGCACCTGTTTGCTCTTCTCAACCGGCTCCACCACGTCCCGCTCCCTGTTCGTAATCATCGCGCTTGGCCAATCGCGGCTCTGCGCGAGGTTTCAAGGCACGCATGCGCGACAACTGAAGACTCCAAGTATGAACAGTTGAGCGGTTCCTGTCGCTTCAGGCGATCGGGTTGTTCACAATACTGAGCCGCTGCCTGTTCTGAGTTCGGGAACCGCGATGATGTCCAACACGCCATCTTCATCAACGAGTTTCATCGGTCTGTTTCTGCTGTTCGGACTCGTTGCCATCGGGTGCAATTCTGAGGATGCGCCCAACGCGGAGTCGTCACCAATACACGATTCGGATCGTGTCACGGTCGTGGCAGAGACCGCGGCCAGCTCGGATGCAGACGACCCGGCAGATGACGGTTCATCACTGCCGGCCGAGATCGAAGCAGTGCCGCCGCGCGAGCCATTCGTCACCGATCCCGATTTCGATTACGAGAACAGCATCGGGATGAAGTTTGTTCTGATTTCCGCTGGTGAGTTCCGCATGGGAACGGATCCAGAGGAGATGAAACGCGTCCGGGCGAATGACTCCGGATATGATCGACGTTTTGGTGGGGGCGAACGGCCCGCCCACCGAGTGGTCATTTCCCGTCCCTTCCTGATGAGTATCTACGAAGTCACACGCGGGGATTTCCGCAAGTTTGTCGATACGACCGGATACATGACTGCGGCTGAGATCGTGGGACGCTTCCAGCGCAGGTTGGGATCGAGCGCCGGCGGGCAAGGTTGGGACGAGGCCGAGCAGAAGTATTTCAACCGCCGCTGGGACTTCAACTGGCGAAACACGGGCTATCCACAGACGGACCGTCATCCTGTCGGAAACGTGACGTACGCGGATACCAGAGCCTTCTGCAACTGGTTGAGTGGACAGGAAGGGCGGCAATACCGTCTGCCGTCTGAGGCGGAATGGGAATATGCCTGCCGGGCGGGCACTCGCAGCCAGCATCACAACGGAGACGATTCCGAGCGTCTGAGCGATGTGGCCAACGTGGCCGACGCGTCCTACCTCGCAAAGATGACGCACCTGAAGAGCGAGTTCCATGCGATCCGCTCAGACGACGGATTCGTCTTCTCAGCCCCGGTCGGCATGTTTCACCCGAACGCGTGGGGCCTCTTCGACATGCACGGCAACATCAGCGAAGTGTGTGAGGACCTCTACACCAGCGACTACTACGAAAACTCGCCCGAAGTCGATCCGACTGGCCCTGCCACGAACAGGATTAGCCAGCGAGTCAATCGCGGTGGAGGCTGGCGGGCGGCCCCCGGAGATGCCCGGTCAGGCAACCGGATCAACGTTCCGGATGATTATCGATACTCGTATATCGGCTTCCGCGTCGTGATCGAGTCGGAGTGAACTTGCATTGCCGAACCAATGGAGAGAACGGCGTGCCGCACTTCATCATTGACTGCTCAGAGTCGGTTCTGAGCCTTGCGGATCCCGATGAACTGATGCGATCCGTCTTCGAGGCAGCCGAATCGACGGGGCTGTTTGCCACGAGCGGTGTCGGCGGAATCAAAGTCCGACTCAATCCATACAGGTATTACACCAACGTGGATTCCCACGAGCACTTCGTCCACGTGTTCGCCAACATCATGGAAGGCCGGACGCCGGAGCAGAAAAAACGTCTCTCACATAATGTTGTCCGCGCGCTGAAGGCGATGCTGCCGGGTGTCGAGATCATCTCGATCAACATCAGAGACTTTGAGAAGGCGACGTACTGCAACGCCACGATGATTCCGCCGGGCGATGACGCTGGTTAAGGATCGTCCTTGAATTAAGTGTCGTATTGTCGTCTTTCGCTCCGCGAAAGAACGCACTTTCGCGGAGCGAAAGGCGACACTTGATGATCGAACGATCCTATGGGTTCAACGGCGCGCCCACGGAGCGGGGTCAGCGCGGCCCGCCTTTCGCGCAAGGCCGCGAGTGCGCAAGACAGGTTGCATAGCGTTCCGTGGCAGCCGATCAACCTACCTGGATTCGGCAGACGTCTGCCTGACAGCGTCTGAATTCGATGTCGATGTGCCCGGGCTCCAGTTGGCTGTCGACCATTCGGGATGAAAATCGACGACGCTGGAACCGAGGTCCTTTAACAGACCGGCAAATTGGCGGGTCGAAATGTCGTTGTTCGGCACGACACGCTGCATAACAAATCGGCGGTTGCTTGCGACATAAGCGAAGAACTTCCCGTTGCCCAGACGGTCGTTGGCGGCCAGCAGACGCAGCAATGCTGTCCGCGGAACGTCGGTGGCGGATTTTGGAAGTTCGTCGAGCCAGGCCATGATCCAGATCGACTGACTGTCCGAACTGAGAACAGCCGTCATGGACAGGTCCCACTCGGCCTTGTCATGCACCGAACGGAATGCAAAATCGTATCGCTGCTCGACCTTCTTCGGTTTCAAACCCATGGCCTGCAACATTGCGCCCAGTGTCGCGGTCGACAATTCGCCGGCTTTCGGCGCGGAGGCATCCTGGGCGGCGGCGATGGTCGGAACGGCTACCGAGGCAGCTCCGGCAGTGAAGAATCCACGTCGAGAAAGTTCCATCCTGACAATCCTTTGTCGAATGCGAGTGGCTCGGTATGTCGGTTCACTCGAGCAGAAACTTCAGGCAAATCTGCGACCAGGTTTCGAAACGGTCGAGATCGCGCGCGAGTTCTGCGATTGGCGTGAACCCTGTGTCTATCATCGACTCTTCCCTCGGCTGAACTTTGGGCTCGTCCAGCTCAAACACGTGAACGACACCCAGATGAACCTTGCCGACCTCTGTCTCATCGTCGTTGATCATACCAATCAGCTGCGCGCTGAAGCCGGTCTCGATCGCAACCTCCTCCTCAAGTTCGCGTTCCATTCCGGCCAGATATGGCTCGTCGGAAATGTCGCGGTCCAGCGTCGAGATATGACCGCCAACGCCAATTGACATTTTCGCGTGCAGACGGCCCTCGCCCTGCTGTGAGCCTCGCGTGTAATGAAACACATCGTCGCCGTGGCGGAACACGCAGTACGGGATCAGTTGCTTGTAACTCGGGTCTTCCTCAGCCTCGGGACGCGGCAGATACCGCGTGTGCATTGGATCGAGCAGTGTGTCGAGGTAGCGGTCGACATCGGGGTTGAAGCCCTGGAAGTGGCCGATCTCGTGAAACAGCAGTGTGGGGACGACGAGGACGTGTTCGACAGTTGTGGTTTCCGGCATGGCTCCCTCCACGGATGAAAATCGTTTAACGGCAAGCCGCAGGCGTCGGTTTTTGCAGGCTGACCCGGCGTCGAAACGCCGACGCCTGCGGCTTGCCGTTAAACGAGTACTAAGAATCTTCTGTCAGTTTTCCCTTGGACGACGGGACGCCCGACTGTCGCGGATCGATGGCGACAGCCTGCCGCAGTGCCCGGGCGGTCCCTTTGAAGACGGCTTCGGAAATGTGGTGGCTGTTGTGACCGTGGTGCAGCAACTGATGCAGATTCATCCGGGCATTCGCGGCCACCGCTTCCCAGAACACCTCGACGAGCTGACAGTCGAAGTCTCCGATCTTTTCTGTGGGGTAGTCGACCCGGTACACGAAGGCGGCCCGACCACTCAGGTCGACGGCGCTGGTGACCAGGGTCTCTTCCATGGGCAGCGACAGCGACCCATACCGTGTGATTCCGGATTTGTCACCGAGCGCCTGTGCCAGTGCCTGCCCGAAGCAGATGCCGACGTCTTCCACGGTGTGGTGATAGTCGACGTCGATGTCGCCCTGGGCGTCGACGGTCAGGTCGAACAGGCCGTGTCGGGACAGCAGCGTGAGCATGTGATTGAAGAAGCCGACGCCCGTTTCGATCTGCGGGACCCCGGTTCCATCGACATTCAACTGCAGCGTGATTTGTGTCTCGGCAGTCTGTCGCGAGACTTCGGCCGTGCGGCTCATTCTGGTGTCTCAGGTGATTCAGGTGACTCGATGCGAGCGGAGTCTGACAGGTCGACTTCTGAGCTGCAAAGCACTCGCCGCAGCTTCAGAAAACCCGCCAGACTGAACACGATATGGATCGCACAGAACGCGTAAAGGGCTTCGTTCAGGATGTTCGTCCCGGAGATTCCGTAAAACGATATGAGGGCGTAAAGCAGGTATTTGGTGCGGATGACAAGTCGGAACGGCTGTTTGATCACGTTCAGGCAGATCGTGAAGACAACCGCCAGCGTGTAGAACGACACGTAAACCGTCGTGAGAGTTCCATCAGCCAGACCGGCCGCTGCCAGCAGGCACGACGTGATCAGCATGCCTGTGTGGTCGCCGCACATGTCGGTGAATGCGCCCGCCGGTCCGGAATTTCCAGTCGCGCGGGCGATCGGACCATCGACCGCGTCAAGAATCACGTGCAGCCACAGGAAGATAGTGGCGAAGGCAACGTCTCGTGGTTCGGCGGCCTGGAGCAGGAGATACCCGAACGGAACGAGCTGCAGCATGCCCAACAGACTGATGACATCTGCCGAGATGCGGCAGGCGATTAACAGGCGAATGACCGGTCCTAGGAGCCGGTCGCGGAGCTTCTGAAAGCGTTCCTGTCCGGCCTGTTCCTGCTCGGCGAAATAGTTGAAATTCGGCATGCTTCAGCGTTGGCGTCGCCAGGGGTGGTTTCCGGCGGCGATAAAGAACTGCGTGTGTTTGAGCATGATGATCGGCAGCGTCAGGGCAATACTGCCCAGCGACTGCTCGGTGTTGTGAACCGAGTTCCCGGACAGCATTTCAAACAACGGAGCTGATCCAGTGGGTCGTTCCCCACGCAAATAAACGCCGCACGAGCCGTACGTCTTCAGTCGATGTGAATCGCTGCCGACGGTAATCGGTTTGTCGATCTCACTCAGATACGCGGCGGCTCGTCGATTCACTTTGGCCGGAACTCCGCCGTTGAACAGCTCAACGGCATCGACACGCGAGACGACCTCGTCGACGAACGTCTCGTTGGTCTTGCGGCTGCGTTGCTGGAAATCGAGCGACTTGCGACCGAAAGCGAACGGGTGAGCCAGCGAGACATACGCGCCCATGTCGTGAGCGATGTCCAGGCACTCCATCGTCGGGATGTGCGACCGCACGAGGAACCGGCTTAGCAGATACGGTTCAACCGCCCGCATGAAGTAGTCTTCCAGTCGCCCGGCGTCTGGAAAATAGACCAGAAACTCCAGCCCCTCACGTGTCCCGACTTCGATGCCTGGCAGGCACGGAAACTTTTCCCGCTGAGACAGGAGCACGGAGCCGCGAATCTGATTGTGATCGGTCAGAGCGACGCCGATTCCGGTCCGCAGACAGTGCTCTTCGATCTGCGACACCGAAGGGAGACCGTCGGAATAGTGCGAATGCGTATGCAGATCGATGAACATCAGATCGGTCCGCGTTTCCGGCCGCTCATCGGCAGCGAGGTCCGCTGCATCTACCGGCTGAAGACTGACTTGTGCGGACATGAGTTCTCGTAAACGGCGGGCCGGAAAATGGTTCGTGAACGCCAACTTACGCAGATCACAGGACCATGTAAAGCTGCCGTGAAACGCCGAATTCAGGATCCGCTGCGGGGCGCTGACTGCGGCCCGGGTCCGCCTGTCGCCGGGCCGGAATCCGGTGAATCGCCGCCTGGTGAGACTTCCCCCTGGCCTGGTTGCGATTCCGGAGCCTGAGAGCCTCCGGTGATCGCGCTGAAGGCAAACCATCCGATCACGCAAACAACGACAACAATCCCGGCGATTTTCAGCATTTCCTTTCGGTCGTCCATCGCGCTGCCAGCGGAGCCCGTGCGGCCGTGTCTGGAACTGCGTCCCAGCATGACTTCTCGTCGGGAAGGCATGGAAGTGTCGGTCGCGTCATTGTCGACAGTGGTGTCATCACGGGGCTGCTCCGGGCGCGGGCGTTTCTTCGTGCGTTTGTTTTTCGGTCGGGCCGGCGCTGGCGCCGGCTGTTCGCGACGCTCGTCCGAGCCGCGGTCTTTTCTGGCCGGACGCCGGGCATCACGAACGCTGCCAGATCGCTGTCGCGCAGCCGCCTTTCGGGGCGGGGCGGATGCTGCTGCTGGCGTCGTCGGCTCGTCATCGTCTTCGGCCAGAGCGGCGAGTAATCCGAGATTCAGGTCGCCCCCGCCCTCGCTACCCCCAAGCGGCATATCCATGTCCGAATCATCGTCTGCGTCGCTGCCCTCTGCTGATGAGCCTGGCGGCGGCGGCCTGAGTCCGTACAGATCGTCGTCGCTCTCCTCTTCAGGATGACTCTCCGCAGGTTGTTGTTTCTGCCTGGGGGACTTTTCGGCTGGTCGCTCCTTTGCCGCGGAGCGCTTCCGCTTTCGCGCTGGAGACGACTTCCGCGCGGAAACGTCGTCGTCTTCCATGAGACCCGCCAGAAGCCCCATGTCGATCTCGGTCTGCTTCTTCAGACTCATGCGTTCGAGTGCTTCGAGCAGGTCGGTTGGAGTCTGGTAACGGTCGGCCGGGTCTTTCTCCAGCATGCGGTGCATGACTTCGACCACACCCTCTGGAATCTCGGCGTTGAGGTCCTGTGGGTTCGGAGGCGGCAGCGTCGCGTGCGCGTTGATCCGGTTCAGAAGGTCACCTTGGGGAAATGGAGTCTGGCCGGTCAGCATGTGATACCAGGTTGCTCCCAGTGAATACATGTCGCTGCGCGTGTCGGCCGACCGGCTGTCGCGGGTCTGTTCCGGAGACATGTAGTCGATGGTGCCCACAGTCGTGCCCGCACGTGTGATTCCGGACTTCTCGGAATCGTCCATCGAGCGAGCCAGTCCCATGTCGGCCAGCCGGACCTTGCCGTCGCGGTCAATCATCAGGTTCGCCGGCTTGATGTCGCGATGCACGATGTTCTGCTCGTACGCGTGCTGCAATGCCCTGGCAAGCTGACGCACGATGTCGCGGGACCGTCGCACGTCCAGGACGCCTTTACGTTTCACCAGTTCGTGCACGTCGATGCCGTCGACGTATTCCATCGCGATGTAAAGCAGCCCATCGATCTCGCCGGAGTCATACACACCGACGATATTCTTATGTTTGAGCTTTGCCGCGGCCTGAGCTTCTGCTCGGAAACGCTTGACCAGTCGCGGTTCCTTCGCCTTTTCCAGCGGCAGAACTTTAATGGCCACGATCCGGCCAAGCTGAGTGTCGGTCGCTCGATAGACCGTCCCCATGCCGCCTTCGCCGAGTTTCTTGTCCACGACATACCGGCCCAGCGTCTTCACATTGTTGTGACGACGGGGTTTTGGCGACTGGCCCTGCTGGCCGGTTGGTTGTTGAGGAGTCCCCATGGGACGGGCGTGTCGTCTTCGTACGGCAGGCATCAGGCGGGCGAGTTCTAACCAAATCGGGATTAGCGGTGTGACCCGGTTCGACGGTTAGAACGCCACGGCGGTTCCTGCGAAATCAAGAGAGGGGTGGATGAGAAAACATCAATGATATCTCTGGCGACCCGGACTGGTCAAAACGTCGAGGAATGATCTTGGACAGGAATTCCGAGTTCGACACAATTTGCCCGACAACGCGATCGTCCGCTGTGTCGTGTGAACGCCCCTTTGGATCATATGGGCCAGCCCCATGCCTCTCCTTTATGCCGACCCGATATTTCTGGAGCACGACACTGGAGATCATCCGGAGTCATCCGACCGCCTGAAATCGATCGTCGGTCGGCTTGAGCGAACTGGTCTGATCAGGAAATTCACGCGTGGCGCCATCCGTAAGGCCACGCGCGACGAACTGCTGCGAGTTCACACCGGGCCGCACATCGACCGGATCAGGCGGTTCGCGGCGTCCGGAGGTGGACGCATCGAATCGGACACTGTTGTCAGCCCGCAGTCCTTTGAGGTCGCGTTGCGGGCGGCTGGAACCGCCTGCGACGCCGTCGATCAGGTGCTCGGAGACACGCACCGTCTGGCCTGTTCCCTGAGTCGCCCACCCGGACATCATGCACGGCCAGACGATGCAATGGGCTTCTGCCTGTTCAACAATGTCGCGGTGGCTGCCCGGCATGCCATCGCAAAACACAAGCTGAATCGCGTTCTGGTCATCGACTGGGACGTGCATCACGGCAACGGAACTCAGGAGATCTTCTACGAGGATGAGCAGGTCACATTCTTTTCTGCTCACCGGTTCCCGTTCTATCCCGGGACAGGTGACGACTCAGAAACCGGAAGTGGCAAGGGACTCGGCACTGTCTTCAATCTGCCTGTCGAGTTCGGGACGTCCCGCGGAGACTACCACGATGCGTTCGAGCAAATGCTCAGCGACAGCGCGACGCGTTGCCGGCCGGAGTTGATTCTGGTCAGTGCCGGCTTCGATGCGCACAAACTCGACCCGATTGGTTCCTTGGGACTCGAGACAGAGGACTTCGCACGCCTGACCAAATCCGTGCTCAATGTCGCGGATCAGCACTGTGAGGGCCGCTGCGTGAGCCTTCTGGAAGGCGGGTACAACGTCGATGCTCTGGCCGAATCCGTTGAGCAGCACCTTCAAGTACTGGCCTCGCGGAATGGAAAACGGGACTGACCCAAAGGCTCAATCCAGCGGGAAATCGTCTGCCCGTCGTCGGCGGCGTCGCCGATCCAACGAGTATCTGACAAATGATCCCAGTCCGGCGAAGCGGTACGACGGATCGATGTAGTGCTCAATGACGTAGAAGGCGAAGTAGTACGCTCGGGCGAAGCACCACACGGACAGCGTCAGCAGCGCGGCGGTCCTCAAAGTCGGCGACTCCAGCAACAGCAGCAACGCGGCTATAGAACCGCTCAGCAAAAACAGGCTGCCTTTCAGATACAGCAGCCGGGGACTCGTAATGTCAGTCATGGCGGAAGCCCTCGGTGCGGTACTGTTTTCCGATGGCCCAGTCTGCCTGGACTCAGGACTCCATCGAAACGCGTATCTGCTCAAAAATCTCGGCCGGCTCGGCCATGCGGCCCGCGCCGACCTGGCCGCAACTGAGCCAGCCGCTGCCCGGCTGTACGAGACGGATTCCGTCTGACTCAATCTGTTTCAGATTGCGCTGCGTGGCCGGCTTGTTCCACATTTCGGTGTTCATGGCAGGGGCCACCAGCACCGGGCACGTCACGGTGAGCATCAGTGTCGAGACGAGATCGTCAGCCAGTCCATTCGCTGCCCGGGCGATGAAATTCGCCGTGGCCGGAGCGACGACATAGAGTTCCGCTCGGCGAGCCAGTCCGATGTGTTCGCCCTGATGATGCTCGATCGGTTCGAATATCTGGCGATAGACCGGTCGACCGGTCAGGGCTTCAAACGTGGTCGGTCCGACGAATTTCGTGGCAGACTCGGTCATGACGACGGTAACTCGTGCGCCAGCCTGGACCAGCTTGCTCGTCAGGTCGGCCGTTTTGTAGGCGGCGATTCCGCCTGTGACGCCAATCAGGATTTCGCGATTCTTCATGTGCTCCGTCCGTCAGTGTCTCGCGGCTCGTGGCCACGTTGTTTCAACACAGTGTGACGGTGTCGGCGACTCGAATCACGTGACCCGGCAGCGCATTCAGTGGAATTGTCCCGACAGGCCGTCATTGCGTCAGAATGCCTGAATCCCGGAAGCTGGACCCCGATCCGGCTGCTGCCAGGCCGGGCGTGGGGGACTCCAGCCAAACGACTATTGGTGAGGCTTGATTCCGATCGCTAGAATCCGGAACCGCCAGGACGGTCACGGACAGTCTTTTGTTCGTTGGCTCGTGACGCCACAAGTCGAAGGCGTACGCGGTTTACGGAGACACATGCGGCTCCAGTTTGGAACGCACTCATGCGGTTTGCGGTCAGGCAACAGAGCACACTGCCTGCCTCTGCACAGGAGAGAGAACTATGTCACGGTTGCTGATTGCCGTGTTGCTGATCGTCGGTCTGGTCAATTCGGCGTGGCGCCCGGTTGCCGCCCAGGACACGACCCCACCCGTCGATACAAGACCGGGGCTGCAATTGCAGACGCTCGATGAGCCGGCGTTGCCGCTGAAGCCCGTCAATCCGCGTACAGCTGAGGAAGAGCTGAAGCTGAACGCGAAGGCATGGCTGATGACAGGCCGCCTGCTGCAGCAGCGTGAAAAACTCAAGGAAGCACGCGACGCCTACGAAAAAGCCGAGAAACTCGATCCAACAAGTATTCGCATCTATCGAGCACTGATCGAACTGGCCCTGCAGATGCGGGATGCCGACAAGGCGCTCGAATACGCCGCCAAGGTCGTCGATCTCGATCCGAACGATTTCCAACTGCTCAGGCAGCTTGGCGTCGAGATGGTCAAGCAACAGAAACTGCCGCAGGCGATTGAGTATCTGGAGAAAGCCCGGACCTCGGACCGCCTGAAGAAGAACACGGGCTTCTTCGTGCTCATCAATCGCGACCTGGGAATCATCTACTCCGGCCTGCAGGAGATCGAGAAAGCCGCCGACTGTTACGACGTGGTACTGACGGCACTGCTGAATCCCGCAAAGTTCGGACTCGACCGCCGCACACGTGACGAACTGCAGAAGCATCGCAGCACGTCGTTTGAGCAAATCGGTACGGTGCTGATGCGGGCCAAGCGGCACGCACGGGCGAAGGCCGCTCTGGAACGGGCCGCTGAAGAAAACAACGGTCGTCCCGCTGCGGTGAATTACCTGCTGGCCCAACTCCATTTTCAGCAGGAAGAATACGACGAAACGCTGGAACAGTTGGAGACATTCTTCGAGGCCAACCTCGACAGTGGAGCCGGTCCGTTTGCCTTGCTCCGTCGGGTGCTCGTGAAGCTGGACAAAAGCGACAGCCTGCTGAGCCGCCTGAAAAAGCTGGCAAAGGACAATCCGCGAAACGGCAATCTCCAGAACTATCTGGCCGAAGCCTACATCGACAACAAGCAGCTAGACGAAGCCGAGAAGATCTTTCGTGCGTCGATCGAGGACAGCCCAAGTCCTCGTGCCTATCTCGGCCTGGCACGCATTTTCCGGCAGCAGGGTAAGGCTGACGAGTTGCTCGACAATCTTTCCCGTATCGAAAATCTACCGCGGATGCTGGCTCAGGGAGACGAGCTGGCCAATCTGGTACCGGAACTGGAGACCGAACTGGCGGCCATCGAAGGTGACCCCGAACTGCTTGCCGAGCTGACTGAACTGGGGCGGATGCGGACGAAAGACGGTGCAGGTGCAGACGACTATTCACAGGTCCTGTTGCTGGCCGTGCTGGCACACCGGTCGGACCAGATCGACACGGCGACCGAATTCTTCCGGCTGGCAGTCCAGGCGAACCCCTCGCAGGCCGCCGCTGTTTTTCAACTCCACACGCAAATGCTAATGGGTGCGGAACGCTACGCAGATGCTGCTGGCGTCTATCAGGAAGCGATCGACCATCCTTTGCTGGCGGCCTCGCGTCCGCTGTACTGGTACTACCGGGCGCTGGCGCTGGAGCTGACCGGCGAGACAGACAAAGCTCTCGAATCGATCGGTCTGGCGATTAAGGACGGCTCGTTCAACGCCCAGGGTAAGGCGGCTCTGGAGTTTCGGCAGTCATGGATCTATTACCACGCGCACCGCTATGAAGAAGCGGTCGAACGCTATGTGGCTTTCCTCGAAAAGTACCCGAATGTCGAACTGGCCCGGCAGGCCAAGTTCAGTCTGTCGGCGATCTACGTCCAGATTGGCAAGATCCGCAAAGGCGAGGAGATTCTGGAAAAATTCCTCGCGGAGAATCCGGACGATGTCGGA
This sequence comes from Planctomycetota bacterium, assembly GCA_963579025.1. GTDB lineage: Bacteria > Planctomycetota > Planctomycetia > Planctomycetales > Planctomycetaceae > CAUZFZ01. The sequence continues at coordinate 62,634 of CAUZFZ010000024.1, read as the reverse complement.
GTCAACAACGACCTGGGATATCTGTATGCCGATCAGGGCAAGAACCTGGAGAAGGCAAAGACCATGATCGAAAAGGCCGTCGCGGCTGAGCCCGATAATCCGGCCTACCTCGACAGCCTGGGCTGGGTGCTGTTCAAGCTGGGTGAAGCGAAAGAAGGGGCGAAGTGGTTGAAGAAGGCTACTGACCTGGAAAACGGAGACGACCCGACGATCTGGGATCACTTGGGCGACTGCCATCACAAACTCAAGGACGTGGCCGAGGCCCGCGCGGCATGGACGAACGCCCTGAAGCTGGCTGAAGAACAGCCGACACCGGACGCGAAGCTCGTCAAGCAGATCAAAGACAAGCTGGAAATTCACAAGCCGAAGGACGGCGACGCTCGCACGGAATCGAAAGACGAGCCGTAATCAGGCAACACGATCGCACCGGGTGCGTCACCAGTAGCTACCGTCGTCAGACGGCGGGAATGACTCCGAACCCACGGTCTGATGACCGCGGCTGCAGGTGACTTTTCATCAGCCATTCACCTTTTCGCGAAGACCGTGTCGGGACGGAAGGATCGAGGGATGGCACGCGAGAAAATCTTCGAAGGCGATCCCGAAGAGGATGTTCGGCAGCCTGGTCAGGATTCTCCGTCGACACTGAACGATTCGCAGCACGACGAACAGCTCCGTCCACAGCGTCTGTGTGACATCGTCGGCCAGCGTAAAGTGGTCGAACGACTGCAGATCATGGTCGACGCCGCCCGGATGCGCAGTGAACCGCTCGGGCACCTGCTACTCGACGGCCCTCCCGGGCTGGGCAAAACGACATTCGCCACAGTCCTGCCGCGTGAGCTGGGCACCGAGTGCCTGATCACATCGGGTCCACTGCTGGCGGCTCCCAAGGATCTGCTGCCGCACCTGACGAACGCATCGCGCGGGTCGGTCCTGTTCATCGATGAAATCCACCGCATGTCGCCAGCGGTCGAAGAGTTCCTATACCCCGTGATGGAGGATTTCCGCGTCGACATCACGCTGGGCGAAGGGATGAGTGCCCGCACGATCAACATGCAGATCGAACCTTTTACAGTGATCGGTGCAACGACACGCAGTGGCATGTTGACAGCTCCACTGCGCGACCGATTCGTCAACAGGCTGCACGTCGATTACTACAGCGTCGAAGAGCTGACTGAAATCGTGGAGCGAAATGCGTCCAAATTCAAAACGACGATTGACGCGGAATCCGCCATCGAACTCGCTCGACGAGCCCGCAGCACGCCGCGGATCGCGAACAATCTGCTGAGCTGGGTGCGCGACTATGCCATGGTCAAAGCGTCCGGACACATCACGCTTGAAGTGGCCAACCTCGCTTTGAAGATGCAGGAAGTGGACCATCTGGGTCTGGAGCAGCTTGATCGCAGATATCTCGAGACAATCGTCCGAGTCTTCGCAGGAGGGCCAGCCGGAGTCCAGGCGATGGCTCACAGCCTGAACATCCCGGTCGACACGCTGGAAGACGAGATCGAACCGTTCTTACTGCGACTGGGCCTGATCCAACGCACGCCGCGCGGACGGACAATCACCGCAACCGGCTTCGAACACCTGGGCATGTCAAAACCTGACGACAACTCCTCAGGGCAGGCGACACTGTTCTAAGTGCGTTGTCAGAGTCAAAAGTCAGGGTGGCTGGGGTCGAACGAAGTGAGCCCCCAGTCCGACAACGCTGGGGGCTCGCTTCGCTCGACCCCAGCCACCCAACCCTAAGTTTCCACCATGACAAAGCACTAGAATGGCCTGAGCCAGACCACGGTGATGGGCGCAGCCAACGGCTGGTTGTTTTGTCGGCGCCGCAACGAGTTTTCGGGGCCGAATTCTGCAACTGGTCCACAACAAACACGCCATGCGTGCGCATGACTTCCTGATTGATTGGAGCACAACTGTGAGACATCTGTTGACCGCCATCGTGATTCTCAGTGCATTGCCCGTTGACGCAGCCGACGCGGACGGTTTCAAGAGCCTGTTCAACGGCAAGGACCTGACCGGCTGGGCGGGCGATTCCGAGTTGTGGTCGGTGGAAGACGGCTGCATCACCGGGAAGACAAGCGGACCGGACCATCTCAAGTACAACAAGTTTCTAATCTGGGACGGCGGCGAAGTCGGTGATTTCGAGTTCCGTTGCGAATTCCGGATGGAAGGCAGCAACAACTCGGGCGTCCAGTACCGCAGCCGACACGATAAGAAGCGCGGCGACTGGGTCGTGGTTGGCTATCAGGCGGACATTCACGCCAACCCGCCATTCACCGGAATGCTGTACGACGAGAAAGGCCGCGGCATTCTGTGCAAGCGCGGTGAAAAAGTCGTGATCGGTGCGGACGGGAAGAAGGTCACATCGAAGCTCAACGTCACCGTTGAAAAACTCGATCTCACCGAATGGCATGAACTCGCCATCGTGGCTGCGGGCAATCGCATTCAGCATGCGTTGGACGGCAAAGTCGTTGCGGACATTACGGACAACCAGAATTCGGAACGCGAACTGAAGGGCATCATCGCGTTTCAGGTCCATCGCGGTCCGGCCATGAAGGTCCAGTTTCGAAACGTCCGGTTACGCAGCCCACTTCTAAGAAAGGGCGGCCCGGTCAGAAAGAAGAAGCCAGCCAAACCACAGGCCTCAGCGGGTCGACCGCGTCCGGAACAGGCCAACCCCAACTGGATTTGGCTGAACTCGGGCGATGAACCGGCAAAGAAAGTTTTCTTCCGGCACGATGTCAGTTCCGGTGGCGTCGGAGCCTGCCGACTGTACGCGGCGTGTGACGACCGCATGACCGTGTTCGTCGACGGTAAGAAGGTGCTGGAACACGCCGATGCGTCGAAGCCCGTGTTTATGGACTTGTCGCAGCACATCGATGTTGAGTCGCCGCAGAAAAACCACGTCGTCGCGATTGAAGCCGAGAATACGGCCGGCCCGGCCGGCTTACTCGTCAAACTGGACTTTGAATCGGGCTGGCGTGATGCCTGGTCGATGGTCAGCGATGAGTCCTGGCAGGCCACAACGAAACCCTCGCCTGGCTGGAAGAAAATCGGCTATGACGCGAGCGGTTGGAAGAAGCCGAAACTTATCGCGGCACTCGGCGCAGGACCCTGGGCAAAGACGATTACGGCCGCGACTCTGGCCGCTGTTGCTCCACTTCGAGCACCGACGGCGACGCCGGCCGAATCACTCAAACTTGCGAAGGGCTTCCAGGCCGAACTGCTTTACTCGGTACCGAAGGGTGTTGAAGGTTCCTGGGTCAACATGTGCGTCGATCCCAAAGGCCGGCTGATTGTCTCCGACCAGTACGGTTCGCTGTATCGCCTGACACCTCCCGGAATCCTTGACGCCAAAGAACTACAGATTGAGAAGATCAACGTCGACATCGGTGAGGCGCAGGGTCTGCTGTGGGCTTTTGACAGCCTGTACGTCAGCGTTAATCGCGGACAGAAGTACGACGGCGGTCTATACCGCGTGCGCGATACCGACGGAGACGACCAGCTTGATTCGGTCGAGACGCTCCGCAAGCTGAACGGCTCCGGGGAACACGGTCCGCACGCGGTCCTGCCGCATCCTGACGGCAAATCGCTTGTCATCGTGTGCGGCAACGGGACGCCCCTGACTGAGATCAGCAGTTCGCGAGTTCCGCAAACCTGGGACGAAGACCTGCTGCTGCCGCGGGCGACCGGGCGATTCATGCGAGGCAAGCGAGCTCCCGGCGGCTACATCTGTCGGACCGACCCGGGCGGCAAAGAATGGGAATTGATCGCAACCGGATTTCGCAACGAATTCGATGCGGCTTACAACCAGGAAGGCGAGCTGTTCAGTTACGACGCCGATATGGAGTGGGACATCAACACTCCCTGGTATCGCCCGACGCGTATTTGTCATGTCGTTAGCGGAGCGGAATTCGGTTGGCGCAGCGGCGGAGGCAAGTGGCCGGTTTATTACGCGGACAGCGTTCCGTCAGTCGTCAATGTCGGACCAGGTTCGCCAACAGGAGTCGCGTTCGGTTACGGCGCGAAATTCCCGGCCAAGTACCAGCGGGCTTTGTTCGCAGCCGACTGGAGTTACGGCAAACTCTACGCCGTACATCTGGAAGCGACCGGAGCGACGTACCAGGGCAAGCTCGAAGAATTTGTCACGGGGACTCCACTGCCGCTGACCGACCTGATCATCAACCCGTACGACGGTGCGATGTACTTCCTGATCGGCGGCCGTCGCGTGCAGTCGGGCCTGTATCGCGTCACGTATTCCGGCGACGAATCGACCGCCGCGATCCCGAAACCAAAGCCAGCGACGGACGCCGGCCCGGGTGGAGACGAACCGTTTGCCCGCGAACGTGCTATTCGCCGTGGACTGGAGACGTTGCATGCCACGGAACACCCGGATGCCGTCAACATCGCGATGAATGCGATTCCCCATCCGGACCGCTTCATTCGCTACGCAGCCAGAATCGCACTCGAACATCAGCCGGTCAGCGAATGGCAGGGCCTGGTCCTCAAACAAAAGGACCCGCAGGCGCTGCTGACCGGGTTGATGGCTCTCGCCCGAACGTGGCAACGCGAGCACCGTGGGAAAGAACCGGACATCGATAATCCAGTTCCACACTGGAACAGTGCCGCCGCCCTGAATCTCGACCGGCTTGCGGTGCGTAACAGCATTCTGGCAGCCCTTGACGAACTGCGCTGGGGTGAGCTGACCGTATCGCAGCAACTTGATCTGCTGCGTGTCGTGACGCTCACGTTCGTACGAATCGTCCCTCCCGATTTCGCGCAACGGTCGAGCCTGACCGCACTGACGAAGGCGGCTCTTCCCGCAAAGAGCCGCGAACTGAATTCCGAGCTGGCTCAACTGGCCGTCTATCTCCAGGCTCCGTTTGCCGCGGAGCGAATAGTCGCGCTACTCGAAGACGCACCGACACAGGAAGAGCAGATTGACTATGCGAAGACGTTGCGACATTTGAGGGCTGGTTGGACTCCGGAACTGCGTGAGCGTTACTTCGGCTGGTTCGTGCGGGCAGCCGGTTACCAGGGTGGCGCGAGTTTCCAGATCTTCGTGAATCGCATCAAAGAAGAAGCCGTTGCTGCACTGAATGAAGAAGAGCGAGTCGCGTTGAAGTCCATCCTCGAAGCGACGCCGGAATCAGATGTGCCGACGTTTACGGCCGAGCCGCGTCCGGTCGTCAAGAAGTGGACCATGCAGGAACTCGTCCCGCTGGTGCAGACCGGACTGAAAAACCGCGACTTCGACAACGGCCGACGGATGTTCGCGGCCACAGCCTGCTTCGCCTGCCATCGCTTCGACAACCAGGGCGGAGCCGTCGGACCTGACCTGACGGCGCTGTCAGGACGCTTCAGCCCGCGTGACATCCTCGAATCAATCGTCGAACCCAGCAAACAGATCAGCGACCAGTACGGAGCCGTGCAGATCGTGACGATCGAAGGCAAAGTCATCACCGGCCGCATCATCAATCTGGCCGGCGATTCGTTCCGCATTCAGACCGACATGTTGAAACCCTCAACACTGGTCGCGGTCGATCGCAAACAGATCGACGAGATGTTCCCATCCAAAACATCCATGATGCCAACAGGTCTGCTGAACACACTTAACGAGGAGGAGTTCCTCGACCTGATGGCATACCTGCTGTCACGTGGCGACCGGTCGAATTCGATGTTTGACGGAACCAGCAACTGAAACGGTTGTCTGATGAGTGGTGGGGGAATCACCGTTTCCGTTCTTCTGGAGTCACCACGATGTGCGTGCCAACCGAAGAGGACTGGCGAAGCGAACCGTGGAACATTGACACGCCTTGGGCGTATACGAACTTTTTCGGGCTCACACTCAGTGAGGCCAGGAAATTGTTCGAACGGGACGCGATGTGTTGGATCGAAGACTTCTCGGTAATGCCCTGCCGTGTGTTTCGCTACTACAGTAATGCCTACATTGACTACCTGATGTCGGACGCTGCCAGCGAGGATTCCATTGCAGCAAGTTCCTTCATCGACTTGGTGACCCATCGAATAAAGTTCGACCCCAATGAGATTCGCCGTGCCTGGGACGGAATCGAGCCTGTCCTTAAGAAACTTGCATTCGAGCAGCACTTCTACGCTGCCGACTGGCGCAGCTACGGTGACTTTCGAATGCAGATAAATGAAATCGTCAAGCAGGGTTTTGTTGTGTCATTCGACACGACTGGTCCTGAACGCGTCCCCGACGGACTCACCATTGGCGATTTGTCAGGTGCAAGGGGCGCAGTTCCAGCCGCCATTGCTATCCCGATTCTGGCCAACTCAGGAATCAGCGGGATTACTTGTACATCCACACGCCAGGAAGTCATGAATGCTCTGGGAGACCCGGACTGCGAAGGTGGCGGTGTCACATTGTACGGCAGTCGTATCCCCGAGTGGATACGTTATGACCGCAGTGACTTAGAACTACTGTTCTATTTCGAGAATGATCAGCTCGATTTCGTGCTAGTGTCGAGGCGGGGGTAGGCGTGCCCACTCCGCGAAATCGACAATGATGTTTCGTGAGTGAGCGAACACTGTCGGAACTTCACTCGACACGAAATGTGACATCAGATGCCGTCGCCGCCGGAATGGCTGGCGGGCAAACAATGATTCATCTCCAGCGCCGGTTCATCGAATTCGGCGCGACCTACAATCTTTGCCGGGACACCGGCCACTGTGCAGTGTGGTGGTACGTCATTGAGGACTACGCTGCAGGCTCCGACCTTGGCGCCGGCTCCCACTTCCACGTTGCCCAGTATCTTGGCACCTGCACCGATCAGTACTCCGTGGCGGATTTTCGGATGCCGGTCACCGTGTTGTTTGCCGGTGCCGCCCAGCGTGACCTCGTGCAGCATCGAGACGTTGTCTTCGATCACTGCAGTCTCGCCGATCACAACGCTGGTGCCGTGATCGATCATGACGCCTTTCCCGATGCGCGCGGCCGGGTGAATATCAACGGCAAAGACTTCAGAGATGCGATTCTGCAGATACAGCGCCAGGGGCTCGCGGCCGTTGGTCCACAACCAGTGGCCCACACGATGAGACTGAATTGCGTGCCAGCCTTTGTAGTAAAGCAATGGGATCGACAGCTTGTCGGTCGCCGGGTCCCGGTCGCGTACCGCCAGAATGTCCGCTCGCACAGACTCACCGATCGACGGGTCGTCGGCGAGGGCTTCGTCGATCACTTCGCGGATCAGCATACTGGACAGCGTTTCGGACGGCAGCTTGCCGGCCAGATGGAAACTGAGTGCGTCTTCCAGACGCTTGTGCTTCAGGATAGTCGCATGCAGAAAACTGGCGAGCATCGGCTCTCGCTGCACTTCACAGGCGACTTCTTCGCGAATCGTTTCCCAGATGGGATCAACAACTGACACGGTAAGTTTCCTTTTCGTAACACGGACGCATCGACAAGCATGTTATCGCAGCGACGAGAATCGCAGAGCTGCAGAGTTGATTGATGATTGTCGATTGATGAGTGTTGATTTGCGAAGTACTTGCGGACGAAGGAGCGGTGGACATTCCAGATGGTCGACCGCATTGACACTTCGTAAATCACAATTCATCAATCGACAATCAGCAATCAAACCCAAGCCGGCGACGATCCTCACTTACCAACGCAGAACAGGTGTTTCTCACCACGAATGAAGATCTGCCCCTGTGATACGGCGTAAGTTGCCTGGCACCTTTCTCCAATCGGATTGGTGGCCACCAGTTTGAACTCGGTACCTGTCCGTATCACGGTCGTCACGCCGGTTTCATCCAGCCAATAGATATGACCATCCGCATACACCGGCGATGACCAGTGCAGGCCTCCGATTCGCTCCTGCCAGAGAATCTCGCCTGACGCTGCTGTGAAGCACGTGACAACGCCTTCGCGCGTCAGTGTGTAAAGGTGCGGTTTCACATGCACCATCGAAGCCAGCAACGGGACGCCCTTCTTCTGCTCCCATTGAATATGCGTTTTTGTGACATCGCCCTGACCATCCGGACGAATCGCCCGCAGTGTCGGATCCTCAAAGCCGGAGGACGTAATCACCAGCCCATCGGCGGCGACCAGTGACGGCGTCACTCCTTCGCCTTTGCTGTAGACACTCCACAGCCGTTCGCCGGTTCGGGGATTAAAACCCTGAACGGCATCACCTGCGTTGCTTAGCAGTTGAGCCGATTCCCCGCTTCCATAGACAACCGGTGTCAGGTGCGAAATTCGCGAGAGCCCGCGGCGTCCACGCCACGCCACTTTGCCGGTTTCCCCATCCAGAGCCAGGATCACCGCCTTGTCCCACGGGATTTTCCAACCAACCTTTGCCTCGGCTTCATCACTGCCGTCGAACGGCATGATCAGCAGATTTTCGAACATCGTCGGAGACGAGCCGAGTCCGTGGTGGCTGTAGAATTCGACCTCACGATTCGTCCACAGCAGCTTGCCATCGATGTTCAGCCCGGCAATCAGCCCACTGCCGAAGACGGCGTAAACCCGTTGCCCGTCAACCACAGGCGTCGGCGTCGCATACGAGTTCTCCCGACGCTTCTTCTTCGTGACCTGCGTACCGACGGGAGTATTCCAGGCGATCTTTCCCGTTTTGCGGTCCAGGCAGATGACCCGGCACTCGGTGCCCTCATTCAGCGTGGACGTCACATACACACGGTCATCAAACACGACCGGTGAAGACCAGCCTTCACCGGGGATCTCGGTCTTCCACGCAATGTTTTTGGTCTCGGACCAACGCAGTGGCAGATCTTTTTCGCTGGATATGCCTTGCCCGGTGGGGCCTCGGAATTGAGGCCAGTTCTCGGCACGCAGGTGCCCGGACGTAATCGTCGTTGCAAAGAGGCATATGAGTAGGCGTCGCATCGGATTTCTTTCGGACAGTAAGAGTGAATTCAAGTGCTCGGAAATTATTGCGATCCCGGACCTGTTCCGAACAGGCACTGGCGGAAGGCCGGGTCGTTCCTTGGAGAGCAACGCGAACGAGCCTGTTTAGAACGAGACTATGCAAGCAACTCGGGCACGACGTTTCCGTGTACGTCGGTCAGCCGAAAGTCTCGGCCGGCGTATCGATACGTCAGCCGGGTGTGGTCGAACCCCAGCAGGTGCAGCATGGTCGCGTGCAGGTCGTGGACAGGCATCGGTTTCTCGACCGCTCGGAACCCGAAATCGTCGGTCGCACCATGAGCGTATCCACCGCGCACACCACCTCCGGCCAGCCAGCACGTGAAGCCGTAGTGGTTGTGGTCGCGGCCGTTTAAAGCGGGCTTCTCAGCGACAGGCGTGCGGCCGAATTCTCCACCCCATAACACCAGCGTGGAGTCCAGCAGGCCTCGTTGCTTCAGATCGGTCAGGAAAGCCGCGATTGGTTGATCCCATTCAGCAGCGAGTTTCAGGTGATTCTGTTTCAAGCCGCTGTGGTTGTCCCATGGCTGGCCAGCACCGCTCCAGACCTGAATGAACCGGACGCCGCGTTCAAGCAGGCGTCGCGTGATCAGCAACTGACGTGCATGCGTGCCCGTTCCGTAGGCCGTTTGAAGGTGCTTCGGTTCGCCGCTGATGTCGAATGCGTCCGCAGCTTCCGTCTGCATGCGGAACGCCAGCTCAAACGATTCGATCCGCGATTCGAGCTGCGGATCGAACGCCCGCTTCTGCGCGTGACGAGCATTGAGCAGTCGCAGCAATTGCAGTTGCCGCTGTTGATCGTCCACCGACAGTCGGCTGTTGCGAATGTTCTCGATCAGTTTTTCGACGTCAGAATGCTGCGTGTTGATGTAGGTCCCCTGACACGCTCCCGGGAGAAATGCCGAACGCCAGTTGCGTGTCGCGACGATCGGGTACCCGCCGGGACACATCGCCAGAAACGCCGGCAGGTTTCGGTTTTCTGTGCCCAGCCCGTAAGTCAGCCAGGCACCGAAACTCGGTCGCGGCAGACGAGCGTCGCCGCAGTTCATGAGCATGAGGGACGGTTCGTGATTCGGCACCTCAGCCTGCATCGAACGGATCACCGCCATGTCGTCGATGTGCCACGCGGCCGTTTTCCTGAACAGATCGCTGACCCACTGACCTGACTCGCCATACTGCCGAAACTTAAACGGCGAGGGCAGTAGTCCACCTGTCTGACGCTCGGTGCGAAAGTTGCCACCGGGAAGCGGTTGTCCGGCGTACTTTTCGAGCAACGGTCGGTAATCAAACGTGTCGACCTGTGACGGGCCCCCGTTCATGAACAGGTGCACAACACGCTTGGCCCGAGGCTCGAAATGCGGCGTTTTCTGTGCGAGCGGACTCACACTGTCTGCTTCTGCCTCCTGCTGCAGCAGACCGGCAAGGCCAAGCATGCCGAAGCCAGTGCCGGATCTGGCCAGCAGTTCCCGGCGACTGATAATGGGACTGTCCATCGGGCTTACCTCTCTCCCTGGCCCTCTCCCACGGGAAGAGGGGACTCAGATTAATCAACAAACACGAACTCGTTGGCCATTAGCAGGGCATGCACAAAGTCCAGCCAGTGGTCCTGCGCGTCGCCTGTGAAGTCCCGCTGTGACTGCCACTCGTTGACCTGTTGAACTTCAGGCGACACCGGCGACGTCTGTCGAATCACGACCGACCACTCGTATTCGTCGTGAAGAATCTGACCCTGCCAGTCTACGACAAAGTCGACTGTGTCACCGCCTTCCACAGCCAGCTTGACCAGCTTGATAACTGACTCCGAGTGATCCGCACGGTACTCACCGACGACACCATCACGACTGTGGACGATCCGGCCGCGGACTCCATTCCCCGGTTCAGGAACGTGCTTCAGCATGCCGATGATCTCGATCGTCCCGCTGTCGGGAGCCGTCCAGCGACGGATCGCACAACGGTCCGCCGACGATGCAGGGTGACCGCCGTTGCGATCCAGGAAGACCCAGCCGAGTTTCGGGTCGGGGAGCTTCGGGCCCGCCTGCCAGCGCGAGCCAGTCCAGTGCGTCAGACGCGTGAAACCAGTCACTTTCTGTGTGTCCTCATCAACACCACCGAAGCCGTACGTCCATGCCTTTGATGCGGCTGACTCCGAGCGCGGCTGCAGAAACATCCGCGCGACGGCGGCTTCTTCAGGGTCGGGATCGCGACCAAATACAATGCGGTAAATCCGAGCGACACGCAGTGGCGGTTCCGACAACTCGCTCACGTCCGGACGACGCAGCAATCGGCGGGCACACTCGCTGACAAAGTCGTGATTAAGGAAGAACAGTGCCTGCGGCGCGATGGTTGTTGTTTCACGCTGCGGACTTGTGGCGGCCGGTTCAGGGAAGTCGAACGCACGCATCAATCCAGGCAGGTCCATTCGATTCACGAATCCGTAAACCGTACGTCGAGGAGTGAAGCCGTTGAGCACGTTGGGAGGCGGTCCGCCCATCGTTACATCGAGCGCTCCGGAGACGGCCAGCAGAGAATCACGCGTTGCCTCGAAGTCCAGACGGCGTCGCGGGAAGTGAGACAGCAGTCGGTTTTCCGGATCGACTTGTTTGGGCTCGGTGCCGGTCCTCGGCATTGCAGCCTGCTGGTAAACCGACGAGTTCATGATCAATCGATGCAGGTACTTCACCGACCATCCGTTCTTCACCAAAGCGGATGCCAGTTCGTCGAGCAATCTGGGATGAGACGGCGGTGAACTGCGAAGCCCGAAGTCGCCCGGTGTGTTGACGAGCCCTCGGCCGAAATGATGCAGCCAGACGCGATTCACGAACACGCGCGCCGTAAGCGGGTTTGTCGGATCGACAATTGCCCGAGCAAGTTCCAGGCGACCACTGCCACTCGTGAATGGCATTCTATCCGACCCGGCAAGGATCTGCGGAAACTGCCTTGGCACTGGCGTTCCCTCGCGATTTGGATTTCCGCGCAGGAACACAACGGGTGAGTATGGCGATTCGTTGTCCCGCAGCGTCATTGCGCGAGGCGGTGCCCCCGGCTGCGACTTGCTCCACTTTTCGACCTCGCCGATCAGTTTTTTGAATTCTCCCTGTGTCGGACGATCGGGCAGCAAATCCAGGAAGCCCCAGCCCAGTTGCCGGGGAATCGCAGCCGGCGAGCCGGCGCCGTAAAGCACCTGTCGTATTTCTTCGGCCGCATCGGCTTCCAGGCGAGTCGGCGGAGATGCGGACTCCTGCAGCAGCAGTTCCTGCCACTGCGCATCGACAGACTGGAATAATTCACCATACAGGCGTGCGACGTCGTTCATTGTGGACGGAACCTGATCGGCGAATTTGTCTGCAATCAGTGGATTGATCGTCGGCGCTGAGTCGTCATCTGGCGGGGTCGACTTAAACAAATCCGCATGGACACGTGCGGCCGCGCCGGCGAATTCCTCGTCGGACAGGTCGAAGAATCGATGCCAGACAGTCCAGACTGGATGCGTCTCACGTCGTGTCCGTTTCAGATACGCCTCCCAGCGACGAATGACCGCAGGGATCAATGCCCCTTTGTCGGTCAGCAGCATGAAGTTTTCTGTGTTCGGGTGACCGCGTCTTCGATGGACGGCGAGCATGTACTCTGTCGCTCGATCACGGGCACCCTTCATTGTCTGCTGCCGTTGCGTCTCAATGAATGTCTCAAGCTTTGTGACCCGCTCGGTCATGCCGGCAGCGAATGTGCGGTACTCGTCTGTGTCGGAAGGAGCAGTGAACTCCGGCTGCAGGATGGGCTCGCTCGAACTGCGAAAGACGCCATACAGCGAGTAATAGTCGGCCTGTGGAATCGGATCGTACTTGTGGTCGTGACAGCGGGCACAGGTGACTGTCAGTCCCATCAGTCCTCGCGTCACCACGTCGATCCGATCGTCGATGACGTCGTGCGTATTGTTCATGAATCGGGCACCGAGCGTCAGGAACCCCAGTGCCGCGAGCGATCGCCGGTCCCCGTCGAGATCGAGTTGATCGGCCGCAATCTGTTCGAGCAGAAAACGGTCGTAAGGCAGATCCTCGTTGAACGCCCGAATGACCCAGTCGCGGTAAGTCCATGCCCAGGGAAAGTTCTTGTCCTCGAAGAATACGTAACCCTTGTTGTCGGCGTATCGAGCAACATCGAGCCAGTAGCGCCCCCACCGTTCACCATATCGCGGCGAGTCGAGCAGGCGATCAACCTGGCTCGCAAATGCACCTTTGGGATCGGATTTCGACTCGCGCTGGAAGGCTTCGACTTCTTCCGGAGTTGGCGGCAGCCCGGTCAGGTCAAGCGTGGCTCGCCGGATCAGCGTCACGGTATCGGCTCGCGGTCCCGGTTTCAGACCCGCCTCCTCCAACCGATGCAGAATGTGCGTGTCGATACTGGAACGAGACCCATCGCGGACCGGCGCATTTGCAATCGGCTGGAAGGCCCAGTGCGCTGCAGCACCGACGTCTGCACGTCCGGCGATGATCACCGATTTCTCCGGCCAGGGAAGACCACGCTGGATCCAACGCTCGACGTGTCGAATCTGTTCCGGACGGAGCGGCTCTTCCGGCGGCATCTTCAAATCGCCAGTCTGACGGATCGCACTCAGCAGCAGGCTCTTCTTTGGCTTGCCGGGGTTGGCTGCGCTGCCAGTGTCGCCGCCCTTAATGATCGACTGACGCGTGTCGAGTCGCAGTCCGGATTCCTGTTTCTTCGGCCCATGACACGCAATGCAATGCTCGACAAGGATCGGCCGGATGCGACGTTCAAAGAAATCGGCGTCGGCCGCGGATGGAGCCACACCAGTCTCGCCCGGCACCGTGTCCGCAGTCAGGCAAACAAGCGGAAACAGACTGAAAACAGTGACAAATGCTATCCGCACGGTATACACCTTCGACGTGGCTGACCGCATCGATCCCAAAGAGAGCGTGCAAGAACAATTTCCTGTTTTTCGGTGACTGGGGCTTCCCGCCAGTCCTGTTCGACGCATTGTACGTCCAATACTGAACGGCAACGACCAGGAGACCAGGAACAGGCGGTCTGTTCGAAGCGGTCAGTCTTTCCGGATCAGCAGCGGGTCGCACCAGTTCGCGAAATCGAAGACGTGACCTCGGTCGGCGAAGTGAGTTCTAAGCGTCAGTTCGCTCGCTCCGTTGAGTGGCAGGGACGGTAGCGTGACAGCGGATGATTGCCCGGTCAGTCGTTCGCTTTTCCACGCAGACGCGCCATCGACCAGCACTTCGCACACGACACTGCCATGACCGTTGGCGACATCATCAATCCCGATCGTCGCCTGGAAGGATTCGTACTCACCATCTAATGGCCACGTCAGATCCGTGCCGCTTGAGACCCCCAGTCCGGTCGCGAATCGTCGACCACGAATACTCAGCAGGCCTCCAGTGACATTGCGTCCGACGCGCGGCGATCTGCGAACGCTCAGGTACGGAGTCGTCCGCGGCGGGCTCATCGGCAGCGTGGCCGCGGAGATGCGACGACCTCCATAGAATCGAATTTCCCGAAAGGTCGTTACCGGCAGCGCCACCTTGAAGCCCGCCAGCGCGTGGACCAGCAACTCGTCGCCGTCTGACTGGACTTCACTGGCCAATAGCGTCGATCCATCTCGCAGAACGAGAGTTGCAAACGGGCCGTCGTGCTCCGGAACACTGATCAGATCCGGATTAAACACGAGTGACCGGGCCTGCGACATGTCGGCCGGGACTTCTCCCAATGTCGTTTTCAGGACAATCCGGCCCTCAGAGACATCGACGAACTCACCTTCGATACGGTCGCCGTTGCGGAGTACGACCTGATCGGATTCGTCACGGCGTTCCAGTAACCGCGTAAACACCTGCCCCTGCCGTATGGCGTCGGCCGGGAGCTGAAACACGATCCCTCGACAAACTTCAAGTGGAATCGCCAGTGGACGCAGGGCTGGGAACTTCGCCCACTTCGTGACGACCGACACATCGTCAATGACCAGTGGCACAACACGAAGCTGGTCACCGGTCGCCAGCATCGTCCATCCAGACGACGCGATCGGCGGAGTCGGCTCGGTCTGAAGATCAGTGATTCGCAGTGACACGACCTGGGTCAGTCGCACCGACAGCGTGTTACTGCCGTTGTCCAGTTGGATGCCGTCGGACGTGATTGCAGTCAGACGCCCCGTGATGGGTTGACCTTCGAGTGGTTGAACTTCGACAGGAACCTGCGCCCGAGCCGGCAAGGCAAATGAAATCAGCAGCGCCAGCATCAGTACAAACCGGCAAGCTGCGGACATGCATGTTCGGAGGGGCAGAAGCATCTGGAGTTCCTGAAAGGCGATCAGCAAGCATCAGGAAATATACCGGACGCGACCGTGCGTGACGTCGCCAGGAACATGCGCCTGCTCCAAAGCGCACCGCTGGTGACGGTGGCTACTGGGTGGTCTTACCCGCGGCGAGCTTCACGCGCCGGGCAGTTCGGGGCCGGCGGGCGCCCGTTTTTTGCGGGGCGGATTGACGAAGCGCTCGACGCTGTTTGTAGTGGACATCATCGCCGACGCCGGACCGAACGCGTTGCGAACGTCTCCTTCACTGGTGCTTCGCGACTCGAGAACCAGCCCGCGAGCCACGTCAAACTGCACGCTGCCACGAAGGGTTTGAGCGACAAGTTGAACCTGCACATGCGGGTTACGCTCAATGGACATCGGGTACGTGCGGAAGCTGATGTGGGCAATGCCGTCTTTGACCTTATTCAGGGTGTACTTGCGGCGGATCGTCACATTCTTAATCAGTTTCGGTCCCAGGTGCGGATCAGGGGAGACTCCAACAGCAAAGTCGTCAGACCAGACTTCTCCCGGGCGGACGGGTTCGTCGGGGAGTGCCACCAGAAAAGCGGTCTTCTTTTCATCCATGTCTCCCCGAGCAGCCCCAAGGACTTTTTCGACGCGTCCCAGTGCCGAGAACCGCACGCGTACCACAGCTTTACCAATGTTCTGCTCGATGGTGTCGAATGCTTTGGGCAGTTCCGCCGATGGATTGCGGCTGTCGAACACCACCGGTTCGTTGTCGTCTGTCTTAACCTGCATGTGAACCTGATCAATGATCGGTTCCAGCACGGCGCTGCCCTGCTCGTCGACGGTCACAACGCGGTAGTGTTTTTTCGTCCGTCGACTCTGATCAAGCGTCTGTGTCGTGTTGCGAGCGGTGACTTTCATCGTCGAGCGTGACTCGACCTCGTAATGCACGTACTGGCCTCGCTGGAACTGATATCGCAAGGTCACGCTGTCATCTGATTCAGATTTCGATTCCGCTTCAGACTCTTTGTCGGTGGTGGATTTCGATTCAGCCTTAACCTTGGAGTCGGCCTGCAACGGTGAGGCAGGCACCAGCAAAGCAAACAGGGAACACATCGCTGTTATCCGCAGGTCAGACATCGCGATTCCATCCTGGAAAGAGTGATTAATCAACAATTGAGCCGGGACCATCAATTCGTAACGGCAATTGCAACGTGGCGAATTCTGCATCGTCGGTCTGAATCAGAACGACGCATTCGTGAGTTCCCGGTGGCACGGCGCCCACCGTGATCTGCAGTCGTTGCACAACTCCACTTGTCGCCTCGTCATGTGTGAGATCACCACGTGGCAACAGCGTCACCGTGGCCAGTGGCGGTTCGCACACGGCAGCGAGGACTCGCAGGCGGCGTTCCCGCAAGTCTGTTACGTCAACGGGATGCGTTGTTGGTCTGGGAGTCGGCTGATGGAACATCAGAACGCGTGGGCTGAGCATCACGGATCGCTCGGGCAAGACCATTCGCAGTTTGACTTCTTCGACGAACTCAACAGATGGATCGTCCGGCGGTCCATAAAACACCTGACAGAAGTAGTCCTTCGCGCCGGCAGTCTGGTTGGCCGATTGGATGCGCAGTTGGAATTGCCCGTGCTCCCCAGGCTCGAACACACGCTGTTCCAGCACTTGCTTGAGGCATCCGCAGCTCGATATCAGTCGTCGGAGTTTGATCCGACCCGAGGACCGGTTCGTGAACGCGAAGCGGGCATAATGATTCCGCTGAGGTGGCACTTCGCCGAGATCCACAACGTACTGCTGAAACGCAAGCGGCGGACGGTCCGGGCCTGGCTGCGATGGCTGCGCACGCACTCCGGCGAGGTGGAACCCGAATCCCAGAAGCACAGGCAGCAGCGCCGCTATCAACGGCCAGTGCACTCGACGAGTCGCGTGAGATACCGACAACGCCGGTCCCTTGCGCCGCGATGCGCTGAGCACTGTACGGCTCGTCGGCTTCCACGGCCGCCATTTGCGGCGTCTGGCACCGGTCGCGACAGTCTTTGTCTGACTCACGACATCCCTTTCGTGAGGAGCCTGGACGTAATCCAAAACGTGAGTCGCTTGTAGCAGAAACCCGGAAATCGAAACAACACGAGCATCGTGTCGGACATCGGAATGGGTGCGGAAATCAGGCGGAAATGCCTGCAGATACGCATGTTGACGCCATTCGCGGACGGTTGAATAATCCCGCCCCCATCTCTGGGCAGACTCTGCTGCTCCCTCGCTCACGATTCCCCTCTGCATCTACCGCATCACGTCTAACGGGCACTATGCCCGGTAACTCCTTTGCGACTTCAGCCTCACACACCTGATCTCACATTCCATCTGTATCGGTGACAGCCAGAAGGAATCTGGATTTGCCCGGCCGCAGCCGTGGCAGCAGACCCGGACGGTATCCCGGTATCCGAGGCAACGCGTATGACAGGCACAGCCAATCCAGAGACACAGCAACCTCGGCCGGCCTTCGCACCAGTGGGAGTCGCGGCTTCCGTGTCGAACGGGACGCCGTTTCCGACGCGTCGTGCCACAGCCCCGGCGGGTGACGACAGTCGACTGCTGGAAGAAGCGAGCCGTATTGCCGACACCGTGCGTAATCGATTTTCCGAACTGGAACGCCGCGAACAGCAGATCACAGAACAACTCTCCGCATTCGATCAGGAACAGAGACGCTTTCGACTGATGCAGCAGCAGTATCACGACGAACTGGTTGATCGTGACGCTGAGCTGAAGCGACGTGAGCAGAAGTTCGGCGAGCGTCTGACGCATGGACAGCAGGTGCTGGCTCAACTGCAGGCTCGCGAGCAGGAACTCGAACGGCTGACCGGCGGCCTGGAGCAACAACGTGCCAATCTGCGTGCGGAGATTGGTCAGGAACTTGAAGTCGAACGGGCCGCTCTGAAACATTCGAAGAGTCTCGTCGACGCGGAGCGACAGGAACTGTCGGATCAAGCTGAGAAGATGCGCAACGAGCATCAGATCACCATGCGGCAGTTTCGACGCGACCTGGAAGGCGAACGCCGCCGCTTGCGGTCTCAGCTCGCGTCAGACATTGAGACGGAACAACAGACATTCGAATCACAACGTGCCGAGTGGAAACAGGCTCGCGAAACGGCCGAAGCCGAACTTCAACGCGAACGTGAGGCGCATAAGGAAGCGGTTCGGCGAGTTGAGCTGGAATTAGCGGAAGGCCGCGATCGCAGCATTCAGGAAGTTGAGGCTGCCCGCGCAAAGCTTGAGGCAGAGCGGCGTGATCTGGAACACGGCCTGGAAGCGGAACGCGGCGCACTGCGGCAGGCACGGGAAGAAGTCGAGCGTGCCGCGATTGATCAGAAAGCGACATTGGCCGAACGCCGGGCGGCGCTGGATGCGGAAGCCGAAAAAGATCGAGAGACGGCCCTTGCAGAGGTGCGTCGAAGTTGGGATGAGGAACGCTCGCAACTGGCACGCGAACTGGCGGGCGATATCGGTGCAAAGAAGCAACAGCTTGCGGCCGAGATCGCTGAGTTCGAAGCTCGACAAAGTCGCGAAATGACGGCACTTGAGGAGATTCGGGAAACGCAGGAAGCGACGCTGAGACAGGCACGCTCGGAACTGGTTGAGTACAAGCGGCAGGCCGAGGAACAACGTGCCGAGGATCTCGCCGCTCACCACGCCCACCTTACCGCGGCACGCGGGCAATTCGAGATTGAATTGCAGAATCGTCTCGGCGCACGTGAGGAAGAGCTGCGACAGCAGATCGCGGAATTCGAAGGACAGAAACGCAAACACCACGAAGCGGTCGAACAGGCAACGCAGGCGCTGGTGACCGAACGCGATGCGATTGGGCGTGAGCAGGCCGCATGGCAGCAGAGTCGTGGCCAGGAAGAAGAACGTCTGGCCGATCAGCGGCGTCAAACACACGTCTCGCAGCACGCACTTGACGTACACCGCCAGCAGTTCCGCGCCGAATCGATTCGTCGCCAGGAGACGCTGGAGCGGCGACTGCAACAGCTTGGCCGGTTTCGTGAAGTGCTGACCCAGCGTGAAGAATCGATCGAACGTGAACGTCAGGTCCTGATGCAAAGCCGCGAGCAGTTCTCATCGGAACTGGAAGTTGATCGGCAGTCACTTGTCGAACAGGCCGCCGACATCGAGCGACAGCGAAACGAACTGGCTGCCGACACTCAGCACCAGACGCAACAACTGGATCGCGAACGCCAGAAGTTGCAGGAACGATCCGAATGCCTGGACCAGCTCCGCAGAGAACTGGAACAGGTCAGTGTGCAGAATCTGGAGTTTCGTCTGGCTGCTCAGGAGGCACTTGCGGAACTGACAAGCCAGGTCGGTTCTCAGACTGCCGAACAGCGAGTCGCGGCGGTCCGACCGGTAATTGCCGGACAGATTCGCGAACTGCACGACGTGACCGGCGAATCGAGTACCGCGCGCATGGTGGCCATTGCGCAACGACAGGTCGAAGAGCAGACCTCGCAGCTCAAGGAAGAACGAACGACGTTCGCGCGTCGCATGAACGAGCGAGAGCAGGAACTGCACGAGCAGGAGTCGCGACTGGAGAACCGGCTGCACGACTGGGAGCAGCGTGAATCACGCTGGCGCCACATGCGGGACGACTGGCTCAATGAAAAACTGAACGCCGAGCAGATCATTCGCAGCCTGCTGGATGAGCTGTCCGTGGCATGACCACAGCAGGGTCGGTGCGCGTTGTGAGACGGTCGGAAGTTCGGCACAGCAAAACCGTGAAGCGGTAGGCGGATTTCTCCGAAATCCGCACGCGGCAGGTCCCGATTTCGGAGAAATCGGGCTACGGCTCAGGCACGGCCAACCTCAAGGCTTTGTTCCTGGGCAGGTGCTAATAAGCCCAGCGCGGTACGCTCTCAACAACGCGTTAAATGAGTACCCCTTCAGCGCGTCGTAGGATGGGCACTCTTGCCCGTCCCCACATCGCGATTTACCGAGAAATGGACGGGCAAGAGTGCCCATTCTACGACGCGATTCAATCCGTTGGTTGTCGGTCTCTCACGCGTTCTTCGCGCAGGTGGTGCGGCAGCAAGAGCGTGCGATAGGTACGCAGCGGGCGAACCAGCAGTTTTTCCAGCACGGTTTGTCGCGCTGACCAGTCCTCTTCCGTCAGCCCGCGTGCCGCAGCCAGTGTGGGCATCACTTCAAAGGCACGCTCCATCGCTGCAATGCTCTTTTCGATGTCGACGAGCACGACACGCGAGGAGTTCGGCTTGATTTCTCCACGATTCGCCCAGCGTTCCTGCAGCGTCTGCAGAAGTGCATCCAATTGGTCGCCTCGCCAGACGGGGTCTGCCTCAGGAGCAACGTGGTCGCACAGCAGTTCGATCGCCATGACAACATTTCGGACTGAGTGGTCACTGGGCGTCGTGTAACGAGCCCTGTAAAGACGATGCCGCAATTCGATGCCGGCGAGTGATGCACGGTCACGTGCAGCCAGTTCCGCAACCTCCTGATGCAGGAAGAACGTCACCAGTGGGTCATACGGACTGTCCAGGTCAGCCACCGCTTCAAGGTTCTCCGCAGTCACGTGTTTCATCGCTGCGGCCAGAAGTTTGAAATACTGCAGTCGCTGTTTGTCTTCGGGATGTCGGCGGTGGACAGGCTCTTCTCCCTTGACCTGCACAAGCTTCGCACGAGGAGAATCGACCAGCATGCGTTTCGCGACGGCGCGATAAGACCAGTGCTGATCCGGTTTGTCGGTGATCAGTTTCCGCTGCTCGTTCAGTTCCTGCAGACGATCCACGACTTCCGGCGATTGTCCATCCAGCCCGGCGAGCGTCTGCAGTACCGATGCGTGAGTCGACAGCGCCTCGCGCACTTTGACGTACTTGTCTCCCCATCGAGTGACTTCCCACGGGAGCCAGCAGGTGAGTGTCATGTTGGACACGCGCGACAAGGATTGCCTCTGATCGGCATACAGATCGCTCAGATCGGCCGGATGCCATGTTGTCAGTTGCAGCGGTGTGGCCCAGTCCCAGCCGGTCTGTGCCAGGGCAAATCGAACATGCGGATGCTGCAGGCGGTCCACGAATCCTTCACGGAAGACGCCGCGCGGACTGTTGGTTCCGGTCAACAGCAGGCGACCTGGTGCAATCTCGATGGCGCCCACATACTCGAATGCGGACTGCCACGTCTGAATAATTGTCCGTACGGCTTGAGGACCAAAATCGACAATGTCGAGTGGCTGAGCATAGAGCCCGTCAGTCGCGAGACTGGCCGAAGCAGTCTTCAGAAACTCGACCGTGGTTCCGGCCGACGCATTCATCAACACCGAATTTGCCGAAGTGCAAAGAATGACGTCGAACCTGTCCGGCATGGCACGCAGCGCCACAAGAGGCTCACAGCAGTCGATGCGAACCCGTTCGTCGTCCAGAGGATTTGGCATGAGCTGCGACAACACATGCTCGGACACCGCGTCGACGAGCCCGGGATCGGGATCAACACAGTGAACCGTGGTCAGGGGAAACTGCAGACTCGTATGCAGGACCGCTCCACTGCCCAGCCCGGTCAGCAGCACTCGGGACGGATCTTCGTGCAGCGTGAGAGGTAAGATTGCCTGCAGAGACTCAGCGGAAAGCTGCGGACTGAATTCCGGCTCGCAACCGACGATACCGACCGGCACTCCCGATTCACGGATGTGAATCTGACTGCCGTCCGTCTTCCAGATTGTCAGTGTCCGATTCCGGGACTCGACCACCTGCAGGCAGCGATCCTCGTTGAGATACGGCAGCAGATCGAACCGCATTGAGGATCGCCCGATCGTGAAGACGCGGGTGTCGAACAGCAGCCTTGCAGACAGCGCCGGATCGTACGCTCGCCGGGCAGACAGACATCCGACCGCCAGCAACAGGCCTGTCGCTGTGGCCATGACAATTCGCCTGCGCATCGGAGCCAACGCAAGCTGCTCCGCCAGTCCAACAATCGTCAGCAGGCTGGCTGCGACCGCCACTCCCGCGGCAACACCAGCCCCAGGCAGCATCAGCCAGTTCGCAATCCACGCGCCGCCACAAAACACCATCGGCAATTGCCACTGCCAGTCATCTTTGCGGATGGCGGCAGCATGAACTCCGATGCAGCATCCCAGTGGTGCCACAACACATGCCGCCACGATGGCTTTCAGACTCATCGCGAGCAGGGCAATCGACACTGTCGATTTGAGTTCCAGAGTCAGCCGAATCCACATGGGAAACGCGACCAGCAGAAGAACGGACCACCCCACGACCATTAGTGTTGTCCACGTCGCGACTCGGCTTGCCGTGACACCGTTCGCTCGACGTCCGAGCCACAAGCCACCGGCACAGCCAGCCAGAACGGCCGCCCACTCGACGCTGCTCAGCCAGGCGGTATCCAGAAATAACTGATCGAGCACTCGTCTCAGTGAGGCAAACAACATGCCGCATGCGAGGGCAACAACGACACGCGATGTCGTTGTGACGATTGTGTTTCGGGACGTTGGTATCGACGTCGGCGGGGTGACGGACGGTTCGGACACTGCGTCTTCGCTGTCCAAGTCGTCATTCCGCGCCGAAGACAAGTGAGTGAACGTCGCCAGTCCAATCGCCACACAGCACAACACCGCACCAGCCAATGCCGTCACGACAGCACCACCAAGCAAACCCGGTACAAACACCGAAAACACAATCCCCAGACTGACGCCAGCCAGACGCGATGCAATTGCCGACGGTCCCCTCGCGGCAGACGACACTCGCGTTCCCAGCAGCGTGAATGCCAGCGTGAGCGGCAGCAGCCAGCCCGCGCCGAGACTGGCCAGCGCAATCAGCCACTGCTGAACAGGACTGCCTGGTGCGGATTCGGTCGTAAGCGATTCCGCCACGAACCACGCCGGTGAAATCATGAGCGACGGGAACACGGCCAGAGTCAACAACGCCAGGTGGATCACAGCGAATGACCACGCGGCCGTGTCATCGGAACGACAATCGACTGACTGCCATGGAAGCCACGTCAGTTGGTCCGAGCGACGCACCAGCCAGCAGGCCAGGGCGAGACCTGCAAGCAGCACAACCTGCAATGCCGTGAGGCTGATCGGCGAGGAACCCAGGCCGAGGGCCTGATGCAGCCAGGCTGTCAGATACAGCCCGCAGCCAACACCCGTGAGGGCATCCGCAAGGCGGACCCGTCGAAGAGGGGCGTGAGAATCGGATTTGCGGGACAAGTCGAGCGTCGCATCCATGCTGCGGCCTGACGAAATAAATGAAGAATTGTTCGGGGGTCGAGGTTTTTACTCCATCCCGTTGTGACGCAGCAAGATGCGTCACAATGCGAGGCATCCACACCTGACACAAACGAGGTCGGATGCGCTTGAGTGGAAGCGCGCAGGCGCCGGCGTGTAGCATCCGGCCCGCCATTTTTTCTCGCCGTTTCCTTCCGAGTCGACTGATGAAAGCGATTGCCGTCAAACCTCCGCAGCAGAACAGCGTCCATCTCACGGAGCTGGATCGACCGACTCTGGACAGCATTCCGGACGGTCGTGGTGTGCTGGTGAGAGTCCTCAAGGTCGGCGTGGATGCGACGGATCGGGAGATCAATGAAGGACTGTATGGCGCCCCGCCGCCGGGATCGGAATTCCTTGTGCTGGGT
This sequence comes from Planctomycetota bacterium, assembly GCA_963579025.1. Lineage (GTDB taxonomy): Bacteria > Planctomycetota > Planctomycetia > Planctomycetales > Planctomycetaceae > CAUZFZ01. The sequence continues at coordinate 38,778 of CAUZFZ010000024.1, read as the reverse complement.
CACGAAGCTTTTGGCAAGGTGGTTGAAGTCGGACCGGCCGTGAAGAAGGTGAAGCCTGGCGACTATGTCTCATGCACGGTTCGCCGGCCCGGCGGGTCGATCTATGACCAGATCGGGCGCAACGATGTCACCAGCGAAGAGACCTATTACGAGCGTGGAATCAACCTGCGGCACGGCTACCTCACCGAGCAATTCGTCGACGACGAAAGGTACATAGTCCGCATTCCTGGACGCATGAAGCATCTGGGAGTTCTGGCCGAACCAGCGAGTGTGGTGGCGAAGGGCATCGAGCAGGCGTATCTGGCTCAGCAAAGACTGCAGGTGTGGGAACCGCAGGTTGCGTTCGTGCTGGGCGCCGGACAGATCGGTCTGTTGGCGACGCTGATCTTGCGTCTGCGCGGTTTGGAGGTGGTCACATTCGCGCGGGCGCCGGCCGAGGACAACCTGAAGGCGGAAATTGCCAGCGCGTACGGAGCCCGATACGTCAGCACAAAGTCTACGACGCCGCAGCAGGTTGCGAATGAAATGGGGGAGAGGCCGGACATCATCTTCGAATCCACCGGGCATAGCGGCACTGCGTTCGGAGCGATGGAATACCTCAATCTGAACGGCGTCCTGATCTGGAGCAGCATTACAGGCGGCGATGCGACCATCGAAGTTCCAGGCGATCGAATCAACCTCGAATGGGTGCTGGGCAATAAGCTGCTGGTCGGCACGGTGAACGGCAACTGGCGGCACTTCGAGAAGGGCATCGCCGACCTCGCCCTGGGAGAGCAGATGTACCCGGGCGTCACTCAGCGAATCCTCACGCATCCCGTGCGGGGTCTCGAAAACTACGCCGAGATGATGAGACTGCTCGAATCTGGGCAGTGCCTGAAGGTCTTTGTGGAAGTCGCTGATGATGACTAGCCCTGTGAACTCTCCGATCAGTCGACGGTCGTTTGTGACCGGCACACTGGCCACGTCACTCGCCGCCACGGCGGGGCTCGCAACCGGCCAACCCGATCGGCGCAAGGCACAGATCGCGATCACATTCGATCTGGAAATGAGCCGCCACTACCCGCGTCGCGAAATGCTCGAATGGGACTACCAGAAGGGGAACCTTGACGGGCCGACAAAGGACTACTCCGTCAAGGCGGCTGAAGTCGCAGCGGAACTTGGTGGTGTGATTCACTTCTTTCTTGTGGGCCGAGTCCTCGAACAGTCCAACATTGATTGGATCAAGACAATTGCCCAGGCCGGCCATCCGATTGGCAATCACACGTACGATCACGTCAACCTGCTGGCCGACTCCGCAACAAATGCGCAATACCGCTTTCGAAGATCACCGTGGCTGGTGAAAGGCCGATCGACAGCACAGCTGCTGCGTGACAATATCGAGCTGACCACCATCGCGATGCGGGACCGGGCGAAGATCGAGCCAAACGGGTTCCGCACGCCCGGTGGATTCAGCAACGGGCTCGCCGATCGCGAAGACCTGCAGAAGATGCTGCTGGATCTCGGATTCACATACGTCAGTTCGAAGTATCCGCGGCACATTTCCGGAGAAACCGGTCAACCACCCGGCCCGGAAGTCTACGCGGATATTGTGCGGGCACAGCAGGAGGCTCAGCCGTTCGTGTATCCGACCGGCCTGATCGAGATTCCGATGAGTCCGATCAGTGACGTCGGCGCATTCCGATCACGGCTTTGGAAACGAGAATATTTTCTGAAAGCTGTGCGACTCGCCGTCGAATGGGCCATTGAAAACGGCGGCGTGTTCGACTTCCTCTGTCATCCGTCGTGCATGGTCGTTGAGGACCCCGATTGCGAGACCATTCGTCTCATCTGTGACCTCGTCAAACAGGCCGGCGACCGTGCCGAGATCGTCGGACTCGACACCATTGCCGCCAACGTGAAGGCCTGAGCGATGAGTGACTCACAACAGGAACGGCTCGTCTATCTCTCCGGACAGATGGTGCCCGAGAGCAAGGCGACCATCTCGATCTTCGACAGTGCCGTCATGTTGGGCGACTGCGTGACGGAGTCCACACGCACCTTCGGACACAAGCCCTTTCGCCTTTACGATCACATCAGGCGACTGTTCCGGTCACTGAAAGTCGCCCGCATCGACCCCGGGCATTCGCCGGACGAACTGACGCAGATCACTCTCGCCGCCTTCGACGCGAACCGTCCAGTTTTGCAGCCGCAGGACGACTGCTGGATTGTCCACAACATTTCGCGTGGAGTTCTTCAACACGGCCCGAGCCCGCAGCAGTCCAACCCGGCGACGGTGATTGTTCTTACATCGCACCTCGATCTTCGAGGTTGGGCCCGCTATTACCACGAAGGTTGTCACGCCGTCACTGCGATGAGCCGTGCGATTCCAGCGCAGGCGCTGGACGCGCGCATCAAGAACCGCAGCCGAATGTCGTACACGCTGGCCGATGCCGAAGCGCGACTGGTGGATCCGGAAGCGCAGGTCGTGATCCTGGATACCGAGGGCTATGTATCCGAGAACAAGGGCGGCAACATCTTTGCCGTGACCGATGGCGAGCTGAGAACTCCCACCAGTGAGAACTGCCTGGCGGGCATCAGCCGCGATACCGTGATCGATCTGGCCGAAAAGCTGGGGCTGACGTGCCGTGAAACTCGGCTACAGCCCTACGACCTGTATACGGCCGACGAGATGTTCTTCACCAGCACTCCGTACTGCATCATGCCAGCCACGCGATTCAACGGACTGCCGGTGGGTGACGGCCAGGTGGGACCGATCACAAAACGCCTTCTGGCAGCGTGGAGCGAATTGACGGGCCTCGACATCGTCGCACAGGCAGACCGCCAGTCAGGCACGGGTTAGTGCTCGTTCGCAAATAACTTACCGAAGTAGCGGAACGGCGCAAGCCGTCCGGTGCCGCAAAACCGGAGGGCTTGCGCCCTGCCGCTACCTTTGAATCCAGTTACTTATTTGCGAATGAGTCCTTAGTGCTGTGCCAGTCGTGTGTGTTGAGAGGCGGCCGAAGTCGCAAGACTGTGGAAACATCAGAAATCAACTCGCAGTCGTGTGCCGAGCGCTGTGAAGTTGCCCTCGGTGAAGCCGTTGACGTCGGCGTGCTGGCTGATGTCACCGTACACCGCGTTGAACTGCAGCGATGAGTACGGGTTGAAGTACCACACCAGGCCAAGCGTCAGGTCGTTGCCTTCACCACCTTCAATGTCCCCGTCGGTGAGGTCCAGGAACGAGTATCGCAGCGCGACCTGCCATGCACCCCAGCCGTCTTCTTCTGTGGCACATTCACAGTCGTCTGCTGTAAACAGCCGGAAGTTGCGGAACGGCTTCACGCGGTTGATCGTGCCGCTCTTGCGGCTGTACGGCACGTGCTCGCCGGTCAGCATGTAGGCGACGTAGACGTACGCCCCGTTGAAGTCGACGTCTGGTCCAGTCCCGGGCGTGTCGCTGTCACGCTGCAACCATGTGTAGGCGTATTCGCTCACCACCTGCAGTGGGCCGGAGTTGTAGATCATTTCCAGACCGAGTACCTGGTACCATTCGGCTCCGGCAATGCGGCCAGTGTCCAGCCAGCTCGTGTCGGACCGAATTTCGTTACGGGTCGCGAAACGTCCTTCGTTTCTGTTCGTTTCGATGTCGTTCGTGTCGCCGTCGGGGCGGGCGAACATCGACGAGATAGCGAAGTGCAGATAATCCTGACCGTCGCACTCGTACCACGGGCTGCCGTGCAGGCGCGTGTTGAAGCTCCACTGCATCGAGTCGCCGATCAAACGACCGTCGCTGCGCGTGTTTTCCAGAGAAAACAGCCCATACGTGAAGTTCAGAGCGTCGTCTTCGGCAATGGAGTTGTAGGACGCGATACCGATTCGACGGGCGTCCGGGTTAAACGTCTCCACCAGCAGCGGCCGTTCCATGAAGATGTTGAACCGGCTGCTGTTGAGATGATCGAGTCCCAGCGGACGCTTCTGGTTACCAACTCGGATCGTGTTGAAGAACGGGATTTCGTCGAACCCGATATACATGTCCTTGTATTCGGGTGTCTGCGGATTGTTGAAGTCGACCTGGAACCGGTAGTGCATGTTTCCGGGAACATCGCCGCCGGCTTCGACTCGGATGCGACGAAAGAAGAAACGGTCTTCCGGGTCGTCGCCCGTGGTTGGGTTCTCGAAGTTTGCGATCCCCGGGGTGTGGTCGGAGAAGTACCACTGATCGAGGTGAATCCGGCCGCCGATCTTGTATGTCGGCTTGGTCAGTTTCGGTGCGGCTCTAAGCTCAGTTTCCCTGACATCGGGCCAGTCGCCATTCTGGGCCTTCTCCAGACGACGCAGCCGCTCTTCCACACTGAGTGGTGCATCGGGAACGCAATCGGCGGATCCCTGCGGGCCACAGCCAGCCGGTCCGCAACCGGGTGTAAACCCGGTCTGTTGAATCGGATTGCCCTGCAACAGGGCTTCCAGACGAGCCACTCGTTCGTCGAGTGTCTCGCCGTCCTCAAATCCGGCGATGGTTACGGCTTCGAGGGCTTCCCCTGGCTCAGCAGCCTGCACAACTCCGGGAGCGGCCACCAGAGATACGGCGACGGCCACGCTTCGAGTCAGTCGCCGCAAATATCCGGGGAGATCGAAAAACATGTTCGGGTCTTCCACCAAGCAACGTGTACAGATGATTCCGGTTATTCCGAATCTGCCACTGGTATCGTCTGCTGTGGTAAGGACGATTATTAAGATCGTGCGAGTTGCAGGGGTGGACGGGGCGATGTGGAACAGATCGTCCGCAAAGTTTACCTGACCGTTACAACAGGAACCGAATTCTCCGGCTGATTCAGAATTGAAGCCGTCTTGCGCCGTCTGCGGCTCCACTGCGGGATCTGCCGCAAAGAGGCGCAGAAACCGAAGAGAGAACGCGTTCTCGCAATCGGGGCATATGACCTGCCGGCGATTCGCGACGTCTTCGTGTCAGCGACGGGCTCAGTGTTGAATCTGATACTGAGCGCGGAACATCACTCTGTCCGCACCGACCAAGTGGTTCGTGCCGGCATTCCAGACCGGGCTGCCATCAAGCACTGTGACGTCAAACGTCATCCTGCTGAGGCACGCCGGCTTGAGGAAATCATTGATTCCTGGTGCATATTCTCAGGAATCACCGCCCGCCCGCTTGGGCGTGTTTCACAAAACCGTAGCGGCGGCATCTTGCCGCTGAGTGCAGTTTCCGACGGCTGGAAGCCGCCGATACAGGCCAAAGCCGCCACAGTTATCCGCAACGCGCTCTAAGCCCGACCAAATCCAGGCTCTTTGGCATCAGAGGCAGCACTGCATTACGAGAGTGTGCCAGGGCCCGCGGCTCAAAACATGTATTGAAAATGCATGTAGAAGAAATCGGCGTCGGAGTTCGTCGGCACGCCCGGAGTCGTGTCGTAGTAGCGGCCAGCGAAGAAGTGCGCGTAGGCGACGCGGATTTGCGTCTGTTTGTTGCACTGCCAGGTCATTTGAAAATCCAGCTCCTGGCCGATTTCGCGATCTCCGGCGGTTCCGGCTGTCGCGCCTGCGAAGGGACGATTCGTGCGCGTGTAAACAATGTCGCGGCCGTTCGCCATCAGGAAGTAGTGAAACCAGACGGTGAAAGTCAACGTCTCAGCCGGCTGCATCTTGATCCGTGCGTTGAAGTCCTGGATGTTCCGGCGGCTGAACAGGTCCATCCAGCCGAGGTAGCGGTGGACAGCCGGTGTGTAGTAATGAAATCCGTTTCCGGTCGAGTCCGATCCGGACCCGAAGTCGTAGTACAGCCACGCTTCCGGTTTCCAGCAGGCATTCTCGAACTTTTTGCCAATGCCGGTGACCACGAATCCGGCGTTGTGCACGGTGTCGTCCGGGTTTCGGCCGAACTGATAGCCACCTTCGACTTCGTACAGCCAGCTATCCCTGCTGCCGTACCAGCGTGATCCCAGTGTGTCAAACTTCGCCCCGCCGCCTCCAGTACGGTTGGCGAAGTCAAAGGCGAGCCAGTACAGCTCCAGCTTTTGTTTTTCGAGCGACTTGTACGTCGTGTAAATGCCGTAGAGCTGCTGGTTGTGGTTGGTCGAGTCGAACTCGGTGAAGTTGCCAACGTTTCGAAAGACGGGTCGCGTCCAGAAGGCGTCGATGTCCCAGTCGGGGTCTCGCCACATAAGCCGAACGCCGTCGCGGTTTCGTCTGCGGTTGGCCCAGCTGGGAGCCTGAATCAGTCGGGCGACACCCAGCGCGAACTCCTGCCGGCCGAGCCGGGCGGTCAGCGTGCCCTCGCCGTCGATCAGCAGGGCATCGAAGTACGCCTGATAAAGATCGACCCGGTCGACTTCGTTGCTGCGCGGAGCAAAGGTCTCGCCCACACTGGATGCATCGATCATTTCGACCCGCATGCTCAGGCGGTCGTTCAACTTTCCGGTCAGCCACAGCCGCACCTGATGCAGCACGTACTCGTCATCGCGACCGGTGAGGCCGGCTCCCCGCATGTTGTGTTCGTTGTGGTAGCGGACGCGGTAGCTGCCGCCGATGTCCAACGAACTGCCTTCCCACGGCGAGATGCCCTTCAGCGGACATGTCCGGTCGGGGGGCGCACAGCCGTCGCTTCGAGATTCCGTGCAGTCTGCTGGCCTGTACCCACCACAACCCAGGCTGAGGCGCTCGCCCCAGTCCGCTGCCGAGTCCCAACATTCGAGTCGCGACGGAAGATCTTCGAACACGGACTGAACGATGTCCTGGCCGAACAGATGCGCCGGGCGCAGCATGAGCAAACACAAGGCAGGCAATATCAGGCGCATAGAGCATCTTCCGGGAAGGAACTGAAGTGTTGGAATCGTTTCGTCCAGTTCACATCGAAGACTTAGCAGGAGAACCGTGGCATCGGCAGGGGCCGACTAATCGTTCCAGTCGGCGCAGGGCGACGCAGAGCCGGACGAGTCTGATGGCCACGTGACTGTGGCAGCCTGGCGAGACTTTGCGGGTTGAAGAGAGCCTACGATCACGCGGCCGACGGGTTCTCCGCCGAAGCCGCCGGCGGGATGACGTCTTTAATCGTGTCCTCGATGCGAGCCACCAGCTTCTCGGTTTCTTCGAGCCGGGTTCACGTGACTTACCCGGCCCGTCTAGCGAGTTCTGTGCCTTCTTGCGGCTTTAATGGTTTGCCGGAAAGAGGCGCAGATTTCGCAAAAGAACGGAGTGAGTTCTTATGCAGAGGCAGGCTGTGGCCGTTTCACCATCGCGTAGACGCAAGGCACGACGAACAGAGTGAGAATCGTCGAGGCGACCATGCCCCCGATCACGGCGCGGGCCAGCGGGATCATCGCTTCTCCACCTGGGGCGAGATGAAACGCCAGCGGGGCCATCGAGGCTACCAGTGTCAGTGACGTCATCAGGATCGGCCGCAGTCGGATCTCCGCCGATCTCAACGCGGCCTCGCGCGGCGACAGGCCCTGGGACAGCAGCTGGTTTGCAAACTCGACGAGCAGGATCGAGTTGTTCACAACCACACCGATCATCATCAGCGTTCCCATCAGCGATTGGATGTTGATCGTCGTGCGCGTGATGAACAGCATGCCGAGCACTCCGGCCAGTCCCAGCGGGACGGCGAGAATGATGATCAGTGGATCAAGAAACGAGCGGAACTGCGCCAGCATGACCAGGTACACGAGCACTGCAGCCACGATCAAGCCGATGCCCAGCATGCGCATGCCGTCTTTCATCGTCGAAACCGGACCGCGGACGGTCACGGTCACTCCGTTTTCAAACTCGATTCCAGACAGCACCCGTTCCACGTCAGCAGCGACGGCACCAACGTCGCGACCATCAACATTCACGAAGACGTCATTGACACGTGCGATGTTGTAATGAGCAATCTCGCCCGGAATGTTCACCCGTCGCACGGTCGCGATGTTCGACAACGGGATCGTCACCGGTCCATCGGGCGTGTTCAGTGACAACGGGATGTTGTGGACTTCTTCGAGCGATTGAATTTCGTTGTTTTCGTACTGCACTCCCATGAAGAAATCGACACCAGTCTTCGGGTCGACCCAGATCGTCGGTGAGTAACCCACGCTGGAACCCAGAGCCGTCAGAATCGTCTGAGCGACTTCTTCCTGATCGAGTCCCATGTATTTCGCCCGGATGCGATCCACCTGAATATCCAATTGCGGATAATCCAGCGACTGAGCAATCTGCACGTCTGTCGCTCCGCGTATGGGGCGCAGTTTCTCGACAAGCTGCTCGGCCACTTCACGGCATTTCGCGATGCTGCCGGCGGAAACCTGCACGCTGATGGGGACAGGCACACCCTCGTTGAGGGCCATGTTGACCAGACTGCCGTTGACGAACAGAAACTGCTCGCGCGGGTAGTCGGTATTCAGCCGGTCACGCAGATGCCGCACGTAAGCCTGTGTGGAAGTTGACCGCCCCGACTGTTTCAGATTAACGATCAGGTACGCCGTGTCCGGCCCCGAGTTGGAACTGAGAATCGTGGAGAAACCGGCTCCCTTTCCGACCGGCAGTCCGATGTTAGAAATGATCGTCTCCAGCTCGGCAGGCGGGATCACCTCCTTAATCGTGTCCTCGATGCGGGCGACAAGCTTCTCGGTCTCTTCGAGCCGCGTTCCCGGACGTGTTTTCAGCCGCAACTCGAACGTGCCCGCATCGACTTCAGGAAACAGTTCACTGCCAATGCCCGGCAGGAGCAGTACGGAGCCGACAACCACGACCGCGGACGCCAGCACGACAGCGTGCCGGGCACTCAAAGCGACGCTCAGGATGCGACCGTACGCAGTCGACGGTTGACGCCTGGTGCTTAATTGGGAATCGCCCGCGTCGCTATCAACGCTGGAATGGCGACGATCAACTTTACTCCGCACGAATCTCGCGCAGAACGCCGGCACGACCGTCATCGCGACAAAATAGCTCGCTCCGATTGTCATCGTGGCGGCGATCGACAGCGGCTCGAACAGGTAGCGGATCATGCCGCTCAGGAAGATCGCGGGAATGAACACGGCGAGAGTTGTGATGGTTCCCGCCAGCACTGGTGTCGCGACTTCGGCTGATCCGTCGCGTGCCGCAGTGCTGGGCGACTTGCCCATCTTCAGATGGCGGATCACGTTCTCCACAACAACGATCCCGGCATCGACCACCGTGCCGATGGCCAGGGCGATGCCACCCAGAGTCATCACGTTGATCGTGTTGCCAGTAAAGCAGAATCCCAGTCCGCCGATCAGCATCGAGAGCACGATCGTGCCGACAATCGCGACAGTCGGCAGCAGTTGTCTCAGAAACACCCAGACGACAATTGCGACCAGCAGGGCTCCGAGCCCGACTTCATACAGAAGGTTGCGCATGGCGTTGCGGATGTAAGTCGACTGGTCGTTGACAAGCTGTACCTCGGCTGCCTCGGGCACCTGGCCGAGTGCTTTCATCGCGGGAATCTCTTTTGCGATGCCTGCATAGATGCGGTCGACGACGGCGATGGTGTTCTCACCTGGCTCGCGCAGCAAAGGACAGTACACGCTGCGTTTGCCGTTCACGCGGACGATGTTGTACTGAATCGCGGCATCGTCCTTCGCGTACCCGACATCACGGATGAAAATCATGCGACCGTCGCGCGTCGTGATCGGGATGTTGTCGATGTCGTCAGTGGTGGGCAGTGTGTTGAGCGGGTGCATCTGGTATTCGGTGTCGTCCAGCTTGACTGTTCCCGACGCCAGCACCAGATTGGCTTTTTGCATGGCATGCACGACGTCCTGAGCGCTCAGCCCGTAAGCCCGCAGCTTCATCGGGTCGACGTAAACCATCATCTGCCGGAACTTGCCGCCGAACGGATGCGGAATCTGCACACCCTTCAAGCCGCCCATGCGGTTACGCACGGCGTAATAACCGATCGAATACAGCTCTTTTTCGCTCAGCCCTTCACCGCTGATAGCCGCGAGCACGACAGGCATATTGGCCGGTTCGCTGCGCAGCGTGAACGGCCATTCGATACCCGGCGGCAGGTGAAACATGTCGCTGGCTTCAAGATTGACAATGTCATTCATCGCCGAAGACGGATTCGTCCCCGGCTGAAAGAACACCTTGATGACGGCAGCACCTGGAACGGTCCGTGACTCCTGATGTTCGATCCGTCCAGCCAGCGTGAGTGCCCGCTCGACACGAGACGACACGCTCTTCTCCATCTCCATCGTGGGCAGGCCGGGATACGAGAAGAAGCTGACAATCACCGGCTTCTCGAAGTCCGGCAGAATGTCGATCGGAGTCGCCGGAATCACCGCTGCTCCCAGCAGGCACAACCCGATCGAAAGTGCGAGCACGGCGTGCGGGTTACGCAGAGCAAACCGAATCAGGGCCGGTCTGGATTTCTCTTCAGAGTCCATCAGGCGTTGTTTCCGGGAGGGCTGGAGCGTTGCCTGCATACAAGCCCGAAGCGCAAGCGAGTGAAAGCCACGCAACAGGTTCACTCGCTAGCGCTTCGGGCTTGTATCGACTGGCGGGCCGGACAGAAGGCAGCAGAATGTCGTTACTCCACTCTGACTGTCTGTCCGTTGTTAAGGCGGCCGACCATGCCTTCTGTGACGCGTGCGGAGGCGTCCAGGCCTTCCAGAATCTGAATATGTTTTCCGTCGTCGTATCCGGTCTTTACCGGGACGATGCTGATCGTGCTGTCGTCACCGACAACGTATACCGAACTGTTTCCAATCTCGTCGAATCGCACGGCCGTTGCCGGCAGGACGAGTGCGTCCGGAGTCTCATCGAGTATCACCGTTGCTTCGCCGTACATGCCGGGCAACAGCAGGCCGTCGTCATTCGCCAGGTCCACTTCAACCAGCATCGTGCGCGTGCTTTCGTCCAGGCGTCTGGCCACGCGGCTGACCGTTGCGTCAAAGGTGCGTCCGGGCAGTGACCGAAACGCGAGCGTGACAGTGTCGCCGTCGCCTGCCCAGGGAGCATCGTTCTCTGGCAGCGAAACGCGGACACGCACGCGGTCTACCTGCGAGACTTCGAACAGCGGCCGGCGCGATGATTCGGACGCCGTCTGAATGTTTCGAACCAGGTCACCCGGATCGACGTGCCGTTGTGTGACGACTCCATCAAACGGAGCCGTTAGCGTCGCGTACGACATGAGGGCATCGAGCTCTTCGAGTTCCTTGCGCGCCACCGTGGTCTGTGCCTGAGTCGCGACGAATTCCGCCGCCGACACTGCTTCGCGCTGCTGAGACACAACAACCGCCGCCTGCGACGTCCCGAGAGCCGCCTCGGCCACCAGCTTCGCCGACTGGGCAGATTCGAGTCGCTGCTTCGCCTCATCCAGCAGCCGAGCGGCCACGGCTTTCTGGTCAACCAGCTCGGTGACACGCTTGTGTTCGGAACGATCGGCGTTGAGCTGCGCATTGGTCTGCTCGACATCCGCCCTGGCCTGCTGGAGCTGCGCTTCAGCCGACTTCACACTCACATGCGCCAGTTGCTGACTGGCCTCCGCCCTCCGCTCTTCGGCTTCCAGGCGTTTGATGGTGGCTTCCTGTTTCTCCCGGGCCTTGCCCATTTCCGGGACAGCGATGACACCCAGCGTATCGCCAGCTTTGACGGTCTGACCAATTTCGACATGCAGCTCAGCCAGATAGCCGGCGACCTTCGCGTACAGATCGGCCTGGTGATACGCATGCACGGTGGCCGGCTGTGTTGTCGTCCGTTGAATTGTGATCGTCGCTGGCGACACAACCTTGACGACCGTGGTCTCATTCCCGGGCGTGTCCGCCAGAACAGGTCCGTCCGTCTGTCCGCAGCCGCCCGCCGACACGATTATCCCGAAACCGGAGACCACAGCTGCGGTCATGCATCTGAATCGACCCCGCCTCAACATGGGAATCTCCGGAAATACGTATGACATCATCAACTGGTAACCAGCCAGCCAGTCTACTCAGGCCCCATAACACCAGAAACAAACACTGCGGAAATATGTGTCACTGCCCTATGGACGCTGTTGGTTTGGCAGTCCGGCCGATGCGCAATCCGCAAAACCGGTGTAATCGTCAGAACCGCTCAACTTTGACACATCCACATGACGATCTCGATGAAGACCCGTGCCGGGGTGGCACCGGGAGATCGTGCGCGAAGCCTGGCCGGCTATCGCGTCTGGAGATCACGGCATGCGAGGACACTCTTGGTGGACCACAGCGAATCGACGCTGGCCGGGACATGTAGTGGTCGCTGCTCTGGCCGTGTCTTCCGGGTGTTCGGCAGTCAATTCGGGATTCCCGATCGTCGCAACCACGCGTCCCGATCCGGTCGCCCCCTCAACGCAGTCCGTGACCGAACAGAAACGGCTACCAGAACATTCCGCCAGTTCGATTCCGGAATTGAGTCGATCAACACACGCCGATCTCGAACACGTCGCGCCGCAGCACGTCGCCTGGCCGACTCCGCTGCTACCGGAACCGGTGAATCCGTCATCGGGAACGCCATCGCCCGGACAGCACGCCGTGGCCAGCTACGTTGAGCCAGTCGTCGCGCCGCGCGGCTCCTTGACCATTCGACAGACCGGAGCGACTCAGCAGACCGACCGGATCGTCCCGCCCGCCCCAGGACTGCTCGCAGCGACGGACGCCACATTCGTCGACACGGAATCGAGCGTCAGCAGCACGAATCGTCATCAGCTTGACTTGTCGACGGCCCTCGAACTGGTTGCCGGCCAGAATCCGCAAGTGGCATTCGCGCACCAGCGGATCGCCGAAGCTGAGGCTCAATGGGAAGCGGCTGAAGCACTGTGGCTGCCATCGATCCGGGCGGGAATGAGTCTGCACCGTCACGAAGGCAACTTGCAGGCGTCGAACGGCACGGTCGCCGACGTCAGTCGGTCATCAGTGCAGACGGGCTTCGGTGCCCGCGCGGTTGGAGCCGGAACCACACCCGTACCTGGCCTGTCCAGCGAATTTCATGTTCGCGACGCCGTCTATCAGCCGCTCATTGCCGAGCGATTGCTGTCTGCCCGTCACTACGGTTCGTGGGTGACGTACAACGACGCGCTGTTACGAGCGGCGGAATCATACGTCGAACTGCAGCGGGCTCATCAGTCGAAAGCGATCGCCGCCGCGACACTCATACGCGCCGAAGAACTCGCGCGGTTGACTGCCAGCTTCGCCAGAGCTGGACAGGGTGCGCAGTCCGACGCCGACCGCTCAGCCACGGAACTGGCCATTCGCAAGAACGATGTCGCGCAAGCCGACGAAGCCATTGTCGTCGCCTCGGCCCGACTGGCAGAGGTACTTCATCTGGACGCTCTGAGCACCATCGTCCCGCAAGAGTCACAAGTTACACCCATCGATCTCGTGTCACTCGACTCGAGCGTTCGGGAAATGGTGGCAGCCGGCCTGGCGGGCCGTCCGGAACTGGCTGAAAGCCGCGAACTGGTTGAAGCAGCCTGCGAGCGTCTGCAGCGAGAAATCTCCGCTCCTCTGGTGCCGAGCGTGTTGCTTGGTTTGAGCTACGGCGGTTTCGGCGGCGGTACCGGCGACACAGTGGACGGTTACGACGAGCGATTCGACTTCGACATCGCGGCTGTGTGGGAGGTCCGCAACCTTGGCTGGGGCGAATCAGCAGCACGTGACGCCGCACGAGCCCGCATTGAACAGGCCCGTTACCGAGAGATTCAAATCATGGACCGTGTCTCGCGCGAAGTGGTGGAAACCCGCGCTCAGGTGCGATCCCGGCGTCAGCAGATTGACACGGCAAAGACGGCCATTGCGGCGGCTGAGCAGTCGTACGTCCGTGATCGAAAGCGAATCAATCAAGGCCAGGGGCTACCGCTCGAATCACTGCAGTCCGTCCAGGCCCTCGACCGCGCCCAGCGCGAATACCTGCGAACCATTGTGGATTTCAACCTGGCCCAGTTCCGTCTACATCACGCCCTCGGCTGGCCGACTGACACGGCCTGGTCACACTAAGGAACAGTCTCGAAATAACTCTCCAGAATCAACACGCCAGTGAGCCGTAGGCGCTAGCCTCGGGCCTTGTGACGCTTCGGCGCCGATTGGCCCGCGGCTAGCGCCGTCGGCTCACGACGATGGGCAGTTATTTCGGGACAATTCCTAATTACGAATCGTGCATCGCCCAGTCTCCATGTTACCTGGAAAATCGAAATGAAACTCGTCGCAACTCTCATCTGCGTAACGGCGCACGTCACGACTGGATGGTCTGTGGCAGCCGACGATGGAATCTTTGACGAGAACTTTGTGGACGAGGTCTTCGCACCGATTCACCACACGCACTTCAGCGAACTGGGGACTCCTTACGTCCACCCGTTTACGATCGAGCCGCCGCAGATTCATCAGGACGTGTTCTTTATCTACAAGTACACACAGAACGTCGGCGGCTCAGACGAATTCGAAGCGGAACCGCATGTCGATTGGGCCTTCACAAAGCGTCTCGGAATTCTTTTCGCGTCTCCGCTGGTTGGTAATCGACAACCGGACGGCACTCAGAATGTCGGCCCGGGTGACCTCGAGATCGCCCCACGCGTCATGTGGATCGAGCGTGACCGTTTCATTCTGGCGTCGAACTTCTTCATCACGGTCCCGACGGGCGATGCGACACGCGACCTGGGTGTCGGCGAGACAACGTTGGCTCCCTTCATCACGACGTGGCACGATCTCGGCGACTGGAATTCGCTGGTGCTGAATTTCGGCCCGGAAATCGGGGCGGAATCGGGTGATACGTCCATGATCTACAGCTTCTCACTGGCCCACTCGTGGCTCGGTGAATCCATCCTGGGGGAAGAGGAACACATCGAGCACGAAGAAGAGGGCGGCCACGAACACGCGAGTCACTTCAAGCCAGGCATGAGGACGATCTACCTCGAAATGAACGGCGAGACGCAACTGGACGGCGCAGAGCAGACACTGATCGAACTGCTGCCGGGTTTCAGCTACGTCCTGGCAGGAAGTGGCGAGTTGCGCTTTGGCGTCCTGTTCCCGGTGTCCGAAGTCAAACGCTTCGACCGACAGTACTTCGCGTCGTTTACGTGGATCTATTGAGCCCATAGGAGTGAATAAGGAATAACTGGCGCAAATGCAGTTTGCCCCACTTTCGCACCACCGACCCTGTGTCGGTGGACGAGTGACTGAATAGCTACAACACGAAGCACGCCAGGCCCCTGGCCTCCACCGACCCCGTGTCGGTGGAGCCCGCGACTGATCGCCAGCCGGCTGAGTCGTCGCCCCACCGACGCGGGGTCGGTGGAGGCGTTTTCGCGCGGGCTGTTTCGTAGCTGTCAGTCAGTTCTCCACCGACACGGGGTCGGTGGTGGAAACTCGGCGTCATGATGAGCCTCCCTGCCCGTCTTGCGCCAGTAATTGGTTATTCACTCCATAGCAATTCCAAAATTGGTTTTCGGCCTCGATACAAGCCCGAAGCGCAAGCGAGTGAATCTGTTGCAACACGTTCACTCGCTTGCGCTGCGGGCTTGTATGACAGCCAA
This sequence comes from Planctomycetota bacterium, assembly GCA_963579025.1. GTDB lineage: Bacteria > Planctomycetota > Planctomycetia > Planctomycetales > Planctomycetaceae > CAUZFZ01. The sequence goes on along the minus strand of CAUZFZ010000024.1, from coordinate 23,312 downwards.
CGCTGAAAACGCGCCGGGTCGATCAACCCGCCGACTCACATCGCCTCCAGAAGGCGTGCCAGTTTCCTGCCCGTCACCGACAACGGGTAATCCGAGAACGCATCCGGATGGACCCACTGAAATCCATCCGCCATGCGATTCGCTGACGCGTCCGTTTCGGCAAGGAAACACTGCAATCGGATTCGATATCTCGTCACGCCATGTCGAAGCTCTGTGAGGAATCGATTCGCCCGGATTTCGATGCCTGCCATGTCTTGCGACGTACGCTCCAACTGCCGAGCCAGCCGCGAGGGTACGGGGCGAGTAGAGTCGAGTCCCGATTCTGGAATGTGGCGATCTGCATCCTCGATCGGGAATCTCAGGAAATCCCACATGCCCGCCCACCGCTGGCCTTCTGGGTTTCGTCGCAACAGGTATTGGTCACCAGAACGCACGGCAACAGCGGCTTCCACAATCGCCGTGATTTGCTGCCGCGGGGCTGCAACAGGAATCTCTGACTGTCGGCCAGCGGCAAACGCGCGGCAAACACTTCGAGCGGGGCACTTTGGGCACTCGGGCTCAGTTGGTGTGCAGACCTGCGAGCCAAGTTCCATCAACGCCTGATTGAACTCTCCTGCACTGCGGCGTGGTAATAAGTGCTCAGCGAATGCCCACAGCACACGTTGGCCGTGCGTTGACCGCGGGTTCTCGTCCAGTGCAAGCAGCCGGCTGTAGAGCCTCAACGTGTTGGCTTCCACTATCGGAGCGGGTCGGTCGAATGCGAATGAGACGATGGCGCCGGCCGTGTATCTGCCGATCCCGGGCAGCTTGATCAGTTCGTCGACCGTCTCTGGAAACACGCCATTCAATTCTTCGACAAGTTGACGTGCACTCCGATGAATGTTGCGGGCGCGACTGTAATACCCGAGTCCTTCCCATAACCGCAGCACATCGCCCTCTTCCGCGGTTGCCAGTTCCTCGACGTCCGGAAAGCGGTCGAGGAACCGCTCAAAGTAGGGCACAACAGCAGCGACCGTCGTCTGTTGCAGCATGATCTCACTGATCCAGATGCGATACGGATCCCCCGTACGACGCCACGGCAGATCGCGCGCCCGGCGCTGATACCACCGCCGCAGAGCTCGGCGGAACTTTGTCAGCTCGACGCTGCTGAATGGTTCGAACAAGTCGGGTTCGGACGACTGCGTCATGGCGTTCCGTCCAGACAATTCTGCAGTGCGCTGCAGACGCCATGTGAGTCTTCGGCCGCGTGACAACTCATGGCTGCATCCAGCCATTTCGTTTGTCGAACGCTGACGGGGATCGGTGTGCCCGTCGCCGGCACGCTGGGTACGAGCTGCCGAACGATCTCCGCCATCAGCTCGTCGACTCCGTTCCCGGTCACAGACGACACGGCCAACGAGTTGGCTTGATGATCAGCATCCCAAAGCCGAGGCAAGTCCGCCTTGTGATGCACAACAATGCAAGGCGGCCCGTTGCCTGGCGAGACTGCGAATTGCCCCAGAAGTTGCATGTCTTCCACCTCGACTGGCTGAGACACGTCGATTAGCAGGCAAACGAGATCGGCATTCTCTATGGCTCGCCGTGTCCGCTCGATCCCCTCGCGTTCCAGGTCATCGACTGTCTCACGAATCCCGGCGGTGTCCGAGAGTTGGACTGGCCAGCCGTCGAACGCCGTTTCTCCCGTGACGATGTCTCGCGTCGTACCGGGCTGGTCAAACACGATGGCCCGCGAGTAGCCCAGCAACGCATTGATCAGAGTCGACTTGCCGACATTTGGACGTCCTGCCAGAACCACACGCGCTGGTTCGGTCAGGCGGCGGCCGAAGTCGCTCCAGCCGATTAAGGTCTGTAATCGTTGCTGGAAGAATGAGATCGCATCGAGCGACGGAGCACCTGCGGCCAGCGCGTGCAGTTCGTCAATTTCTCTGAAGAGCAGGCCCGACGATTGCTCCAGCAGAATGCCGGCTGTTCGGCCGGTCGTTGCGCGTGTCAGGGCGGCGTGACACTCAGCTTCGAATGGTGAAGTGATCTCCGCGTGCTGCTGCTCCCACGTGACGGAGGTGACACCCGAAGCCGCCAGCATTTCGAGGATTCGATTCACGGCCGCGTCGCCGCCGTGGCAGTGAACTTCGACAATCGAGTCTGTCGAACGACACACGACGACTTCTTCGCTGGATACTTTATCTGCCAGATCGACGGCATCGCACCAGTGGCCAAAGCAGATGCGTCCGAGTGGCTGCTGTTCGATCGGTCGCCCGTTGACGGCCTTGAAGTGACGATCAACTGCCCGACCCGTCGCAGGACCGTCACCACAGACGCGAATGGTTGCCACCGCACCACGGCCACGCGGCGTAAGTAGCGCGGCAGTCGGTGGAGCAGGCGGATCGGCGACGGACGCGGTCATTGGGCAGCCGTCACGGCGGTGACCACGTGCTCGACCACGGCCGTGACGGCTGCATGGACCAATGGCACGGATTCGGAGACCGTGGCAATCACCGCTTCACCGGTAGTTGTTTCGTCTGAATTCTCGCTGAAGACGTTGGACACGACCGACAGCGCCACCACACGCAGGCCTTCGTGAACACCGACGATGACTTCCGGGACGGTCGACATACCCACGACGTCTGCACCCATCTGCCGAGCCATGCGGTATTCGGCTCTGGTTTCGTAACACGGACCCTGCTGGGCCAGATAAACCCCACGATGCGTCGATCCGCCACGCTTCACGATCGCGGACTCTGCGATGTCGGCCAGTTCAGCATCATACGGCGTACACATGTCTGGAAATCGCGGGCCAAGCTGTTCGTCGTTCGGGCCGAACAGCGGATTGTCCCACAACAGGTTGATGTGGTCGTCGAGCACGACAACGTCGCCACCGTTGAGTTTCGGGTTCACTCCACCACTGGCGTTGGACAGGACCAGGGTGGTGATTCCCAGCCGGGACATGAGTCGGACAGGATAAACAACCTTCGCCAGATCGTGCCCCTCATAGCCGTGCTGCCGACCATCCATCATGACGACCGGGGCACCGGCCAGACGACCGCACAGAAACCGCCCGCGATGCCCCAGTGCCGTCGAACGGGGATAGTGCGGAATCTGTTCGGCAGCAAAATCCGCCTCCACATCGAGAGTTTCAGCCAGACCACCCATCCCGGAGCCGAGCACCAGCCCGACAACCGGTCGGTCCGACCAGCGCGCGCGGACAGCAGCCACACTCTCCTCAAGCTGTGCGACCAGTTGCTGCATTTGCGGCTCGGCGGAAGTCGGGACGGGACAGGCACGCGGGACTGTATCAGTCAGTCACTTGCCAGTTAATCGAGTCGCCGATCTGTTAATCCTCAGAGTCCGCAGCGGTCAGGCCCTTAGAACAAACTCACGATGGCCTCCGGAGCCACAGAAGGTGGTCCCGTCTTAACTGTCTCGGCAACTTGAAAGGAGCAGCGTTATGACCACCATGGTCTGGACGTACGCGATTTATCTGACGATCTGCACCAGCATCACGATCTGGGTGGCTCGCACTCTTGGCAGTCATGCACCGGCGTTTCTCGCCGACTCCAACGGCGAGTCCTCCGAGTTAACGAACGCGGTCACCCGCCTGCTGATCGTCGGTTTCTATCTCGTGAATCTGGGAATCATCAGCCTGGCGCTTAAATACGGTGATCCCGCGCAGGACATCACCAGCGTGATGGAACTACTCAGCACCAAAGTCGGAGCGATTCTGATCTCGCTGGGTTTCGTACACTTCATCGTGCTGGCAAAACTCGGGGCGATGCGCCGCGCATTGTCACAGGAATCGCGCAGCCGCGCGATCCGCTCATAGGAAGCGCAAGCGAGCTCGACGAAGCGTCAACCGCGACTCCGAGTCACCAGGCTCTGTTTGAAAACTCGAAACCACTCGTAGGATGGGCACTCTTGCCCGTCCATTTCTCGACGAATCGCGATGTGCGGACGGGCAAGAGTGCCCATCCTACGGGTTTTCAAACAGAGCCTGGTGCGACGCGACATGCCGGCAACGGGTGGAGCAGAAACAGAGCTGGGGTACTTCCATGATCATCTGGACCTACGCCATTTACCTTGCGGTCAGCGTGCTGATCACCGTCTACGTCGGTCACACGCTCCACCGTAACGGCCGGCCCTTTCTGATCGATTGTCTGCAAGGCAACGAACGGGTCGCCGACGCGGTTAACCATCTCCTGCTGGCGGGGTACTACCTGATGAACATTGCGTTTGTCGTGCTCATGCTCAGGACTCGGTCGCCGGTCGCGTCAGGATTCGATGCCATCAATGTCCTGTCGACAAAGGTCGGCATTGTGTGCCTGACATTGGGCTCGATGCACTTCTTCAACCTGTTCGTGCTGACGTCCGTCAAAGAGTCGCGTCGAAGCGGGGTTTGAGCAGTCATGCTGCACCACCGCCCATAAAAACGAAAAGTCACGTGACACGCATTGCCACGCGACTTCGATTCTCCCGCGCTCGTGGTCTACTCCGCAGAGAAGTTCAGCACGGTCGAGGAATTGTACTCCTCACCCGGCTCGAGAATCGTCGACGGAAAGCCCTTCTGATTCACGCTGTCCGGGTAATGCTGAGTCTCCAGGCAGATCGCACTGCGATGGGCGTATTCTTTTCCGCCCTTGCCCTTTTGCCCCTCCAGGAAGTTCCCGGAGTAAAACTGGATTCCGATTTCCGTCGTGCTGATCTGCAGGCGTCGGCCTGATTTGGGGTCCTTCAGCATCGCGGCGAATCGGTACTTCTGACCTTCCTTCGGAACGTTCAGCACGAAATTGTGGTCGTAACCCAGCGCGGCAGTTTCCGTCAGTGTTTTGATTCGCTTGCCAATGCGAGTCGCCTTGCGGAAATCGAGTTCCGTGCCTTCGACACTCTCGATCTTGCCGGTCGGAATCAGCGTGTCGTCCGTTGGCGTGAACGTGTCGGCGTTCAATCGCAGGGCGTGACCCAGCACCGACTTGCTGCCTTCACCCGCCAGATTGAAGTACGCGTGATTGGTCAGATTGACCGGGGTCGCCTTGTCGGTCGTCGCCACGTAGTTAATCGTCAGGCGGTTTGAATCCTTCGCGACCGAGTAACGGACTCTGATTTCGAGCGTCCCGGGATAGCCTTCTTCGCCGTCCGGACTCGTGTACTTGAAGGTGACTCCCTGTCCTTTGTCGTGAGTGAACGGCTGGGCTTTCCAGACGACCTTATCGAGGCTGCGTTCGACTCCACCGTGAAGATGATTCGGCTCGTTGTTGATGGCCAGCGTGTATTCTTTGCCGTCGACCGAAAACTTGCCCTTGGCAATGCGATTACAGACTCGTCCAGTCGTGCAACCAAAGTACTGATTGCCTTCGCCCTCGTACCCGGCCACGTCGTCGAAGCCCAGGATCACATCGGCAGCGTTTCCGTCCTTGTCTGGCACGTGCAGTTGGACGAGCGTCGCGCCGCGGGTCATGACTTTGGCGACCAGTCCCTTGCTGCTCTTGAGCGTGTAAATCTCGACGTCCTTGCCATCCTTCGTCTTTCCGAACGATTCGGCAGTCGCTTTGTCTGCAAAAACGGAAGACGTCAGAACAGACAGAGTGATTACGGCAGCAAGTGACTTCATGGGTGTCGACCTCGTGCGGGTGATGTCAGCCAGTCGGAATGAATACAGCGGACTTCGCGGATTCTTGAGCAGCCGCCCTGCGAGAGCAAGTCGGTGCCAACCACAACCTTGTCGACCACACTCACGAGGCGGTTACGCAAGCGTGGTTTAGTGCGACTCGTCCGGATCACTCTCGGTCTGCACGATGTCCACCGGCGACCCGCTGCCGGAACTTCTTCAGGGAGTGCAGGCTGATGCTCACTTCGACCGCGGTTTCGTGACCGCGTCACTGCGGAGTTCGTCACCGACGTCCTGCAGACGCATTCGCAATTCATGCACCGATCGATGGGACCCAGAGCGCGTGCTGGAGTATTCGCAACTGCATCCGGTGTTGTCGACCGACGCGGCGAAACCGAAGGCAGAATCACGGCCGTGAGTGGCGGGGTACTGTTATCGCATTGACGACAGACACTTGAGCGAAGGCATGTAGCCAAACTACGGTAGTCGGCCCGACCGGGTGCAGTTGCGGCACACCTGTTCGAGGTGAGGGATGCTGATTCACGTTCTGAGTGAATGCCGCTCTGGCCATGGCGAGTCTATTCGACGCAGATGTATACCCAAGTCGAGTCGGGAGATAATCTGCTAAGTCACAGATTTCGTTGCGAAGGACCGAGTGATCGTTGGGCCTACGATTCTGGTTGCTGATGGCGTGCTCTGCGAGGCCCGGACTTGAATTCTGAGATTCTTGCAAAAACTCGCGCTAAATCCATGAACGCATCTCGTCTCTAGGAGTAGGGCGGTGGCCGACAGCAGTTTTGACTTGGAAAAACATCGAGAACGTCTGCGACTTGTGGCCCGGCTCCAATTTCCTGCTCGGTTACGGGCAAAGCTCGACGCGTCTGACGTGATCCAAGAGACGATGCTTCAAGCATACGAGAAACGTGATGTCATTCGGAAGATGGGGCCGGAACAGCAAGAAGCCTACTTGCACGTGATTCTTGCGAATAAGATCCGCGATCACCAAAGAAGATTTGGGACGCTCAAGTTCGACGTTGAGCAAGAGCGTTCCTTAGAGGCGGCACTCAACGAATCGGCGACTCATTTGCAGGAACACTTGACGATTTCCAGCGTAGCACCTTCGAAGAGATTAGAGCTGGATGAACTGAAGTGTGTTGTTGCAGATGCAATCTCCGAATTGCCAGAGCGTCAGAGAATCGCTGTTGAACTTCGTAAACTGCAAGGACTGAGTCTTAAGGAATGCGCTTGTCAAATGGGCGTGTCAACGGGCGCTGTGGCCGGCCTCTACCAACGTGGCATAAGAGCACTCACCGTTTCATTGAAACGATTGGTCGACGATGAATTCGCCGCATGACAGCATTCAGCCTGATTCGATATCGACGGCTGCAGACGTCATCGCACTTTACATAGAAGCGTCTGAGAAGAGCGTGCAGCAAGAAGAAGCGTGGTTGAAGAGATTTCCTCGCTTCGCTGCCGAACTCAAGGAGTTTTTCGCGAATGAGGCAGACCTCGACCAGTTTATCCAACGGCCAGCAACTAGCTGTTCTTCCCAGCTCGGCACGGATCGAATCGACTATCCGGCTGAATCTCTGATCAATAGACCAAGGCTCGGAAAAGGCGACACTCTTGGCGGTTCGTTCAAGATTCATGATGTCATCGAAGGAGGGATGGCTGTTGTCTACATTGCTGAGTCACTCACGTCCCAACGGACCGAACGTCCCGCCGTGTGGGCGTTGAAGACTCTTCACGATTTCAATCACTGGCAAGAGTTTCGAGGCGCACGGGGAAGAGCAGCGGAGCGGAGCGACTACGAGAAGGAACTTCAACTGTTCCGAGGCGAGGCGATGAGATGGGTGAATCTTGGAACTCATCCACATTTGATCCATGCAGTACATGTTTTAGACCTCGAAGGTAAGCCATATATCCAAATGGAGTATGCAGAAGGCGGAAGCCTTGCAGACAGACTGAGGCGAGGACGTCCGTCGATCGAACAATGTTTGCGCTGGGCTCTTCAGATTGCTACGGGACTTGAATATGCCAGCACGCAGCACCTTCTGGTTCACCGGGATCTCAAGCCTGCCAACGTGCTGCTCGATGGCGATGACGTTGCCAAAGTCACGGATTTTGGCTTGGCAAAAGCCGGGCTGGAGTCAGTCCATTCATCCCGTGGTCCAGTCGATACAGTCGGAGAACACCTTAGTGACAGCCGTGCTGCCGGGACTGTGCCGTACATGGCACCGGAACAGTTCGTTCGTCTCGGAGACACCGACGTTCGCAGCGACATCTTCTCATTTGGCGCCCTTGTCTACGAACTGCTGATAGGGAGTCAGCTTTTTGCTGAACGTCCATCTTGCTTCATGGCGGCGGAGGATGCTCCGCTAGTACAGCCACATGAACAGCGGCGAGATGTTCCGCATGAGATCTCTGCGTGCGTCATGAAGTGCCTGGAGTACGACCCTGTCGCGAGACACGTCGGTTTCAACGAAGTGCTTGATGAGTTGCGGCCAATCTGCGAGAAAGTTGGAATCAGCACCGGACAATCGATCCCTTATGTGCTGTTTTCTGGTTCTGCCACTGATCGGTATCTACGTGGGAGGAAGGTCTCTACGTTGATGGGGCTTCACGAGTACGCGGAGGCGGCCAGACTCGCAGGCACAGATATTTCGGGTGACTCCACGTGCGTTGAGTATTGGATTAACAAGGGCGTTTCACACGGTGAACTCAAGCAGTATGAGGATGCTCGCCATTGCTTCAACAGAGCGATTTCAATCGATGGTACGAACGCGAAGAGTTGGGCCAACCTGGCATTTGTGTTTCTCAATGTTGGCGAGATTGGAAAGGCAGAAACATCCGTTTCTCATGCCGTTGGACTTGATGAAGGCTGTGCGGAAGCGTGGCACGCGAAGGGTTGTTGTGAGCTTCTTGGTGAGCGCTATGGCGAGGCGGCGAATTCACTAGCAAGAGCTTGGGCAATCAACTCCCACGACTGGAAGATTGCCACCGGTCTCGCCATGTCTTTTCTCAAGCTTCGGAAGCGTCCAAGTGCCGTCAAGTTCTACCGTCGAGCAACGGAATTGGCTCCTATGGTCGCCGAGACGTGGCGAAACTTCGCAGTTGCACTAGGCGACTACGGAATCGCCAAAGGCCAGCAAGAGAGCATCCGAGATTCATTGGTGGCGATCGATCAGGCAATCCACCTCGATCCCGATGATCCTCAATCGTGGCTCGAATCTGCCAACCTGAAATGGGACGCTGGCCATGACGCTGTCGAAGTCCTGGCTGACTTAGACGAAGTGCAACGGCGAGATCCGGGCAATGAGGATGCACAGGCTCTGCGTCAGGAAGTCACAGCCACAGAGCAATATGAGGAGGAGATGCCATGACCTCCGGCGCAGAGAACGACTCTACGGTGACGAAATGCCCTCATTGCCAGACTACAGTCACGTTGGTGGGGCAAAGAGAGGGAACGCGGCATTCATGTAATGAATGTCATCGCACGTTCCGCGTTAAGAGGATTCAAGACACAACCCAACAAGGATGCTCCCACATAAGCTGGCGGTGTGAGGAGTGTGGCAAAAGGCTGAAAGCCCCATTGAGGGCCGAAGGAAAGAAGGCAGCATGTCGGCAATGCGGCCACAAACAGGTGGTACCGACTCTGGCTGAACGCAGAAGCGCAGCTCAGAAACGACCAAACAGACAACAGTTGCCCGCTGACACGAACCAACCGAGAGTAGATACGTTGGTGACATCGCAAGAGACAGCAAGACCGAACTCCCGGCCTGACCGGCCTAGCGCAGTGATTGGTCGGATGCTGCGAGCAGCAGAGAAATCGGACGACGCTTTAGAAGAAGAAGTCAATCAGATCCGGGCCGAGCAAGCGTTGCTGGGTATTGACGGCGGCCAGACACGTAAGGAATCAACTCGGGATTTGGAAACTCACGCAGCCTCAACGGGTGCAACAACTGAGGACGACAAGCCTCCGGTGAGGATTCGAACAACCGGACATGACAAATATGGTTTCTGCAATGAATCTGGATCCATCGTCATAGAGCCTCGATATTCCCAGGTCGGCGAGTTCAGTGAAGGGCTCGCACCGGTATCGGTCGCCGATGGAGAATCCCACAAGTGGGGATACATCGACGCCGACGGCACTCTTGTGATACCGGCGGACTACAAAGCCGCTGAGAGTTTCCGCGAAGGCATCGCACTCGTCCAGACGACCCGTGGCCCTCAGCTTATTGACCAGAAAGGAGCGACGCCCTTCGATCTCAAGTGTAAGGAAGCAACTTCCTTTTCCTATGGATTGGCCGCGGTGTTTCAGCCGACGATGCGTCCGGTCCGAAGCGGATGGGGATTTATCGACAAGACTGGTAGTTTTGTGATTCCACAAGACCGCGGGATCATGTCGATTCGAAATGCCGAGGAAGGGCTCGCGCCCATTCAGACCCGAAAGAAGTCACACTGGGGCTTCTTTGATGTAAAAGAAAGAACGACGCCAATCTCGCCCCAGTTTGCCTCAGTGGGAGGCTTCTCGGAAGGTTTCGCGGCAGCGACGTTCGACGACCACTATTCGGCAAAGTGGGGTTTCATAAACCGAACGGGGCAGTTCGTGATTTCACCCGAGTATTCAAAAGTGAGACGGTTTTCGGATGGTCTGGTAGCCGTGAAGGACATCCGAAGTTGGACATTCGTGTCTCCGAATGGTGTGCGAGTATTCAATCACACATTCGACGACGCACAAGACTTTTCGGAGGGAGTGGCGGCCGTCAAGAAGAACGACGTGGGGTGGGGTTACATTGATCGAGCTGGCGAATACGTCATCGAGCCCCAATTCGATTATGCCGAGCCGATACGTAGTGGGATCGCGGTCGTCGGCATGTACGCGGGCAGGGATGAGTCAGGCGCCCCTTACAGCTACAGCAAGTACAGATATGACTTGGCCTGCATCGATCTTCAGGGACAGTTCCTGCGTCCGTTTGAGTCCAGAGGCAGGGTTCACAGTGTGCGATTCTTTCTCAACGATGAACGCCCGCATGATATTCGCCGGATGGACGCAGATCGCCAGTTCATGAATACGATGGCCCGGACACAAAGTGTGTTTAGTAGTCCGTCACTTCACATCGATCGGAAGTATTTTCCACAAGAGCAGATACCACAAGTCGATGCCTCCCTCGGCCTTCGCGGCCGCCTGTGCCGATTCCTTGCCGACGGCCACGAACGCGCTTTGGAATTGAAACCTGCTGCGAAGTCAGCGGACGAATGGAATTGCTTCTGCAGCCTAGTTGGCCGTCACCGAAGTGTGAAGCTGTGGAGTGCGCCTGCTCAGATGGGATTCAGCATTATCGTCGTTGTCGTCATGGACCCCTGAACCTTGGATGAGCAGCCTGCCTTCACACAATCGCCTACTGTAACAGTCAAACGAGTCTCTCAAATCGTCAAGTAGTACAGCGTCTTTGGGTGTGATGGCATACTCTGCCACGCCCGATTCTATGCCACAGAATGGAAGGGGCTCCATGCGGTTTTTCACGCGACTCCTTGGAAAACGATCAAGCCCTATTGCACTAACAGTGGACCGGCGCCCTGTAGTTGAACAGCGATTCAAAGCAGGCCACCCAAATCCAACGGTGCATATCCAAATGCGTCTTGCCGATGACAATCCGTTAAGGTCGCACCCGAAATTCATCATCGGGTGCAGAGTTACCCGAATCAGCGTTGCGGGTAAAGCCGTATCGCTCGACGCCTTCGAGTATACGGGAGGCTTCTTCGGAGAGAACGGGAGAGTGGAAGACATGTGTTGTGACGCGTGGCTAGCCCGTCCGGATCGAGAGTCGGCGATCAGAGCTGTGTATGACGTGGCCGTGTGGCAACGCGTCTTTCCGAATCAGGACGAGTTGATCGAGGCTACTTGCCGGGTCAAGGTCGACATCCCTGCTCATGCTGAGAGTGACAAGTGGGAAGTCAAGGTGACGCGTGTTGTTAACATTCATTCGGAAATCATCTAGGCATAGTTTCAACACAGGGCGTTCGAAAGAGCGTGCAAGGTCGAGTCATGGCGAAGTTGTATTCACGATCCGTCCTACTGTGTGTCCTATTGGCGTGTCTGCCGTCCGACTGCGGAGCACAAGGTGAATCATCCGTCCGGCGGGGCATTGATCGCCGACTGCCTGTTCGCGGAAAAGCGGAAGGCACACTGTACCTGATCCAGTTCATGGCCCGCGGCAGGTGCATCGCAGTTCGGCTGATTCCGGGCAGACAAGAAGCTGGAGACATGATCTTCGGATTTGTGAGTAAAGGGAAGACGGAGGAGAAACGGGCATTCAAGGTCGCCGCTTTTGCGGATACGGAGCGGATGAGAGGAAAGGCTAATCTGGCATTTGCGAAACTATCGTTCCGAAAGGATTGGCCCGGATTCAAGTACAGGCTTCGCGGAAGAAACACGTTGACAGTTGTTAATCCCAACCGTTTCCGCGCACTCGTGGGTATCCGGGCCGCTGGCCGCGGAATCGACTTTCATGTCGCACCGATGGCCCGAGCAACCGTTCTCGTTCCAAACGGAAGGTTCGAGGCGTACTTCCATTTCTCAGACCGTCCGGGGACGGTGCACCGAGGCGACAGCTTTTCGCTCCAGAATCAGAACGCAGAAATCCGAGTTGTCCAGATTCCATCCGGAAACTACGGGATCAGGCCAGTGAAGTGATTGGAACGTCGGAACGTCGTGGTCAAAGGTGGCAATCATGACAAATGTTAGTGGTCGGAGTAACGAATGGTGCGAGTTAGTTGAATTGATCGAGAAGAGTGGTCAGGAGCGGCAAGACACTGCACTGATTGATCAACTGAAGACTGCCGCGAGCAGCTGGCGCATGCAGCTGGAACAAGCCAGTAGTAGCTCAACGGGCACTGTAACAGTGAAACGAGGCTCTCAAATCGTCAAGTACTCCAGCAGCGACATCGCTGCAAAAGCGAAGCTTGCAGAGCAGGATCTTGCAGCGGAACGGGACGCACAGCGGAGAAGAGACGAGGAGGTTCGCGAGATCGTAGGTGCAGCGAAAAGCGGTCAAACGCACAAACTTCGCCGATTTGGAATTCAGACCCCGCACTATGCCCTGCTCAAATCAGTGAATGCCGTATCAAACTCTGCCGCAGCGAGATTCGACAGTGCAATTGAGGAGAAGAAGAAGAGGCCAACGTCCTTTGACTTTGTTATGGAGTTTCGGAGTTCCAAAGAAGCGGTGGCGTTCGCGCGCTCGACTGTTCTCCATCTTATGGAGTGGAGGGATCTGGCCGTTGATGGGTGGAGAATTCCGCAAGCGGAGGAGCCATTCGCTGTCAAGTGGCGGACACATAGACTGTCGGCGGAGGAAATCAGGAGATTTCTTGACACAGCACACAACGCGAATGCCGTCGTTTATCCCGCGATCGAAATGGACGGCAGCGTTTACCGACTTGCCGACGTGCTGACACCGGAGTCCGCCTGTCCGCGGCCAGAACGGGACGTGTTGTCAACACCCGAGGAATGTGCGGCGGCGACTCAAGTTGCCAGAGACCTGATTGACGATGGTGCGTATCGCGAGTGTCTGTATTTCCTGATCAAAGTGTTTCGGGAGGTGATCGGCGACAGTGCATCAGCGCGGTTGCAACGGTTATGGAACTTGCCCGAAAAAGACTGCATGTTCCAGCACACCTATTGCCGCGCGTGCCGCACGATAATTCGCAGTCCCTTCGAGAGAGGAAAGGCAAAGTGTCCGCGATGTGCTGCAGTGGTCAACATCTCGCTGTTGGCCGGCCCGTACTGTGTAGATTCACTTGATTGGCTCATGTCTCGGAAGACTCTGGCTAGTAAATCGGCAGATACGGAGCAGCTGCCAATTCGAGAAGCCAGGCTTAAATCAACGAAGCAATCAGCAGGCCCACGAGAATCTGCTGCAATTCGATGCGCCCACAAGAACACTGGGGAAAGTGCGTTCTACTGCGGAGACTGTGGTCAGCAGTTGAGGTTCGAAGCCGTCCCGGACACCCTACGAAATCGATATTGCTCTGAGAATCACAAGCAAATGCCTGATGGGATCAACTGGTGTACCATTTGCGGTGAATGGCTGGGGCCGGGGCCAGAACGGAACCGGCAGGCCGAAAAGGCGGGGGCGCCGTGGGAGAAGTACGCCCGCTACGTGGACATCCCGGTAGATTGTGCAGATACCGGTCGAAGTGAATCGATGAGATTCCAGTTTCTATTCGCCGGCCCAAGCCAGGCTGAGGAGATTCTTAACAATCTCCCAGACAAGTTTCGTATTGCGCTTCAAAGTCCTAACTTGGCCGATCGGAATCCTGTAGACGAGGGGCCGGGATCGGAGTTTAATTTCCTGGTGTGGTTCGAGAGTGTCTCTCTCACAGTCGGCGAGGCAAAGGAGTTGATGAATCGGGTCGTTGAAGCGGGTGGGGGCATCTACGAGGCATTCCTGACTTGAAGTTGCGGCACAACGCCTTCGGGCGCTGGCTGAATGCTTGGAGATAGGCGTGTAAAACGAACCCACGTCGGCGTCGAAACCGGACCCGCTTGGCGAGTGGGTGGCCGAGTGGGTGGCCGCGTGGTGACGCGGCTGTGAAGTGCCTTGCGGGCTGAGGCTCAGGGCTTGTCCCATGGCTTCATCTTTGTCATCGACTCTTTTCTGCGCTTCTTCGAGCTGATTGACCAGGGCCGCGGCCGTGTAGAAATTCGTACGCATGCCTTCACGGCAGGCGGCCAGTCCCAATGCGATCGACAAGTGGGTTTTCCCTGTGCCGGGTTGGCCGAGCAGGCAGACATTGGCGTGTTGCGAGATCCATTGTAAGCGATTGGTGAACTGCAGGTTCTTCGGTCACAGGCCCGGGGGAGTCAGCTACGGGGCGGGATGGTGGCGTCGGGGTGCAACTGAGTTTGCAGACCACCAACGGATTCTCACGCAATACCGCTTGCGCGCGGCGGTGATCGCGACGTGATCGCGACCGCCGCGTCGAAGAGGATGCCGCCAAGTCGCTCCGGTCCGACACGCCGACGCCGGTTTCAAACTGATCCTCCAGATGGGGTGAAGTCGCTGGCTGCGCGCACTCAAAATGATGCCACTGTATTCTCCGAATGCGTCCTATGATCGCAGACGGAACGGCGACTCCCGAACTCGCGGCGGGGATCGCGACCGGAGCACCAAACGGTGTTTCGCAAACGACACCCGGACCGACACACCAACGCGCAACTCAGATGCGCCCAGTGGCAATCCGTCACGGGCGTTGTGACTCCAGGCGACGGCGCAAGGCTTCCGGAGCTTCGGGGCAAACATCGCTTTGTCTCCCGCGCATGTTCGTCAGTGGTCACGATCCGGTTTGCAGATGCTGCAGTGCTTCGTTGATGGTGGCTTCCGATACCGCGTTGGTGATTGCAGCGGGGATGTGCGGGACGTCGGTGGCATGGACAGCGATGTCCCCGTTATCCGACTGAGGCATCAGTTCGTCTGCACCGGAGCCTCCGTCGAGACGGCCCGGACGCTGGGCGCCGATGAATCAACTTCAGTCAGGTGGACCAGGATGCACGTCGATTGCAGCGTGTGTTGCAGAGACTCCTCGATGCCAGATTGGATAGCAGGGATAGACAAATTCAGTCGACATGGTGATTATCGAGGGCCGCGTGTCTGTTGGCTGGTGTGACAGTCACTTCGCCCTTCCCATTCCCGACTGTCTGGCTGGTAGTCGCCTGCCGAACGCATCCGAGGCCTCGATGCTCGCTGCCCGCTTCACCGCGTTCGTCAGATTGATTGTGCTCGCCCTGTCGCTTGCATTGGTTCCGGTGGCTGCCCCGGCAGATGAACCGCTGCTTGAGCGCGACGTGCTTCCGATTCTTACGAAGAACTGCATGGGCTGTCATGGGGGACTGGTCAGCAAGGCTGGCCTTGATCTGCGGACGTTGCCCGGAATGCTCAAGGGTGGCGAAACCGGCCCCGCGATTGATTCGGGGCACGCAGACACCAGCGAACTCTGGAAGCGCATCGCCAGCGACGAGATGCCGGAAGGAGATGATCGCGAGAAGCTGTCAGCCGGTGACAAGGCGACGATCAAAGCCTGGATCGATGCCGGGCTGCCGACGCTGTCCCAACGGCAGCAGAATGTCGATCCGCTGCTGCCCGGCGATCGGCAGCACGAACCTGCTGAAGTCGCGACAGCTATCGACCGACACATCGGCGGCTTTCTGGATTCGGCGGGACTCGAGCCGGCGCCGCTTACGGATGACGAGGAGTTTCTGCGGCGAGTCTATCTCAATTTGACCGGTCGTCTGCCGACCGCGGACACCGCTGTCGAGTTTCTCGACAACACTGAACCGGACCGCCGAATGACGCTGATCGACTCGCTTCTGACGACTGCGGAATTCGGTGAGCAGTTTGGACGCACGTGGCGTGACTGGGTCTGCCCGCCGGAACTGCCTTCCGACAACAACGGCGGGGCTCAGCCCTACAAACAGGCCAGAGAGTTCGGAAGCTGGCTCGGTAAGAAATTCACTGCCGGTGATTCGTGGGACAATGTTGCTCGTGAGATCCTCACGGTGCAGGGTGAGATCAAGAACAACCCGCAAGTCATCTTCTACGGGCTTGTCGGTCAGGGCGGCAAGACAACCGCAGACGGTTCATCGAGAGCGGTGGCGTCTCTGTTCATGGGAGTGCAGCTGCAGTGTGCCCGCTGTCACGATGACCCATACCGAGACTGGTCGCAGCAGGAACACTGGGGGCTGGCGGCGTTCTTCGGTCGATCACAGGGTGACTTCAACAAGATCGAGATCGGCAAGGGCCCGAGCAAGACAGCCGGCGAGATCGGCATCCCCGACTCCGCTTTCAGGAATAAGGGCGAGACTGTCGAGGCGGCTTTCCTGAGGAGCGACGCATTCGACACGAAGGATGCCGACGACCTGCGCAAGCCGTTCGTCGACTGGCTGGTCGCGAAAGACAATCCGTATTTCGCCCGCTCATTCGTGAACCGTTTGTGGTTCTATCTGTGCTCGCGCGGACTCGTGAACCCGATCGATGACATGCGCGAGTTGAATCCGCCTTCACATCCTGGGCTGCTGCAACTTCTGTCGAACGAGTTTGTGGCATCCGGATTCAACATCCAGCATCTGTTTCGCTGCGTGTGCAACTCGCAGACCTACCAGCGAGCCAGTCATGTTGAATCGGGAACCGACTCACAAACGCGAGACGCGATCACGACGGCATTCGGTCGCATGCCACTGCGACTGATGTCGGCCGACGTGCTGTACGACTCGTTGGCTCAGGCTTACGGCGATCCCAAACTGGATTTGCGGACCAGCGTGAAAGACAGCACGGTTGGCCAGGCCGCTCCTGTCGGTGACGCGTGGCTGGAGTTTCAGCGACGCTTCGGCACGAACGAAGAAGACGCGACGGACTTCACGCATGGCATCGCGCAGATGCTGACGATGATCAATCACCCGCGTCTGCTGGCGGGAAGTAAGGCACTGGACGACTTCCGCAAGGAAACGCCAGACGCAACACCAAAACAGACGATCGAATGGATGTACCTGAGCACTCTGTCACGCCGACCGGATGCAGACGAAGCGGCCGAAGCCATTAAGTACGTCAGTGAGGCCGCGGACCCGGCGAATGCATTCGCCGGAGTGCTGTGGATGCTGGTGAATCGAAGCGAATTTATTCTGATTCGATGAGTCAGCAACCCGTAGGACGGGCACTCCTGCCCGTCCCCTGGAAAGGACACACAATGCGTCAGCCCGATATTCCGCTCAAACGGCGAGATCTGCTGCGACTTTCAGCCGCTGGACTTCTCTCCGGCGTCTCTGTGCCGTGGTTCGAAACACTCGCCCGTGCGGGCATTAAACGGCCTCGCGGCAAGGCATGTATCCTGCTCTGGATGGACGGAGGACCCAGTCAGCAGCACACGTTCGATCCGAAGACGAATGGCGAATTCAAACCCCATCCGACATCCGTGCCGGGCATTCAGATCGTCGAGCATCTGCCGCAACTGGCTCAGAGCATGGACGACCTGGCGATCGTGCGGTCGATGACCACAGAGATCAACGGCCACTACGACGCCAAGTATTTTCTTCATACCGGCTACAAACGAACAACGGCCTTCGAGCATCCGGCGATCGGGTGTATTGCCTCTTCGCAGATCGGGCTGCCGGACGACGATATGCCCGCCTTTGTCACAGTCGACGCCGGCTTCGACCGGCCGGATGGCGGCCGGTTGTATCGCAGCGTTCCGGCGTATCTTGGACCGAACCACGCGCCACTGGCCGTGAACGATCCGAAAGAGGGCCTGGAGAATCTCGCTCCCGCCGGCAACGACATCGACGCTCGACTGCAACTTCTGGCCGGCAGTGAACGTCGATTCGAGCAGAAGTACGCGTTACCGGCTGTCGGAGCGAAGCAGGCAGCATTCAATCGGGCTGTTCGACTGATGCAGTCGAAGCGATCGAAAGCGTTTCATCTCGACGAAGAACCCGACAGCTTGCGTGACGACTACGGCCGTCACAAATTTGGACAGTCATGCCTGCTCGCCCGAAGACTGGTGGAAGCGGGCGTCTCGTTCGTCGAAGTGGTCCATCGCGGCTGGGACGATCACAACGGAGCCGCGAAGCCGATCGCCGCGCGTGCTCCGTGGATGGACGCCGGCATGGCCACTCTGATTCGCGACCTCAAGGTCCGCGGCATGCTGGACGACACGCTGGTCGTGTGGATGGGCGAATTCGGTCGCACACCAGGCAATGGGAACGGGCATTTCTGCAAGGCATGGAGCACCGTGTGGGCTGGCGGAGGAATCAAAACTGGACAGGTCGTGGGGAAGACAAGCGAGGCTCCAAAGAATCCCGGGGCAGAGGTTGTCGACCGGCCTGTCAAAGCTCCCGACTTCGTCGCAACGCTGTGCATGGCACTCGGGATCGACACGCACAAGGAATTCCTGGCACCCGGCATGCGTCCAATGCCACTCGCCGACAAGTCCGCCAAACCAGTGCAGGAGCTGCTCGGATGAGAACCAGACATTCTCGGCATTGCTCTTCCGTGCTGTTTTCCCTGCGCAAAGGGGATTGTCCCCTCTCCCCTCTGGGGAGAGGGTTAGGGAGAGGGAGAGGGGCAGGGGCATGCATAATCTCGATGGCCCATTCCGCGATCTTCCTTGCAATGACGCTGCTAAGCATTGCGTCAACGCAGCAGGTGCTGGCCGAAGCGCCAGCCTATCGCCCGGCGCGTGATGCGACTGAAGCCGTCGAGCGTATTGAAGAACTGGGCGGCACGGTGCGTTACCTGACTGCGAAGAGCGATGCGCTGGAAGTGGATTTCCAGTTCGCGGACGAAAACCTGAGCGACGAGCACCTGCAATACCTGCATGCCCTCGACAACGTCGTGGTGCTGCGTCTGAAGCGGACGGCAGTGACGGACGCCGGTTTGGGACATGTCGTCAAAGTCGAATCGCTGCGACGGCTGTATCTGGAAGAAACGAAAATCTCTGACGCGGGCCTGAAGAGCCTCGCCGCTCTTCCAGAATTAGAGCTGGTCAACGTCTACGGCACGGCTGTCACCGATGCTGGGATGCAGCATCTGCAGAGTCTCCCGCAGCTTCGAATGTTGTTCGTCGGAAAAACAAAGGTGACCGAGTCGGGAGTCGCGTCGCTGAAGAAAGCGTCACCCAAACTTCGCGTCGTACCGAATCTCGCCGAACAACGGCGACGTGCGAAGCTCGTTGCCGACGTGGCAAAGAAACTGCTGGCGGAAGCAGAGACTCAATTCGCCGCTACCGAGCGGGACCTCAAAGAACTGCCACCCCGACAGGAAGAACTGAAGAAGGAAGAGGAAGCCACGAAGAAGCAGGCCGACGAGTCTCGTAAGAAAGCCGACGAAGCCCGGAAGAAACGCGATGCGGCAATTCGACCGGCCGGTGACGCGGAGCGGCGTGCCAAAGACACGCAGCGGGCCGCCGAAGAAGCTGCGAAACGGGCCGCTGACAAACCGGACGACAACGACCTGAAGGGCCAATCTGAGGAGAAACGCAAGGAAGCCGACGAAGCAAAGAAACTCGCTGACGAAGCGAAGCTGCAGCTCGACGAGGCGCAAAAGAAGTTCGACGAATCGCAGGCCAAAGCGGACGCCGATCGCGAAAAAGCCGAAACTGCCAGACAACTGCACGATCGTTCGAGGAATGCAAAGAAGTACCACGAGGTGTCCCGGAAAATCCTCGATGGTGCTCGCCTGAGAGTCGCCGATGCGGACCGGAGACTGCAGGCCGTCAAGTGAATCGGCAGAGAAAGACAACGCTCTATGAAGTACCTGGAACTGACCGCACCGACGCTGGCCGGCGTTGATCGTCAACAGACACTGGTGGTCATCCCGATTGCGGCGGTCGAGCAGCATGGCCCGCACATGCCCACGGGAACGGACACGATTCTGTGCACAGCCGTGGCCGAGGCGCTTGAAGGTCGACTTGCTTCTCAACTCCTGCTGACGCCGACCGTCTGGCTTGGAGCCAGCTCGCATCACCTTCGCTTCGGATCCACGCTGGACTCAGCGCTCGATACGTACATTGCGACCCTCTGCGACGTGGCCTGCTCGCTGCTCGATGACGGCTTCAGACGAGTCATGTTTCTCAACGGGCACGGTGGCAACATCGACCCAATGAAAATTGCCGTGCGACGGCTCCAGCCCGATTATGTCGACGCATTGCTTGTCGCGGGCAACTACTGGGTCGCGGCCGATGCGGAACGCGGGCAGATTCTGGAAGGCGACCAGAAGGGCGTCGGCCATGCCTGCGAATTTGAGACCTCGCTCTTGCTCCACGTTCGTGGGGAGCTGGTTGACCAGACGAAGCTGGCCGATGCCGGTGAGACCGTGGCCGATGTCATCGACGGTCTGTACGTCAGCCGTGATATGTTCCAGCGAACCCGGGAGGGTTTTACCGGCAGACCCGACCTTGCGAGCGCCGACAAAGGAAGACGGCTGTTCGACACCATCGTCGATCAACTGGTCCGCACAACCGAGAAACTGCTGCCACAACCACTGGGAACCGAGTATCAGGACTTCGTTGAATAGCGAGATACTGACGGCCCACTCGTCACGGACTGACTTGTGGGGGCAGCATGGGTGCTGCTGTCGGACCGCCCGGACCCTTCAACATTTGAAACAAATCACTCTCGGTCGACAGGATCAGGCGTGTGTCCTGGTCGACCGTCGCCTTCAGAACCTCGAGACGCCGCAGAAACTCGTAGAACTCGGGGGACTGGCCATAGGCCGCGGCAGTCAACTCGATCACCTCCGCGTCGGCTTCCCCCCGGATCTCCGCGGACCTCTGCTCCATCTCGCCCTCGATCTGATCCAGCAACTTCGTTGTTTCACCAAGTATGCGGTTCTTCTCTTGCAGCGCCTTCGACTCATAGAGCCTCGCAATTTTCGATCGCTCCGAGATCATGCGGTCGTAGACGGTCGCGCGGACCGACGCCACATAGTTGACTCGTTTGATTCGAACCTTGACCAGTTCCATTCCGTACTCCTTCAGGTCGACCTCGAGAAGGATTTTGGCTTCGACGTCATCGCGTCCATTTCCCGCGACCAGGTCGGCTTCGGTGCGTTCGAGTTCTTCAGTCGCGCGTTCGAGTTCTTCAGTCTCGCGTTCGAATTCTTCCGTCTCGTAGATCAGTTCAGCGTTGGATTTGCGGACGACATCGATCAGGTTGTGCTGTGCGACCACATCACGGACCACCGAATCAACCAGATCGTCGAGGATTTTCTGGCCGCGTGCTTCGTTGCGGACTTTCACGAAGAACATCATCGGGTCACTGATCCGCCAGCGTGCCCAGACATCAATGTTGATCCGTTTCTTGTCTTTCGTCTGCATGCTCTCTGGCGATCCGTCCCAGGGAAGCAATCGTTTTTCCAGGTAGTACGCTTCCTGAATGAACGGCGTCTTGAAGTGCAAACCAGCCGTCTGAACATCATTCACAGGTTTGCCGAACTGCGTCACGATGACCTGCTTCCCTTCCTCGACGATAAAGGTGCTCGCGTTCAGAACGATCGCGGTAAGACCGAGTAACACACAAAATACGACAGCGATTTTCGTCTTCATCGTACACCTCCCGTCTCGACGGCGGGCTGCGGACTCCCTTGATCGAGATTCAACAGAGGCAGCACACCGCGCACTGACTCGTCGATGATTGTCTTGCCACCGGCCTGAGACAGGACGACTTCCATGGCTTCCAGGTAAAGCCGTTTACGAGTCACTTCCGGTGCCTTGTCGTATTCCGCCAGTTGTGCCAGGAATGCACTGATCTGCCCCTTCGTTTCGAGTACCACGCGGTCCTGATATCCCTCGGCCTCGGCAATCGCCTTGTCCTTCGCTCCACGCGCGGCTGGAATCTTGCTGTTCTGCTCGCCCTCGGCTTCGTTGACCACCTGTTCCTTTTTCTGCCGGGCGCGGTTGACCTCCTGGAAGGCATCCTGCACGGCCGCCGTTGGTGGTGAGGTCGTCTGCAGTTTGACAGTGATGATTTTTACGCCCGCCTCGAAGCTATCCAGTTCCGCCTGGATCAGTTGCTCGGCCTCAGTGGCAAGCTGTTCCCGACCAATCGTCAGCACGTAGTCGATGCTCGAATCACCCACCAGCTTCCTCATCACGGACTCGGAAACATCACTGATCGTGTCGGGAACGGCAGGATTCACGTCGGACGTCGCCCCGCTGGGCAAGCTGCTCTGGCTGATGCTCTCCGTGCCGCCAACATTGAACAGAAAGTCCATCGAGTTTTCGACCCGGTACTGCACGACCCATTCGACGTGTCCCAGATTTAAGTCGCCGGTCAGCATCTCGGCGACTTCGAGATCGTCCGAATTCTCCGAAGCAAATACCGTCTTACGCCCGGCCTGAGATGTTTCAAAACCGAATTCCAGCGACTGAATACGCTGCACGGGCACCTGGTAGACCGTGTCAATTGGCCAGGGCATTTTCATATGAAGACCTGGCGGCACCGTGGCGATTTTTTTGCCGAATCTGAGTACCACGCCTTCGTCGCTCGCTTCGACGCGATAGAACGCCGACTTACCGGCCAGAATCACGCTCACAACGGCCACTGAGATCAGGATCAGTCGAATTCGCTTGCCGATTTGTTCCCAGGGAATGTCGTCGGGGTCAAACCCGCGGTTAGGTCGGCGAAAGTCATCGTGTGAGGGCATAAGTTGCCAGGCCTTCTTTGTGAACGAATGGATTTCGTAATCGGCAAGCATCCAGAGCAGACGAACGAAAAAGTTTCGCCGCTATGCTTCACCGTCTCCACCCGGCGGAGTGTAGTCCACCCGATCACAAGTTGCGCAACCGCAGTCATGCCCACCTCTCACACGGTCGAACATCCTGCGGAACTGCTGGAATTCCTGCTTGTCTGCCACCGTGAGACGAAGAAGACCAAAGTGCGGCAGTGGCTCAAGCACGGATCGGTGCACGTCAACGGGCAATCAGTCACACGCTTCAACCATCTCTTAAAGATCGGTGATCTGGTTTCGATACGAGCCAGGGACGAGATGCGTGCCGAAAGTCTGTTGCCACGGGGAATGGATGTCTTGTTCGAGGATCCGTCGTTGATCGTCATCGAGAAGCCAGAGAATCTGCTGAGCATGGCCAGCGATGCGGAACGGGAGAAAACAGCCTATGCCTGCCTGACCGACTATGTGCGCCGCGGCAACCCTCGCAGCCC
>CAUZFZ010000023.1:0-86357 GCA_963579025.1 Planctomycetota bacterium | reverse complement strand
GTGCAGTCGGCTCTTGTGTCGGCACTCCGGCCATGTTTCACCTCCTTGAGAAGAAGTGAAGCATGGCCTTTTCTGTCTACATCCGGGCAGGATCCAAATGTCCTCCCCAGGAACCGTGACGGTCAGGAATTGCTGCGTGACGCAAAGGTGGTGCAAGCCGAACAATACGCATTGAATACATGGACTGACGTCGTCGATATTGATGTTTCGCGGGCCTACAACCTGCCTTCGGAAAATCCCGTGACCGTGTCGATGAATCTTGGTGTCTCGGATCTGACACTGGCCAGGGTCAAGAGACTCGACGTGCAACTTGTACGCTCAAGCGATGCGGAAACTGTTGGTCAGCAATCGTTCAACAACCTGGCCGAGGTTTTCCAAAAGACTCTCAATGATCTGCCCAGGCCCTGGGAGTCCGACAAGTACGGGAGCCAGTCCGACAAGGGGCCGGAATTCAATCTGCCATCACCCGTCTGGACGGTCGACCGGACCAACCTGATCGTGACGAAAATCGATCTCAACAAGCTCAATGCGTGGCCGCACAACTATCCTGTACGTGACACGGTATTGCTGGTCCGCGGGGTTGATGCTGGTGGCCAGGAACTGTTCCGGCAAATCAGCGATCCGTTCGGACGCGTCCAACCGCCGCCCAGACAGCCGCCCATCACGTCGGTGACGGTTCGTGAAGACGGGGCCGTGCTGATCAACGGTGAGCCCCGGTTTTTGACCGGTGCCACGCATCAGAACTTTCGCATCAGACATACTCCCGCCCGGATCGCTCAACTGGGTCTGATGGGACACCGTCTGACGCAGGGGTTTGCCAATGAAGACGTCGAAGCCATGTTCGCGAAATACGGGCTGTACTCGTTGCAGGCTAAACCGGACAAGTCCGTCGGCGGCACGCAGCCAGTCATTGAGCTGAATGCTGAGCAGCGTAAGAACTTCGAAGCCTGGGTCGCTCGCGGCGGAATGAAGAATGTTGTCTCGATTAACACGGGCGGCTGGGAGGCGACGATCAACTTCGACGATCCCGCTCAGGTGCAGAAACACAAGGCGACGAACGATTACGTCGCACGGCTCACAAAGCGGCCCTTGGCGATCAGCACCAGTGGAGCCTTCAACGCGTGGTGGCTGCCGAAACTGACGCTGTATGACATCAATCATGCGGAAACCGAGATGTGGGGTCCGATGGACTACAACGTCGTCTTTACGCCCTACACTCGCCGCGCCGGCAAGACGACTGCCTGGGTTTATCTTCCGCAGCTTTACGACAATCACCCTTACGAGCGGTATCGATTCGAAACCTACGACAACATCATTCGCGGCTCGGCTGGAGTGTCGATGATTCAAGGTATCGGCGATCCGACCTTCAATCGAGGACTTGCCGGGGAATTGCGATACCTGGAAAGACCGCTCAACAGTCAGGAACAGGCGCCGGCCGTTTCGTTCGCGCCGCACGGTCTTTCCAACAAGGTCACGCGTTATCAGGGCAAGACGTATGTGCTCGCCACCAACTGCGGTCCTTTGCGGTCGGGGCACTGGACATGGCATAGCGACAATAAACACTCCGGACGCGCCAGCCACACAGGCGACAGCGTTAATCAACAGTGGTTCCGGCCGGGTGGCATTCGTATCCACGGGTTTCGTGGCCTGCCGATGCCTGAGCTGATTCAAAAGGGCGACACACTTGTGCAATACGTGTGGATCGATCCGCAGGAAACTCCCGAGTGGGCGTGTGTGGCGATTCGCGGTGACGGCCGATTCGCCCACAATGCTTTCCTGGGTAAGTTCGATTTCACTCGCCTGCGCGCCGACCGTGGAAACCTGTTGATGTATTCCGAGCTGAATCACTCGGTGTGGCATGAAGTCAACTACGTCATGGACGACGAGACATACGCACGTGCCGTCAAAGTGATGGGTAAGCCGTGGGCCGACAACATAAAGAAGTACGCGGACCTCGGTCGCGAGCAGGTCGACAAGCTGGCCTACCAGGCGGGTCATTTTCACAATCACGGTGCGCTGCCGGCGGCTGGCAACTGGCATCGCATCGAGATCGACGCTGAGCGCGTCGGACTGGTCGGAAAACTCGTTGATGGCTTTGCTTATATGACCAAAGACGGACGCGCCTTGTGGGATCACTCGGTGCTGGAGCGAGACGGCGAAGTTGTCCGCGTCTTTTGTGAAGACTCTGTGGGCATTGATCGCGCAGAACTGAGCGACGTCCGCATCAACGTTCAGGGTTTGAAGCCGGGCACAAAGGTCCGCGTTCTGTTCGAGGGTCGCGAGATCGTCGCCGAGGAAGACGGCTTCGCCGACGCTTTCATCGGAACAGACACCTACGGATACGAGTCACGCGCACCGGAGGGCGACCTCTTTGGATTTGTCCGCGATCCGGATCGTGAACTGGCCCGCATGATGCCCAGCGGCGTCGGCTACAATTACGGACCAACGGTTGTGCATATCTACGAGATCACGCACTGACTGCATTTCGACGACAGCCAATGAACAGTGACGACACGACCAACGAGTTTATTACCGTGGTTTCCGGCCCGCCGAGGTCGGGAACGTCGTTGATGATGAAGATGCTTGAGGCAGGTGGCCTGACACTGCTCTCGGATGACTCGCGTCCGGCCGACAAGGACAATCCAAGCGGCTATTTCGAGTATGCTCCGGTGAGGCACACGTCCCGCGATGCTGCGTGGGTAGCGCTGGCACGCGGCAGGGTTGTGAAGGTCATTTACGCGCTATTGCCGCATTTGCCGCCGAGCGAAGAGTATCGCGTCGTGATGCTCGAGCGTGACATGGAGGAAGTGATCGATTCCCAGCGGGCCATGCTTGAGCGATCGGCCGCCGTCGGAGCTGCGCTGTCGCGTGACGCGTTGATCGCAGGCTATCGCCGTCAACTTGATGAGGTGGAACGATGGATGATCGAGCAGCCGAGTTTCAGTTACGCGACGGTCAGTTACAACGATTTGCTGCACAATCCGGAACCGCAGTTGGCACGTGTGATTAAGTTGTTGGCGCGTCCACTCGATACGCAGATGATGACGAGTGTCATCAATCCGGCCTTGTATCGACAACGACGTGCCGAGATTTAAGTGAAATGCTGTAGCGGCTTTGCGGGGGACAGTTGATCTCCGGCATCGACTCCTGCTACACCCGAATAGTCGATCACAACTCCCGCAGGCAGGACTTATTCATGAAACGCGTTACAAAGGTTTTCAGTATTCTGGCTCTTGTTGTCTCATCGTCCTGCATCGCGTTCGCTGACGACGCAAAGCCGAAGGCGATTACGCCGGAAGTCCAGACGGCCAAGTGGGCCGTCAAGTGGTGGGGACCGCGACATGAGCAGAAGCTGAAGGACCTCAAAGCTCAGAAGCAGGTCGATCTGCTGATGATCGGCGACTCGATCACACACGGTTGGGAAAACCGAGGCAAGAAGGTCTGGGAAGAGTTCTACGCCGACCGCAACGCGTTCAACATCGGCTACAGCGGCGATCGCACGGAACAGGTCATCTGGCGTCTGCAGAATGGCGAAGTTGAAGGGATCGCGCCGAAGCTGGCCGTAATCATGATCGGCACAAACAACACCGGGCACCGCCAGGATCCCGCCGAAGAAACCGCGGCCGGGATCAAGTCCATCATTGGTGAACTGCAGAAACGCCAGCCCAAGACCAAGATTCTGCTGCTGGCCATCTTCCCGAGAGGTGCGTACCCGACCGACAAACTGCGGAAGATCAACGACGCGACCAATGCGATCATTAGAGACTTTGCGGACGATAAGTCCGTTTTCTATCTGGACATCAGTAAGACATTCCTGGATGACGAAGGGGTGTTGCCGAAGTCCATCATGCCCGATTTCCTGCATCCACAGGAAGCCGGGTACCGAATGTGGGCCGACGCGATGGAGCCGACGATCGCAAAACTGCTCGGCGAATAGCACGCCTGAGCAGGCAATTGCGATTCCTCACCGGACAAAAACATGCCTGACACCACTCGTCGAATCGGACATGCGTTTTCCGATCTCAGATCGCTCGACGCGGACGGTCTGACGATTCTCACCCGCCGCCATATGCTGGCGGCGGGGTTGTCTGGGATGTCGGGTCTGAGCGCAGCCAACGTATTACACGCCGGCCCGGCAACCGCTCAGGACGTCAGTCGACCGACCGGTCGTAAAGCTGTGATCCTGCTCTGGATGGCCGGAGGACCAAGTCAGCTCGATACGTGGGATCCGAAACCGGAGCGTCCTGCAGAGAATCGCGGCCCGTTCGCGTCCATTTCAACAGCCGTTCCGGGCATCAACATCAGCGAGCATCTGCCGAAGCAGGCAGAGATGATGGACCGCTTTACCCTCATCCGTTCGGTGGATTCCAAACGCTCCGAACATTCTCCCAATAAGGTGATGCAGACGGGGAACAGCAACGCCTCGCCGCGACGCAACCCGAAAGGGGAAATGTACCCGGCTATTGGATCAGTGGTCGCGCGGTTCCACGGCGCTAATCGACCCGGCATGCCCCCGTACGTCGCCTTCAATCGTGATCCCGCACACATCGCCCGCGGCGGCATGATTGGAATGCGTTACGACCCGATGAATGGACATCGGGCCGCCGGACTGCCCGAGTACAAGGGCTTCGGACGCCTCACCGAGCAAGCGACGGATGTTTACAACTCGGGTCGCTTTGACTTGACGGAGGGTCTGACGACCAACCGCGTTCGAGAACGTGATGAGCTGATTCAAAATCTCAATCGGCTTCGCAGTGGCATCGACCAGTCGGGCGCTTTGGATGCGGCTGACCACTTCCAGGACCAGGCGATCCAGATGGTCCTGGGCGGCGAAGCTCAAAGTGCATTCGATCTGTCGCGCGAGCCGCAGGCCACCCGAAATCGATACGGCAAACACCTGTGGTGCCAGCAGGCATTACTGGCCCGCCGACTGATCCAACACGGCGTCAGCTTTGTGACGGTCGACCTGACAATGGGGATCAACGCCGGCGATTGGGACAGTCATGGAGACAATCACGTGTTCGGCGGCATTGAGACGGGCCTGAAACCACTCCTTCCTGTCTTCGATCATCTGATCACAACACTGGTCGGCGACCTCGAAGATAACGGCATGCTGGATGATGTGTTGGTGCTGGCTCTGGGCGACTTTGGCCGTTCGCCAATCATTGGCACTCAGAAGGGATTCACCGGCGGTCGTAATCATTGGCCGAGCATCATGTCCATGTGCCTGGCTGGCGGAGGGCTGCGACACGGACAGGTCATTGGCTCAAGTGATATCGACGGCGGCAAGATCAAGGACCGCCCAGTCACGCCAGCCGACCTCTCCGCGACGATCTACAAGCACATGCGTGTGCCGCTCGATTCGACATATCTCGACACTCGAGGTCGCCCACTCTACATCGTGGAAGGCAACGGTCAGCCACTCCGCGAGTTGTTCTGATGGCGACCATCATGTGTTTGAAGCGATTAGCCATCGGGCACCGTACCTTGACCAGGCAGTGTCGGCTCTGATCGAAGACGTTTACGCACGTGGACTGGATCGGCGCGTGCTGGTTGTCGTGACCGGTGAATTCGGTCGCACGCCGAGAATCTCCAACGTCGCCAGCAGCGGCGGCGGAGTTGCCAGTCGTCCCAAAGGCACGGTCCAGCCGGGACGCGATCATTGGCCCCGAGCCAACTCGATGCTCTTTGCCGGCGGCGGCATTCGCACCGGGCAGGTCATCGGATCGACGGACAGGTATGGCGAAGACCCCGTTGATCGCCCGGTCAGTCCGCTCGACTTCCTGGCCACGATCTATCGCCATCTCAACATCGATTACGGAAACACGGCCATCGTGAATTTCGCCGGACGCCCCGTACCGATCCTCAACGACGGGAATGCGATTCCTGAACTGGACCGCGTTTCGTAGGCCGCACGAGCCTGTTCTGATTCACCCGCAAGGGCGGGATCGTGGACGGTAAAACTGATTGATGATTGTCGAGTGATGAGTGTTGATTGTCGAAGGGATCGGAGACGTGCGAACGCTCCAGCTGGTCTCCGCTTCTGGCACTTCGTCAATCACAAATCAACATACGCCAATCATCAATCGTTTCTCACTGCTCCGAAGAACTGACCAGAAGCACTTCGCGTCTTCGAGGTTTTGCGTGAGACATCAACCTGGCCGGGCCGCGTCAGGCGATCAGTTCGTCAATGACTCGAGCCGGGTAGACATCGGTGAGGCGTTCATCGCGACCGTTGTGGTACCAGGTGAGTGATTCGTGGTCCAGGCCCAGCAGCTTCAGGATTGTGGCGTGCAGATTCGCGGTTTGCGTCCGCTTTTCGATGGAACGGTAGCCGAAGTCGTCGGTGGCACCGTAATGCTGCCCGCCTTTGATGCCTCCGCCCGACAGCCACACGCTGTAACCGTACGGGTGATGATCGCGGCCGTACGCGGACTTCTGCCCCCGCTGTTCCGCGGCTGGAGTTCGACCGAATTCGCCGCCCCACAGGATCAGTGTTGAATCCAGCAGGCCACGCCGCTTCAGGTCGGTCAGCAATCCGCCGACTGCCTTGTCCGTGCGTAGACAGCAGTTCTTTGTGCCGCTGTTGTTGTTCGAGTGTGTGTCCCAGGGCTGCCCGGACATGAACAGGGAGACAAACCGCACGCCCCGTTCGACCAGACGGCGAGCCATCAGGCAGCGTGTGCCGTAGGACTTCGACGTGGCGTTATCCATTCCGTACAGCTTCTGCGTCTCTTCGGTTTCCTGAGACAGATCGAGGGCGTCGGTCGCGGCCAGTTGCATGCGCCCGGCCAGCTCGAACGTCCCGATACGGGCTTCCAGCTCCAACTCACCCGGACGCAAGGCGAGATGCCGGTCGTTGAGTTGCCGAAGTAGTCGAGCCCGCGCGTCTTCAATGCCGGGTGGCCGCGGCTGCTTCGGTTGAAGGTTTAACACGGGACTGCCGGTCTCACGGAAAACTGTGCCCTGATACTGCGGCGGTAACCAGCCGCTTGACCAGTTGCGAACTCCATCGACCGACGCACCGCCTGGGTCCGGAAGTGCCACGAACGCCGGCAGGTTGTGGTTCTCAGACCCCAGACCGTATGCCAGCCATGAGCCCAGAGTCGGACGCCCGGCCGTGGTCATGCCTGTCTGCGCCATCCAGATTGCCTGCTCGTGATTGCGATGTTCGGTGAACATCGATCGGATCACGGCAATATCATCGGCATGCTGCGACACGAACGGCTGAATCTCTGAGAACTCCAGTCCGCTCTGACCACACTTACGGAATCGGAACGGCGATCCCATCAGATTCTTTGTTCGCTTTTCGTCATCGGCCACTTCGTCCGGCGGAGCTGTTCCGTCGAATCGATTCAGCATTGGCTTCGGATCCAGCAGGTCGACATGGCTTGGCCCGCCATGCATGTAGAGCTGGATTACGGCCTTCGCTTGCGGCTGAAAATGCGAAGCAGACAAATGAGACGACGACGCGTTCGCCGACTCGCCCAGCAGAGTGCTCAGTGCGAGCCCGCCGAATCCGGAACCAAGCTGGCACAGCGCGTCACGACGGGAAAGGTGATGCATGGCTAAGCTACTCTCTCTATCCGTGTGATTGACGTCACGTCGATCACGCGAGTCAGTCGACGTAAGCGAATTCGTTGGAACTCAACAGCATATGGCACAAATCTGCGAGTGCCTTCTTTCGGGCGGTGGCAGCGTCAGTATTCGGCTGCGAGGTGTATCGCTTTGTCTGCTCGGCCAGAAATTCGCCCAGCACGCTGCGTTCCTCATCCGTCGGCCCTCTGGAAAATGCTGACTGCACTGCACGATCTATCGGCGCGTCCGGCTGCTCTGCGAGAACGCGATCGGCAAAGGCGGTGGCCGCGCGGATCATGCCGTCACTGTTGAGCAGCGTCAGCGCCTGAGTCGATACGGTCGATGTCGTGCGTTGTGTGCAGTTCACCGAGATCGTCGGTTGATCGAAGACCTCCAGCATGGACTCCGGATTGAGCCGGAGAATCATGGCGTAGACAGATCGCCTGTTTCGGTCCTGAGTCGCCGGGATGATGACCTCACCGTCCTTCTGACGTGCGACCGTTTGCGACGCACCAAACATAGGCGTGCTCAACGTTCCGGATGTCGCAAGGAATGCGTCACGCAGGGGCTCGGCTTCCAGTCGTCGCATTGTCTGACGCCACAGCAGGCGGTTTTCTGGATCGACTTTCTCACCAGCTTCGCGGTGCTGCGCATCGACACGCGAGTGCTGCCTCCATGAGCTGGATGCCAGAATCAGGCGGTGCATGTGCTTGATGCTCCATCCGCTGCGGACGAACTCGGTCGCCAGCCAGTCCAGCAGTTCCGGATGCGACGGCGAGGAACCGGACACGCCGAAATCGTCTGGTGTGTCCACGATGCCGGTTCCGAAGTGGTGCATCCAGATGCGGTTCACCATCACACGGGCTGTCAGCGGGTGTTCCGGTTGAGTCAACCAGCGAGCGAACGCCAGCCGACGACCGCTCGTCTTTGCACCATCACTCGGCGCCGTCCATTCGAAAGGCTGCGGTGTTTCGATGGTTGAGATGACTCCGGGTTGGACAGACGGTCCGGGAGTCAGCGCGTCTCCACGCAACAGGACGGGAGTCGTGACTTCACCCGGCTGGTCATAAAGTGCCCGGACTTCGTCAAACACGATGCGGCGACCTTCTTCGGCCGCGACCTTTCCATTCAGTTCGCCTTCACTCTTCTTGTAGTCCGAGTACGTTGCCAGTGCTGCGTCGAGTTCTTTGGCCTGTGGTCGCAATTTCTTTTCGAACTTCTCGGCAAGATACTTCTGCACTTCCGTGCGTTTGGCCTTGGCCGCGTCGAGTGCTCCGCGAACGTCGTCGCGGATTTCTGCGGGGAGCGCGGCCAATCGCTCATCGAACAGCCGCTGCGTGAACTTCGACTTCGCCGCAGTCAGCTCGACCTTCAGCTTCTTCAAATTCGCGTCGACTTCCGCATTGTGTTTTCTGGCGTCGGCCTGCTGCAGTTTCGTGGCGATCGGCAACCGCCGATTCATCTGCGGAATCCAGTTGTCCGTTCGATACGCCGTCGTCAGCAGGGCCTGCATGCGGTAGTAATCAACCTGCGGAATCGGATCGAACTTGTGACTGTGGCATCGTGCACACTGCACCGTCAGTCCCATCGTCGACGAGCACACGATCTGCAGAGTGTCGAACAGAGTCGGGTAGAAATATTGCGAGGCTGCGTTCTTGATCGTCTTGAAGTCTGGACGACTGGGATCGGCGGCCGTTCTCAGGAAGCCGGTCGCGGTGATGCCTTCGATCACGTCGTCCGGCAGTCGCTCCATGTTCTCGTACGCGGCCCAGTAGTCAGTCAGCTCATCACCGGCGATCTGTTCCAGCAGAAACCGGTCGTATGGCTTGTCGTTGTTGAATGCGCGGATTACGTAATCGCGATACCGCCACGGCAGAGCCAGACGTCGGTCCTCATTCAGAATGCCCGCGGATTCCGTGTAGCCAGCGACATCCAGCCAGTGACGCGCCCACCGTTCGCCGTAATGCGGACTCGCCAGCAGTCGGTCGATCATGCGAGCGTATGCATCGGGATGCTTGTCGTTGACGAACTGCTCGACTTCTTCCGGCGACGGCGGGAGCCCGATCAAATCGAACGATGCTCGACGCAGCAAAACTAATCGGTCTGCCTCGGGAGCCAGTGTGAGGTCGTGCGCATCCAGACGCTTCAGCACGAAGGCATCGATTGCGTTCCTGACCCGACTGCGATTCGTTACATCCGGGACGGCTGGTCGCACGGGCGGCTGGAAGGACCACAAGTCGACTTCACTGATGTCGTCAGACCTGTCGACCGCCGCCGCGTTGCTGACTCCGCTGGCACCCGCATTGATCCACTTGCGAATCAGCCCCTTTTCCTCGGCCGTCAGCTTCTGCCCCACAGGCGGCATGGCACCGGAACTGACCTTCTCGTACAGCAGGCTGAATTCAGCGGCTCGGATGCGAATGGCAGCGCCCGATTTTCCGCCGGTCAGCAGTGACGAAGGACTTGTCAGGTTCAGACCGGCTTTGGGTTCCACACCTGCGTGGCAGCGGATGCATTTCGCCTTCACGATTGGCAGGATGTCCTTCTCGAATGTCAGTTCTGTCGGCTGAGTATCCGCGGCGACGACTCGCGACAGAACGTGCGAATCGACCAGCATGAGACTCACGACAACGCCCACGACGACTTGAACGGCAACTGACCTCATCCATTACCCTCGTGATTCGTACTCAAGCTGCGGCGGAAGGAAGGAGGAGCAGGAACACTAATAGTCGCTAATTGACGCTAATGAGTGACCGCACGACCGTCCTTCAGATTAGCGGAGATTAGCGTCAATTAACGTTCCTTCCTTCCTGACTGAAATGAGAGTCGATTCAAATGCTCCCTGTTCTGAACGGGCAGAAGTCTATCCTATCCTGGTGTGACGCGGTTACTTCATTTGACCTGGACCGAACGATGCCTCACCGAATTGCTGTCGGTTCTCTATTCATCGAGTGCAATCATCTGGGTGGTATCCCGGCCGATCTGGAAACGTTTCGTCGTTCCGAGCTTCGATTTGGCGACGAGTTCCTGAACGCGTCCAGCGGCACTGTCGGGGGCATGCTGCAGACGCTCGGTCAAAACGATACCGAAGTCTTTCCGTTGCTGGTGGCGAGTGCGTGTCCGAGTGGCCCGGTCACGGCGGAGTGCTACCGGTACCTTAAGCAGGAATTGCTGCAAAGGATCGAGCAGAGCGCTCCGTTGGACGGTGTACTTCTGGCGTTGCATGGTTCGGCTGCGGCGGACGTTGCGAATGCAGGCGATCTGGAAGGAGACCTGCTGCAGGCTGTGCGAGAGACAGTCGGAACGGAAATCCCGATCGTTGCCACTCTCGATCTGCACGCGCATGTGACCGAGCGGATGGTGCAGAATGCTGATGCGTTGCTGGCCTGGGAAACGTACCCGCATCGCGACGCGTTTGAGACCGGGCAGCGCGGCGCGCGAGCGTTGCTCGACATCCTGACCGGGCAGCTTCGACCCGTGATGGCCTATGCACGAGTTCCAGTCATTGTCGGTGGCATCAACGGTCAGACCGAAGGCGACGGTCCATTCGCCGACGTCATGCGCTTCGCCAAATCCCACGAACGACAGGGAACGGTGTATTCGACCGGTGCATTTCTGGTGCATCCCTACCTGGACCTGCCGGACATGGGCGGCGGAGGGCTGGTCATCACCGATGGAGATGCAGACACGGCCGTACGTGTGGCAACGGAGATCGCATCCCTGTACTGGCTGAAAAGATTCGATCTGGAACCGAAAGTTGTGACGCCAGAGGAAGCGATTCGGTTGAGTCAGTCGGTTGTCGGCGGACCGATCCTGCTGGTGGAAACCGCCGATTGCTGCGGTGGCGGTGCATCCGGTGACAGTGTCGCGACCCTCGAAGCATTGCTGGAATGTGCTCCACTCGAAGCGTGCCTTGTTCCCGTTGTTGATGCGGCAGCGGCCAGTGCCTGTCAGGCGGCAGGAGTCGGTGCGAGCGTGACACTGAGCCTCGGCCATCAACTCGATCCACGCTGGGGTGACCCCGTCACCGTGACTGGCGAAGTCGTGCGACTCACCGATGGGGTGTTTACTTACCGCGGCGGAATCTGGGACGACCAGACCGGAAACATGGGCACGAC
Source organism: Planctomycetota bacterium (assembly GCA_963579025.1). GTDB lineage: Bacteria > Planctomycetota > Planctomycetia > Planctomycetales > Planctomycetaceae > CAUZFZ01. The sequence goes on along the minus strand of CAUZFZ010000023.1, from coordinate 74,661 downwards.
CGCGGTGGTACGCGTCGGCTCGATCGAGATCATGATTGCCAGCCACGGCACGTACGACTGGCGGGGTGAGCAGTATGAGTCCGTCGGCATGGACGCTTCGTCGGCCCGCTTCGTCGTCGTCAAGAACCCGATGAATTTCAGTCTGGCTTACGGAGACATCGCGCGAGCCGTCCACATTCTGGACACACCCGGGCCAACGCCGGCATCGGTGCGGAGTACCTCGTTCCGCAACCTCAAACGCCCCTACTTTCCGCTCGACGAGTCGATTCCCGGGCTGGTCCCAACGGTCGCCATGTCGCGCCGTGCCCTAATTCAGCAGTCGGCCGAGGTCGCGAATGACTGACTCTAATCCGAACAGGGTATTCGTCGGTTGCAGCATCGGAGTGTTCGCGGCCCGTTGTTCTGACGACGTAGACGCGTTCTGCAGGGCCAGCAGCGGGTAGGCCGTTCCGCTGTATGTGATGAAATGCCACTCGTCCGTGTTTAGAGATCGAGTCCACCAGCGGCCGGATTCCCGCTGGTTTGATCGCAGCCAGGCAAGTCCTCGCTGCATCTGAATGTCGCAGTCAGGGACCTTGGCGGCCTGCAGGACCAGAAGTGCCAGTCCGGTCATGTGTCCGTCGCTTGGTGGCGTGTCAAACTCGGGCTCGGCGCTAAGCTTTTCTGCACGATTGCCGGCGCCCCATTGCTCGGGAGTGGCGAAGGTGCGAATCGACCAACCGCCGTCGTCCCGCTGGTGTTCGCGGATCAGTTGCACAATCGATTGCTGCTGCTGGCAGTTCAGGATTCCGTCGAGACGCAGGGACGACCACAACTGCAGGACACGGGCATAATCGTGCGGAGCTTCGGTTTCTCGCAGGTACGTCTTGAGCAGTTCGACCTGTCCTCGAGCCTCGGCGTCGTCGGCAAGTGAGTCGAGCCAGTCGGGAGCCGTGCCGACAGCCATCGCCGCCATGTGGGCCTCCTGATACGCGCTCGATTCGAATGGTGGCCAGCACGTCACGGAGTGCCAGGTTCCAGCTTTGTTCTGCATTTCGAACGCCAGCCGCAGTGCCTTGTCGGTTTCCGCTGACAGATTCTTCGTAACGTGAGCGTCCCATTCTGCCAGCCCTGCGGCGATGTAGATGACCTGCGCCGGGCGCGTTCCACTCCGCTTCATTTTGCGGGCGCCGAGCTTTTCGAACGACGCGAGCTGCTCGACAAAGAACGACCGCATGTCTTCGGACGGCTTGCCCAGCGTGCGGCTCAGCGCCGGCCGGATGAAGAGATAGGTTCCGTTCGTGTGGCAACTGACGCACTTCCTCTGCTTTGACCACGCGACGTTTCCGTGCTCCAGATACAGAGCCGCCTTCGCGGTCGAGAGTTCAGCGAACGGTTCGTCAGCACGTGCGGCTGGTACGGCGACGCCATCGGCCTCGTACTGGTTTGGCGGGTCGGAATCTTCAGCAATTGCCACGTTGACGACGGTCAGAGCAAGACCGAACACGAGCATGACAAAGTACGGTCTCATAAGGGCGCTCCGGCAGTTGGCAGGTTAAAGACTGCTCGACACGGCTGAAGCCAGCCTTCAGGCCGAGCTGATGGAAGGGTACGATGACGGTTTCTCAGAGACATTCACAAGTGGTAAACGGATGCTTGGACTGACTGACGGGTCTGGAACAGGTCGAACGGGGCTCGCGCGGCGCGAAGCTTTGCGGATTGGTGGGCTGACAGCACTTGGCTTGAACCTGCCGGATGCGTTGCGTGCCCAGGCCGAGGCCGCTGTTGCAGGGCGACGCGATGTGAATTGCGTGCTGCTTTGGATGCTCGGCGGACCAAGTCATATCGACATGTACGATTTGAAGCCTCTGGCGCCGGCCGAGATTCGCGGTGAACTGTCCCCGATCGCGACAAACGTGCCGGGTCTGGACCTGGGCGAGCTGATGCCCAACATGGCGAAGTGCGCGGACAAGTTCTCGCTGATTCGCTCAATGCATTCGTACTCGCCGACCCATGGCAGGGGCGATCATCACTTGATGAGCGGTAACCGATGGAGCAGCTCGCTTGTGCCTCCGGGTTTCGGCGCCATGGTGTCGTGGCAGCACGAGCAACACGCGCGGCAGACGCCTCCGTTCGTTCAGGTTGGTGACCTCACAAGTACGAACTACGGCAGGCCGGGACGCGGCGGCTACCTCGGTCGTAATTACGACCCGTTCCTGGTGACGCGCGATCCGAATTCGTCCAGCTTCGCCGTCGAAGAATTCTCGACTTCCGAAAGTGTCGGCAGTGGCAGGCTGAGCGATCGGCAGGGACTGCTCGACGCCGTCGACCGGTTTCAGTCGCGTGTCGACGGGCAGCTTGAGTTCGCTCGAACGCACGATGAGTTTCAGCGGCGCGCGTTCTCGATGATCACGTCGCAGAAGGCGAAGAACGCGTTTGACCTTTCGCGCGAGTCTGCGGCAACGCGAGACACCTATGGCCGCAATCGGGTGGGTCAGGGCCTGCTCCTGGCTCGACGGTTGATCGAAGCCGACGTTCGATTTGTCACGGTCAAAGGTTATGTGCGTTACGGATGGGATCATCATCCGGATGTCTTCCCGCGACTGCGGACCGAAGTCCCGGCTTACGAGCAGGGCTACGCAGCGCTGCTCAACGATCTGTCGGACCGAGGTCTGCTGGACAACACGCTGGTGATTACTGCGGGCGAGTTCGGTCGCACGCCCCGCTTAAACGATGACGCTCGTGGACCAGGGCGGGATCACTGGAACCGCTGCTTCAGTCTGACCATGGGCGGTGGTGGAATCCGCACAGGCATGGTGCTCGGTGCCAGCGACAGGCACGCTGCTGAAGTCACGGACCGACCTGTTTCCGTGCCGGACTTTGCCAGGACCGTGTATCACGCACTCGGACTCGACCCGAAAGCCGAGCTGCGGACGCTCGACGATCGACCCATGCTGGCGCTCCCCGAGGGTGAAGTGATTGAAGAACTTCTCGTGTGAGCACGCCCCGACGAATGAGACACACACATGCTGCGAATCCTGGGACAGACGCGACGCGGCTGCGACCGAGTCAGTCGACGTGACGCGCTGACCGTCGGCGGGTTGTCGCTGTTTGGTGGTGTGAACCTGCCCAATCTGCTGCGAGCTTCCGAGCATGCGGCGAGTCCTGGGAGTGTTCCGCGACTGCCTGATGGCCCGGCGAAGTCCGTAATCCTGGTGAATTTATTCGGAGGACCACCGCACCAGGACATGTTCGATATGAAGCCGCACGCGCCAGAAAACGTGCGCGGCGAACTGTCTCCCATCGACACCGTTGTGCCAGGACTGCAGATTTGCGAGTTGCTGCCGCAGACGTCGTTGATCATGGACCGGGCGTCGCTGATCCGCACGTACTCGCACAAGTACAACAGCCACAATCCGTACAACGTCCTGACCGGGTTTGATGGCGGCAACGATCGCGAAAACTACTTCGCGAAACGCACGGACCACCCCGGCATGGGTGCTGTACTGCAATACCTGAATATCGGTCCGACTGACATTCCGCGGAACGTGATGATGCCGGCGTTTCCGGGTTACACGCAGTCACTGCGTCGGGCCGGTCCGTACGGTGGTTACCTGGGAGCGAAGTACGACCCACTGTTCACCGTGTGCGATCCGGAAGTCGCACGCGAATCGAAGGGGGACTACGACTCGGTCATGGCGATCGGCCATCCGGTACTGCCGTCGCTGGGCGAGTTGCCTGACATCACTGGCGACCGGCTCAACCGACGCAAGACGCTGCTACAGCAGATTGATGAAGACGTATCGCAACTGGAACGCTCACGCCGCACCGAGAGCATGTCGGCGTTTCAGCAGCAGGTGTTTCAATTGCTGACGGGTTCAAAGACCCGTCTGGCCTTTGACCTCGACCAGGAACCGAAAGACGTGCGCGATCGCTATGGCCGACACCTGTGGGGGTCGAGCCTGCTGATTGCTCGACGCCTGGTGGAAGCGGGTTCGACATTCATCACAATCCACTGGGAGTCGAAGGGTAAGAACCACTGGGACCTGCACGGCAACAATTTCGGCATGCTGAAAGTGCAGCTCCCGCAACTCGACCAGATGCTGCCGGCGCTGATCCTGGACCTCGAAGACCGCGGACTGCTGGATTCAACGCTGGTCGTGGTGATGGGTGAAATGGGCCGCACTCCGCGAGTTAACGCCAAGGCTGGCCGCGATCACTGGCCCCAATGTGGGTTTTCACTGTTGTTCGGCGGTGGAACGAAGCGCGGCTTCGTGCTCGGTAAGACAGATTCGCAGGCGGCCTACCCGGTCGACCGACCCGTTTCGGCCGGCGACATGGTCGGCACGATTTATCATCAGCTCGGTGTCAATTCGGCGCTGACTGTGCCAGACCTTAGCGGCCGTCCGATTCCCATCAGCCACGGCGGCGAACCCGTCCACGAAGTCATCGCGTGATGACTCTCGTCGTTTGCATGAGGACAGACTCAGTCCAATGAGACGCCGCGACGCACTGCGATCTGCCGGGCTCCTTTCGCTGGGGATTCACGATCCCTGGCTGCGATCGCTCCGGGCGCAGTCGGACGAGCATGACACTGCCACACCGCCCGCGCGGTCCTGCGTCTTCATCTTTCTATTTGGAGGACCATCGCATCTGGATCTGTGGGATTTGAAACCGGAGGCGCCGCTGGAAGTGCGTGGTGACTTCAATCCGATTTCAACGAACGTCGCTGGCATCCAGATCGGCGAGCACCTCCCGTTGCTGGCACAGCAGCTCGACAAACTATGTCTGCTGCGATCGATGACACACCGCATGCCGGTCCACGGTCCTGCCTGCAGCGAGGTCTACTCAGGACGCCCGTACTTCGGCGCACCGGTGACTGATCAGGCCCGCGAAGAGGACTGGCCATCGATCGCGTCCATGGTGCATCGATTCGGAACGACGACCGGTCCTTTGCCGCATTCGATTGTACTGCCCTGGTACACGCAATTCGTCGGCCAGGACCGTCGTATCGCGGGCCAGACCGGCGGACGCATGGGCGAGCAGTTCAATCCGTTCCTCATCGAGGGCAATCTGACCGATCCGAAATTCCGCGTCCGCGGTCTCGAATTGCCGACAGACGTCAGCGCCAGTCGTTTCCGTCGTCGACGCGACCTGCGACAGCAGATCGAACCACTCGGCCTGACGCCGTCACAGCAGACATTCCAGACCCGTGTCGCAGAGGGAAACTTCGCAGCGGCGGCCGGTCTGGTGGAACGCACGGAAGCGGCCGGAGTCCTGAACCTGAGCCGCGAACCGCAGGCGCTCCGCGACCAGTACGGCCAGACCCGGTTCGGCCAGAGTCTGCTGATGGCCCGACGTCTTGTGGAAGCCGACGTCTCGTTAATCACGGTTAACTGGGACGACGACAACAAGGACGACAAGGTCTCGCCGCACTGGGACACGCACGTCGAAAACTTCCCGAAGCTGAAAGACCGGCTGTGTCCTCCGTTCGACCGTGCCATGTCGACGTTCCTCGCCGACCTCGACACACGTGGGCTGCTGGAAACCACGCTGGTTGTCGCACTCGGTGAGTTCGGCCGGACACCGAAGATCGGACTGATCACACAAAACGGCGGGACGAAGAAAACGGGCCGCGATCATTGGCCGCATGCGTTTACGGCCCTGGTCGCCGGCGGCGGAGTGCGCGGAGGTCAGGTGTTCGGTTCAACAACCGACACCGGCGGCTACGTCGCGGACAACCCAGTGACGCCTGCCGACCTTTCGGCCACGATCTTCACGCACCTCGGTCTTGAAGCATCCACTGAGTACGACGACCACTTCCTGCAGGCCCGCCAGCGCCTGACCAGCGGTCGGCCCGTTGATCTGGCGTAGTTCGGGCAGCACGGTTGTCGCGTGGCGACGTAAATTGCGATGAGGGCAGGTGCCATTACCGCGTAGTCAGCATTGCCGTGGCTGGAGCTTCCAGCCGCAGCGGCATCTCACGACGTCGGCTGAAAACCCCCCACCGTCAAAGGCAATTTGCGAGTGGATCACCAGCGTGTCGAATCATCTGCTTCACCGCTGCGGGAAGTACTCGTCGCGGACGCGCCACGCGGCTTCGGCGTTGAGCTGGACACCGTCGAATACGATCTGGCGACTGGCCTTGTCGTCCCGGCCCTTGACGACCACGAGCGGGGGACCGTGGAATTCGCTGTCGTTCAACTTCTTTGCGAATGACGGCTCGACGCCGGTGGCGTTCGGAGACCTGTTCATTCTGGATCAGGAATACCTGGGGACTCCCGCGGCACTGTCTTCCAGCACTGCGGGTTTTCTGGCTCAGTCGACAGGCATTTCGAGCAATGGTTACCAGTTCGATTCGAGCATCACGCTGAATTCGTCGACGCAGTATTTCTTTTTCAACGGGGGAACACAGGGAGGCGATGTTGGTTTCCAGTCGCCCGGAACGCTTGCTGGCGGGACGGCTTACGCCAATGACGGCGTCGGGGGGACGTATCAAGCTACGCCAAACTCACTTGAACCCAACGCAGTCGACGTGAACTTCCGTCTGCAGGGGACTGTGGCAGGCGCCACCGTCCCGGAGCCCTCCAGCCTGGCATTGATGACCGTCGTGCGCCTGGCGGCGATCACGTCGCGTCGGCTTCGCCGACGGCGAGCGACTGGTGCGTCCTCTTGAGCCATGAGCAGCGAGTGACAATGTTGCGCGACCGGGTGGCTGGGGTCGAGCGATAGCGAGCCCCCAGTCGAATGTTGCGCGGCAGGTGGTTCGAGGGGCAGTTGTTCCGGGGGCTCGCTATCGCTCGGCCGGAACGAATGCAGCGCAGGTCCGGCAGTTCGGGGCGAACCTGGAGGGCTGGTTGCCGGAACGAGTATTGTGAATCGCCGTGGATGGCCCCTCTCCCGCCCTGCGGGCACCCTCTCCCCTTGAGGGGGAGAGGGACAAAACTTGGGCACGGGTTGGAGCTGTCGCAAATTGGATGGGCGTTGGGTACTGTCAGCCACGTGGCCGGCTGGCCGGGAGACTTTTGTTGTCACTCAGGAGACTCAACATGTTTCACAGGTTTACACGCTCGATTCTGGCCGCCGTGATGATCACGACACTGACAACTACTGCCGCGCATGCGGCCGTCCTGGAAGACCCGGCACAGGGGACACCCGAGATCAAGTCGATCAACGTGATCAGCTTTGCTCCTGAAGGGGTTCTGCTGATTGGAGACGGACGCGGATCGCAGGTCATCGCCGTGGCCACCGGCGACACGAAAAAGGGCCAGGGACTGGTCAAGCCGATTGACGGTATTGCTGCCGCTCTGGCCGAGACCATTGGCGCGAAGCTGAAAGACATCGAGATCATCGACCTGGCCGTCAACCCGGCGTCCGGCAAGGCGTACTTCGCCGTGATGCGGAAGGATCAGAAACGCAATCTGGTGCTGACCGTTGACGGGGCGGGGGAGATCGATGAGTTCGCTCTTGAAGACGTGACCTACGCCCGCATTCCACTGGAGACCGGGTCGAAGGCCATCATCAGCAACATCACCGATGTTGCCTGGGCAGACGATCGCATTGTCGCGGCCGGTCGCAGCAATGAGTCGTTTTCGTCGAAGATCTTCAGCGTCTATGCACCGCTGAAGCATGACGCCACGTCGGCTGGCTACAGTGCCGAGACGTATCACGTGTCGCATCGCAGGTGGGAAACCAAGGCTCCGATGAGCGTCGTGATGCCGCTGAAAGAAGGCGACAAGACATACATCGTCGGAGCGTTCAGTTGCACGCCCGTCGTGAAATACCCGCTGGATTCTCTGAAGCCGGATGCCGTGGTCAAAGGCACCAGCGTGATTGAACTCGGTTCGGGCAATAAGCCGCTGGACATGTTCAGCTACGAGAAGGACGGCAAGTTGTACGTGCTGTCGAACACGTTCCGGTTTCATCACAGCCGCAAGCCGTTCGGCCCCAGCCCGTACTGGACCGTCCGCTTCGAGCAGTCGCTGCTGAGCCAGAATGCGAAAGTCAATGAGGAAGCAGTGCAGAGGCTGGGCGGTGGATACAAGCCGATCACCGACCAGATTCAGTTGATCGAGGCCTATCACGGTGTCGTTCAGATGGACCGGCTCGACGAGACGCGGGCTCTGGTGATGAAGACGACCGAAGGCGGCGACTTCAACCTCGAACCACTGCCGCTGCCATGACCTCGCTGTCGATTCTTGCAGTACTGGCTGTCTTCGCGGCGGCGGAATACGAATTTCAGATCGTTCCGACTTTCGAGGACGACCGGATTGTTCGCGTTCTGGCGATCGCCTCGGGAAACCAGTTCGACGATCTTCCCACCGGGAAGGTCGCGCGAGCTGACGGTCAGGCTGTGTTCCATTTTTCTGTCGTTCGAGACGACGGAAAACCTGGCCGTCCGATGCTCGGCAGCTACACGCGGGCCGGCCAGGTACTAATGTTTGCGCCGCGCTTTCCACTTGCTTCTGGCGTGCGATACCGAGCTGAGCTGACGTTGCCAGGTGGAAAATCGGTTACGGCCGACCACAGCATCAAGCCGGCAAGACCGTCGCCGCCGGCAGTGGTAACCCATGTGTTCCCCACGGCGAGCGTGCTGCCGGCGAATGCACTGAAGTTCTACATCCATTTTTCGAAACCGATGCGCAACGGTCGCGCCATCTTCGACCGCATCCGTCTGCTGGATGACAAGGGGAACGAGATTCCCGATCCGTGGCGGCGGACGGAACTTTGGTCCACGGACGACCGACGCTTCACGCTGTGGATTCATCCCGGTCGCGTGAAGCAGGGAGTCAATCTGCGCGAGGAGATTGGTCCGGTTCTGGAGCCAGACCGTAAGTACTTTCTAATTGTTGAACAGAGCGTGCAGGATGAAGCGGGTCAGCCTCTGGCGAAGGTGTTTCGCAAAGGCTTTCGCACGACCGCGGAGGACCGCTCGCCTTTGAAACCGCGAGACTGGTTGGTGTCTTCTCCAAAAGCCGGGACACGTGACCCTGTCACGATCGAGCTCGGCGAACCGCTGGATCATGCCTTGCTGATGCGTTGCCTCGAAATTCGCGATGAGTCGGACAAGATTGTGCTGGGCGAGTGGTCGACGGGACGTGAGGACACCCGTTCCGTGTTTCTCCCGAAAGTGAATTGGCCACCGGGCGAATTTCACCTTGTCGTGGATGGGATCCTCGAGGACCTGGCAGGCAACACTCCGCTACGAGTGTTTGACACCGATTTGACCCGCGACTCGATCCAGCCGGCTGTGTTGAGAGTTCCTGTTCGGGTTAGTCCGTGAAGCGTCGGTCGGTTTCGGCTGGCACTCGGACTGTCTTTGAGTCACCCGCGAAACAGGTTATGGCATTCGCTCAATCGACCCGCTAACGTCTTCGGATCACCTTTAGATTTGCTCACCGGAGACATCTGTGTCGGAAATGAATCCGCTCGTTGAGAAACTGATTCGAAACATCGAGTCGACTCTGATTGGGAAACCCGAGGTCGTGCGGTTGGCTGTTACCGCTTTGCTGGGTGAAGGACATCTGCTGATTGAAGACGCGCCTGGGGTTGGTAAGACGGCGCTGGCGAAAGCCATCGCACGCAGTCTGCATTGCGGGTTTACCCGGCTGCAGTTCACGCCCGACATGCTGCCCAGCGACATTCTGGGTTCGAGTGTGTTTCTGCCGAATCTGGGCGAGTTCGACTTTCGCCGCGGGCCGATCTTCACCAACGTGCTGCTGGCCGACGAAATCAACCGCACGACTCCGCGGACGCAAAGCGCCCTGCTGGAGGCGATGAACGAGCGACAGGTTTCAATCGAAGGCACGACGCACGCACTCGCCCCGCCGTTCTTTGTGCTGGCGACTCAGAACCCCTTCGAGTTCGAAGGCACGTTCCCGCTGCCTGAGAATCAGTTAGACCGCTTCATGCTGTGCATTTCGATTGGCTACCCGGACTCCGATGTTGAAAAGGACATTCTGCGTAATCATCGCAACGGCGAGCCCGTGGATGCTCTGGAGCCGGTGCTGGAAACGGCCCAACTGGAAGAGTTGCAGAGGACTGTGCGTGCAGTTCGCGTCGATGATTCCATCAGCGAGTATCTGCTGCAGATCGTGACAGCCACACGCGAACATCCGGAACTGACGCTCGGTGTCAGCACGCGCGGTGCCCTGACGCTGTACCGCGCCGCGCAGTCCCGAGCGATGATGGAGAACCGGGATTTCGTGACCCCGGATGACGTGAAAGAACTGGCCGTGCACGTGCTGGCTCATCGCGTCATGCCGCGCGGGCTTGTTCGAGAAGGCCAGCGCGAGCGCGCTCGTGTTGTGATTCGCCAGATTCTGGACAACACGCGCGTGCCGACGTGACTGGCCTCAATCCGAGCGACGTCGAAAACGCCAGATGTGGAGAACGGAATCGAGCATATCCTCGTCGCTGACGCGAAACTCGATAGCCAATGGTGCGACGAATGTTATTCGGCGTCCTCCATCGCGTGATTCACTTTGGGCATACGGGGCCGCTCGCAACTGACGGTCTGTTTCGCCCGATGCTTTTGAGATTTCCGAACGAGCCTCCGGCTCCACGGACAGCCAGATGATCGAGAGTTGGTCCATCGCAGACTGAGTCCAGCGGACGTGGTACGTCATAAACTCTCCAAGTGGTCCAGGACTTCCTAGGTTGTGTACCACTTGTCCTCTCGTTCGCGTCGCTGAAGCTCTTCCTCAGAGATATCCGGTCTGCACGCTTCTACGTCTGCGAGATCGACGACTGGCAACAGGCGTGCCAGCACCCGTCCCGTTGCGTCGCAAATCTCGACCGGCTCCGTGAAATCGCCCAGCCGGCTCTTCGTTTCGTTGTCGATGACGATCTGGTTCATTTGTGAGTCTCCGCCGAATAAACGCTTACCGGCGTTCAGTCTACCTCATCGCACAACGCTCCAGAAACACAGTTTTGATTCCGGATGTCGATTGCCTATTCCCACTCGATCGTGCTGGGTGGCTTCGAGCTGCAGTCGTAGACGACCCGGTTGACGCCTCGGACGGAGTTCGTGATGCGCGTTGAGATACGCTGCAGCACTTCGTGGGGCATGCGGTACCAGTCGGCGGTCATAAAGTCGTCTGTCGTGACCGCTCGGATGACGACAGTGCTCTCGTACGTGCGGGCGTCGCCCATGACTCCGACGGACTGGACGGGCAGCAGCACCGCAAACGCCTGCTGAATTTCCCGGTACAGATTTGCCTGCCGCAGCTCTTCGATGAGAATCGCATCCGCTTCTCGCAGGATGACGAGCTTTTCTTCGGTGATGTCGCCCAGGCAGCGAACGGCCAGTCCAGGACCCGGGAACGGATGTCGCCAGACCAGATGCTCGGGGAGGCCGAGTGCTTCGCCCATCTGGCGGACTTCGTCCTTGAAGAATTCTCGCAGCGGTTCGATTAACTCGAACCCCAGTTCATCGGGCAATCCGCCGACGTTGTGATGCGTCTTGATCGTGGCCGCCGGGCCATCCGGATTAGCTCCAGACTCGATGACGTCTGGATACAGCGTGCCCTGAGCGAGGAAGTGCGCGTCAGGGATCGACTTGGCTTCGTCCTTGAAGACCTCAATGAATTCGTTGCCAATGATCTTTCGCTTCGTCTGCGGATCGATCACTCCCGCCAGTTCCTTGAGGAAACGGTCGCGGGCATCGGCGACATGCAGGTCTGTCTGAAAATGACTGCCGAATCGTTCGCGGACCTCCTCGGCCTCGCCTTTTCGCAGCAGGCCGTTGTCCACAAAGATGCAGGTCAGTTGATCGCCGATGGCTCTGTAGAGCAGTGCGGCGACGACTGATGAATCGACTCCGCCCGACAACCCGCAAATGACACGCCGGTCACCGACGCGTTCTCGGACGGATGCAATCTCACGTTCGATCAGCGATTCGATGTTCCAGGTACCAGAACACGCACAGATGTCGCGGACGAAGTTCCGCAGGATCGTTGTGCCAAGCTCTGTGTGCGTCACTTCCGGATGAAACTGCAAGCCGAACAGCGGCTTTTCGTGATGCTGAATCGCTGCGTTCGGGCAGGTCTGGGTCGCGGCGATCGAGCGAAACTGCTCGCTGAGTCCCTGTACCTGATCGCCATGGCTCATCCACACGCGAGTGTTATCAGTAATTCCGGCAAACAGCGGGTTGGTCTGATCGACGCTGGCCATCGCGAGGCCGAACTCACGGGATTCACCCGGGGAGACCTCACTCCCCTGCGATCGGCAGGTGAGCTGCATTCCGTAGCAGATACCCAGGACAGGAATCCCCAGCTCAAAGATCTCCGGATCCACCTGAGGCGCACCCTCGGCATAAACGCTGGCGGGACCTCCGGACAGGATGATGCCTTTGGGATCCAACTCCCGGATGCGATCGGCGGTCAGATTGTGCCGGACAAGCTGGCAGAAGACGTTCTGTTCCCGCACGCGTCGCGCGATGAGTTGCGCGGTCTGACTGCCGAAGTCGAGGACCAGAATGCGATCTTCGCTGGTCAGATCAATCTCGCCACGGTACGCGGCGGACAGCCCGGAAGGGGCTGGAGAGGTGGGCGACATGTCCGTTCGTCATCCAGTGTCTGTGCGGCTGCAAAGCGACAACCCGGATTCGGGCATCGGAGCGTCTTTACGGCAGGAATCAACCGCGGGAAATGAAATACCCCGGCCAAAGGGACCGGGGTGGAAGCGGAGATCCTACCGGTTGCCGACTCGGATGCAATTCACGACGGATGTGTCCACGAAATACACGAAATCACACGAAAACAAAACAACTTTTCGTGTCGTTTCGTGCCTTTCGTGGACTACTCACGCAGCCCTGCGGTCAACAGCGCGTTCATCAAGGCGAGACGGCGCCGAGTCGATGTCCACATGCCGGATGAAGCGTTTTTCGCCCAGCAGGACCACTGCGATCGTCTTGACCATGATCCGCAGGTCGGACAGCAGCGAGAGTTGTGCGACGTAGTTGGCATCGTAGTGCCATCGTTCAGGCCAGCTCAGGTAGATGTTGCCGCTGGTTTGTGCCAGCCCGGTCAGTCCAGGGCGTACGAGCAGCCGTCTCAAGCCGTTGCCGTTGTCGTTGTACTTGCGAATGTGATCGGGCAAAGCCGGCCGTGGGCCGACGATCGACATGTCTCCGCGGACGATGTTCAGCAGTTGCGGCAGTTCGTCGATCTTGGTCCGTCGAAGCCATGCCCCGACGCGTGTGACTTCGCTGTGGCCGGGCAGGATTTCCGAGTTCGGTGCGCGATCCCGGTGTGTCATCGAGCGGAACTTGAATGTGGGGAATGTCGAGCCGTACCGGCCCAGTCGCTGTTGCACGAACATCACAGGGCCGCGGGAATCGAGCTTGATCAGGATTGCGGCCAGCAGCAGCACCGGTGAGACCAGCAGCAGAGCTGGAACGGCAATGGCGAGATCGAGCAGCCGTTTCTCGAACGAGCGATACGGAGCCCAGCGGGGGGCATTCCCGATGCCATGTTTCCGGCAATAGGCACTGCGTACAGACATGTCAGGCGGCTCGTCGTAACCCGGTGTCCTCCGGGGTGGCAGCCGGTCGCAGATGTTCCGGCAATCGCGAGTTGTACAGCTCACAGAGAGCTGCCCACACGGTCTCGCTCCGGAATTCTTCCGACACCCGGCGTTGTCCCGCCTGTCCATGGCGAAATCGAATGACATCGTCAGACAGGTATTTCTGCAGTGCGACGGCCAGGCCGTCTGTGTCGCCGACGGGAACGAGCGCTCCTGTTACTCCGTCGACCACTGCATCCCGCGTTCCTGTCGCAGCAAACCCGACTGTCGGGACTCCGGCAGTGGACGCTTCCAGCGGGACGTTGGGAAACCCCTCCCGCCAGGACGGAAACGCAAGCACGTCCATCATCGGAAAGTAAAGCTCCGGTTCGTCAGTGAATCCGGTGATCACGACCCGGGAGTTCTCTCTAAGTTGGTTCACGGTCGCAGAAGGGACCGGGTCACCGTTCTCGAAGTCGCCGACCAGCAAGAGTCGGGCGTCTGGGTGGTTTGCGAGAACTGAGGAGTACGCATCGGAAAGCTCGACAATACCTTTGTCTCGTGTCATTCGTCCGACGAAGCCGATGACTGGCGCTTCGGGCGGAATCGCAAGTTCCTTCCGCAGATTTCTGGATCGATCAAGCTGCTCGCCCGAAAGCTGAAACCGTTCCGGGTTGATCCCGTTGGATGAACCCGAGGCGAGGACATGGCATTTGTCAGGGCGAGCCAGTCCGCGACCGACGTACTCATCCCGAATGCTGGGGCTGACACACAAGACAGTGTGCGCACAGGCCGACGCCAGCCGTTCCGCGAAACTCAGAATGCGGTGCTTCAATCCCGTCGTCGTTTCCAGTCGAAGTCCGCGGAGCGTGTAAATCCGCGCAGGAACTCGCGCGAGCCAGGCAGCGAGAGAGCCGAGCACTCCAGCTTTAGGCGTGCCGGCGTTCACGATGTCCGGTTTCAGTCGGCGGATGATACGGAACAGTCGAATCAACGTGACCAGATCGCGAAATGGAGTAATTTCGCGGTCCATCGGCACGCCAATGGTCTGAACGCCCTCGCGGCTGGCCACCAGATCGAGTTCGGCGCATGGTGTCGAGACGACCGTCACATCGAACTCGCGTTCGCGAAGCATTGCCAGTTGCCCGCGCATCAGCGAGGCAGCCGCCATGCCGTGCGTGGTGATGTACAGCAGCCGCGGCCGCCGTTGAGTCGATTCCATTCGACGTTCCGTAATCGGGACCAATTGCGTTTGACGACAGACTTCATAGCAGATGCCGGAAAGTGGCGGCAACGGCGATTGTCAGAGCGGAATAACGGCACGCCGTACGCTGTGACAGCTCGTGCAAATCCGACATGATCCCACCCGACAGAGCGGAGCATCGCTGCTTTTTCCAAGCCCACGACGTTATACCGTGCGATAGAGCACGCTCTCCCGCCACGCGAATCGCGAAGCATGGCCCGAACCGAGCACTCCTGACGATCAGAAGGAATTGAGAATGTCACAACCGCAGGCGGACGCTCGCGGCGGAGTGGGGTCGAAGAGCTTCATCGGACTGATACTGACTCAGTTATTCGGCGCGCTGAACGACAACATGTTCCGCTGGTTCGCGGTGGGAATCGCACAGCCAATTCTGGGCGACGCGAAAGCTCTCGCAGTCGGCCTGGCCTCGTTCACGATTCCTTACCTCATCTTTGCGGTACCGGCCGGGTACCTCGCGGATCGCTTCAGCAAACGCAACGTGATCGTCGGCTGCAAGATCGCCGAGGTCTTCATTATGGCGCTCGGCATTGCGTCAGTTCTCAGCGGGAATGCCTGGTTCCTGCTGCTGGTTGTCGCGCTGATGGGCAGCCAGAGCGCGCTATTCGGACCGTCGAAGTTTGGTTCGATTCCCGAGATCGTCAATCACGAGAATCTATCCAAGGCCAACGGCCTGATGGGTCTGACAACAATTGCCGCCTCGGCCATGGGGAACGTTGCCGGGTATGCAATTTACGGACACATCGCCGAAGTCCGCAAACTGAATCCGGACATCACTGCAGACGCGCTGGCTGCCATGCCAGCGTTGCACGAACTGTCATTCGCTGCCATGGCGCTGATTGGAGTGGCCATCATAGGCTGGATGACCAGTTTATTGATTCGACGCCTCCCGTCGGCCAATCCAGATCGCAAGCCAGAGATGAATCCTGCGATGGCCATCGTGCGACAGATGAAGCTGCTGAAGTCCGACGCAACGATTTTTCGGACGGCAATCGGCATCTCGCTGTTCTGGATGCTGGCGTCATTGGCGCAGGTCAATCTTGATCCGTTCGGCAAAGACACACTGCAACTGGATCCGGGAAATGTCGGATTCCTGAGCGCACTTCTGGTCATTGGCGTGGGGACCGGTAGCGTGCTGGCGGGCTGGCTGTCAAAGGGCAAAGTCGAACTGGGCATCGTTCCGCTGGGGGTCGCCGGCATCGTGGTCAGTTGCCTGCTGTTGTGGGCATCTGGCACTTCGATCGATCCGACCATGGAACTCGGCGGACAGCTCAGCTTCTACCTTGCATGCGTCTGGCTGCTGACACTGGGAGTCAGCGCCGGGCTGTTTGATATCCCGCTGGAAGCCAACATCCAGCATCGCAGTGCCCCGGAGCATCTGGGAACGATCCTGGCCGCAACCAACTTTCTGACATTCACGTTCATTCTCGCGTCAGCCGGCATGTTTTACGTGATGAAAGAGTTGCTCAGTCTGTCCGCGGAGCAAATCTTCCTGGTGGCCGGAATTGGGACGATTCCGGGCATCTACTTCTCGTTCCGAATTCTCCCGCAGCAGACGATCCGCTTTGTCGTCTGGATGGGCAGTCTGTTTTTCTATCGGCTGCGAGTGATTGGCCAGGAGAAGATTCCGGAACACGGTGGAGCTGTCCTGGTCGCCAATCACGTCAGCTGGCTGGACGGCATTCTGCTGATCATGGTTTCTGATCGCCCCATCCGCATGGTGGCATACTCAGATTACGTCGACGTGCCGGGCTTCGCCGGCTGGCTGTGCCGGACATTTGGCACGATTCCCATCAAGTCAGACGGCGGCCCCAAGGCATTGCTCCGCTCGTTGAAAACGGCTCGGGAAGCGGCTATCAACGGCGACTTGGTCTGCGTCTTTGCCGAAGGTGGAATCACTCGCACCGGGCAGTTGCAGCCTTTCCAGAAGGGCATCATGCGGATCGCCGAAGGAACTGGTGTCCCGGTCATTCCGACTTATCTGGATCAGCTCTGGGGCAGTGTCTTCAGCTTTCATGGCGGCAAGTTCTTCTGGAAGAAGCCGCATTGCTGGCCGTATCCGATCACCGTCATGTTCGGCGATCCGCTGCCTGACCCCGACGATGTCGAGCAGGTGCGAAGAGCCGTCGAGGACTTAGGAGTAGAGGCTGTGGAACATCGTCATTCAAATCTGATCCCCGCCCGCCAGTTTCTGCGAGCCTGTCGCGATGCGCGTGGACGCTCGAAGGTCGCCGACTCCGCCGGCATGGACCTCACTGGTGGCAAGCTGCTGACCGCAAGTCTGGTCTTCCGCCGAGTCCTGCTGCGGGGCCACCTGCGGCCGGACGAGCAGAATGTCGGTCTCCTTTTGCCGCCGTCTGCCGGTGGAGCAATCGTCAACGCGGCGCTCAGCATCTCGGGCAAAGTGGCCGTCAACCTGAATTACACGTTGTCCGAAGAGGTACTCAACTTCTGCATCAAAGAGGCCGGGATCAAGCGCATTATTACCAGCCGCAAAGTGCTGGAAAAACGCCCGATGAACCTCGATGCCGAGTTCCTGCTCGTTGAAGACCTGAAGGAACAGATCACGTCGGCGGACAAACTACTCAGCGCGATCTCTGCCTACGCGGAACCGGTTGGAATCCTCGAAAGACGACTGGGGCTGGCGAAGATTGATCCGGACGACATCATGACTGTGATCTTCACATCAGGTTCAACTGGTGAGCCCAAGGGAGTCATGCTCTCGCACAACAACGTCGGGTCGAACATCACGTCGTCGAATCAGCTCTTTCAGTTTTCCGAAACGGACGTTCTTCTTGGTATTCTGCCGTTCTTCCACAGCTTCGGTTACACGCTGATGATGTGGCTTCCACTGACGCTTGAGCCCAAGGGCGTCTATCACTTCAACCCGCTGGATGGACGCACGATTGGGAAACTCTGCGAGAAACACGGTGTGACAATCGTCGCGGCAACACCGACATTCCTGAAAACGTATCTCAAGCGTTGTACGACCGAGCAAATGGAGAAGCTCGACATGGCGATCGTTGGCGCAGAAAAGCTGCCATTGAAACTGGCGGAAGATTTTCACGAGAAGTTCGGCGTCTGGCCGACAGAAGGTTTCGGCACTACCGAACTCTCGCCCCTGGCTATCGCCAACGTGCCCGATCACCGCAACAACGCCGCGTCGGATGGTCAGACCGGCCAGAAGATGGGAACCGTCGGCCGCCCCGTGCCGAATGTTGCGGCGAAGATTGTCGACCCGGACACGCGCGAAGACCTTGGCTTGAATCAGGCGGGATTGCTGTACATCAAGGGTCCCAACGTGATGCTTGGCTACCTCAACAACAAGGAGAAGACAGCCGATGTCATCCGTGACGGCTGGTACAACACCGGCGACATCGCGATCATCGATGACGATAGCTTCATTACGATCACCGGTCGCCTGAGTCGGTTTTCGAAGATTGGCGGCGAGATGGTCCCGCACATTGGCATCGAAGAGGAATTGGCAAGGATCGTCGAAGACGAGTCATCCGAAGAACCGGAAGTACGCGTCGCCGTAACGGCGGTCCCGGATGAGAAGAAGGGCGAGCGAATTGTCGTGCTGCACAAACCACTGGGCAGACCCGTGGACGAGGTCATCGCTGCACTGGCGGAAGCGGGACTGCCCAACATCTGGCTTCCGTCGGCAGACAGTTTTGTAGAAGTCGAAGAGATCCCTCTGCTGGGTACCGGTAAACTGGACTTGCAGGGAATCAAGGCCCGCGCGCGGGAGGCCTTTCCTTCTTAAGTACTGCGCCAACTCTAAGTAGTAGGATCGGGTGGCTGGCGGTCGAGCGTTGCGAGCCCCCAGCACTGCAACAGAGCCTGGTTGCAGGACAGCGTGCTGATTGAGGGTGCGGGTTCGAGTCGAACAGTGTTTCGGACACGATTGATGAGCCAGTCTGCCGAGAACATGCCGGGTGCCCCAGACGATACTGCCGAATCGTCACGGCCCGTGTTCCGCATTGATGCGAATGCAATGGGGCCTCGGCCGCAGATCATTGATCGTCGTGCGCTCGTTGTCGGGCTGGTCATCAGCAGTGTGATTGTGATGGCAACGCTCGCCTGGAAACTGACGCCGGAATCCGGAACGCTCCGCAAACAGGAGGAGTTTCAGTTCTCGATCGCCGAGCCGGACCTGGAAGAATTCAAGATCGATGATCCGGTTCGCGACCTGATCCAGGAAAAGCCTGAAGAAGTTCCGGAAGTATCGGCCGAGGATTTCGAGACGCCGGACATCCAGATTACGACAGAGCCCGTCGATGTGGCTGTCGCGCAGGCCGTTGTCCGCAGCCCGGAAATCAACATCGATGCTCCATTGCTCGACGTCATGTCTGATCAGCTCGACTTCGAAGACGCCCCGATAGAAATCTCGGAGACCTCCGATGAAGTCGCGTTTGCCCTGGCTCCGATCGCCGCGAACTCAGCCGATGTCGGAGACATCTTCGACTACGACGAACTCAACCCGCCGAGTCGCCCGCAAAAGTATTTCATTAACCGAGCGCCGGCTCCGGGGCGGACGCTGTCGGCATTGCCGAAGATGTTTGGCGATCAGGATGCACCCACAATCGGCACGCTTGGACCTGCGGACATAAGTCTGTTTGGCGAGCGTGACTTCATGCGAACCATGACGCGAGCCGGTGGAGTGAAGGCGAAGGTGTCGGTCGACGCGGCACTGCAGTGGCTTGCTCTGCATCAGGAACCTGACGGGATGTGGGACTCCGAGAAACACGATGGTGAAGCGGGAGCCAGTCTGGCCGATACGGCGCTTGCCTGCCTGGCGTTTATGGGAGGCGGACACACAACCCGCCGAGGTGAGTATCGGTTAAACGTGCTCAAGGGACTGGAAGCGATTCAGCGGCATCAGGACAAGGACGGCCATCTGAAAGTCGGTGGAGCGAATCTCTACACACATGCAATCTGCACGATCGCCCTGGCGGAGGCTTACGGACGGAGCGGAGACAAGCGACTGGGTGAGTCGTCTCAAAAGGCGATTCGCTTCTGCGAGCTGGCCGTCAACGCGGATGGCGGCTGGCGATACACGCCTCATAGTGGAACAAGCGACACGTCAGTGACCGCTTGGTTTTTGCAGGCACTCAAGACAGCCAAGCTGTCTCACATCAAGTACGACAACGCTCTGTTCTCGCGGGGGCTGTCGTACATCGACAGCGTGACGGACCAGGGGGCGAGTCAGAACTCGAGCGGTGCTGTCGGATACACATTCGAACCGAGTCAGCGGTATTCCAGTAAGCCAGCCCTGACATGCGCTGCCATGATGGTGAGGCAATTCAGCGGGGTCGGCACCAGCAACCATCTGCTGCAGAAGGCGGCCAACCTGACTCGACAACGACCACCAGACTGGCGCCGCGGTAAGGACTTTTATTACTGGTACTACGCGACCTACGCGATGCACAACATGGGCGGCGAACATCGCATTTGGTGGAATCAGCGGATCCGCGACACGCTGCTGGCCAATCAGATCCGTTCCGGTGACAACGCCGGAAGCTGGGACCCCGACGGCGACCAATGGGCCAAACGCGCCGGGCGTCCATACACGACAGCGCTTGGAGCCCTGTGTCTCGAAGTCTATTACCGCTACTCCGAAGCCCTGAACAGCTTTGGTACAGCCCCGGACCTCGACGAGTTGTTCTTCAAGTAATTGGAAAGGCTACACATTCACCTCTGGTCAGAATGTCTGACCCGGTCGTTACGCAGCGTCGGCAGTTCGATCGAGGCAGTGAAGCCCTCGTCGATTTCGGGCAACTCACAGCGCAGCTGAGCGCCGGCAAGGCCGCTTATTCAACAAAGGCTGCAAGGACTGTGACGGGTTTCAAGTTGCAGGGGCGGCCTTTTGCCTTTCCACCAAGTTCTTTGAAGCAGGCCTGTGGGTCGACATTCTGTAGTTTCAGTTTGCGGACTTCTTCAAGTTCGACATGGAGGTGAGCGAGGACAAGCTGTGCCGCGTGTCCCGTTGCTGGGTCGAACCCATCGATCACGCACAGGACGTCCATCTCATTGATGTGCTTCGCTTTGTCTCCCTTGAGCACTTCGTGAGCAGTACGTAACGCCATCTGGTAGACGACCGAGTCAAAGAACCGCTTCCGTGCCGCGTCGCTGTGAGTCTGCTCCCGAAGTTCGCGGTCTTTTTTGATGACTCGGTAACCCTTTACTTCGGGCATGCTGTCGACATGTGGCATTTGTCGAATGATGCGCAGGCATGACTGCTCAGCATCGAACTCGACATCGACCACGTCTGAGAACTCCTCTGGCAGTTCCGAGTTCATGAGGACGCGTGTCAACGCACGCTCAATTCCCTCACGATTTCCTGCTTCGTACCCGCTTCGTTCGCGATCGATCTGTGCGTTGTGCGCCAGAGCTTTTCTTCGATGCGCTTCCTGTCGTACTGCGAACTGTTCCAACTCGCGCCGATAAGTAGCAATCCGCACTTTGTGTTCACGTTTCGCCGCTTCGATTCGATTGCGGTAATCAGCGACAATCTCATTCCACGTTCGAATCCTCTCGCGGTAGCGGTCTACATCCTCCTGATACTTCTGCTTCAATTCGTCGAGCTTCTTCTGCCGTTTCCACGGAACAAGAGTGTCGACAAAAGACTCGCTCAGCGCATACTTCGCGTCCTGAGGACTCGGCTTCTGTTCGGAGTCGGGCTTCAATGACTTGTCCGGTTTGTCGGGGACGCTGGCGACAGGTTTCGACGGCGGCGATTCTTCCAGTTCGAGCGGTACAATCAGTCTGTCCCAATGCACTCGAACGTCCGCTTTCAGTCCGTCTTGGAGCAGGCCTTCGAACCGGGCTAATCGAGATTCGGCCAGAGCATTCAAGCGCTCACACTCGTGTTCAAGTTCGGCCAGCACATCGGGAGATTGCGACTGAGACACCGCGATGTGTCGGGCGGTCGACGCTGAGAACCCTGATTGCCCAAAACTCTTGAGGAACGCGCGATGACCAAACTCGCCTAACTGCTCGATCGACGTGACTCCTTCCTGCCAGAGAACTTCGAGGTACTTCTGCAATAGCAATGCTGTCGCGAAGGCGTCGGCCGAGGCGTCGTGGGCATGCTCCAGTGTGATGCCCATCTCTGCGCAGGCTTCGACCAGTTTACAGCGGCGTGTTGCGAAGATGAGCTGGCGCAGTTCCATCACGCAGATGAAGGATGTGTCGAACATCATCCCGAGTCGTCGAAGTTCCGCCCTCAGAAATCGCAGATCAAAAGAAGCGTTGTAGGCAGCAAAGACGCGTCCTTCGAGTGAGGCCAGGAGTGACGCTGCTAAGTCTCCAAATACCGGAGCACTGGCAACGTGAGCATTCGTGATTCCGTGGATCGCGGAGACACGCGGGTCGATTGAGCACTCTGGATTCACGAGCGAGTTGATCGTGACATTCGGCACGCCGAGCCCGAGGAATTCGACGACACTGGCCTGGACGACACGATCGGAGCTGGCACTCAATCCGGTCGTCTCAAAGTCCACGACGGATACAGGGAGGTGGAGCATCGGAGTTCCCGCGAGAGACGCTGATGCGCCGGCGTTCAGCCCCAGTGCGTGGGTCTCAGTAGTGACCATAAACACTCGCCACACTCGGATACAGATATGTCCAGACGGTCGAGGTTCTATCTTTTGACCTGTCGACACAAGTGTACCAGCACACGATTTCTCAGTGCGACGAGTCGACAACTGGTTGGCTACCGGAATCCGACAGACCAGAAGCTGAATTCAGCCGCTTTTCATGTTGTGTAAGGTGCTCTCCCGGTGTGACACATTGACGGACCTTCACAGCCCGCAATGATTGGATTCGACGGAATCTGCCTTCGCGTGATGACACATCGAGCAGTTCAGCGGGATCACGGTCGAAGTTCGGGTTCTGCAGCCGTAGGACGAACAAGCGCAGCTCAGTTCCGGCAGCAGTAAGCAGCCGACTCCAACGACGCCGGACAAACTGACGTAACCGGCAGAGTCTGACATCGGCCGTGCGGGTTCGACGGTGAGACCGGTTTCGCGGGGAGGTTCGCAGTAATCCGCTGCTGCCAATCGGTTGCTGGTTTTGAGCGGTGACTTCCCTGTGCGGCTTTCTTAGGCTGATTTCTGCGGACGCTTCCGTCTTCTTCGCTGGGAAACCTTTCATGGACCGTGACGATCACGTCTTGATTACTGGTGGTGCCGGGTTTATCGGCAGCCATCTGGCGCGGGCACTGCTGGCCAGTGGGCGTCGAGTGTCGGTCATCGATAATCTTTCGACCGGACTGCACTCCAACGTCGCCGACCTGGAAGCTGATCCCAATTTCCGGCTGTACGTCGACACGATTCAGGACGTACCGCTGATGCAGAAGCTGATGCTGGAAGCCGGCACGGTTTATCACCTGGCCAGCGCCGTCGGCGTCAAGCTGATCATGGAACAGCCCGTCGCGACAATCGACACGATCTATCAGGGCACCGAGGTCGTCCTGCGACTGGCTCGCCGCTATCGCAACCGAGTGCTCATCACGTCAACGTCTGAGGTCTACGGCAAGTCGGCCAAAGTGCCTTACTGCGAAGACGACGATCGCGTCGAGGGCCCCACAACGAAGCATCGCTGGGCGTACGCCTGTGCCAAGGCGCTGGACGAGTTTCTGGCGCTGGCCCACTGGAAGGAAACTCGTCTGCCCGTCGTCATCGTGCGGTTGTTCAACACCGTCGGGCCACGACAGCGCGGTCAGTATGGCATGGTGATTCCGCGATTCGTCGAGCGGGCACTCCGAGGTGACAATCTGGAAGTTCACGGCGATGGCAGCCAGTCTCGCTGTTTCGGACATGTTTATGATGTCGTACAGGCATTGATCAGTCTGGTTGACTCGGGTCAGTGTTTTGGACAGATCTATAACGTCGGCAGCACGGAAGAAATCACAATCCGGGAACTTGCCGAACACGTCATCATGCGGCTCGACAGTCCGTCAGAGATACAGTTCGTGCCTTACGAAGAGGCATACGGGGACGGCTTTGAGGACATGCAACGCCGTGTGCCATCGATTGAACGTATTCGCACGGCCATCGGCTGGGCACCAACGATGAGCATCAACGAGATCATCGATGACGTGGCCGCAGCGATCCGAGGCGACTCACCCGATCCGGAATCGGTGCCATCGAGCAACGAATCGTAGTGCTGTGTCAGTCGTGTTTTGAGGGGTAGCCGAAGTCCCCAGACTTTGGCCGCACCCGGGAAAACCAAACTCTGGCGAGTTCGGCGACATGCGTGCCGCACTTTCACGGGAGATCTGGCACGCCTGATGCTTGAGTGTTGACCGGTCCTGCCCTCCGGCTCGAGACACTCATGGTCGCTGCGTCACCTGCCAATTCGAAATCTCTGTTGCGGATTCCGGCCCACGGTCGCCTCACCGCAGAGGCTGCCGGGTCCTTCCGCGACCTGATCGAACAGCAGCCGGCGACGGGAGCATGGACCACCGACCTGGAGCAGGCCGTCGTCAGACTCTGCAATGCTCCATATGTCGTCGCGGCAGCCAGTGAAAATGCGGCGTTGTCTCTGGTCCTCAGGTGTCTCGATTTGGGGCCGGATGACGAGGTCATCATGCCGGCATACGCGTCGGACTCAATTGCCGATGTCATCTACGCGACCGAATGCCGTCCAGTTCCGGTGGACGTGCAGCCCGACTCGTTGCACATCGACCCTTCGCTGCTGGCGGATGCAGTGACCAGCCGAACACGGGCGGTCGTTGCCGTCGGAGTCGGTGGCGCTGCCGTCAATGCGGATGCGATCCTCAACCGACTCGACTCGTCAACGATTACTTTGATCGAGAGCACGTGCGGTCTGCCGCTGAAGCCGCATACTCCAGTCGCCGGGCACGTTCGCTGTTTCACAACTCCGGTACATGGTGGGAATTCGCTAAGCTCTGGCGCACTGATCTGCCTGGCCGATGCGACTCTTGCGGCCCACGTTCGCCAGCGAGTTCAGGGCGTTCAGCCGGGCGATACAGCGCCGTTGACGTTGCACATGGCTGAAGGCATGTCCGAACTGGCGGCCGCATGGCAACTGGCTCAATTGGACACGCTCAAGTCTGACTGGCTGCGGCGCTGCGAAATGGCCATGAATTATTCCGCGGCGCTGAGCAGCCGACTGGTGCTCGAAGAACCGTGTGAACCGGTCGACAGTCGCGTCGGCTGGGTCGACTACGTTCTGCGTCTGAACCTGCAGCATCTGAGTGTTTCCCGCGACGAACTGGCCGCACGACTGCAGCGTCGCGGCGTCCCGGCGGCGGTGAGATGGTTGCCCGTCCACTTCTCGCCCATCTTTCAGCAGCGTTATGGGTTTGTTCCCGAGAGCTTTCCGGTCGCCCGAAACGAATTCCTGCGAGAACTGGGCCTGCCCATTCACGCGTCACTCGCCGACGACGAGATTGACTACGTCATCGAGACCCTCGGCGACGAGCTGGACGCGATTGAGTCTCGCCCTGCGGCTGGACCATCACGCTGGTGATTCTGACCGCGCGTTCCACGACACCAGTGGTTCGTCAGGTCTCGGTTTTCGGGTTACCGCAATGGGCCGCGACGCGTAAGCGGCCGAGCCCGGTGGCTACGACTGACGCCTGCCGAGGCTCTGCACTGGTCCGGATCTGAGCCGTAGGCGGATTTCTCCGAAATCCGCTGCCCTGGACCTGGCAAGACTGAGCGGCGGTCGATGTGCCGGCAGGTTGCGATGTCGTCTGGTCCCGATTTCGGAGAAATCGGGCTACGGCTACGACTCACCCTGAGGCGCCGTCTGAGCACCCATGCATTTGAAATGAAAGCATCCGTCGTGCAGACCGGTACTTTCCGTCAAATTGCCAAATCCGGAAAAACCTCAAACTTTCCGCACCTTGTCCCGTCGTAACGTACATTGCAAATGGTGGCATTTGTTCTGGCTTGCCTTCCCGACCTGATTGGAATGGTTGTCCCAGGCCACCTAAACTCCCGCTTTATTCCCGGCATCGGCCAGCAGGAAACAGGAATATGCGCAGCAACATCTTGTGCTGGTTGGGTTTGAGTCGATCGACTGATTCCGGTGGCTCACCGTGGGACCGCCTGGGAGGAACCAGAACGAGACGTATTTGGCTCGCAGCTCTGACTGCGGTCACGTTATTTGCACTGTCGTCGGGAGTTTCCGCGCAGGACGAGCCAGTCGACCCGCCGGCGGTCGCTGGCGCCGAGCCCGACGGTGCGGCTGCAGCCGCTGATGCATGGGAGAAGCTCATCTATCTCCCCTACAAGAACCTCAAAGATGTGTTCGAGCAGCACGGCTCGACTGTCTTCATGCCGTACGCCGACTACCTGAAGCGCTGGCAATCACCTCCGCCGAATGGAAAGCCCGTCGTCGAGGCGGTGATCACCGAGTCACACTACACCGCGAGCGTCGATCGTTCGCTGCTGCGGATCAAAGCCGAGCTGACGATTCAGGTGTTGGGCAAGCCGTGGGTCGAAGTTCCGATCCGGTTTGGCAGTGCCGCGGTGGGCAAGCTGACAGTGCCGGACGGCAGCAACATCCTGCTGCGTGGGACAGGCAACGGAACCTACGCATTGCTGTTCGATGAGGTGGGCGAACACACCGTTCAGCTTGACCTGGCGGTCGCGATTCAGACGTCGCCCGATGGGCGCAGCGCGGGTTTTGACATTCCGCCCGTGGGAGTCACCACATTCGAACTCGCTGTCCCGGAGGCGGACCAGACTGTCGAAGTCAAGCCGCAGTTGATTTCGTTGCCGGTCGACGCAGCCGCTGACGAAACTCGCATCAAATCCAATCTCGGATCGGCAACGAGTGTCTCGGTGAGCTGGCATCCAAAAACCAGTCTGCGACCGGACATGGACCTGCTGGCGGCGGTCACGAATTATCAGCAGGTCTCGCTGCGTGACGGACTCCAGCACACAGACGCATGGCTTGAATACGACGTGTTGCGCGGCGAGCTGACTGAACTGGCGATCGCCGTACCGAACGGACAACGGATTCTGGGCGTGTCATCGTCGAATGCCAAAATCCGCGGCTGGAAGGCCGAGCCGTCGGATCAACGGCAAACAGTGCAGGTTGAGTTCCTGAATCCAGTCCGCGAGAGCGTCACGATTGAGGTTCATACGGAAAAGGAATTTGGAGCCGATCCACTGGAGCTGTCCGGACGCGATGATCAGGGCGTGTATCACGGCATCCACGCAATCGATGCTGTACGCGAGGCCGGGCAGATCGCGGTCGTCACAGCCAGCGATCTGTCGCTGCAGTTCGAGCAGATTCGCGGACTGGTCCGCATCGAAGAAGCGGAAATTGCTGCTGCCATCAAGCAGCCGGGTGCGGCCACCTTCAAGTTCTACAGCTCGAACACGGGCCTGCGAGTCATCGCCAAGCCGGTCGAACCGCGGTTGCTGGTGAACTCCACGTACCACCTGACCCTTGAGGAAGACGAGCTGAAGATTCGGTCGAGCCATCAGTACTCCGTCGAACGAGCCGGTGTGTTCGAGTTGCGCGTCGCGCTGCCGGACAGTGTCGAAGTTGATGATGTGGAGACCAGCGCACCGCTGCGTGAGTACCTTGTCGAAGGCGAGTCGCCTGACCGCGTGCTGCGGATCGTGTTTCAGCAGAAGACCGCGAAAGATGCGCCGCAGGCAGTGACCATCTCGGCCCACATGAAGTTCGACGAGGCCAGCGACAGTCTTGAGTTGACGCTCCCGATCCCCGAGCCACTGGGAGTCGAACGCGAGACTGCAATGATCGCCCTGACTGCCCGTGATTCACTGGAGGTCATCACGAACCAGGACGACGTTGTTGCCGCACAGGCGACAGCCATCGGATCGGGTGGGAATCAACGCGGATACCGAACAGCCGCAGCCTGGACGTTCAACCGACGTCCCGTGGAAATCCCGATCAGCACAAAGCGGCGCCCGACACGGCTGACAGCTCAGATCGGGACGTCGATCAACGTTGGCGAAGACAACATCGGAGTCACCGCCAACCTGACGTATCAGGTGCAGTTTGCCGGACTGGACACATTCCGCTTCGCCGTTCCCGCCGACGTTTCGGAGACCGTGAAGATCGTCTCGCTCGAAGGCGAGGGCGCATCCGGCATCCGACAGCGGGTGGCCGCCGAAGAAGCCGTCGATGACTGGATTACCTGGACCGTCACGATGCAGCGCGACGTGACGGGCTCTCATCGATTTCAGGTCACATGGGACCAGAAGCCGGAAACCGACGAACCGGAAGCAGGAGGCGACGCAGGCCCTGTCACAAGCCGGGCGTTCGTCCAGACGCTGAGGGTTCTGGGACTGGACGGCTCGGGCGAGAACGAACCGGAGGTCCCGCTCTCGGACGTCACGTCGGAAATTGTCGTGGAGAAGGACCGCTCGCTGTCGGTCAGCGCCACAGCCCCGGACGAAGGCGTCGAGGCCATTGACGTCCGCGAATTGTCATTGCTGCCACAGACCGGTGCTCTCGCCTACCGCTACTTCGGCGAACGCGTTGTCGGCTTGGAGATCGCGGCCACCAAACACGAGATTCAGAAAGTCGTCGAGACCGTCATCACACGCGGGTTGATCGAGGTTGTTGCTCGTCGCGACACGCAGGTCAGTTACCGCTGCCGCTATCGCATCCGGTCCAGTGAGCGGCAACGGTTGCAGTTGGATGTCCCGGTTGGCTCGGAACTGCTGGGCGTGTTCATCGGGGACCAGCAAGTCAATCCGGAGAAGAATTCCGATCCCGCAGCCAGCGAAGCGTGGGATTCGTACTTCGTGAACGTCGCCCGACCCGGCTCGTCTGACGATCTCTTCACACTGACACTTCAAATGCAGACGCCGATCGATGTGCGGGCTCCATTCGAAGGCTGGGGCGGAAGGCTGTTGCTGAGACTGCCGCAGGTTGGCGGCCTGGACAATCCGGGCGTCGCCGTGCAGCAGTTGCAGACGGTGATCTGGGTGCCCGAGGACTACTACCTCGTCGGCGACGCGGATGGTTTCATTAACGAAACCAAGCTGGAACTCGAACAGGCGATGGTCGAAGAGGCGTATCGCTACAGCGACTATTTCGACGCCGACGACTGGGTGAGTGTGCCGGTCACCGGGTTCATCGATTTTCCGACGGCCGGAAATCGCTATCGCTACAGCAATCTGGGTGGAGCGGCTGAAATCAAAGTCCGTTGGGCGAATTACGCCAACTACACGTGGCTGTTCAGCGGAGCACTCATCGTCTTCGCTCTGGTCCTGCGTCGCTTTTCGTGGGACTCAAAAATCCTGCTGATGCTGCTGGGAACGGTGGCCACATTCCTGTTCAGCCTGAGCAACCCGGGCTGGACGCCGGAGATCATCTCGGCCGCGAGATATGGCATCTTCGGTCTGATCGCTGTCTGGGTGCTGCACACAATCTTCACGTGGCGAAGCGGGGGAGATGTGCTGGCGCCGCGAGCGGCAGTGGGGTCATCCGGCACGACGGTCATCCCACCACCGGGAGTGTTCGACGACATCCGCAGCCAGTTCAACCAACAGTAAAAGGAGGCCAGATCATGACGACCCAACACGCCTCCGAATCGAATCAGGCTGAAACGACGACTCGCATCGACGCACCGCGTCGCCGGTCGCGACCCGGAACGTCCTTCGTAGGCCGGAACAAGCGCAGCGCAGTTCCGGCAGCGGGCATGTCAGAAACCATCCATGTTGCCGGAACTGCGCTGCGCTTGTTCCGGCCTACTTTCCTGGCCGTCGTGGCGTGCTGCGCCATGGCCGGCTCGTTCGAGACGCGCGCGGACGACACGCCGCTCCCCGCTCGCAAGACGTTCGTCCCCATCGAAGACCTGGACGCGGTTCTTACACGCGACCAGGAAGGCGTGTTACTCAGTCGCCGTGAATTCACCGAATTGTTCGACGCGGCAAAGGCCAACGCCGACAACGCTCCCCGGCTGCCCGCCTCGGCGGTCCTTTCCGACGCCACTTACGACGCGAAGATCGATGGGGATCACCTGCTGATTACGGCGAGAATTGGCTTCAGCCAGTTCAGTCAGGGCTGGACCTACCTCAACTTTTCGATCGCCAACCTGTCGGTCGAAAAGGCGACATTGAATGGTCAACCGGCGCGGCTCGCGCGTACGGCACGGACGGGCAAAGGACAGTCGGGATCGAATCTCGTTCTGTTCCACAACGCCACCGGGCCGGCGACGCTCGAACTGCAGTTGTCGACACCACTCAGTCCGGTTGGCAATGACCGGGCCGCGCGTTTTCAGTTGCCACTCGTTCCGTCCGCGACAATTCATGTCGATGTGCCCGCGGGCCGTCATCTGCAGATGGGCTCGCGTCCGCTTGAACGCCCGGCGGCCATCGATGAAGTCGCAACGTATTCCGTACCCGTTGGCGGGCAACGCAACATTCTGCTGCTGTTCAGTGATCATCAGGATGAGCAGCGCACCGACACGCTCACATTCGCCACGACGGCTTATGGTGCGAATGTCGCGCCGGGCGAAGTCACCTGGCAGGCCAAGACCTCGCTGCAGGTTTTCGGCACAACACTCGATGGTGTGGTCTGCACGGTTCCCGTGCGGCTGGAGATTACCGACGTCGATTCGACTGGCCTGGAATCCTGGCTGCTGGCTGATAACCCGGACGATCCACAGTCGACACTGATCACGCTGAACTACCGGCAGGCGTTTGAAGGCTCACGCGAGATCGTGTTTCGCGGAGTCATGGCAACGCCGGCCGGCGAACCGTGGGCCGTGCCGGAACTCGTCATTCGTAACGTCACATCGCACATCGGCCGTGTCGTTGTGCAGCACCCACCGGGCGTCCGCGTGCGGCTGGTCGAAGCGGTTGGCAGTCGAGCTTCCGCCGGAACGGCCGGGTCGCTGGTTTACGACGTGTGGAAGGAAAAGTTCTCACTGGCATTCGAAACCCGCACCAAACAGCGGGACGTCCACAGCACGGTCTCGACAGTACTGAATCTGAAGCCCGATGGCGTGACGTTTAATGGTCGCGTGCAGCTCACGCCGTATATCGCTCCGCTGTTCGAGATCTCGTTCCGATTACCGGCTGACTGGATCGTCGATCAGGTCAGTGTGAACGGCAGCGATGTCGCGTGGCAGGTCGGATCGCGTGAGGCAGGCTGGAATGAGTACGACGTTGCACTGGCGGCACCATTGCCCGAGGGCCAGGACGCGACTTTCACGTTCCGCTCGCACCGTGACGTTGAGGACTGGCCGGTCGAAGACACGCCCGCCGAGTTCGCGCTGCCCGTCGTGCTGCTGCCGGGAGCATCAGTTGTCGAAGGCACGCTGGTCGTTACGGCCGGGCTGGACCTGGACCTGGTGGGGACAGGTCTGCTGGGCATGGACCCGACCGTTGTCGGCGAAACCGGCGAACGACTTGGCTTCGCGTTTCAAAGTGCCGAATACGAAGGCAGCCTGACGGTCACTCGCAAACCATCACGTATCTCCGCGCAGACTCTGTCGTTCACTCGACTGGATCGCGAGGTGCTGCAGTCGCATCTGGAAGCCACACTGGACATTACCGGCGGTGGCCTGCGGGAACTGGAAGTTGGACTCTCGGAATCGGCCGGTGAAGATCTGCGCTTCCGTCTGCTGAATTCCGCGGCACGCATTGTTGAGCAGATTCCAGGGCAGCCGGTCGACGGCGTGCGTCTGTGGAAGCTCAAGCTGGATCAGCGAGTCATCGGCACGGTGACACTGACGGTCGCTGCAACGACCCCTCGGGCGGACGGTGCCGAATTCGCGGCCCACCAACTGACCGTGCCCGACGCCGAACGCACCAACGGTTTCGTCGCCATCGAAGGCGCGCCGGATCAGCAACTCAACCTGGCCGCAGTTGATGCAGAGGGTGTCGACCTGGGCATTCTGGATCCGATCGACGTTCCGACGCCTCAGCAGTATCAGCCGCAGGAACGCATCGTGGCGGCGTACCGGTATACCGTGCCCGGACACTCGGTCACGCTGAGTGAAACTCGATTCGACCGTATCGCCGTGCCCACCGCCATCTGCTACCACAGCCAGATCGAATCCGTGCTCGGCCGGACCGGTCAGATGCAGCACCGTGCGGAATTCCAGTTTGTCGCGGTGGGAGCACAAAGCCTGCGTGTCCGCCTGCCGGAAGGTGAATCAACCGAATTGTGGGCGGCGCTGGTCGACGGTCAGCCCATCGAAGTGCGATCCACCTCCGCGGGTTATCTTGTCCCGATTCCGCCAGGCGAGCAGCCGGACGCGCAACGCCAGTTGGCTCTGTTTTACCGCACTCAAATTGCACCGCTGAGTCAGACCGGAACGATCGAACAACAGCCACCACACGTGACCGTGCTGCACAGCGCCGGCGCTGTGCAACGACTCGAGATTCTGGACCAGCACTGGGAGCTGACCTATCCGGACGGAACGATCTTGACGTCCAGCAGCGGTGACTTTTCGCCGGTCGATGAGCTGTACTCCTACAGCCTGCTGGGCATGTTGCGGGATAGCTTCACGCAGATTGACCAGCACCAGTTGGTGAATAATGGACTGGCCGCACTGGGCATTCTGGTCATTGTCGGAGTGATTGGTTTCATTCTGCGGCGACAGGGCGTCAGTGTGCTGGGTTGCCTGGGCGCGAGCGTTGCCAGCGTTGTCCTGCTGTTCATGCTGCTGCTGCCAGCCGTGCAGCAGTCGCGTGAAGTGGCCAGCCGGTCTTTTAACCACAGCGCAGCCCGGCAAGTCGAACCGTACTTTGATTCGGACTCGCCACCTTCGGTGTCGGTCGAAGAGGGCGGCTCCGTCTTTGGATGGCACGATCAATCCGATGACTGTGATGGTAAAGCACTCACACGCATAGATGTCGGTAGTCCCCAGGATGAGATGTCAACTCTCCAGCCTGACATCTCATCAGCCAGGATGATGGGACCGTCAGGCGGCGACGAGGAATCAACACCCGAGTCGACGGACTCCCCGGCTGTGATTCGAAACATACAAGCCCCCAAAAATACTGTGGTCACGACGACGGAGCCTGCGAACCCGTTCACCGTTCAGCCGGGATCACCCCCTGCACTGCCAGCCGCCGTCGATTCAGTCACTAGACAGCCAATAGGTTCTGCCGTACTTGAGGAGAATATTTTCGTCACGGAAGCTCGTGCCGGGCAGCAGATCGCTCAGGTCGAAAGGCAGAAGCATCGTGACCGTGTGGAAATTGGCGAGAGAGAGTTTGCGGAGATTCGCCCGAGTTTCTGGCGCCGGCAGGCGCGGGGTCTGCTGTCGTTGTCGCTTGAGCTTGAGCACCCGGGCGATTCCTGGAGTCGCGCGTTTCGCTACTCGGGCAACCGCAATGCGGCCAACGGAACCGGACTGAAAGTCGACTGGCAGGAGCGCGATGCCGGCGACTACGCACGCGTCTTCCTGATGGTGACGGTCGCTTTGTGTCTGTGGGTCACTCTTGGGGCGAAGGCGCAAACGCGTGCCGTCCTGGCGATCCTCGGTCTGTCGCTGCCCGTCGCGCTCATTTCCGTGGCTCCGCTGGCAATTCATCCTGTGCTTGACGGTGTGTTTCTGGGAGCCGTCCTCTCGCTGGCATTGTGGCTGTTGCGTGCGGTGTACCAGTTTCTCCGACAACCCAGTGCCGTCGAACGCATACGGCGTCTGGCAACCAGCGCGAAGACGCGCACGGCCGCTTCCATGATCCTGTTCTTAATCGTGTCTGGATCATCGACTGAGTTTGTTGAGGCGGATGCTCGGGGTGCGGAGCGTCCTGCCGGACGGTCCCAGGCAGACTGCGGAAAGGCGATGGAATCCAGTCCCGAAGGGACGCTGGCGAATAGCCCGGGGTTTCAACCCCGGGAAAAACAGCACAGATCCCATAAAGCCCCGGAGGGGCGACGCAGGATTCCTCAAGATCGACTGCCGTCGCCCCTTCAGGGCTTCGATGAATCAACGGCTCGCATTCCACGGGCTGAAAGCCCGTGGCTATTTGCCGTCGCCCCTGCGGGGTTTGAGGGCAGTGCGGCTACGAAATCCAATCGCGAACATGGTGGTGCCGGGCCAACGGTCCCTGGTTTCGATTTTCATGAGCCGACGGCGCTAGCCGCGAGCCCTGGTTCGGGCGGGTTTTGTGCACCAGGGCCCGACGCTAGCGCGTTCGACTCACGGCGGTCTGGTCTAAACGAAGTACCATTGGGGGTCGGGCTCGGAGGAGCTTTTGCACCGCTGCGCATCGCTACGCTGCTCGTGAGCCAGTTCGTTACGTTCGCGGAACCCGCGGAACCACAACCGGCCGCTGAGAAATCTCAGAAAGAAGCGGCGAATGCTCAGCCGGCTTCATCAGACGAACTGCCGCAGCCCGAGCGTGTCCTGGTTCCCTACGATCCAAACGGCGACCCACTGAATGCCGAACGCGTGCTGCTGACCCGGCAACAGTTTCTGCGTCTGTGGAATCTGGCGCATCCAGACCAGCGTGTGGAGCCTCAGGCGGAACGGGAAGGCGTCGTTTCCGATGCGTTTTATGACTGCCGGATTAAGGCCGGAAACGACCAGGCGATTGCCGTGCGGGCGACTCTCGTTCTGCACTCGATGAGGGACGAGCAGGTCGTGTTACCGATTCCGCTGGGACCTGTCGCTCTGAAATCCGCCACGCTCGATGGCAAACCGGCGGCTCTAAGCGTCGAGTCGCGTAAAGGTCAGAATCGCTTACTTGTGGTGCTGGATTCGCCCGGGCTGCATACGCTTGATCTGAAGTTTGACGTGCCTGCTCAGGTCAACGGATCGGTCGGCCAGTTTCAGTTGCCGGTGCAGGGAGTTCCGTCCGGACGGGCCGTGTTCGCGTTGCCTCAGCCAGGCTTGAGCGTTCGCGTCAATGGATCCACGAGTGCGTATCGGCTCGTGACTGCGGACGACAGCCAGTCGATCCACGTACCGGTCGATGCCGGGCATGCGCTGACGATTGCGTGGCGTCCGCCCGAGCAGCTTGGCATGGTCGCTTCGATCGTGCATGTCGATTCCGCCACGACCGTCTCGATCGACGACGCTGGTGTTACCGAATTCGCGAACGTCAGCATTCGCGTCCCCCAGGGAGCCATTGCCGATCTGTCGTTCGACATTCCCGCGGGACTTCGGGTACAGCGCATCACCGGACCACATCTGGCCGGTTGGGGATTCAACGAGGAAAACGATCAGCGACGGCTGCGAGTTCTGTTCAGTCCCCCCATCACAGAAGCCACGCAACTCAATCTACAACTGTTTCTGGAACAGCAGATCGATGATGCCGCCGCGATCAACCTGCCGACAATCGCCCCGCTGGAAGTCACACGTGAGACCGGACTGATCGGCGTGGTCGCTCCCGAGGGACTGACGGTCCGCAGCGGTCAGGTGTCTGGACTGATTCAGGTGAATGTGTCGGACAATCTGCCGTTGCCTGCCGTCACGGGCGAGGCCGGATCGGGCAGGAACTCCAAAGGCGGCGCAGCGGCGAGCGCGTCTTACACGCGTCGGCTGGCATGGCGATACACCAACCGGCCGTTCGAACTGAATCTCAACGTTGTGCGACAACGGCCTGAATCGACAGCCACTGTCGAGCACGCCGCCACTGTGGGCAGCCGCAAGATTGTCGTCGACTCGTTCGTGCGTGCCTCGTTGAAGGGCTCGCCCAGAACTGCTCTGACGTTCGAACTGGCCGAGGACTTCCTGGTTCTGAATGTCGATGCCACATCGCTGGCCGACTGGTACGTCGCCGAATCGGATGGTTTGAATCCACGGACGCTGACTGTCGAATTCACGCAACCACTGATTGGCGATGTGGATGTGGTGCTGAAGGGGCAGACAGCTCGCAACCCGGATCCGTTCGTGCTGGTGGAACCTCCGCGGCCGCTGGAACTGAGCGGTCGCACGACATGGGCCGGTGTCTGGTTCGACGAAGCGTTCGACGCGACTGCCGAACTCACCGATGGATGGAAGACGGTTGACCCGCAGCTTCTGCCGCAGCGATTGCGTGGTTTCAATCCGCGATCGTTGCAGTTCGCATATCAGGCAACCGACGACGGTGCGAACCCGTTGGGGTTCCAGCTTCAGCGGGCCATCCCGGAAGTCTCGGCCGACGCGGTTGTCATGGTGTCGGTCTCAGACACATTTCTGGAATACTCACTGGCACTGAACTGGGTGATTCAGGATGCGGCGATCGACCAGCTTACCTTCACAACTCCGTTGTGGCTGAAGGACCGGTTGAATTTCATCGGGGCATCGATCCGCGAGATTCACAGCGAAGCCCAGGACGACTCGCTGCAGTGGACGATCCATCTGCACAACGCCGTGCGTGGTCGTTACTTCGCACTGGCTACCGGCACGCTTCCGCCGGCAACGCGACGGATCGAAACACCGGCCGTGCAGTTTCTGCAGCCACGGTTCAACGAATTCGGTGAGCCGATGGGGTTTGAGCCGGTGGAATCGCAACGGCTGTACGTGCTGCTGGTCAATCAGTCACAGTCGCAATTGACCAGCGAACACGGCGACTCGATCGAAACATTAACGGCGGATGCGATTCCCATTCGGCTGGACAGAGAGATCCTCGACCAGGCGGCGGAACTGCTGCGCATCCGCGACGTGAATACGCTGCCATCGTGGAGTGTGCGGCGTCTGCAGCAGACCGCTGGCGCCCCGGCATCGGTTAACGTCGCCGACCTGACGCTTGTCATCGCACAGGACGGTTCGTGGCGCTGCCAGACCGTGTACACAATCCGCAACCGGCGACGGCAGTTTCTGGCTGTGCGATTGCCGGAAGGTTCGCGACTGTTGTCGCTGTTCGTGCAGGGTCGCCCGTCGCGTCCCGTGGAAACTCAGATCGACGGAGATGCCGTGCAGTTGATTCCTCTGCCACGGACCAGTGATGCTGAGGGTTCGTTCCCGGTGAAGCTGGTTTGCAGTGGAGCTTTCGAGCGATCGCTGCCGGCGAGTTTTCTGGCTCCGACGAGTTCCCTGGACCTGCCGGCACCGCATGTCGTGAGTACGGTGGAAAGCGCCGAGTTCGGTATTCCGGTGGCCCGTACTTTGTGGACGGTGCGTGTGCCTGACGGAGTGGACGCCAGTCTGGTCACTGATGCCGGTCGCACAAACGTGACGAACACTGCCAGTTCAGAAGCCCGCCGTGCCTATCTGAAGTCCAAACTCCAGGACGTCAGCGGAATGTTGGCCATCGTCAAAGGCAAAGGCTTTTCGAAGAGGCAGAAGTTTGAGGCGAGTAACAATCTGAAGCAGATCGGACTGGCTTTGCACAACTATGCGGACTCGTCTGGCCGGAGTTCTCAGGATCGCAAGATGCAGGAGCAGCTTGAAGAAGTCCAGCAGGAAGTCGCCAGGAACAAAGATTCCATCGAGAGATATTCGGTGATCGTCGATGGGACCGAGACTGGTCCGATGACCGGCGAACTCGACTCGAATGATGAGAGTGGACAGCGGGGGCAGATCACGCGCAACAACTTCAATCTGATTTTGAGCAACTCAGGTGTCGAGATGCAGAGCGAAGATCTGAATTCGAACGGCCGATTGGATCCGGGCGAAGACTTCAATGGCAACGGCGTGCTGGACTTCGTTACGGGCGCTCAGATTGACAGCGGCGGCGATGGTCAACCTGGCGGTGCACCGATGGACCAGAATGCTCAGGTCGAGTTGGAGTTTGAGAACAGCTTTGAGGTGGAGATCAAGTCTGGAAAAAGCGGGGGCGCCAAGGGCGAGAAGGACGAGGGGGGAGAACAAGTCCCGGGCTTCGTCTCAAAGCCCACTCAGAAGCAGAAGTCCCTCAGTCGTTCCAAGCGACAGGAGCAAAGCCGCGGCAACTACCGCGGACTGAACGAGCTGGATGAGCGTGATTCACAGGGGGCGGCACAGCAGTCAGGTGGCATGCCGAGTTCCGGCACTGGCAGCCAGCCGTCATTCGGTACTGTCCTGCCTCAGTTGCAGCGAGGTGGCCAGCAGGGACAACAGGGAATGCAGCAGGGGCAACAGGGCGGCCAGTTCAAGGGAAACATGTTTAACGGTCAGTTCGTAGACGGGAGAGTGGGCGGAGGAGGATTCAGTGGAGGAGGTGGATTCGGAGTCGGAGGCGGAGGCGGAATGGGAGGTCCTCAGCCCCCAGCACCCGCAGAGGGAATGCCAGCGCAGGGCTCGGCACCAGGCTTTGCTCTGAATGAAGAGTTCAATACGCGTTTCGATGTGGCGACGATGCACGGCGTCGGTGGTGCGATCGGTGGTGCGATACATCCATTGCCAGGAGCACCAGCGTGGACACGCGTGGGTGGACTGAGTCTGCCGGTCGACATCCCTGCGACCGGTCAGGAGTTGCGATTCTCGAAAGTCAGCGGTCAGCCGAAGCTCGCTTTGCAGATTCGCTCCCGCGACGTCGTCAGTAAAGGTGTTGGCCTTGTCTGGACGGGCGTGTGGATCGGGATTGGAGTCTTCCTGATCACAACGTTCCGCAACGTCCGACGGCCTGCTGATATGTGGCAGCCGGCGGCCTGGGTCCTGCTGGCCGGCGGCCTGATCAGCTTCCTCGCTCTGCCGGGCGGCTGGAGCGGCCTCGGGTTCGTGTGCTTTGGCACCGGTTGGCTGATTATCATTGCCCGCTACGTACGGGCTGGCCGGAAAGCGGCTGCCTGAAATCACGCGGAACGGGAAGAAGGAGCAACGGCGCCATGACGGCAACTTTGATTGATGGCAAAGCCATCGCTGCGGACCTGCGTGCGGAACTTGCAGGGGAAGTCACCGAGTTCCGCCATGCGACTGGTGTGACTCCGCATCTGGCGGCCGTGCTCATCGGTGACGATCCCGCGAGTGCCGTTTACGTGCGTAACAAGCAGAAGGCCTGCGAGAAAGCCGGAATCAAGAGCACGCTGCACCGCCTGCCCGATCTTCTCACCGAAGACGGGCTGCTGACGATCATTCATCAACTCAACGCCACACCGGACATCCACGGAATCCTCGTTCAACTGCCGTTGCCAAAGCACATCAACGAGCACACCGTTCTGGACTCAGTGAATGCGGCGAAAGACGTCGACTGTTTTCATCCTGAGAACGTCGGCCTGCTGGTCCAGGGCCGGCCGAGATTTCTGCCGTGTACACCGCACGGTGTCCAGCAGCTTCTGGTGTCTGCGGGCACACAAATCCCCGGTGCGCACGCAGTTGTCCTTGGCCGCAGCGAGATCGTTGGCAAGCCAATGGGCATGCTGCTCATCCAACGTGGCGCGGCAGCCAATGCGACAGTCACCATCTGCCATAGCCGCACGGCTGATTTAGCGGCCATCACCCGCCAGGCGGACATTCTGGTCGCGGCAATCGGCAAGCCGAATTTCGTGACCGCCGACATGGTTAAGCCGGGCGCTGTTGTCATCGACGTCGGAATCAACCGCGTGGACGACAGGCTTGTCGGCGATGTCGACTTCGCCGCGGTCCGCGAGGTCGCGTCGGCAATCACGCCCGTCCCCGGCGGAGTCGGTCCCATGACGATCGCAATGCTGCTCCGCAATACGCTGACCGCTGCTCAATTGCAGACATCCGAATCGGCGTAGACTCCTTTCCTGGGGCGTTGCCCCAGGCTGATTTGTCAGGCCCCTTCAGGGCGGCAGGTTTCGTGCCGAACACCATTGGCTGGAAGCTTACGCCACTGAAAGTGTCACCCCAGAAACAAGCGTTGACGACGCAGTCGTCCTACTTATTCGCCTTCATCTTCTCGGCCTTTTGCGCTTCGAAGCGGGCGATCCAGCGTTCCGGGTCGTCGTTGAACGCCGCGGCGCAGCCGGAACAGCAGACGTAATACGACTTGCCGTTGAACGAGACCGTGGATGTGCCCAGACCTCCGGAAATCACACACGTGCGGTCTCCGTAGTCATCGTCGGGCCGTGCGAAAGAAACGCCTTCACGCTGCGAGCCAATGGTGTCGCGGAGCAGAAACGCCGATTTGCCGCGGGCACGCTTCACATCGACAAGGTATCGGTTGTTGTGCTGCTGGTTGAAGGTGTACTGCCAGCGCTCGCGGACACCTTCTATGGCAGCTTCCGTCAATTCCAGTTTGAACTCACGGTGAACGGTTTTTCCGTCATCGCTGGGGACGTCTTCCGGTTTCTTCAGGAACTTGCCCGCAAACTTATGCGACTCGCCATCTTCGCCGGTCGTCGTCATGAGATACATGTCGATTCGCGGATCGTACGTCAGTCGTAACTCGCGAAAGTACAGGCCGTTTTCGGACTTCGCGACCAGCGCGGGGAATTCCGGATCCGTCTTCAGGTCCCACGCCCAGTCGTGAACTTCATTGCTGCTCGATTTACTCAAGATGCCCTGCCACTTGCCGAGCATGATTTGAATGGGCTTCAGCCCTGCGACAATCTCCTCAAACTTCGGTGGCTCGTCGGTCGCGGCCGCGCTGGTCGAAGTCGCGTCGCTGTCCGACTCCGTAGATGTACCACTTCCCAAGGTTACGGGCTTGAAGAACTTGGGCTTCGCCGTGGCGGTGCCGCTGGATCCGTCCGCGGACGATGTGGTGGCCGTGCCGGACGTCGCAGGTTGCGAGGCGTTCTTCGTGCAGCCGAGAGTCGTGAGTAAGACGAGCAGGATCGCAACCGTGGCAAGCTTGAAAACTGTCATGTGAATGGGTCCGGAGTGCGGGACGATGGTGGGCGGCTGAATCGAACCATTATCGGCTAACGCGGGCCGGGTCTCAACCGGGCTGCGATTGATGGCCTTATGAACGGACGGGAAATAACGCGTGCGGTAGATGAGGGTTTACCGCCCCTGAGTTTATCTCAGGGGTTCTCGCGTTTCTGCACTACGCAATCGGTAGTGCAAAGACGCGAGAACCCCCGACGTAAAGTCGGGGGCGTTGGTAAATTCTCAACTGCCGCACGCCACTTAAATCCGGACAATTAATTCAAGGCCGATCCTTGATTCCGAACCTGGATCCTCTGGTTCTGAATGCGGTCGATCGTCGGGACCGTGAAGTCCCTGCACGGCCGATCGGGCACGCTGAGCCGGAGCCGGTGATGTTCGTGCCTCAACCAAAGATCGCAGGAAAACGGTCAGAACCATCACGCCCAGGCGATCGCCAGTCTGAGCTGTCCTGATGATTTGGTCCTTCATGATTTTGACAAAATCATTCGGCACAAAATCATGGAGGGCGTCGTAACTGGCGAAGCCTGTCCGCCCCGAAGGCGCCGTGTAGGATGGGCACTCTTGCCGGTCCCGCGGCTGATGGACGGGCAGGAGTGCCCATCCTACGTCACACACTCGCGCTGACGTCACGTATCAGGTCTGTGACGCCGTCCGGGTCGGCGCGGGACTGGCGAGTGCCGGCATTGGCGCGGAGTTGGATTCCGGTTTCATACGGATCAGCCAGCGGATGACCAGAAAGGCGACCACTCCGCAGAGAATCAGAGTCAGGAAGTTGTAGCGGATGGCGCCGTTCTCGATGTCCAGGACCAGCAGCCATCCAACGGCGTTGGAGTCCAGCCACGGGGGTCGGCTTTCAATCAGGATCGATGTGGCCTGACTGTGCAGGACGGCCAGGCTGTTAAACAACAGGTGAAAGATGATTCCCGGCAGCAGACTGCCCGAGCGGATTGCCAGCAGCCCCAGGACCAGACCCAGCAGCGTGGCGTTGAAGACCTGCTGTGGAATCATGTGGATGATGCCGAACGTCACGCTCGACAGAACGACCGCAACTCCCATCCGCCCGCCGCGACCGAACCCGCTCAGGATGAAGCCGCGGAAGGCGACCTCCTCGCAAATGGCCGGAGTCAGTGCAAACGTCGCGAGGATCATAATCAGCGGGATCGAGTCATCGGACATTGCGGCAAATGCGGCTTTGGCACTGTCCGGAAGCTGCGGAAAAAACTCGCTGAGACTCGACAGCAGTTCGCTGGCGAGCGGGTGCAGGACAATCGGCAGCACAATGGCCGCGCCCACGAAACTCAGGCTCGGCATGCTCAACCTCAGTGTCTTCCGGGCGCTGGAAGTGAGCAGCACGGCCATGAACAGAGCCGGAGCCCCAATCAATGCGATCTGCTGTACGACGGCCATCTGCAGAAGTTTGCGTCCAAACTCCTCGGGGCTCAAACCGTTGAATGCGCCACCCACGAAGCTGATCGAAACGAACTGCAGCACCATCATCAGCATGAAACAGCCAGCGGCCTGCGTGAATGTCGGCGTCGGGTC
This sequence comes from Planctomycetota bacterium, assembly GCA_963579025.1. Classification (GTDB taxonomy): domain Bacteria; phylum Planctomycetota; class Planctomycetia; order Planctomycetales; family Planctomycetaceae; genus CAUZFZ01. Next base: position 32,746 of record CAUZFZ010000023.1, on the reverse strand, counting down.
TTTGTCACGCAGCAGATGTCGCAGCCACAGTTTGAGATCGAACTGCTCGGCCTCGCGGAAAAGCACGTCTTCACTCTTGAACTGCTCGACGGCCCACCACAGGGCGATGAATCCGTATCCGACACTCGACATCAGAACGGGCAACCCGAATACCAAAATGCCCGTATTCGATGGATTCACCAGCAGCGCCTTCAGCAGCAGCGCCGGACCAACAACCGGCATCGCGCAGTAGAACAGTGATTGGCTGGCTGTGGTCGAAAGTTCGATGGTCGGTGACATCGCAAACATGGTCAGTCCGATCGTGACCATGAACAGCGGTGTCAGATAGTACTGGCCTTCCTTGTTGCTGCGGGCGAATGTTGCCAGTGCCAGGCACAGAGCACTGAAAAAAGCGGCCAGCGGGATCAGCAGCACCATCAGCCACAGCATGGCCAGTGGCGTGGGCAATGGCAGTCCGGCTGTTAATGCACCCGCCGCACCGGTGACGCCGCTTGCGACAGACATGATGTAGCGGCCGGTCATCCCCATGCTGATCAGATTGAGAATCGTCGTCCCGAGACTGAACAGCATCACCGTCAGGAATTTGCCGACGACAATTTCCGATCGCGTGGCCGGGCAGATCAGCAGCGTCTCCATGGTGCCGCGTTCTTTTTCACCGGCGGCGACGTCGATCGCCGGGTAAAAGGCCCCGGTCAAAGCCATGATCACCAGCAGGCCAGGGAACAGCTTGCTCCACATGCTGGCGGCGATTTCCTCCTGATTCGCCACGTTGATCCCCAGGACGCTGATGGGATCTGGAACAGTCTCGGGGATTCCAGCCCGATCAAGTCGGTCGCGCAGGATCTGCTTTTCCCACTTATCGAGTGCTTCGCGGACACGCGCGTAGGCGACTTCCGACTTGTCGTCGGCACGGTTGCGGGCCACGACGGGACGCAACAACGGGACAGCGTTCAGCTCTTCGCCGGAACTGCCTTCCGCCAGCAGCTCAGTGATGCGGGCGACATTCTTACCCAGCCCTTCGGGAATGATGAGCAGGACCTGGAATTTACTCGATGCGAAGACCTCGCCGATCTCCAGTTTGAGCGTATTGAGCTCGGACTCCGCATGGTCCAAATCCGGAGGTCGCGGCGACTGTTCCCCGGTCATGCGTTCGGAGCGGATGGTTGCGGCTTGAACGGCGGGCAACTCGTCGATCAGCTCTGGAGTCCACGGAGCCAGGCGTATCACCAGCTCGTTACGGCGTTTGATCAGTTTTGCCAGATGCTGCGCGGTCTTCAGTAATTTGGCCGGCTCTTTTGCACTCACATTCGTCTGCGATGGATCCGTCTGTGAGTCTGTCAAAACCCGGAGCTTGCTGGATGTCTCGGGATTGGAGAACCAGTGTGTTGCGAAACGGCCTCCTTCCAGCAACGCGGGTTCGGGCAGATGGTCGGCGCCGAGAATGACGACCTGCCGCGGCTGCTCCGTGAAATACATCGCCATCTGCAGCATGCCCAGGCCCATGCCCGGGTACAGCAGCAGAGGCAGGATGACGACCATGAACAACGTGCGACGGTCGCGGAGCTGATCACGGACCTCGCGATGCAGAATCAGTCGGATGTTTCTCCAGGTGCTGCTCTTTGTCCGTGTCATGCGATCTCCTCGATCGTTTCGGCGCTGCCACGGTCGTGCTGATCGATCAGCTCAAAGAACAGGTCCTCCATCGAATGCTTGTCGTGATGGGTTTTGAGCTCGTCCTGCGTCCCCATTTCCAGAATCCGCCCTTTATGAATGATGGCTACGCGGTCACACAACTTTTCGACTTCGCTCATGATGTGCGTCGAGTAGATGATGGACTTGCCGGCGTCGCGCAGTTCCGCGACGGCTTCGATCACGTTGCGAGCCACTAGCACATCGAGTCCGGACGTTGGTTCATCGAAGATCAGGACGGGCGGGTCGTGGATGATCGTCCTGGCAATGGAGACTTTCTGGCGCATGCCGGTCGACATTTTCGAACCAAGCATGTCGCCGAAGTCGTGCATTTGCAGAGTGGTGAAGACCTCGTCCATACGCTGGTTGAGCCGATCGCCGGTCAGTCCGTACAGGCGTCCGAAGTACTCGACCATTTCCCAGGCGGACATGCGATCGTAGATGCCCGTGTTGTTCGACATGAACCCGATCCGGGCGCGGACCTCTTCCGGAAACTCTGCCACGTCGTATCCGGCCAGCAGCGCTCGTCCTGCAGTGGGGCGCAGGACCGTGCTGAGAATCCTCAAGCATGTGGTTTTGCCAGCACCGTTCGGGCCCAGGAGTCCGAAGATTTCTCCCGGACGAACCTCGAAGCTGACACCACCGAGCGCAGTGACCTCGCCGCGCTTCACGTCCTGAAAACACTTTGTCAGATCGCTGACTTCGATCATCAACTGAGCAATCGTTGGGAATGTTGAACGAGAAGACTGCAGTGTCTCTCCGGACTTTACTCCACTCACACGCGGAATCGTTGACTGATTCGCACGTGCACACGACTTCGAGGGGTTCCGCACGCATCAAATCGCTTAAGCAGTCAGGGATCGGAGCTTCTCCCTGGCCGGACTCGTCAGCCCTGCCGGTAGGACCATTGCAAACGGATTAAGGTTTGCCTTTCGCTCCCAGAAGCCACTAGACAATCCCGTCAAACCCGGTGATCCCGATCTCTTCGCGCGACGCGAATGGCTCACCGTATGCGCGACCGATCGTCCAGCCCCAGTAACGAGCGCGGTCTCGGATGTCGTCCAATAGCGTCGGGTGTTCGGTCGAACGCCCCTGTACCACCTGGCTGTGGTAACAGCGAACGGCTTCCAGCTTCCGGTCGATTGCGTCACTGATATCCAGAACAAATGCTGGTTTCGGATGAATCCGCAGGTGAATACTCCAGTAGTAGTACATTCGCGGTGGCCAGTATGGCTCGCCTTCCAGAGGCAGTTGCCCTGTCTCGTCCGTGCGTGTCAGCTTCGACCAGAAGCGTGCGGCATCGACCAGTTCGCTGGCCACCACGTGATCCGGATGGGTGTCTTCCCAGTACGGAGCCAGAATGATTCGTGGTCGAACCAGACGCAGCACGCTGGCGAGCGACTGCCTCGCTGTCAGCGTGTGTTCGAGCTGACGGTTGGTCAGGCCCAGATTCTGTCGCCAGTCCAGACCAGAGACCTGTGTGGCGGCGGCCGTTTCCTGCGCGCGAATGACCGTTGTGCCGTGCGGTGTTGGTTCACCATCGGTCAGATCAAGCACACCCACGGACAGTCCCTGGTCCCGGCACGTCGCAAGAGTTCCACCGACGCTGATCTCCGCGTCGTCAGGGTGCGGGGCAATGGCGAGGACATCGAGCATCGGCAGGTCGCTCACTGAACAGCTTCGAGGTGGGATGAACTCGCGGTTTGTAAGTGACGGCTGCCTCGTATGCACCGCGCAAGCCACGCCAGCGGAATTTCAGCATGCGGGGCAATGCCCCAACAGGATGCATTCGCAAGGCGCCCAGTCTTCCCGTATTACCTCAGACGTGCCGTTAAATCTGGAACATTCGGCATATCCGAAACAAGTTTCCACGCTTCTGATACCGATAACACCGATACGAGTCTCCTAAGACTCCCGCCGTAGGCGTAGTCACACGCCCGGCCGTTTCGGACTGGTCTGTCGGATCAGTCCTAACGAGTGTTTGGGAATCCATCCTCGCCCAAGTGTCGAGACTGCACCGTGAACGCACGAAAACGAATCTGGCGATCGAACGCCTCGCTGTTACGTGGGCCACGAGTCCGTCGTCCGGTTGCGCTGGCCCTGGCAGCGGGAGTCGCTGTGATTGGGCTGGCCGCATTACCATTCGGCCTGTTGACCGCTCAGCCGGTTCCAACAGACACGGCTCGGACACAGATTCTGCAACTGCTTGGTGACCTGCACAGCCGCCAGCCCGGCGTTGCGGTCGGCGCCGAGCGACAATTGACAGCTCTGGGCGTCACGAGTCCGCAGTTGCAGTACGCGAGGCTGCTCAAGCATCCGGATCGTTTCGAACGATTCCGTCTGATCAGCCTGCTGCCGCAGATTCCCGAGCCGCTGCAGACAGAGCTGCGAGTCGAACTCACGCGTGATGCCGATCGTGAAGTTCGAGCATCCGTGATCAATCTTACGCAGCCTGGTCACATGCGTGGACCACTTGCAGGTCGACTTGACGAGATGCTGCGACAAGAACCCGACTCCGTGATTCGGCAACGTATTGAGCAGCTCATGACGTCGCGTCCTCAAGAAGGCCGGTCTGCGTTGGCCGCTTTGAGTGTGACGCAAACTCGACCAGTGAGTCCCGAACGCTCACAAGCGATCCCGGCACCAGTCGAGGTACACGCCGCGAATCATCGACTGGTCGGTACGGTCCCACGGAATTCCGCCGGTTCGCATTCACCGCAGGACTCCGCAAGCTCCCTTTCAGCACCACTGCCCAATGTCTCGCCATACTTGCAGCCACAACCCAGCGCGACGCACTCACAATTCGGACAGTACCCGGCCTCGTCTAACGCTGGTGTCCGTCCGCCACCAATGCACGGCAGTACGCAAGCTGGACACGCCGGCCTTCCGGCTCGCGGCATGAGCAATCTGACCAACACTTTGCAGCTCGAACCGACAGTCACAACATCTCAGTACCAGGTCGTACCGCCCGTCGCGTGGCCAGACGCCGCCGTCGACCGGGCATCGTCTGGTCAGACAGCGTTCGACCGGGCCATGTCTCAAAGTCGCGCTCGTGCGGTCGTACCAGTTTCGTTTGAAGCCATCGGCATTCCGCCCGCACCGGCCGCCACTCCCCCGCCACCGGCAGACGCGTCCCAGCCACCGCAACGGATCCGCCCGGGCGTAACCGCCGCATTGCCCGTCCCAAGTGGCCGGCCACTCGCCGTTCCTCCTGTTGAGACCGGTCCTGCCGCAGTTCCGGGGGTCGGCGACTCTGCCGTACAGCCATTGTTCCCCACGACCCGCAGTGGAGCGGGAGCAGGACTTGCAGATCCCCTCTTTCAGGCCCCTCCGCTCGGTGGCCCGACCAGCTCCGATGACGTCGGTGGCCGCCGACTGCTGGATCGACCAATCGACCAGATCATTCAACCGACCCCGCCACCTATGGCATTGATGTCTGAAGAACTGCTCACTCCTGAACCCGACGCTCCATTCGGATTCACCGGCCCGTCCGGCATCATTCCAAACGAAACACAAACCAGTCCGCATTTCGTGCCTGTTCCCGACCGGTGGCGTTTGGGTTATGAGTACCAGGACCGTTATGGCCTGGAATGGCCCTGGACCACCGACTACCTCGGAAATCCAGGACACTGGTGGGATCCTTACAACCAGAATGTGCTCAAAGGCGACTACCCGATTATTGGACAGCACACGTTCCTGAACGTGGTGGCAACCAGCCAGACGACGTACGACTTTCGACAGACACCAATTGGCACCACACCGTTCGAAAGCACCCGCGGCCAAAATCAGGAAGAATTCTTCGGGCAACCCGAAACCCAAAACCTGAACCAGAACTTTTTCTTCCGCTTCGACCTGCTGCATGCCAACAACGCGGCTTTCAAGCCACTTGACTGGCAATTCCGGATTACACCGGCCGTGAATATGAACCAGTTTCACTCAGAGGAACTGGCAGTCATTAATCCTGACGTCCGTCAGGGCCGCAATCGTATTCGCGACCATTTCGTGCTGCAGGAGTACTTCGCGGAATTCAAAATCGCTGACCTTAGCCCTGACTACGACTTTGTGTCCGTACGGGCAGGTAATCAGCTCTTCAACTCAGACTTCCGCGGATTCATCTTCTTTGACACAAACCGTGCCGTGCGAATCTTCGGTTCACGATTCTCCAATCGGCACCAGTTCAATCTGCTCTTCTACGACAACGTCGAAAAGGAAACCAACTCCGGATTGAACACCACCAAGGACCGCCACCAGAACGTCGTGATTGCCAATTACTACGTCCAGGACTTTGTCTGGCCTGGTTACACGTTCCAAACGAGCTTTCACTACAACAATGACCAGCCAAGTACGGAGTTCGATCGGAACGACTTCCTCGTCCGTCCTGACCCGGTTGGTGTCTTCCAGCCACATCGCGTCGAGGCCTACTACTTCGGCATTGCGGGCGACGGACACATCGGTCGGATCAACGTCAACAACGCGTTCTATTGGGTCACGGGACGTGACGGCCTGAACCCAATCGCCGGCCGAACACAGGACATCAACGCCTACATGGGAGCCATTGAGCTTTCATACGACCGAGACTGGGCCCGCTTCCGTGCCTCGATGTTCTTTTCGTCTGGTGACGACAATCCAAACGACACGGACGCCGAAGGATTCGATTCAATTCTCGACAATCCGGTCTTTGCGGGTGGTGAGTTCAGCTACTGGCAACGCCAGGCCATCCAGCTCTTCGGAGTTCGACTGACAAATGACCGCAGCCTTGTTCCGGACCTTCGGTCCAGCGGAATTCAAGGGCAGAGCAACTTCGTGAACCCGGGAATATTCATCTTCAACCTCGGCCTGGACATGGACCTGACGCCCAAACTGCGGTCTATAACCAACGCCAACTACATCATGTTCGACGAAACGGAAGTCCTGGCGACCTACACGTTCCAGGGCGATGTCGACAAAGAAGTCGGGCTCGATATCAGCACCGGCTTCGAATGGCGTCCGTTCCATAACGACAACGCCATTGTACTCTTTGGCGTCTCTGCCTTGCTGCCGGACGAAGGCTTTAAAGACCTGTACAACGAACTCGATGGTGACGTGGAGACATTCTTCGCCGCCTTCGCCGATGTCATTCTGACGTTCTGAAAATCGATCACGCCCCACGCCCACCGTACTAACTGAAATCGCGGCATCGCCGCAGGTGTCTGACACGGAGGTCAGCAACCAATGACGCTACGCATGCGAACCGTTGGAATTCTGGGCCTTGGAGCCATCCTCAGCCTCGGATCTGCCATCTACTTTGTCGCCACTCCGGACCAGCAGCCGGCCGACCGGGCGCTCAAAGCCAGCGAACCGTCTGTCCCCATTGCAGGGCGGACGCCAAAGCGTTCGCGTGCGGCAAGAATTCTGGACTCCATCCGCCCGGATCGGCTGCTGTCGCCGAAATCGTCGGCTGAACATAGTCATGATGGCTCGGCCCCGCATGTCCACGACGGACAGCAGCCTGAAGCGTACGCTGAACCCGTACCGAATCCACAGGAGAGCAACCCGCCCAGAGGTCGCGCCACGATCCGACAGACAGCAGGTAGTGCAGACTATGATGCTCCGCTGCCAGGTACTGTCTATACACAACTTCCTTTGGGTGAATACAACCCGCAGTATCCTCCGACGCCAATTCAACCGGCCGGCTACGACCAGGCAATCCCGCCGTATGAGGGCACGACTGGGCTGCCAATGCCTGATGCGACGTGGACGGCCGAAGAAACAGCGTTGTATGTGGCTGCGCTGGATACGCGCACTCAAGGTCTGATGAGTCAATCTGAAGAAGAAGCCTGGGCCAAAAGCTGGGGCTGTGTGCACTGTCATACCGAATCACACGATCCGCACTTCAGCGAAGCCCTGACAATCGGCTGCACCGACTGCCACGGCGGAAACGGCAACACGACAGACGAACTTGAAGGACACATCCACCCCCGATTTCCCGATGCATGGCAAACATCCGCAAATCCGGTCCGTGCTTACACACTACTAAACCATGAGAACCCTGACTTTATTCGCTTTGTCAATCCGAGTGACAATCGGATTTCGCAACTGAGCTGCGGCACTGTCGGCTGTCACCCCAAGGAGACACTTGAAGTCAAGAAGAACATGATGACTCACGGCTGCATGCTGTGGGGGTCGGCCCTTTACAACAACGGTGCAGTCACGAATAAGTGGTCTCGCTACGGCGAGAGCTACACAATGCACGGGGCACCACAACGTCTACAGACTGTGCCCCCTCCGACCGAGTTCGAACGAGACTACAAGGGTGTACTTCCGTTTCTAGAACCTCTTCCACGCTTCCAGACGACGCAGCTCAGTAACATCCTGCGAACATTCGAACGCGGCGGCCGCTTCATTTTTGAACTGGGAATCCCCGAACGTGGTGAAGAACCGGGACGTCCGCGACAGCGATCCAGCAACAGAGGCATGGGAACACAGAACCGAACTGACCCCGTCTTTGTCGCATTGGCAAAAACGCGGCTTCTGGATCCGACACTTAACTTCCCGGGTACGAACGACAATCCGGGTGATTACCGAGGCAGTGGGTGTGCATCCTGTCACGTGATCTACGCGAACGACCGCTCGATCGTGAATTCCGGTCCTTATGCAAAATACGGCAACCGCGGCAAGGCGGCCGCCAACTACGACGGCTTCGTAACGGGAATCGATCCAACGATCAACAAGGAAGAATCTGGCCACCCGATTACACACCGTTTCACGTCTGCGATTCCATCCAGCCAATGCATGAGTTGTCATATGCATCCGGGAACGACAGTCATGAACTCCTATCTCGGATATCTTTGGAGTGACCAGGAAACGGATGGCGAACACCACTATCCGAAGATTCAGCAAAAGCCATCGTCGGAAGAATTCCACCGAAATCAGATGTCGAATCCCAACGACATCAACGCCAAAATGCTGTCGGCTGATCCCGACTTCCTGGCCGACATCGTTCAACTCAATCCGCAACTGAAACACACGCTCGCCGATTTTCACGGGCACGGCTGGAGTTACCGAGCAGTGTTTAAGAAGAATCGTGAAGGGATTCTGCTCAACAAAAAAGGGGAGCCACTCCACGACGCGTCACCGGCACAACAAATGACCGCCGTGTGGGTGCCAGAGCGAGTTAAAGACATGTACCGCGATCGAAACTGGGCCTCGCCAAGCCAGGAAGAACTGGATCGCGTCCATGCCATCCAGGCCGAACTGGAGAAGATTCAGGACATGGTGCCAGTGCACATGCTGGATATCCACCTTGAGAAGGGGATGCACTGCGTGGACTGTCATTACTCGATCGACAACCACGGTGACACCAAGTTGTACGGCGAAGTCCGGGCGGCGGTGGAAATTACGTGTACCGACTGCCACGGTACGATCTCAGAGTACGCTCCTTTGATGACGTCGGGACCGGCTGCGCCGAACAATGTCTGGCCGGGCATGATTACCGAGCGTCAGAGCAAGGAAGCAAAGGAAAGCGGACGTGCCACCGTGGGTCGGGACATCACGAAACTGCGGACGCCATTTGGAAAACGCCGCTTCGAGATCCTTCCCGATGGGAGCATCATTCAGAACTCAGTGGTAGAGCCGGACCTGTCCTGGAAGGTGACTCAGGTCAAGGACACGATTACTCCAAGTCATCCTGACTACAACGCATTATCCTCGTTGTCGAAGACGGTTCGCTTCAGCAAGGACGGCGATCAATTTGGCTGGAAATGGGGCGACGTTCCCGATGATCCGACGGAATGTGCTCACGCGATTCATGAGATGAACTGTATTTCCTGCCACTCGTCATGGAATCCAAGCTGCTTTGGTTGTCACGTCGTGCAGAAGGCAGACAAGAAGATGCCGGAACTGCACTATGAGGGTGATACCACGAAAAACTACACGGCCTACCTGTTCCAGACTCTGCGTGATGACGTCTTCATGCTGGCGAAGGATGGGAACGTTACGGGGAACCGGATTAATCCGATACGGTCCGCGTGTGCCATCCATGCGACGTCGTACAATGGCAACCGAGAAAATCTCTACTACCAGCAGCAGACGATTTCTGCGGAAGGGTGTAGCGGAATCGCGTTCAGCACGAACGTGCCTCATACAGTCCGAGGCAAAGGCGAAACCAAGATGTGTGCGGATTGTCACCTGTCATCCGACGGTGACAACAATGCGATCATGACACAACTGTTGATGCTGGGCACGAAGTACACCAACTGGATGGGGCGATACGCCATGGTGGCCGCTGGCGAGCATGGCATGTGGACGCCAATCCTGACCGAACGTGACGAACCTCAGGCGGTCATTGGCAGTACGCTGCACGCAGACGCCTATCCACAGTACTACGCCGAGCATGTCGCGAATGACCGCAAGCTCAAACTTGCGTACGAACATCCGGGACCAGATGTCAGTGATCCATTGTTCCATCCCGGGATGAAGGTGGATATCCAGAATTTGCAGTATCGTGGTGAGTACCTGTACGCGGCCTGCGGTGAAGCTGGATTCCGGATTTACGACATGGCATTCACGGACCATAAAGGATTTGCTGAGCGATACCCGACGGCTCCCGTGTCTCCTCTGGGCCAGAAGTTCTATGTCCGTACTGCCAAGTATTGCACGGACGTTGCTTCTCCGGCCACGATTGCTCCGGACCCGACTCGTAAGCATCGGCCGGAGAACTTCGAGCCAATCATTCCTATGCAGTATGCGTTCCTGTACGTGACGGACCTTGAGGAAGGTTTGATTCTGGTGCTGGCAGCTACGCTGCTGGATGGCAACCCGAACAACAACTTCATCAAGAAGGATGTGGTCTTCAACCCGGGTGGCATTCTGGATGGAGCCCGTCGAATTTCGACCTTCGGGAAGTACGCCTGGATTTCCTGTGACTGCGGTATGGTCATTGTTGACATCTCGGATCACTTGAACCTGCAGGTCGTCAAGGTCCTGCCGGATGGCGAGTTCCTGCACCACCCGGGTGGCGTGGAATTCCAGTTCCGCTACGCCTTTGTGTGTGACGACGACGGGGTCAAGATTCTCGATGTGACAGACCCGGAGAATCCAGTTCCCGCGTCAAAGATTCCCATGGACGACGTACACAACGTCTATGTGGCCCGGACCTATGCGTACATCGCCGCGGGGCATAACGGTCTGGTCATTGCAGACGTCAAGAACCCGTTGGAGCCGAAGATCGATCAGGTTTACAACGCACACGGTGAGATTGATGACCTGCACGACGTGCGACTGGGGATTACGTACGCCAGTGAATTCGCCTACCTGGCGGATGGAGCGAACGGATTCCGGATCGTGCAACTGACGTCTCCAAACACGCCCGGTAACGATGGATTCTCTCCTCGTCCGACTCCCGAACTGGTCGCCAGTTTCAAGATTCCACACGGTGGACATGCTCTGGCTCTGTCGGAGGGTATGGATCGAGATCGCGCCGTGGACGAAGCCGGCAATCACATCGCGGTGATGGGCCGGGTTGGAGCCCGTCCGTTCAGCCTGGAAGAAATGCAACGGCTGTATCTGTTGCCCGGCACAGGCACGACTCCGGGTATGACGTCCCCGGTCCCGTGGCAGGTTGCAAATCCCAAACGCGATCACAGCATCCTCAACCCGCGGCTCCGCGAAGTGCGGCTGCACGAGGCCGTCGAGAAGTTGTATGGAGAAAGCGAACTTCGAAGGAAGTTGAGGCAGAGGCAGCAACGATAGACCGACAGACTGGCGCCCCGACGCACGAAACCCGGCCTCCCTGTTGGCGGCCGGGTTTTTCGTTTCATACTCAGCTTCGGGCGGGATTGGTTATTGGCGACTGAGACGGTAAACCGTTCTCAAGTCTTGACGAGCATCGTCGCGAACTGATGTCACGTCAGGCGATCATAGATGTCGTCTGGTGTTTCGACGCCGATCAGGCGTTGGTCCAGGCCGGCCGATCGAAAGGCGAGGCGTTCCGGGTCGATGCCCATCAGTTTCAGGATGGTCGCGTGCAGGCCGTGGACGTGGAGTTTGTCGTCGATGGCTCGGAACCCGAAATCGTCTGTCGTTCCGATCGCCTGTCCGCCTTTGACGCCTCCACCTGCCAACCACATGGAAAACCCATACGGGCTGTGGTCGCGACCGTTGTTGCCTTCGGTGGTCGGCGTGCGTCCGAACTCGCCGCCCCAGACGACCAGCGTTTCTTCGAGCAGTCCCCGGTTGCGGAGATCACTCAACAACGCGGCGCATCCCTGATCGACGGAGCGAATCAGATCGACGTGGCGATTGTGGTTGTCTCCGTGAGTGTCCCAACCGCCTCCTCCGCAGCCGTGGTAAATTTGCACCGTGCGGACACCTCGCTCGACCAGTCGCCGCGCCACCAGGCAGCGTTCACCGAAGCCGCTGCCGTACAGGTCTCGCGTGGCCTTTGACTCGCTGGCAAGATCAACGGCCTCCGGTGCTGTCGACTGCATGCGGAATGCCAGTTCGTACGAGGCGATGCGGGCTTCCAGATCACTATCGCCCGGTCGCGAACTCCGGTGGCGTTCGTTGAGCCACTGAGCGAAGTCCAGCGTGCCTCGCTGATCGATTCCCGCGAGTTCTGGCTGCGGTCGCAGATTGTCGATCGGAGCCGCCCCGGGCTTGATATTGGTCCCCTGATAAACCGCCGGCAGAAAACCGTTACCCCACACGCCGGGTCCCGGCTTAAGAGGTCCATCGTTCATGACGACGTATGCGGGAAGGTTTTCGGTTTCGCAGCCCAGTCCGTACGTCAGCCATGAACCCAGCGACGCACGACCCATCCGCGATTCGCCGGTGTTCATCAGGAAGATACCGGGCGTGTGGTTGAAGACTTCGTGGTGGACGCCACGCAGGACGGCCAGATCGTCGGCGTGTCGACTCAGTTGATGAAACCCGGAGCACATTGCCAGCCCGGATTCCCCGTAACGGCCAAACTCCTGCTGACTGGCCATCAGCTTCTGCTTGCTGACGTCGGTGAACTGCAGGTTGAGCTTGTGGAACTCCTCGGGCGGCGACTGACCGTCGAACTTCTTCAGCAAAGGCTTTTCGTCGAACGTGTCCACCTGGCTTGGACCACCGTGCATGAAGAGCCAGATAATGTTCTTTGCCTTGACTGGAAACGCCGCCGATCGCGGCGCCATCGAGTGGTCAGGCTGCAGTTGATATTCCGCGTCTTCATGCGCCAGCGTCTCGCGTGACAGCAGATCAGCCAGCGCGAGCAGTCCAGCTCCCTGTCCACACTCAGCCAGCATTTGTCGTCGTGTCAGCATGATTGTCCCGCCGTAGCTGAAGTCGTGAGACTTCACGTGTTCCCGGTCGCGCGACTGAACTCTCGCGAGTTCCAGTAGTTCCAGGTTTGAGTCTCAGGTCCGAGTTGATCGTAGCTGGATTCGCAAGAATTCAGCCGTCTCCCGTGCCAGAGCTGAATTCTTGCGAATCCAGCTACCTCAAACCTGGAGCCACAGAGTTCAGCTACCTCAATCGATATAGATGAACTCGTTGGTATTCATCAGAGCCAGACACAGTTCGACCAGAGCCGCTCGCAATTGGACACCACCTACATCGTTGGGGGCGTTGAGTGGTTGAGCAAGGTCATCGGTCAAACGGTTTTCAAGAGCCTTCTGTCGAACAGCCAGAAAACCAAGCGTGCGCTCCAATTCGGTCTCGTCGATATTTCTCCCGAAAGCCAGCAGCCAGGCACGCTCGATGATCTTCCTGATGTCGTCACCGCACTCACGTAGCAATCGCCCGGCAAATGCTCGCGCTTCCGTTCCGGCAACTGCGCCGTTCAATAGAGTCAGCGCCTGTGGGGAGACCACTGGCGATTCTCGTCGGACACAGCTTGTGGTCGGATTAGCCGTATTGAATGTCTCAAAAAACGGAACGCGGAGCGAACGCCGTACAACGACGTACATGCCGCGCCGAGTCCACTGCCGTTTGTCCGCTGTGACGTTCCAGTTGGTATTAAGCACGGACTCCAGAGCACTCTTTTCGACAGGCGGCACAACAGGCGGACCGAACTGCTCAAGGTTCAGCGTCCCGGACACCGCATGCAGGTTGTCCCAGATAATCTCAGCTTCCAGACGGCGGCGAGGAAAGCGGGAAAGCAGGTGGTTCTGGTAATCTCGTGACCGGGCATCACGATTGGCTCGGCTGGCCATTCGGTAACTGTTGGAAGTCATAATCAGGCGATGCAGGCGCTTCAACTTCCAGTTGTTCTCGATGAGTTCGCTGGCCAGATAGTCGAGCAGTTCCGGATGTGTGGACGGCTCGCCCTGCAGGCCAAAGTCATCGGGAGTCGGCACCAGTGACTGACCGAAGTGCCATTGCCAGACGCGATTGGCAAGGACTCGTGCTGTGAGCGGATTGTCTGGCGAAACAACCCAGCGGGCGAATCTGGTGCGACGTCTCTGACTGTCTGCGTCCCCTTCTTCCAGGACGCCGCCTCCGGGCAGAAACCGAATCGTTGCTGGCCGAGCGACTGCGCCGGGAGCACTCAACTCACCGCGACGCAGAAGGTGAATCACGGGCGCCGTCTCGACATTCTTCACGACCCACGTTTGCGGCTTCTTGCGTTCAGCGGAATTGTCGATCCGCTTCTCTCGCTCCATATCCCACAGTTCGCCGGGTGCGAGGATCGCGTGGAGCCCGAAATAATCCTTCTGCGAGATCGGATCGTACTTGTGCGAGTGGCACCGGGCACACCCGATGGTCACGCCCAGCAAAGCGGTACCGATGGTGTTGGCGACGTCGGTCAGCCGCTCGTATCTCGAGACTTCGGGCCGGGCGATTCCGCCTTCATATCGGTACGGACCGACCGTTAGCAGACCGGTGGCGAATTGCAGTTCTTCGTTGTCGGGCCACAGTTCATCCGCCGCCAGTTGCTCGACGATGAACTTGTCGAACGGCTTGTCGTCATTGAACGACCGAATGACGTAATCGCGATACTGCCATGCGTGGTGATAGAAAGAATCCAGTTCAAAGCCCGCACTGTCTGCGTATCGAACAACGTCAAGCCAATGGCGTGCCCAGCGTTCGCCGTAGTGTGGTGATTCGAGCAGGTCTTCGATTGTCTGCAAATACGCACCATCGGAATCCGCTGCCTTTAGGAACGTCTGAATGTCCGCAGGTTCGGGAGGCAAGCCCGTGATGTCGAATGAAGCACGTCGTAGAAGAGTCGCGCGATCGGCGGGAAGGGCCGGTTCCAGTCCGGCGTCCACGAGCTTCTCAAGCACAAATGCGTCGACAGGATTGAGGACCCAGTCGAATCTGCGTTCGTCCGGAAGTTCGGGCCGTCTGATTGGCTGGAACGCCCAGTGACGTCGTGCGAGCACCGTTTTCGGACTCGCGAGATCAGCGGACGTCGGCCAGGCGGCTCCCTGATCAATCCACGCGCGGATCAACCCAATCTGGTCGACGGAAAGAGACTCTCCCTCTGGCGGCATCTTTCGGTCTTCATCGATCGCGGCCACGAAATGGACCAGCCTGCTGACCACACTGGAACCCGGTACGATCACCCGACCGTTGTTACCGCCTTCGAACGCCGAGGCTCGGCTGGCGAGGCTCAATCCACCGTCGTCGTGGCCCGGTCCGTGACACTCAAAACAATGTCGCCGGAAGATCGGCTGAATGTCGCTGACAAAATCGACTTTTCCAGTCGCGGCTGGGGGCAGTTTGCCGGCGATCGTGGCCGCAGCGAAGTGATCGCGGACGCGCTCGAGCGGCAGCGGCTTCCCATAGATCGCCACTTCATCGATCGATCCTGCGAAATAGCGAGCGCCTTCATGAACGGTATCGCCGCCAATCTGAATCGACCGTTCGTTGCTGATCGGTCCCCCGCCATCGTGCCCCTGCGCGACCAGCTCGCCATCGAGATACATGCGGCTGCTGCCGTCGTCCGCTCGTGTCCACACAAGGTGATGCCAGCGGTCGTCGTTCAGTCGTCGACCAACCGGCGAAAACAGATAGAGATCACTCGGCTTTCCGCGAGGTCCTGACTGCGCGAGCAGGCGACCTTGATCATCACCGCGCGTGGTCGAGGCGGGATTAATCGTCCAGTCACTGGTTCCGGCTCCGGGCGTCGCTTTGGAGATCAACGTCGCACTGCCTGGCCAGAACGTGTCGTCGAACGCCTGCTTCGATCGGAACCAGAATTCAACCGACAACGAGTCGAGCTTCAACGCGGCAGTATGAGGAATTGAGACGACCGAAGTGCTGCCATCGAAGATCGCTGAACGTCCTCCGGTCCCCGGGACGCCGTCGCCAGCCAGCAGTTTGCCGGCAACCGCTCCATGATGCGGACCCACGGCGTCGCGAATGGTCTTTCCGAACGACTCGGCTGGCTGGTCAAACTGCAGATAAACGACTGGCTTATCTCGCAACACAGTCTGAGCGTACGAAGACTCGCGTCCGACTGCGCATTGCAGTGACGTGGCAAACGACACTGCAAGACACACGATCGTCAGTCCGATCCGCACAGGCATGTTTCCCGTGATCTCGTAGAAAAGGCCGGAAGAAACCGTCCGCTGTGTCACGACATCTTAAAGCGACCGAGCATATTTCGCTCTGACCGCCTGCCGGGGAACGCAGCTACACTAAACCGCTTCGTTCTCTCCGAACAAAAATCCTTAACGGCGTTGCCTCGTGGGGCTATTCACGTTTCGGCGAAGCAACTCCCCACTGCCCTGTGAATACAAAAGCTGTCTGGGGCTTTCGCTGACGTGGGGATGTGTCACGCCCTTTCAGGCCATCCGGCAGACTGTCTGGACTGGCGGCGTATCCGATTGCGATCGCCGTTACTACCTGGACTCCTTCCGGGACCGCGAACACTTTGCGAGCCTTGTCGGGCAGGATGCCGATCATCTGATGCACTGCAAGTCCGCGGGCCGTGGCTTCCAGGCTGATGTTTCCCGAGGCCAATCCCAGGTCATGGATTGCGGCGGTGTTGGGTTTGCCGTTGCGTGCAAAACTCAGGTTTGTGCAGCACAACAACAGCACCGGCGCTGCCTGCGCCCAGGCCTGATTCGGCTCAACCAGACAGGAGAGCACTCTTGCAAAGTGCTCTGGGTCCTCTCGCGTGGCCAGAATGTAGCTCCACGGTTGCTCGTTATATGACGACGCGGCCCATCGCGCGGCTTCCAGTAGACTACAGATGTCATCTCGCGAAACCGGTCGTTCGTCGAATGCGTAAGGACTCCAGCGTTTGGAGATCAGCTCATGCACGGGGTAATCAGTAACGGCCTCTTGACTCATGTTCTGCTCCTTGGGGATGAACGCGGCCAGCACCACGGGCTTCCGGGTGGCCGCCGACGTCCGGCGTATTGCTGACGCACCTCCCAGAGCTGGAAAACCTATGGTTCCCGCCGTCCGGACGATAGGGTTGCTGGAAGACGACTCAACTCCCGGAAGACAATTGCGAAACCGCTCCTATGAGTTGACGATACTGGCTGTGACCGGATTCTGAGCTACCCCAAAGTTTGAATTGAAGACTATGAGAACCGCGGCCGCGACTGCCATCGTTCTGGCGTTGTCTATCTGTCTGTCCTCGCCGTCACTGGCCGAAGAGCCTTCGGCGTCGCTGCAGTCTGCGTTCAAGATGCATTGCGTCAAATGCCACGGCGAAGGCACGAAGATTGAAGGCAAGGTCAACCTGCTGGCGCTGACATCAGACGATGACCTGCGCGATCGGCTCGGGTTACTCGAAAATCTGATTACGGTGCTGAGCGATCGTCAGATGCCGCCGGAAGACGAGCCGCCGCTTCCAGCCGCTAAGCGGAAGCAAATGGTCGAGCAACTCCGGACGCTGTTTGATGAGGCATTGAGGAAGCATGGATTCGACCCCACACCGATCCGGCGGATGAACCGGTTTCAATACAACAACGCCGTTGTTGATCTGCTCGAACTGGATCGGGACATCTTCCAGCTCAACGAACGTCTGCTTCGTCGTCGTGAGGATTACTTCCGGCCAGCGACACGAAAAATGCCCGCGGTCGTCCGCGTCTCAAGTCGTCCACTTGCCAAGGACATCGACAATCAGCGCCCTGAAGGGTTCAAGGGTGTCGCGGCCTTTCCTCAGGATAAACGCGCCGAACACGGTTTTGACAATCGGGCCGACCACCTGACTCTCTCGCCACTGCTGATGGAGTCGTTTCTTGAGTTGAGTCAGACGATCGTGGAAAGCCCGGACCTCAATTCTCGGGAATGTCGCATCTGGGATCGCCTGTTCGCGCCGCCTGGCCAGTCAGTCCGAGGCCCGGTCGAAGGCAGGTACGAAGCTGAAGAGGGAGGCCCGATCAAAGTTGTCGGGACACCGAAGGGGCGTGTCTGGTCACAGAAGATGAGCGGCTGGGGACCAGACTGGAGCGGCGACACTCAACTCATCTGGATGTGTCGAAAACAGGGCCTTGAAATAACACTGGCATTTGACGCGACTCAGACTGGCCGCGGCCTTCGCATTGGCTTCACGAAAGCACCCGACTATGGCACCTTCGAGTTGTACCTGGACGACGTGAAACTCGGAAAAGCGATCGACTTGTACGATCCGAAAGTCGTCCGAGCCGCTGACCGCGACATCGCCGACCTGAAGATAGGCACCGGCGTACACACATTGAGAATCAAGTGTGTGGGCAAGAAGGATCAGTCAACAAGCTACCTGTTTGGCATGGACTACATCGAGGTCACTAGGCGAGAAGCAAAACCGAAACCCGCCCCGCCCCTGGTCGACGAGAAGGACGCCCTGCGCTCCCGACTGGAGAAGCTGCTCCGTCGCGCATTTCGTCGGCCCGTCGACCCGAAAACACTCGATCGTTTCACAAAGTTCGCGGAAGGCCAGCTTGCATCCGGGGCTTCGTATGAGGGCACGATGCGCACCGTGGTCGGAGCCATCATCGGCATGCCGGACTTCCTTTATTTCTACGAGACGACCGACAAGGAGAAGCCGGACAGCGAAGGCCAGAATCGCCAGCGCCTGGATAACTTCGAACTGGCCTCACGTCTGGCTCAGTTCCTCTGGAGCAGCATCCCCGACGACACGTTGCTGGATCTTGCCGAATCTGGCAGGCTGAGCGATCCCAAAGTTCTGAGTGCGCAGATTGACCGGATGCTGGACGACCGACGATCAAGTCGATTCTGCGATAACTTCCCCGCCCAATGGCTGCAGTTGGATCGACTGATTACTTCGATCCCTGATCCGAAGAAGTTCCCGTACTTCTACTACCGTGGATACCGGACCAGTCTGCATATGATGTCCGAGCCACTGCTGCTCTTCGAGACGGTCTACATTGAAGACCGGTCGATCGTGGATCTCCTGGACCCGAAGTTCACCTGGCAGAGCAACATGCTCCGCCAGAATTACGAGGGAGAGTCAAAATCAGGGCACGACGTTCAGGTACAGGTTTTCAAACGTGTTCCGCTGGACGACCCGCGTCGAGGTGGCGTGATTACCAACGCAGCAGTCATGACCATGACGTCCACGCCCACACGCACTCAGCCGATCACTCGCGGAGCCTGGGTGAACGCTGTGATCTTCAATGATCCGCCAGAGCCGCCGCCAGCCGACGTCCCGCCTCTGCCGGAAGTCGACAAGGAGGAACTGGCGAAACTTACGATTCGCGAACGCCTGGCCGTGCATCGAAAACGCGCCGACTGTGCTGGCTGTCACAACACGATCGACCCGCTCGGCTTTGCGCTGGAGAACTACGGTCCCACTGGAATCTGGCGGGACAAGTACGAGAACGGCCGCGAGGTGGACGTCAGTGGAGTGTTATTCAATCAGCACGAATTCAACACGGTCGTCGAATTCAAGCGCCTGATTCTTCTGGAGAAAAGCCGATTCATCCGCGGGTTCGTCTCTCATCTGCTTTCCTACGCACTCGGTCGCGAACTCGGGCCCGCCGATTCACCCGCGCTGGACGACATCACTGCACAGGCGATGGCGGGCAAGGACCAGTTGCGTGCCGTGCTTAAGAGTGTCGCGATGAGCGAACCGTTTCTTCATAAGAACACACGTGAGGCTGCGGGAGAAAAGTAGGGCCGGTTCCCACCGGCCAGTTTCAATGCGCACGGAATCGGCCGGTGGGAACCGGCCCTACCGCTGCTCGAGCAAAGGACAACTCTCGATATGAACAACAACAAATCATCCCGCCCCGTTTCACGACGCCGGTTTCTTGCCGGTACCGGCGGTGCCGCACTGAGTCTGCCGTGGCTCGAGAGTTATGCCAGCCGGTGCGCAGCCGACGCCGACACTAAGGCGTCCGGTCCGGTCCAGCGTCTGGCCTTCTTTTACCTCCCGAACGGGATCACTCGGCGGGGCTTCTTCCCCGGCGAGGGCGATCGGCCGCTGCCGAAGTTCGCCGGTCAGAACAACGTCTGGCGATTCGAGGGCAAGTCTGTTCCGGCCGGCAGCCACCCACTGACATTCACACCGACGCTGGCTCCGCTTCACAAGATGCGCGACAAGGTCTCGCTGATCACCGGCTTGGATCGCATCTTCCAGCACGGGACCGACTCGCATGCTCAGTGCGCGTCCTGTTTCCTGACCAGCGTTGCGCCGTTCGAGGTCAGGAACTCCGCCTATCCACTCGCTCGAACTCTGGACCACATTGCCGGAGACAGCATCGGGCAGATGACGCCTTACTCCACACTTGAGCTGAGCTGCAACGACCACAAGAACAACATCGAATCCATCTACTTCGACAACATGTCATGGTATGGCACCGGCCACGTTGCCCCATCAATGAGAAACCCGCGCAAGGTTTACGACCGGCTGTTCGGTACCAAAGCCAACACGCGTTTCCGAAACATCACCGATCTGGCCCTCGGCAACGCCCGTCAGCTCCAACAGCGGTTGAGCTCCGCCGATCGACGCAAGTTCGACGAGTACTTCGAAGCGATCCGGACGATCGAAACGCGGATGGATCGAATTGAATCAATGAAATCCGAACTGGCCGCCGCAAAGGTCGAACGTCCGGCTGAGTATTTGCCTCGCAATGAGTACATCCACCTGATGGGCGACCTACTAGTCACCGCATTGCAGAGCGGACTGACGAATGTTGGCACGATGATGGTGGGCCCGGAACGGTGGACGACACCTACGAACTGGGAGGGAATCCTCGACAAGCCGCACAGTCATCACGCCATGACACACGCCCCGCAAAACCATCTGGAGAATCTCCTGAAGCTGGACAACTTCCACGTCCTGACGTTTGCACGGCTGCTCGAACGAATGGACAGCATTGAGGAAGCCAATGGGACAACATTGCTCGACAACACCATCTTCACACTGGGAGCCGGCATGGGTGATGGGACGACTCATCAGTACAACGACCTGCCGTTGATTGTCGCAGGCGGCGGAGGCGGAACGTTGAAGCTCGGCAAGCACGTCCACTGCAAGACTGGCACTCCATTGGCGAATCTCTGGTTGACTCAGTTGCATGCCCTGGGCATCGCAAGTGAATCGTATGCAGACAGCACAGGGATACTGTCTGAGATCCAGGCCTGATCTCCCCACGGGATGACGCCATCTGTGGCAACGCTGTGAAGCATTTTCGTAGCCGAAGCCGCCAGACTTTGGCCGATCGGGCCGAACCGGACAGCCAAAGTCTGGCGACTTCGGCTACCACGAACGTCCTGTTTTCTCCGCAAGAAAATGCTTCACAGCGTTGCATCTATTGGTGATCCCTCCACGCCAGATGCGTTCATGGCTAACGTGCGGTTCAGTGACGCGCCATCTCACCGCAATCTGGAGGCAGACCATGCTCGACCCACGCCGTTTTTTTCTGTCTGTTCTGTTCGCCGCACTGTTAGGTGCGTTCAGTCTTCAACGCTCAGCCTGTGCAGAGCCGATTACGACGGTGGAACAGCAGCCGTTGGTGGCGGCTACCGAGCGACTGGTGGAAGCAATGACCTATGCAGGTTCTCCACTGGCCGAAGACGATCTGGCGGTGCTGACGACCGCGATGAAAAACGTAAGTCGGCTGAAGTCCGTACTTGGGATTCAGAAGGTGCTCGACGCGTACTGTCTGGCGGTCGTGAACATTAACCCCGAAAGTCGCGTGAAGGTGGCCGAAGGCGCGGCCGCCAAGGAACTCGTGCAGCAGGGTTGGCGGACGTTTCTGGTCAAGGTCGAGAACGAAGCTGGTGTGACGGCTGTCCTGCAGGCTGAGAGTCCGAACGCGGCCCTGATTTATCAACGAGGTCGCAGCGGGGGCCGACAGCGTCCACAGACGGACGACAAACTGGTGAAGCCGGATCAGATTCCCGGTCGGTTTCTGGATCTGACGATGGTCGATGGTCAACCGCTGAAGAAAAACCTGTCGGGGCTCTCCGTTGAGTATCGAATCATCCAGCTCTACAGCCGGGATGTCGGACGCCGCGAAGCTCAGTTGGCTTTTAATGTCGGACAGGGAACTCAGGACATTGGGTTTCGGAATTCCGTGCCGATCCTGTTTAACTGTGTGCCGGCCGTTGAAGTGTCGCTCGGCGTGAAGGACGAAGATGGCTCACCGACGACGGCCGGGTTTGTGATCCGCGACAAGCTGAACCGAATCTATCCGAATCCCGCCCGACGACTCGCCCCGGACTTCTTCTTTCACAATCAGGTCTACCGGGCCGACGGCGAGTCCGTGCATCTGCCGCCTGGCGACTACACAGTCCAGGTTACGCGCGGTCCCGAGTATGTCGTGAAGACGCACGATCTGAAGGTCAAGAGCCAGGGAGTGAGCCAGAAGGCGAACTTTCCATTGAAACGATGGATTCACCCGGCAAAGCGCGGCTGGTTCTCGGGAGATCATCACGTACATGCGGCCGGATGCGCTCATTACGACGCCCCGACGGAAGGCGTCTCGCCAGCCGACATGATGAAGCACATCCTCGGCGAGGACCTCAACGTCGGCTGCGTGCTCACATGGGGCCCGTGCTGGTATCACCAGAAGCAGTACTTCGAAGGACAGACATCGGCGCTGTCTAAACCCCGTTACCTGATGCGCTACGACATCGAGATCTCCGGATTCCCGTCATCGCACGCCGGTCATCTGTGTCTGCTGCGTCTGAAAGACGACGACTATCCCGGAACGAAAGTCCTCGAAGAATGGCCAAGCTGGACACTGCCCGTCCTCAAGTGGGGCAAGGAACAGGATGGCATTGTTGGTTACAGCCACAGCGGCTGGGGACTGGCTCTGCCGGACTACGCGCCTGATGGCTCACGCCTGCCCCTGGTCGGAGAACGCCGGTTACTTCCCCGGGGTGGCCGAGCGGCGGACACGCTGCCGGACTATGCGATGCCGCCGTTCGACAGCATCGGTGCCAATGAATACATCGTGACCGTCGCCCATGACGTGTGCCACTTCATCTCGTCGGTGGATACGCCGTCCATCTGGGAACTCAACATCTGGTACCACACGCTGAATTGCGGTTACCGCGCGGTCATCAGCGGTGAGACTGATTTTCCCTGCATCTACGGAGACAAGGTCGGACTGGGGCGAGTCTACGTTCAGCTTGATCCCAATGAGGATCTCAACTTCGACAACTGGATCCTCGGAGTGAAGGACGGCCGCACATACTGTGGCGACGGAATGAGCCATGTATTTGACTTCAAAGTGAACGACGTGTCGCTCGGCCATACAAAGAAGGGTCAGACACTCAGTCAGCTCGACCTGAAAGAGCCGGGCAAGGTCAACGTGTCGTGTGAAGTCGCGGCCATGCTGGCTGACAAGCCAACACCCGAGACCGAAGCCATCCGCAACCGACGGCTCGATCAGAAACCGTACTGGCACATCGAGCGCAGTCGCGTGGGTGAATCACGCAAGGTGCCTGTCGAGTTGATCGTCAACGGGTATCCGGTCGCCACGCAGGAGATTGTCGCCGACGGCTCATCTCACTCGTTGAACTTCGACGTCGACATCGATCACTCCAGTTGGATTGCGGTTCGTATTCTGCCGTCAGTCCACACCAATCCAATTTACGTCAACGTGGCCGACAAGCCGGTCCGTGCCAGCCGTCGCAGTGCCGAGTGGTGCATCAAGGCCGTCGACGTCTGCTGGAACGCCAAGCAGGGACAGATTCGGAAACCCGAGCGAGAGGCAGCGAAAGCGGCATACGACCTGGCTCGGGAGGCATACAAGAAGATCCTCGCTGAGAGCGTGGCTGATTGAGGACACGACCGTCGAAATTCGGATTGTCCCGACGCCATGGAAGGCAAGGCTGCAGCGATTCTAAGTCGGCACTTTGACGTCGGCCAGAATCTCGGCGATCACATCCTGCCGGCTGACGCTGCCGTATCGGCTTTTTGATGTCAGCACGATTCGGTGGGGCAAGACGTATCTGGCCATCTGCTGAATGTCGTCCGGCGTCACGTAGTCACGCCTGGCCAGAAACGCCGCAGCCTGGGCGGCTCGGAACAGCATTAGCGAACCCCGCGGACTGACTCCCAGCTTCAGTCGGTTGTCGTTTCGTGTCTGGTTAATCAACGCGACGATGTAATCGCCTACGGAGCGGTCCACGTGAACCCGACGGACCGCCTGCTGCAGCGAAATGATGTCGTCCTGGCTGAGGACAGGCCGCACGGATTCGATGGGATGGGCAATGGCCTGATCGAACAGGATGTCGGTTTCGGTGACGGCATCCGGGTATCCCAGATTCAGATACACCAGAAACCGATCGAGCTGCGCTTCCGGCAACGGATAGGTTCCGTGGAAGTCGATCGGATTCTGTGTCGCCACGACCAGAAACGGCGATGGCAACGGATGGCAGACTCCTTCAATCGTCGCCTGCGATTCACTCATGGCTTCTAGAAGCGCGGATTGAGTCCGTGGCGAAGCCCGGTTGATTTCGTCGGCGAGCAGGACATTGCAGAAGATCGGCCCCTTACGAAACGTGAACGTCCCGTCGACCGGATTGTAGATCGATGCCCCCAGGATATCTGACGGCAGCAGGTCGGGCGTGAACTGAATCCGATTGAAGGCGACATCGACCGACCGGGCCAGCGCTTTGGCCAACGTGGTCTTTCCGACACCGGGTACGTCGTCCATCAGGACCGAGCCACCCGCCAGAACTGCGGTGATCAGCACATCGACGGCTTCCTGCTTACCGCGAATCACAGCCGAAAGGCTATTCGCCAGCTCTTGCAGCATTGTGGCTGCCGCTGCTGGAGTCAGCGATTGCGAAGTCGTTTGAGAATCGGTCTTCGGTGTAACCTGAGAGTGCTCGCTCATGGCCGGAATCTAATCGCGCAGCACCGCTTCGGCGAGAAACTGCCCGAAAATCATGGCCGCCCGGCGCTAATCCGCAATGGCCGCAGGTCGTGTCGTTTTCCCTGCAATGCGTGTTGCACAGATTGACCGGATTTTCGCCGCCGTTGGCCCAACTGCGAGCTAGGTTTGCATTGAGAGTTTCTGGACCCGGTCCATGACCTCAGCCCATTCGGGATTTGACGATCGTGCCGTCTCTGCTGCCCGACGTCGAACCTGATTGCTGACCTCATCGGAAGCGAAACCATGTCGACCATCGCCGCACCGTCCCGGTCTGCTTCGGCAGCCACCAAGGCCGCACCTCGCTGGATGTTCAACGGACCGCTCGATTTGCTGGTGATTGCAAATGTGGGATGGCCCCTGATTGTCGGTCTCTCGATGCTCATCGCCGACCAGCCCGCAGCGCAGGCGTTTGGGTTTCTCGTTGCGTACTTCGTCATCATGCCGCATCGCTGGATCACTCTGGCTCTGGTCTTCTGCGACAGACAACGTTTCGAGTCCCGCCGTTATGCGTTCATCAGCATCGCGATCACTGCAATGGCTGCGGTGTCGTTAACCCAGGCCAGCTTCGGCACACTCGCATTGCTGATGGCTTTTGACTGGCTGTGGAATGCGTGGCATTTCGCCGCTCAACACGGCGGCATCGCACGTATCTACGACCGGATGGCTCGCCCCGAGAGTACGTCAACCGGTCTGCTGGACAAGCTGGTCCTTCGCACGCTGGCAGTGTTCGCCATTTTTCGACTCACGGGAACCACGGTACCCACGCTCGATAACGGCACCGAGTATCTGGGCTGGCTGATCACGACCATGAACTGGCTCTCCGTGCTGGATTGGGCTGTGATCGCATTGCCTCTGGTTTTGCTGGTGCGTGAAGTGCTCGATTTCCGCCCGGCAGCGATCGCTCGAATCGTGTATCTGCTCAGCGTGTGGACTCTGTATGGAACGATGCTTTACGCCACACGACAGGACCAGTTTGCCCTGCGGTTTGGCTGCGCCATGGCGGCGTCCGTGTTTCACTCGGTCGAGTACCTGGCCATCGTGAGCTGGTCGCTTCAGAAGAACAAACCGCTGCATTCGAAGAAGCCATTCGTGTGGTTCATGCCTCGCTGGGCCGTGACACTGATCACCTTCATGACATTCTGCGTCCTGAGCGCCGTGCTGCTGAAAGGTCGCTTCTACATGGCGTGGGCCTGCGTGAATCTGGTCGTCTCGTTCCTGCACTATGCATACGACGGCATGATCTGGAAACGACCGAAGCAGAAGCCCGCCGTCTGAAGAAGGGGCCGCGGATGACGCTGATTTTGCGGATGACGGTGGATCAGTCGAGAGCAAATGAAGCTCAACTGGTCCGGCCCTCATCAGGAGGAGACAGCGTTGTTCTGTGAGAGGTACAGCAGTGCGGCCAGTAACGCGCCGGCAATCGGACCGGCGACGGGAATGGCTGCATAAGTCCAGTCGCTGTCGCGCTTTCCGGGAATCGGAAGCAGCGCGTGTGCGATTCGCGGTCCCAAATCCCGTGCGGGATTGATCGCGTAGCCCGTCGTGCCTCCCAGAGACATGCCGATCGCAAACACGATCAATCCAACACGCAGCGCACCAATCGAACCCAGCCCAACAGACACTTCCTGTGTGGATGTCAGACTGACGACCGGGTCACTCATCAGCAGGACGGCATAAAGCAGAACGAATGTGGCGATCAGCTCGCACAGAAAATTGTGCGGCATTTGACGGATCGCTGGTGCCGTGCAGAAAGTTGCGAGCTTCGCGTCGGCGTCATCCGTGCGGGCGTAATGTGGCTGATAGAAGACGAACACAAGGCTCGCGCCAACGATTCCTCCGACCATTTGCGCGGCGATGTAACCTGGCACCAGACTCCATTCAAAGACACCGGCCGCTGCCAGACCGATCGAGACGGCGGGATTGATGTGTGCTCCGCTGACCTCGCCGACACACAGGACCGCCGTATACACGGCGAATCCCCAGCCGGCTGTAATCACGATCCAGCCGGCCTCGTGGCCTTTCGTGTCCCGCAGAACAACATTCGCCACCACCCCGTTGCCCAGCAGGACCAGCAGCGTCGTTCCGACAAACTCAGCAAGGTAGACATTCATAAGGCGCATCCTGTGCCTGAAGGCCAGCGAATTCTGATGGACGGGAACACTAATCTTCGCTGATCGTCACTAATCTGATCAGTGGAGATGAACGCAGATTAGTGTTCCCGCCACAGACCTACGACTCTTGTCGGATACGTCGACAGTGCCCCGTTCATCCAGAGACGACAAGACCGAGCGTGCTGATCATTTGCCGAACTCTGGGAGCGACTCGGCTGGCCCGGATATACTGGGCCGTTGGCGATCGTGGCACGGCTCGCGGCCGCCGTTGCTGAGCGTCACCCATCAACCTGTCGAAAAACGGGCTGGACTGAGCATGATCAACCTACTGCCTGATCGAGCGATCTTGTCTGCTCTGGCGCGTCGGATTTGTCCGACCGCCCGGAGCAGTTTTATCGTGATTGGTGCAATCCTGTCGGCTGACTGCCGAGCTGATGACATTCGCTTCAACTCTCAGATTCGCCCGATTCTGGCGGAGCATTGCCTGCAGTGTCATGGACCGGACGAACGAAAACGCCAGGGCGAATTTCGTCTCGACCTGCGCAAGGACGCCGTTGCCGTGCGTGACGGTCACGCGGGAATTGTCCCCGGACAACCCGAGACCAGTGAGCTGTTTCGTCGTATCACGTCCGACGATCCTGACGAGCGCATGCCGCCACCTGATGCTGGTAAGTCACTGACTTCGAAGCAGATTGCGCTCGTCCGTCAATGGATACTGGACGGGGCCGAGTACGAAGGACATTGGGCATTCGAACCGATTCGAAAGCCAGAAATCCCGGAGAGTGGCGATTCCACGACCACGGACATCGATCGCTTCGTCGTCGCGTCACTGCGAGAGCATGGGTTGACTCTGTCACCGCCCGTCAGTCGTCAGCAGCTCATTCGCCGTGCAACATTTGACCTGATCGGACTCCCGCCAGCGTGGGAACACGTTGTGGCGTTCATCAATGATGATTCTCCGCGTGCGTTTGAGAAAGTCCTGGATCGGTTGCTCGATTCGCCTCGATACGGTGAACGCTGGGCGCGGCACTGGCTCGATATTGCCCGCTACGCAGACACGCATGGCGGCAGTGCCATCGGATTCACGAAGTTTCCATTCTCCTTCACTTATCGTGACTACGTGATCCGAGCGTTCAATGCCGATCTGCCGTACGACCAGTTCGTCACCGAGCAACTGGCTGCCGATCAGTTGGAAAAGGAAGACAACGATCCGTCTCTGGCCGCGCTTGGTTTCCTGACGGTCGGCATGCAGTACCGCAACCCGCACGACACCATCGATGACCAGATCGATGTGGTAACACGCGGACTGCTGGGTCTGACCGTTGCCTGTGCGCGGTGTCATGACCATAAGTACGACGCCATTCCCACCGACGATTACTACGCGTTGTATGCCACTCTGGCCAGTAGTCGTTCCCCCTCATTGTTACCCGTACTCGGCCAGCCGTCCGACAGCGAATCGCACCGCAAATACCAGCAGGAACTGTCGCGTCGACAGGAATTGCTCGACGACATGGCTCGCGAGCAAAGCGTCGTCATGCGCGGTCGCCTGCGAATGCAGATCGGCGCCTACCTGAGCGAGCTGGCCAGTGGAGTTCCCGAACAGGATCTCTCGTCGGTGTTTCTCTCGTACCGCACGGATGATCTGCGCCCGCTGGTGCTGGAACGCTGGCGGAAGTACCTCGCCAGTTTATCCCAGGATGATGCGGTCTTCGGCCTGTGGCTGCGGCTGTCTCAGCTCGCCACTGATGAGTTTCCCGATCGGTGTCGTGAATTAGTGCAGTCGCTCATTAAGGAAAACGGTGACCTGACAAAGCTCCCGGCGATGCAGTTGCTCAAGACGAAAGCGCCTCGTTGGAACCCTCGCATTCTGAATGCGATTACGAAGAGTAAGCCGTCGTCGCTGTCAGAGGTCGCTGATGCTTACGGAGTTGTTCTTGCTGCAGTGCATCAGGAATGGCTGCGTGCGCTGCTGGCGACGTCGCTTGAATCGCGAACCGATTCGAAGGTCGTCCCCGACGAGGACCCACGCCATCGTGATGTCAACAGCCCCATCAATCGGCAACTGCGACGACACCTGTACGCTCCGGGCACACCCACAGCCATGCCGGATGACATTGCAGTCACGTTGTTGAATCGACCGATTCGCGACAACGTGACCGGGCTCAAAGGGTCCATTCACAACCTGCATCTGACGTCCCCTGGTTCGCCACCGCGGGCCATGGCCATTCGCGAAGACAAACGGCCAGAGGACTCATACGTCTTTGTCAGAGGAAATCCGATTGACCGAGGTAAGCCAGTCGCGGCCCGTTTTCTGACAGCATTGTCCGGGTCGGATCTCAAGCCGTTTTCGAACGGCAAACGGCGGTTCGGACTGGCACAGGCGATCCTGGACCCAGCCAATCCATTGACCACGCGTGTCATCGTCAACTGGGTCTGGCAACATCATTTCGGTCGCGGACTGGTTCGCACGCCAGATGACTTTGGAACTCGCGGCCGGCCACCCACACACCCGAAACTGCTCGATTACCTGGCGACGAAGCTTCTCGGTGACGGCTGGTCAATCAAGCAATTGCATCGTCGCATCATGCTGACGTCGGTCTATCAGCAGGCGGCCGTCGAGAACTCCGAATCGCGTGTGAAAGATCCCGAGAACGAATTGCTGTGGAGAATGCCGCGGCGCCGGCTCGAAGCGGAAGCGATGCGGGATGCAATGCTGGCAGTAGCTGGACAGCTCGACACAACCATGGGAGGCCGGCCGTTCGATCTCCTGTCCCAGCCAATTGTGCCACGTCGCAGCGTCTACGGTTTTGTGAACCGGGACATCGTGTCCAGCTTTGCCAGTACGTTTGATATGGCAAATCCTAATTCCTGCACGGCCGTACGTCCTGAGACGAACGTGCCGCAGCAGACTCTGTTCGCATTGAATTCCGCCTTCATTCAGGACCGGGCCGCAGCATTCGCCTCGCTGGAGTCGGTCGTGTCGGCAAAGACTGATGAAGATCGCGTGCGTGTGCTGTACGAGCGAGCGTATTCTCGTGCGCCTCACCCGGATGAGTTGAAGCTGGCGGTTCGTTACCTGGACTCACAGATTGAGAATTCGAAAACAATCCCGTGGCAGCGCCTCGCGCACGTCCTGCTTGCTGCGAACGAGTTTGTCTTCGTGGACTAGTTGATTTACTGCAAGCCGTCGCGATGTAAACGTCGGCGCCACGTCGGCGATGGTGAATCGGGAACCGTACCATGGAAAATCAACCGAACTGCTCGCGTCGCTCATTTCTGCAACGGAGCGGAATGGGATTTGGCTCGCTTGCATTGGCTGATCTTCTCAGTCGAGATGGCTGCACCGCCGATTTCGGAGCCCACTTCGCCGGCAGGGCAAAGCATGTGATTCATGTCTTCCTGAATGGAGGCATGTCCCAGGTCGATACGCTGGATCCAAAACCAGAGCTGACGAAGCGTGCCGGGCAGATGCTGCCCTTTTCAAACCTGCAGACAGAGCGCAGGACCGGTGTCGCACTTCCTTCGCCCTTTCCGTTCAAGCAGCATGGGGACAGCGGGATTCCTGTCAGCGACATCTTTCCGCACTTATCAAAGTGTGTGGACGACATGGCCGTTATCCGGTCGATGTACGCCGAATTGCCGAATCACGAGATGTCACTGATGTTGATGAATTCCGGTGACCAGCGTCTCGTGCGACCAAGCTTCGGTTCCTGGTTGACTTACGGAATGGGCTCGGAGAATCAAAATCTGCCCGGGTTTGTCGCACTGTGCCCCGGTGGTCTGCCGGTGGGTGGCGCCGGTAACTGGCGATCGGCTTTTCTTCCCGGCGTCTATCAGGGCACGCACGTCGACACTTCGAAGACTGATCCAAAGAAGTTGATTGAGTACGTCCACAACGATCGACTGACACCGCCGGAACAGAAGGCACAATTCGATCTGCTCCAGACGTTGAACGCGCGGCATCTGTCAGCGCGGCCGCATGAAGCCGCACTTGAAGCCCGAGTCCGCTCCTTTGAACTTGCCTATCGAATGCAGCTCGAGGCGACGGACGCGTTCGACGTCCAGCAGGAGCCTGAGCATATTATTCGCATGTACGGCGACGGTCCGCAGAATCGGCAACTTCTATTGGCCCGTCGGCTCATCGAACGCGGCGTGCGATTTGTGCAGACCTGGCACGGCAATCTGCAACCGTGGGACAGCCATTCCAACATCAAAGTAACTCACCGCAACGTGGCCCGTGAATGTGACCAGGGACTGGCCGCATTGATCACCGATCTCAAGCAGCGCGGACTGCTCGACGAGACCTTGATTTTGTGCACCGGTGAGTTCGGTCGAACGCCGTCGGTCGAAATGAGCCAGAACGGTGCGGGTGCGGCGCAGGGGCGAGATCACAATCACTGGGGCTTTTCGAACTGGCTCGCCGGGGGCGGGATCAAAGGCGGCACCATCTATGGAGCCACGGATGATTTCGGGTTCCGTGCCGTGGAGGACCTTGTCTCTGTCCACGACCTCCATGCGACGATGCTTCACCTGCTCGGTTTCGATCACGAGCGATTGACCTACCGCTACGCAGGCCGCGACTTCCGACTGACCGACGTTCACGGAACGGTAATCGATAAGATCCTGGCGTAGCGTCGAAAATGGTCAGCGGCGACATGTCCCCTTAGAGCATCGCCTGACGTGTGCAGTGACCAAGCAGCAGCAGCAATTCTGCCCACTGGATCTGCCGCGCTGCCTCTGCGAACAAAGCCGATCAAGCCGCGAAGACATCTGAGGTTTTTTCAAGTGTTGTTGTGCGATTACTTTTGGATTTCAGGATGACAGGATTTCATGTGGGCAGGAATGGGATGATGGATGGCCGGGTTCTTTGCCTGGATCGTGGTGAGGTAGCGGTCGGGGTCGTAGGGCGGTCTGTTCTTCAGCCCGTGCTCGTTGAACACTTTAACCAGCACGCGTCGATCAGCTTTTTTCAACTGACGCGGGTCCGGCCAGCGACGCAGCATTTCGAGCATCAACGGCGAAAACGATTTCACGCCAGGCCACGTGAGCGCCTGCGGAAAACTGCATTTCAGGCAGTCGGTCAGTTGTTGCACGATGCGCGAGCGTTCGTCGACTGTCTGCCGCCGCACCTCGCAGAGTCTCGCCAATAACCGCGTGTTGTCGCTGGCGGGTGTCCACGGCGTGAGCGTGTCGATTCGCTCGCACAGCATTCTGGCCAGCAGCCTCGCATCGGATGGATCGCTCTTGCTGCCGGCGTTGGAATAGCTTTCCCGATAGCGTGAAAACTGTTTGGGATTGACCGGGTAGAGGATGACGTTCTCCCTGAGCATCAACGCATAGGCCAGCGCTCCGCGTGACTGTTCGAGCATGATGGCGATGGGACCGTCGACCAGTTGGCGACTGAGCCACTGTTCGATGGCTTCCGGCGACTGCTCCAGGGTCTCGGCCTGGCCGCGACCGCTTTCATCAATGACGAAAACTTCATGCTCCTTGTCGGCCCAATCGATGCCGATGAATCGTCGTGGTGCAGGTTGAGACTGGTCTTTCATGAGGTTCCTCGCGAGACTGCGGGCGTGATCCCTTTACGTGGCGGTGGTTATGCTGACGTAAGTTGTTGTTGAGTGTGAGTTTGCCGCGTTGGCGGCTGGATGTCGCGGGGGGACTTCATTTCCTGTCCCATGTCCG
>CAUZFZ010000022.1:0-88807 GCA_963579025.1 Planctomycetota bacterium | reverse complement strand
ATCGTTCTCTGATGGCCGTTCCTACGATGGTCCCGAGCAGTTCAAACAACTGCTGGCCGGCGACCTCGACCGCTTCGCGGAAGCGTTCGTGGAACAACTCGCGACGTTCGCCCTCCGCCGAGTGATGACGATCGACGACGCCCCTCACATCCACGCCATCGTCCAGGCCAGCAGACACGACGACTATCAACTCCGGACGTTGATCGAACGACTCGTCATGTCGGAAATCTTTCAAAAGCGATAGGACCGTCGCCGTTTCGCGGAATCTCACAGAGACTTAAATGGCAACGAAGAAGAGCGGTGTCGTCAAAAGACTGCGAGAGGCCGGAATCACAAATCGTCTGATGCGCCGCGTGACCATGAAGATGCAGCTCGACGAGCTTGAAGGCTACGTCGAAACCGTTGAGCGTGCGTTCAAGGAGCAGTTGGAACGCGAGGAAAACCAACCCAAGGAAACGCCTCTTGGGCTTGCAGAAGACGAAGTGGATGCTTTTTACCACGAGCACTCGAATATCTATCACTCGCTAAACCATGCCTTCCCGAGCCTCGTCCGCCAGACGGCGTTCATTCACCTGTATTGTATTCTCGAGAAGGGATTGATCATTCTGTGCGATTGCACCCACAAATACGGTGGCCTGCATGAGTCTCACACCGCCAACCGGAAAGATAGAGGAATCTTCAAGGCGAAGGCGTGCCTAAAGGAGGTCGCCGGTATTCGGTTTCCGGACCAGTGCACAGAGTGGGTAGAAATCTGCCGCATGAACGAACTGCGGAACCGGTACACTCACGGCGGCCAGACCAGGGAAATCCCGAAGAAGCTGCTCGCGTACGCCGAAAATAACAAGAAGCTGATCCAGATCGGAATGTCGAAGCAGATCATACTGAAGCCTGGCTACTGTCGACACGTGATCGGAGTCGTGCGGCATTTCTACGAGGCCGTCCTTACCGCCATGCCGGATCGGCTGCTGGAATAACTTTTTGCGATCCGTTTTCTTGAGGCGCATACTGATCTGAAGTTTGTCGATTAGGCCGAAGGAGCGCAGCGACGCTGCTCTGGCAATGGGGTGTTGAGGACGTGTGGCTATACGAACTGTGCCGGAACGGCGGCGGGGTGGCACACTCCGCAGACAAAACTCAGCATGCTGCCCAATCGTCTTTTTCGCCAAACACGGCAATCTGTACGGAGCCTACTCCCCGCCTGCCGGCGCGGTTGAGTGTGTGACGCTGGTGGTCGTAGATGACGAAAAGCGAGCCGGCTTCCGCCTGAATACGGTCGGGATACGGCGACTCTCGTTCATCAAATAGCCGCCTACCTTTCCACGTCGCACCGTCGTTGTCCGACATGAACGCCGTCATGTGAGAGCGTTTTGCGTCTGGTGAGTTGTTTTGCACCATCGTACTTACACCAGATTCAATCACTCCAGCCAGCAACTCTTCTCTCTGTTCGGTGTCGCCGTTCAGGATATAATGCGACTCCCTCGCGCGGCACGAACCTGAAGGCCGCCCGACTCATCCAACCTGCTGGCCGCGTCTTAGGACTTTCGAATGCTCACAATCTCCGGCGCTGCGAAACGTTATTGTGATGGTGTCACTCGTCGGTCGTTTCTCCGCGCTGGCGCTCTGGCTGCTGGAGGCCTGACGCTGACTGACGTGCTCAGAGCTGAGCAATCCTCTGGTTCAAGTGTCGGACACAAAGCGGCGATCATGGTCTATCTGACCGGAGGGATCTCACATCAGGACACCGTAGATCTGAAGCCGGACGCTCCCTCTGAAATCCGTGGTGAGTTCAACCCAATCCCAACCAGCGTGCCTGGAATCGAGTTTTGTGAACTGCTCCCGCAGATGGCGAAAGTCGCTGATCGTTGCGCGGTGATTCGTTCGGTCGTCGGTCAGCGGGACGAGCACAGCAGCTTTCAGAGCCTGACCGGCTACCGGATGGGAACGGTCCAGCGAGACGGTTACCCGAACTTCGGCTCTGTCGTCGCTCGGGTGCAGGGGCCGACGGATCCCGTGATTCCGCCATTCATTGACCTGTTCCCGACAATGAAGCATCGTCCCTACAACAGCACTGGTGGAGGTTATCTCGGCAGTCGCTTTAATCAGGTGAAAGCCGATGGCGAAGACCTCGCCAGCATGAAACTCCGGTTCGTCTCGCCAGGCCAGTTTGAAACTCGTCGTTCCCTGCTGCGGCAGATCGACAACCTGCGTCGCTCGGCCGAAGACGCCAGCGTGCTTGGTCTGGATGAAAACTACGACCGCGCGTTCGACGTACTGACGTCGTCTCGATTGGTCGAGGCCCTCGATATCTCGAACGAAAGTACAGCCGTACGAGATCGTTACGGCAAAGGTTCCTCAAAACATCTTGGCGACGGGGCTCCATTGTGGAACGAACAGCTACTGCAGGCCCGTCGTCTGGTCGAAGCTGGCGTTCGAGTTGTGACCGTTGCTTATGGTTTCTGGGACACACACGGGAATAATTTCAAGCATCTGAAGCAGCACCTGCCGACATTCGATCAGGGCATCTCGGCGCTGATCGAAGACATTTATCAGCGTGGGCTCGGTGATGACGTCACAGTCGTTGTCTGTGACGAATTCGGCCGGACACCGAAGATTAACGCCAAGGCCGGACGCGACCACTGGGCTCCAGTCAATTGTGCCTGGCTGGCAGGCGGCGGCATGAACGTCGGCCAGGTCATCGGGTCCACCGACAAGACGGGCGGGCACGCTGCAGACCGCCCCGTCGATTTTCGGGACATCCTCGCGACGATCTACCACAACCTCGGCATCAACCTGACCGAGTTGATTCGCGACCAGACCGAACGCCCGGTTCCGATCCTGCCCGGCTCCGTCCGCCCAATCCGCGAGCTGATGGCCTGATTCAAACGTCCCCAACAAGCCAGTCGTTGGATGGGTTCGTCAGATACCGATGCACGCTTACGATGCGTCTGGCCCGGTTTGCAGCAACCTCAATTCCATGTCGGCGAGCACATGCCGGCTCGAATGTCGCTTTGCGATCGCAAGTTGCAGGTGAGTTTTCGTCGCGATACAGTCGCATCAGTCGTGACTGATATGTTGCATGATACGGATCGCTAGCCGTGGGAAATTCTATGAGATGGCAATCAACGTCTCCAAAACTGGCAGCGTCTGGTGGTGCTGCTATGGTCGTTCTCGGCATCGCCGCTTATGCGTTTTGGCTTTCAGATTGGACCGTCACAGCGGCGGACATCGCGGAACCGGTTGGTGACACGCAACCGGTCAAGCCGCGACCGTGGGATGCGAGTCGTGACTTTCCTCCGCATGTATCGACCGACGAAGCGGTGACCGTCGACTACCCGATTGTGTATGTGCGCGTTCCGCGGCCCTATCCGAAGGAATACTTCAATATCAACCACCTCAACCAGGCCGGGCTGCATCAGACGAATGCGCCCGGGGCTGAGTTGCGTCTGCTGCATCCCGATGGCAGAGACGAGTTGCTTGTGCCGGTGGAACCCCAGGAGTCGATCACCGATCCGGCCGTGTCGCTCGATGGACAGTGGGTCTTCTTCGCGAAGTTTCATCACATGGCAACCGGTGCCACAGCATCGATGACAAAACTGCAGAGCCGTGAAGGGGCGGACCTCTACAGAATTCACGTTCCGAGCCGCAGGATCGAACGGCTCACGGCGCAGGAGCGAACTCCCAACACGGGTGCGATCGGTGAGGGAGTCGATTCGCATCCCCGCGGTGTCCACAACCTGGCACCGTGTCCGGTTGCTGGCGGTCGGGTCGTCTTTGTCAGTGACCGCAACGGATATCGCGGTGTCCGCGAACAGACGCAGCCCGCACTGCAACTGTTTGCTATGGACGCTGACGGCAGCAACGTCGATCACATCGGACCGCTCAACCTGGGCACGGCTTTGCATCCGGTCGCTCTGAAGGACGGCCGAGTGATGTTCAGCTCGCTGGAAACTCAGGGGCTGCGGAGCGACGAGCGGTGGGGCATCTGGGCCATTCATCCGGACGGGACGAACTGGAGTCCGCTGACCAGTGCGCTCGGTTCGCCGCCCGGGCAGGCCGTGCATTTTCAGGCGCAGCTCTCGGACGAGAGCATCGTGGTGGAATCTTATTATCAGACCGGCTCGACGGACGGCTTCGGGACTTACTGGAAGTTCCCGCTGCGGGCGCCCGCGGGCCAGGCTCCTTTTGGTGATGGTTCCAAACTGTTCCCTCCCCGCGGTCTGCGACAACTGACGCTGTTCGCCAACTTCGCCGACGTGCGACCCAACCATCGCAAGAACGAGGTCTACAATCAGCCGTTTGTGGGCAATGTGACTCACCCGTCATGCGCTCCCGACAACCATCTGCTCACGACCTGGGCGTTACCCTGGGCGGCTCAGGATCAATCGGTGGATGTCTACGACGCGGGCATCTACCTGCTGAAATCAGGACTCGCGATCAATCACCCGTCCAAGATGCTGCTGCTGAAAAACGATCCGCACTATCAGGAACTGTGGCCGCGGGCACTCGTTCCGTTCAAGCGCATCTACGGCATCGACGAACCGCCGCGACTGGAGCATCGCAACGACGGGCGGACTTCGCCGCACCTGCTCGCCGGCACACCGTTCGGGCTGGTCGGGACGTCGAGTCTGTATAAGCGTGAAAGCTACCCGAGTGGAGTTGTGCCGCCGGACTCGGTCACTGCTGTTTCGGCCACGCCGACGGATCGGAAACGTCAGTGGCGCGAGCTGGCCGTCTCACGCTTCAGTCGGCCCGGCAACTGGGGTGAGCAGGGCTCCGATGCGGGGCTGTATGACAACAGCGATATCTGGGGCATCCGTATTCTGCTGCTGGAACCGGTGAGCGAGGTTGTCTCCCGCGAACGGCAACACTTCGCTCTGGGCAGTAACTCGGAAGAACGGCTTCGTATTCTCGGTGAGTTCCCCGTGCGGAAATTCAACGGCAACAATCAGCCGCTCGACCCCGACGGAAATCCGGATACGAGCTTTCTGGCCCGAGTGCCCGCCGATGTGGCATGGACGTTTCAGACGCTCGATAACAATGGCATGGTGCTCAACATGGCGCAGACCTGGCATCAGGTCCGGCCGGGTGAAGTCCGCAACGATTGCGGTGGCTGCCACGCGCACAGTCAGAAGCCGACGCCGTTTAAGCTCACGGCCGCCGCGCGACCGGATTACAAAGTGTGGGACCTGGCCAGTCACACGCCGCTCTTCTCACCACGGCCGGGCGGCAAAGGACAGAAGTGGGACAGTCACGGCCGCACGGGCATCGAGTACGCCGAGAGTGCAGTGAAGGACATCGAGTTCTATCGTGATATCAAGCCGCTACTGAACCGCAGTTGCGTGGCCTGCCACTCGCGCGAACAGGATTCACCGGCGGGTGGTCTGACGCTCGACGATGACCGGCCGGCTCAAAAGGATGGCGTCGTTCCCTGGGCGGAGAATGTTCACATTCCGAGACGTCTGCCACGAACGTACGCGCGACTCGTGCAGTATGCCTGGGCCTTTCAGTCACGCCGCAGTCCGCTGATCTGGAAACTTTACGGCCAACGGCTCGACGGTTTCGACAACGGCGATATCGCCAGTCCGCCGCTCGATCTGGCGAACGAAAAGAATGTTCTGGAGTGGTGCCACCAGGGCAAGAATAAAGAGCGCGACGTGGATTACTCGGGCAGTTCCATGCCGCCAGCCAAAGCTCTTGCGGGCGCGTATAAAACTCCGGACGGCCGCGCGGTCAAGGTCCCGCCGCTGACCAGTGACGAGAAACTGACGTTTGTCCGCTGGATCGACATCGGGTGCCCGATCGATTCGGACTACGTGCCCGGCGAGCCAGGTCGCGGCTGGCTGCTTGACGAAGGCCGGCCAACGCTAAGCCTGGCACTACCGGAACGCGGCTCGAACACGCAGTCTCTGACGCGAATCCTGCTGGGCACACACGATTACCTGTCGGGACTCGACCTGCAGAGTCTGTCAGTCGTTGCCGATTTCGAGATCGATGGCATCGGCCCCGGCGACAACGTGGCCGCGAAGTTCAAGCCTCTACCCGACAACCGGTGGGAGTTCGTCCTGGCGAAGCCCGTCGCGAAACTGGATCACGGCACGCTGACCGTGAGCATCAAAGATCGCCAGGGCAACGTCACCACGATCGAACGGAAATTCTCCGTTGAGTGACCCATCAATCGCGATGGACCACGGGGGCACCACCGAAAATAGCAACGGGTACTGTCCACCGATCTTCGTCAAAAGCGGCGTTCAATCACCGCCGATGCTCTGCGGAATCGGGACCTGGCTGGAGCCGGCAAGGTAGACGAGCAGATCACGCAACTGCTCGTCGGTGAAAGTGCGAAGCATACCTTCGGGCATCATCGAGATGTTTGATGTCCGAATGGCCTCGACATCCTTCATCGACAGTCGGACACGAGCATTCTGAGTGCGGAAGACCACGTCGCTATCCGTCTGCCGCACGATGAACCCGCTCATCAACCGCCCGTCCTCAGTAAAGAGCGTCGTCAGTCGATAGGCCGGGTCGATCTGCGCGCTGGGGTCGACCAGGTTGCTCAGGACGTAGTCGGACTTCTTGCGTCCTGACCCCGTCAGGTCCGGTGCGATTGTGCCGCCCTCACCGAACAGCCGGTGGCATTTGACGCAGGTCTTTTGAAACACCAGCCGACCGGCTCTCGCATCTCCGTCGCTGAGGTACTCGGGCGTCATCAGCTTCAAGAGTCGTGCGAGTTCTTCCGACTTCTGAACCTTGACGGTATCGTCCGCCCACAGTTTCAGGACGCGTGACTGCAACTGTTGATCATCGAACGTCCGCAACTGCTGCAGCGCGAAGGCGGAAACGTCCTTTCGGTTGACCTGTCCGGCTTCCATCGCGGTCAGCAACGACTCCACGAAACTGAGTCGAGTGGTCAGAACGCCGATCGCGTCCTGCTTTTCAACACCATCAAACTTGTCGTAGTTGCTCAGCAGAACATCCGGAGTTGATTTGTCGTTTCGAATGGCGAGGGCCTGAATCGCGTCGCGCCGAAGTGTTGAGCGTTCCGCTGCCAACCCGTGCAGCATTTTGACCGAGGCTCCAGCGTTCACCCGCAGCAGCGATTGCAGCGCTTCGCGGCGGTCTGTGTCCGCAGCCGAATTGTCGAGCACCGTTGCTCGCTTCATGCCCATCCGGGGGCTGTCCCGCTTCATGCGATGCGCTCCTACAATGGTGGGCGACTGTGCCGCAGCGGAACCGAAGGCACTCGTTCCGAAAAACGAACGCACTTCGTCTTCTGGCCCAGGCAGGTTGAAGAGGGCGTCGAAGTCGATTTTGCCGTCGCCATTTCCTTGTCCGCTGTGCTGTGGCTGACGTAGAGTCTCGGGTCTTGTGGCTGTAATCGACGTCAGCGGCCCAACCAGGAGCTCTGAAGAGAGGGGCAGCAGCCCCCCAGTCTGGAGCGTTTTCCTGGAGATCATAATGGAGGTGCCGTCCACCCAATCTACCTGGGCTTCGGCGTCCTTCGGTTGGAAGTTTTTACGGGTGGCTGAGCTATTGGCACGATCGCCAAAGACGCCGCTGTATTGCGGGTGGCTTTCCCTATATCTCATCGCCGAACCCATACACATACGGAGAAACCTATCGCCTTTTTTTTGCGATATCCGACCCGTAAGATGGCCCAGCTGAGCACTTGGAGGTTCATCCCAGAGGGATTCGACGGTTCCTTCACTGCTTTCAGGTGACAGCGACCGGCTCAGGCAGCCACTGCGATACATCTTCCTGAGCCCGTTTAGCTACGCTTCGGCCCGTCTGCCAGGCAATCTGGGCCTCTTCGTCAGTGAACTGAGACAAGTCCAAATCACATTCATCGGCCAGTTGACGAATCTGTTCGGCCGCGGCGGGCACTTGAGCCTCCCTGATGCCCAGGGCCTTCTGAGCCAGCCATTGGAATCCGATCGACGCGAGAGCTTGCTCTGTTAATGGTTCGCCTTTGTATTTCCGTCCCGACAAGCCGTCCTCCAGCTTGCACCAACTGGATTCACTGACCTGGACTCGCATCTTTCCATTGGTCCACCGCAAGTGGAAGCCGATCCAGTTCACGTGGTCGCCGGATGAGAGGTCGAAAATCACCTCATCCTGGCTTTCTTTGATTTGCATGCCGATTGTCTCAATGCGATCTCGGAGTGCGGCATAACAGTCGACGGCAGATTCGTGCGTGTCACAGAAGACCGCCAAATCATCCGCGTAACGCACGAGCACAGTACCTGGGAAGTTGTCGCCCCACCAACGATCCAGAAGATGATCGAGGTAGACATTGAGGCAGATCGGTGAAATGGCAAGTCCAGGCTTTGGAATCTTGTGCTTTATGTACTTCCCGCGTCGAAAGCTGCCGTCTCGTGGTCAACAACAAGACCACTGAAATCTGAGGCACAAAGCAAGTTGGGGGCACTTCAGATAACGCGAAGCTTGCGGCGAACTGTGACGATGTGAACATCGCACTCCGGCGCGATTGCACGCAGGTCCCGATTTCCCGAGTTCCACAAGTCAGCGATTTGACTTTGTGAGCGGGTCGTGGATCGCGAGCGGGTCAGGGACCTCGTCAAACATCGGCTGGCCTCGGCAACTACGACGGTGGTTCCTGATCCAGCAAAAAGATCAAGAAGTCGATCCCCGGGTCTGGTGTAGGCCCGAAGCCGCCCGTCAATCAACGGGGCCGGGAGTTCGGGACGGCGAACTTGAGCATCAAGGAGAGAACGTGCCGATCGTAGGGCCGCCAAGGTCGCCTGCAGGCCCTGACGAGACGTCTTCGCGGCTTGAGCTGAGCGACCGTTTGGCGACCTCTCAGCTACGGTTCATCTTCCCGAAGGTATCACCTAGGGTATCACCGAAGGTATCACCAGTGATTCGATCAAAAAGGTATCACCGCGGGCGACTTGTAACCCGTTTTCCAGAAACGAGTTAGAAAGTCGGGATGACAGGATTTGAACCTGCGACCTCTGCGTCCCGAACGCAGCGCTCTAGCCAAGCTGAGCTACATCCCGATGCGCCGGGATTCTAGCAGTGGCCAGACAGTGGTCAATCCTCTTGAACTACACCTTTGACCCTCTTATTCGACTCCGGCAATGAACGGCTTGCTCCGCCGATGACGGTTGAGTCACGTCTCACGAACGTCTCCGAAACTTACCGCGTTGGCGACTGTGAATCCTGTCGTCCGGCTGCATGTCTCACGTATCTGACGTGGCTGGTCTGAAAACTCGCGGCTGCATGAGACCACGGTACAACCTTGCATTCATCGGGCGAACTGCGGTGGGCTCGCTGCGCTCTGTGCTACGCCTGCGGGGCAGACCGATGGTGGATGCGTCA
Organism: Planctomycetota bacterium; assembly: GCA_963579025.1. GTDB lineage: Bacteria > Planctomycetota > Planctomycetia > Planctomycetales > Planctomycetaceae > CAUZFZ01. The sequence continues at coordinate 79,468 of CAUZFZ010000022.1, read as the reverse complement.
CTCGCTGCTTTGTTCGGCGGTCTCAAGGAGCTTCAGGAAGCCCACCTGTTTCGAGAGGATGCGGAACGACGGTTCATGACGGGCCAATTGAATGGCGTTCGGTCCAGAGCGATTTCCTTTCTGCCAAAGGTGCAGTCCTCGCGAAAGAACGTCCAGCGCGGCCTGTTCGTAATCGGAGGCACGTTCCGGCGAACGTGCGGCGAGTTCGGCGTAAATGCACGCGACGTTATGCAGGATCAGATAGTCGCCCGCGCCGTGTAGAATGGCCTGCAGTGCCGCACGCTCGGCTGACATCGAGGGATTACCAAGCGCCAGCAGGAAGCCCCGCGCGGAGTACGCTTCGGCGTTCTCCGGATTGACTCGCAGTGCTGCCTCGAAATCGGCGATGGCTTCGTTGGGCCGGTTGAGTCGCAGAGCCAGCAGCCAGCCACGCTTAACGAGCAGAGTGTCATTGTCCGGCTTCGTCTCCAGGCTTTTCGAATACGCCGCGTGGGCGTCGGGGCCGGCTCCCATCAGTTCGAGTACCGATCCCGCTTCCGAAAACAGATCGGCTGACTTGCCGCCTTGAGTGATCGCTGCCTGCAGCTCAGTCAGGGCAAATTCCAGAAGCCCCTTGCGATTCACTGTCACGTGTTCTGGTATCGATGATGACAACAGTCGACGCACAAAGCGGGCACGTTCGAAGCACGCCTGCCAGTTATCCGCATCGAATTTGTCGCCTTTGGTCGCCGGCATCACATTGCGCTGAGTGCTGGCCAGCCAGAGATTCAGGTCGAGTTTGCCGAGCTCCATCTCACCGGTCAGAAAGTGGATTTGACTCCGCAGCAGACGGGCCGGAGCTAAACCCGGGCGGGCAGTGAGGACGGCTTCGAGATCACTGATCGCGTCGGATGTGTCGCCGGAGTTCCACCGAATGGATGCCCGGTAATAAGCAGCCTCTGCGAGCTGCGGATCATTGGGGTCCTGCAACAGCTCAGTAAAAACGTCAACAGCGGGATCGATGTTCCCGGCCATCCAATGGGTCACGCCCAGATTGAGCTTCGCCGGGAGGAATGACGCGTCGAGTTCGATGGCGCGGTTCAGATCGGTGATGGCGTCTTCGTACCTTTGTAACATCGCCAGGGCGAGGCCTCGAGCACTGTAGGACCATGGCGACTCGGGGCGCAGGGCGATACATGCTCCAAGTGTTTCGACCCCCTCCGCATATCGACCCAGACTCAAGTAGCACCGCCCAATCTGGAAGTGCGACCAGAAGTGGTTGGAGCGAAGCCGAATTGCAGCTCTGTAGCCTGCGATTGCCTGCTCGATCAGGTCCGCGTGAGCATTCCACTCGTCGCCGTCTGTGTTGCCGCTGCGCGACGCGGTCCGGCGGAGCTCCTCTGCCGCGAGGAAATGGTCCAGCGCCGTTTTGCCAGCAGTCAATGCCGCAGACTCTTCTGCTGGAGTCTCGCCACTGCCAGGCGAATGTTGACCCGCGATGGCAGCCTGCAGGCGCAGCAGCGACTCGGATTCTCCGTTGAGTGCCGCGGCCCGTTCCAGCATCGCCTGCAACGTCCGGGTCGATTCCTCATCGAGATTCTGTTGCAGACGCGATTGGACTGTTACCAGAAGCAGGCTGTGCAACGGCTCTCGCACGGAACTCCGCAGCTCATCAATCGGCAGCTTTTCAAGTTGCTTGCCCCACATTGCACTGATTTTCAGCGCCGCATCGGCCGCCTGTTCCGCCAGCGCTGGATCATAATAAGGGGTGTTCTCATCGAGCCGGTCGCTGGTCGCCGCAAAGTACTGTGCTTCGTCGGCGAGTTGTTCGAATGCCGCGACATCGGATCGTGCTTTTTCGACAGCCGCCAACTGTTGATTTTCCGTGCGCAGTGACCAGGCGAACTGCACCAGGACAAGAAAGACGATGGCCGCAATGGTTCCGGCGATCTGTTTCTGGTGACGTCTTGCCCAGCGACGAGCCGTGTCATACCAGGGTTCGGGATAGGCGGAGACGGGTTCGCCTGCGAGATAGTCCTCGACATCCTGCGCGAGGTCGAGTGCCGACGCGAATCGATCCTCACGCCGTTTGGAAAGCGCCTTCAGCGCGATGGCATTGAGTTGACGAGACGTTGATGAGTCGATTTCGATGGGCGGCTTGATCGGCTCGTGGACGATATAGTCGATCATCTGCTCCATCGGGCCGCGGGGAATGGGCGCATCGTTGACCAGGATTTCGTAGAGAATGGCGCCTAACGAGTAGATATCCGTTCGCGCATCCATCAGGTCGATTTTGCCTTCGGCCTGCTCGGGCGGCATATAGGCCAGAGTGCCCATTACTGAACCGTATCTGGTCTCGGTGCCTTCGCTGCGGGAACTGGTCTTAATCGTCGTGACGATATGTGTTGGTGCCTGGTACGGATCTCCCGGTTCGCCCACGATCTTCGTTGCATCGCTATCCTGGACACCGTCTGCCAGCGACTCGTCGGCCGACTCCTCACCAACGTCAAGATTCTCGTGATAGTCACCGCTGACCGTCACTCCGCCCGTCGCGGATTCTTTGTTCGAGGTGAGGATCCTGGCCAGACCCCAATCAAGGACGAGTGTTTCTCCGTATTCTCCCAGCATGACATTCTGAGGCTTCAGGTCGCGATGCAGCACACCTCGCTGGTGTGCAAACGCCAGCGCGTTGCACGTATCGATGAAGTTATGAAGGAGTTTGACAAACGCGCGTCTGTACTCCACAGAGTCCTTCGGCAGCTTGTGCAATTGTCCGATACGGTCCTTCATCTCAGTGCCATTAATCAGTTTCATGGCGTAGAAGGGTGCGCCGTTATCCTGCCAACCCAGGTCGTAAATCGGCACGATGCCCGGATGCTCGAGTTGTCCGGTAATCTGGGCTTCCTGGACGAATCGTTCCACCAGACGCGGCCTGCGCAACGCACGGGGGAGCAGCTCCTTGTAGGCCACATTTCGTTGAAGCCGCTGATCATGGGCCTTCCAGATGTTCCCGACGCCGCCATGTGCAAAGTTGTCGACCAGATCGTAGCGCGGGCCGTCCGAGACAGCCGTGTGCGTTTCTGACTCCGCAGACTTGCTGAAGTTGAGCCGGGTACTTGAGGTGGATCGCGACTCGTCCGGCGACGATCTGGAACGCGTCTTTCCCACTTGACCATCGACGGTCTCCGCAATCGTCGCTGCCTCGTCCGACGCCGCGTCCTCGTCCAGTATGGTGTTTTCATCGTCCGGAACGACCACTGTTTCGCGGGCTACAGGAGCCTCGCGCGGAATTACAGTGAGGTCGTTGTCGTCAGGTCCGCGCGTCGCGTCGGCAGGTGGATCATCGCGACCGACTGCGGGGTCCGGTTCATTCGGGTGGCCAGGATCAGGCACGGTCAACTCCATTCAGGTACGGCATGTTGTGACGCTTCAAAGTGTCGCCACCAACGACGACGCATGCGATAGACACGCCCGGTATCTCACGTTGATGCAATTAGAGAGCCCGTTCATCGTCGATCGGATTTTGTCTTCGTTGTCAGTGGGGCAGGACACGACAACTGCTGCAGGACTGAGCTGATTATTAATCCGGTTGTGGCAAGTCGTAGCCCATTCCCATCCGTTTTGGACGGATGCAGACTCGACATCATCCGACCGGGTGACGAGCGCTGATGCGTCTTCAGCAGTGATTCATCCAGCGGTGGCAACGTCAGCGATTTCGACTGCGAATTGCTGCGATCCAGTTCTTGCTCAGTTTGATCAGCGCCGCGCGACCCTGGCTCGCTTGGCCGTGTCTCGCCGTCATTCACGGGCGGTCCGTCGTCCGCCGGGGAATCACCTTGATCGGGCGTTGACTCCGCTGGTTGGTCAGCGGGTTCCTGATTCGCCTGCGTCACTCTTTCAATAAGTCGTCGCAGCAATTCCGCCGGTGTCCACTCGTCGCTTTCCGGATCACGATCATTCTCTGGAATCCCGTCGCCATCATCATTCAGCAGTGTTCCAAGCAGCCTGGTGATTCCCCGCACGATGGGGCTGTTGTTCCACATGGCAAATGTCGCGGTGGACGCACTTGCGTCGTTCATCAGCAGACCCGGATTCCTCTGCGGTGCCAGAATTCCCGCGAGCGAGGTTGACGCATTCCTGTTAACAATTGACGCAGCGGCAAATCGATTCAGTGCATTTAAGATGATGAGCTGCGAAACGTCTGAAGCAGACACAACGAACGTCGGCGCCTGTGTTGCCGGCGAATTCTGCGTCGGCACGATCTGGCCTTCTCGCAGATCGAGGTCGAAGGATCGTGTTCCACCTCGCAAGCCATTGGTGAATGTCTGGACCATCTGGCTCTGGCGTCCCAGGAAGACGGCTCCGCCGCGCGCGGTCGGTGGAACATCGGCGACATTCAGCCGGAACTGGCCATTCACGTTCGGGACAACGACAATCTCAACATTGCCGCCAACTTCCACAAAAGCGTTGGGAATTGTGCGCTGAACCTGATTCGTCTGCAGATTGAATGTGACTCGGTTGTTGCCCGGATCGACGAGGTCCAGCGACACGGGATCCAGAAAGATAATCAACATCGAAGTCAGTCGTTCTCCGAGGCCTCCGATGGCGACCTGAAATCGATTTGTGATCTGGTTGAGAATTGCCGGAGTAATCTCAGCGGAGTCGCCGAATTCCGTCAGCAGATTGTCCAGCAGAAAACTCAGATCATTCTGCAGTTGAGTCAGGAAGGATGTGCCGTCTTCGAACGTCTGAAAGCTGCCGAGGGGTCCGGCTGGCTGCACAAGGTCTTCAACCTCGATGACCGCCCCTTCGACAATCTCGCCTTCGACAAACGATACCACTGTATGCGCGCCGAATTGCGAATCTGCTTCCAGTCGAGCTGCTTCGGAAGCGTTGAATGGCCGTGTCCGGACGTCCTCCGAAACCTCGACGCGATAATTGCCGGGCGGCAACGGCTGATCGAATGACAAAGTAACGGTCTGGCGTATCGCGGTGGCGAATGTCTGACCGCTGGAGACATCGACGTTCGATCCCGGATTTGCGACGACTGGCTGGCGTGACCGATCATTGATACCCAGCGGGATCACCTGATCGTCGTCGGTCGCGGAGATACCATCCGCGCCTAGAAACGTGATGGTGTAATTGGAGGGATCTTCGGCGGACTCGGGGTCGAGACGGTCTCCCTGCAGAGTCAGGACAAGCAGTCCTGTCGGGCCGCCTGGTTGTCCATTTGCACCAGGTAGAAGCGGCTCGGCCGAAACCGAAACTACCTGCGGCAGCACATCGATATTCAGTGAGTAAGCACCTGTGCCGGATTCTTCTTCGAGACCGTCAGTTCCAGAAATGTGAACGAGCAGTTCCTCGCCCTGCGGGACTCGCAAGCGGAATCGCTGACCGGACGCGAGGATGTTTCCTGACGCATCCAGCACTTCCATGCTCAGACCACTACCACCTTCTGACGAAAAGAAGCCACCAAAGTCCAGGACCTGGTCACCGGCTTCGGCGACTGCCTCAACTGGCACCTGCAACGTGAAAAACGCGTCCGTCGTTTCTGAGGTGATGGTGCGAGTCGGTTCCTGGTGATGTGACACCACACCGAGATTGCGAGCGGTCTCCGCGGTCGTGTTCTGCTCGCGTTGAGGCTCTCCACCAAAGATCAGGGTCAGGCCGTCAAAGTCGCCGACGATGATGTCCTGCTGACCGTCAGAGTCCAGGTCCACAATCGCGAGCTGTGTGGCACTCTCTGGACCGGGCACAAAAATCGGTGCGCCGAACGATTCAAAGTTGCCAGATGCATCTGCAATGCCTGGCAACACGGAAATACCCGTCTCACCTTCCGAACCAAGCGGTGCGATGAGATCGATGATGCCGTCCGGGTTGCCAAGCAATCGATTGCCATCGTTATCGACAGTCAGCGAACCGATGTCGACCGCCGCCGGTTGAATGGCCATTCCACCAACGGGAATCAACTCCGGCTCACGAAATGTGAAGTCCCCATTCCCGAACAGGACGAATACGGTATCGGACGTGAAGACGCCGACCGGAATGTCGAGGTTGCCGTCACCGTCGATGTCGACCGGCCGGCCTCCGTTACCGAGTCCCGGTGTGTTGACTCGAATCGAAACGCCAAACGTACCGTCACCATTGCCTCGCTGCAGTTCGATAAACGACACGGTGTCGGGCTGAAGGTACAGGTCGCCGATTCCGTCTTTGTCGAAATCGGCAAAGAAGATTTGTTTCGAACCACCGACGACAGACGTCGGTAGTAGAACCTGCGGAAGAAACGTGCCGTCACCTCGTCCCAACAGTAACGAAATCTGGCCGACAACATCACGTTGGACATCCGTGACGAGTGCGTCAGGAAACCCGTCCATGTTGACGTCCGCAATCTCGATTTCTGATGCGACCGCCAGTGTGTCAAATCGACGCTGTACGTCGAATGTCCCGTCGCCGCGTCCCAACAGTACCGAGACATCGGCGGAATTCGTGTTGGCAACAATGATGTCCTGACGGCCGTCTCCATTCAGGTCGGCAACTTCCGCATCGCTGGCAGAACCGAATGATGCAATCTTGGCGCCGGTCGAGAAAACTCGTGCCGTTTGAAATGTGCCGTCACCATTCCCTGGCAATACGGAAAGGGCGTTATTGATCAGACTGATCGCCAGCAGGTCGGGAACGGCATCGTTGTTGAAGTCACCAAAGTTCGGGGCTGCACCACCGACTGGAATCGACAATATGCGGCCGCCCGGTGTCGCCGACTCGTCCAGGTTGATCAGGTCCAGCAGGAATTGCGTCTCAGCATTCCCCTGATTCTGAATCATGACCAGCAGTTCGCTTTGCTCGAACGTCCGCGTTGTGAATGTCGCCAGACCACCTGCGGACAGAGTACTCACAACGTCGCCGAGAGGCTCAAGCGTTTCGGCATCAACGACGCTCAAGTCAAGCTGCTGAGTGTCATCGGATGCCAGGACCATCGCGCGCAGGCTTCCGGCGGCGGGAGTCACCAGGCGATACGTAGCCAACTCGCCTGGCAGCAGTGTGCCGGTTGCATCCACTTCAGCGCGGCTGCCAAGGTCAGCAGTCAGAGCTTCAAGGAACAGGCTGTACTCGAGCGTGGCAGCCGAACTGTTTGCGAGACTGCGGACGCGGACCAGGAATTGTGTACCCGCCGTCGCGGGACGGCTCAGCTCCCAACCAGTTAACTGGCCAGAGTCATTTAGAATCGCCGTTCCAGCAACCAGCTTCACGGTGCCATTCGCGTTGTGCAGTTCCAGCGCGAACTGATCAGCAAGACCAACATCAATCGCCTGGCCGTCACCGACTGTCACTCTCACTCGGATGTCGCCGATCGCACCGGCTTCAACAGCGAACCAGTCACTTTCACCAGGCGTCAGCCGGAGCTGTGTGATTGTCTCCTGAACGATGACACCAAGATCCGTGGCGGTCTCGGGCGTGTCATTCTGCTCAAAGCGATCGTTCAGCCCTGCCGGAACCGGATCGAGCGCGAAGCGGGAAAAGAAGATGTCCGGATTGCCGTCGCGGAAGTCGGTCCACGCCGCGTACCCGAAACCGTCCGCCGATGTAAAACCAAGTCTCCGCCCGATCTCATCCGCTGGATTGAAACCCGACTCCAAAGTGTTCTCGGAATTCGGAATCAGAGCCGATGACGCGTTGGTAACCCGGAAGTTCGGTGAAAAGCTGTCCCCAGAGTCCTGGCTCTCTGTCCCGAACACATCGAGGAATGAGTCGTTCAGGCCACGACGGGTGTCGTACCAGATGACCGTCACGTTACCCGAGGCATCGACGGACAGTTCGGGCAGAGCCTGGATGGAGACAATCGGATCTTCCTGATCACGCGTGACGCTGATGCCACCGTTATCGTCGTTCACCGGAATACTTTGACCGAGCGTCGTGCCGTTACCGGTAAACGTGAAATCCCAGTTCGCTCCATTGTCGACGGATTTCGCCACGAAGATATCGGCCAGGTCCAGTCCATTACTGGCGGCGTCAGCAATGAACAGAGCCTCGACGGCATAGAGCACTCCAGCCTGAGTCGGATCGGCCACGATCGACCGCACGACCCCGGGATCGGGCTGAGTCTCAATCAACGGAAAACCAGACCGTGCGAAGAAGCTCTGACCGAACGGCGTTCTCGTCGATGTTTCCCGAATCGGCTGCAGCGTCGTTGCGCCACCATCGGGGGAGTGAAATACTGAAAACGTTCCGCCGCCAAAATTCGCGACGTAGATGTCACCATCCGGTCCAATGGTGACACGCGGCACGGCCGAAAATGATGACGCCGTGCCTGCCTCGGCGAAGAATCCCCCATCTTCAGTCAGTGCCGGGACTTCCACTGGGAAGAACTCCGTGGGCTCGAACGTTCCGTTCTCGTTGACGTCCACAGGAAAGAACGTCGTCCGGACCAACGGTTCCCACGTCGTGCCGCCATCCCGTGAAACAGAGATCATGGATGTTCCGCCGCCAAGAAAATCAGGGCGGAGCGGAAACTGTCCCGCTGGATAAAACGTCACCCACGTTGCGTAAATATTTCCGAACAGTGGATTCACTGACCCATCCGTTCGTGTTGCGAATGTGTCGATCGCCAGGTCGGGTTGGGTATCAAAAGGAACCGGCGATTCGTCAAACGTCTGACTCGACACCGCAGTCGTACTACTCCAGCTCAGACCTCCGTCGTTGCTGATCGAAACGAAGATGCCGCTGTTCGTCTCAAAGTGGTCCGTCGTGACGCTGTAGGTGTTGCCACCTCGCGTGGGGACAATGTCCAGCTCATTGCCGAGCAGTCCGGTCGCCTGGAACGCGACAAACACGCGACCATCCGCCGCGAATTCAACGACTGGCGAATCCGACGCATCGGCGAAGTCAGCCGGCAGATTGATTGAAGTTCGCGTCCACGTCACACCGGCGTCGAACGAAACTGAGACACCAGGGCCGTTCTGATCATTCGCCAGCAGGGACGCATCCTGATAAGCGATCACGACGTGACTGCTGTCGAGCGGATTGACGGCGACCGTGGGCTGCTGCTGAATCGCGGGATCGTTGGTGACGGCAGCGTTTTCAAAGGCGGCACCCGAACCAGCAACACCGGACAGGTACGTTCTCTGCTCCAGAAACTCGACGGCGACGCACGGATCGCGGCGTCTTTTCTGCCTGTAGCGGCTGTTTTGTCGACGGTGTCTGGCGATCACGGATCACTCTTCGACGGGGCTGCCCACGGCCCCTTCTGGAGATATCGATGTGCAAGAGCCCAGCATGAGGCCTTGTCACACCTTAATCGACAGAGGTGTGACGTTTCAGTCCCAATTCCACACGTAAACGTCTGTGTGGAGTGCCGAACAGGACGCGATTCGTATTCTGACGCAAAGTTCCGTTTGGAGCGGTTTGTCCCATCCGACACTCTGATAGCATTGCCTGGAGACGCTCTCAGTTCCCGGCTGACATCTGAATAATCTCGCCTGAACACCCTATGACCACATCCAGGCCCGATGCTGCACTCATGCGAGAAACTGCAATCGCTTCCGTGGAAGAGCCTAAGTCGTCCGCAAGCCAGCCCACAGACTCGACTTCTGATGGCGGCAAACTGACCGTCCGTGATCGCTGGTTCCTGACCGGAATTCTGGGCCTTGCCAGTTTCCTGCGCTTGTACAACCTGGAGCTGATCAATTGGTCGAACGACGACGGCTACCATGGCATGGTCGCCACTCACATTCTGACTGCGGAGATTGACGAACTGCCACTGGCGGGCTTTCCAAGTGTTGGCATCCGAAATTCAGCCCTGTTCGTTTACCTGCTGGCATCCGCCAACCTGCTTGCGTTTCATCCACTCTCTGGTGCCGTCCTGATCGCAGTGCTCAATATCTGGGCTCTGTATCTCGCATTTCAATTGTCGAGACACCACTTTGGAAAAATGACGGCATTTCTGGCATTGGCCTGCTGCACGATCTCACCCTGGTCCGTCATCTACGCGCGGAGTATGTGGCCACCCAGTTGCCTGGCACCACTTTGCCTGATCTTCATCGGCTGGACGCTGACTTGGGAACGCACGGGCAGAGGTCTGTTTCGCGTGGCGGTCCTGGCGCTCGTCATTCCCCAGATGCATTTCTCGGGTGCATGCGCCGTGTTCTGGTTGCTCTTTGTTCTATTCACGTCAAAACGAACTGTGCCTTGGAAACCACTGACAGCCGGGGCACTGATCGGGCTGATCGCCTGGACGCCGTGGTTCGTTTTCCAGTCGATCACAAACTGGATCGATTTCCGAACTGCACTTCACGTCGCCGAGGGAAAGAACAGTGCATTCGAAACTCTGGGGTCGATTTTACTTTATCTGTACGCACAACTGGGCGCATCACAGTTCGACTACTGGTTCGATTCGTCTGGTATTGATATGTCGGCGTATTTCTCCGGTGGAATGCACATGGCTCAGTTTTGCGCCGGAGCGCTTATGGCGACGTGCTGGATCGCCGCAATGATTCGCGGTGTGTTTCTGAGTCGCGAACGTACAACGATGCTACTCATTGTCTGGACACTGATTCCGGTTGTGTGTCTGACGCTGATTCGACCCCGCATTGTTCCACATTATGTTCTCGTCGCGTTTCCTGTTCCGCTCATACTGACTGCTGACTGGATCGTCAGAGTTGCGTTCGGACACCGTTCGAAGCTCAATCGCAACGTGTCGTTAGTCGTGCTCGCGGGAATTGCTGTCGTGTTTCTGAAATCTCTAATTGGCTGGCATGGATTCGTCGATGACGATCATCTGAACGGAGGTCGGCAGTATCGCCGCACCTATCGCATGGTTCGCGAGACGGCAGTTTCGCTGGTTCAGGACGCGGATGGTGTTCACGCGGAACTCGTCGGTCCTGTGTCCGGGATCTATCCTGCCTACAACTACGTGTTCGAGTACGAACAGGGCAAAGCCGGGATATACCCCGGCGGTCAAGCCAGCCCGTTGCTGTTCTGGGTTGACGAAGAGCGTCTCGCTTCCGCATCGCTCACAGAGGAACAACTCACGGATCAGGAAGCCCGGATCAATCGGTCACTGGCGACGTATCGTCCGTCACCCTTTCAGTGGCATATCGTTCGGCATTGGAGCACTCATCTCGCGCAGGTGTATCAACTCGAACCAGCAACCAATGCTCCCTGAGACCGGAACCAGAGCACCACGCGGCACGGCGTCCGCGTGTGGATAATTCACGGAGCAATTTAATTGCCGCCAACCGTTGTGGCGTGACACGGATGGGGTGCGAACCGTTCTGACAGGTAACGAACACGGGGATCATTCCCGTACACAACGAAGTCAAATCCTTCTGGAGCAAATTGGCCGGTCAAGAAGTCCAGCGATCCGACCCAACGGTCGACGTCGGCCCGCATTCCTGACTCGCTCCGGCCGAAGTAATACCCTGAGAGCGTTAACCGCCGCACGAGCAGTATCCGGCTCCGTTGAACAGGGATGTGAAGTCGGGCGGAACGATGCTTCAACCGAGATCAACGTCCACACCCGCCGACTTCAAATCCTTAATTGTTGGCCCGGTCAATGGAATACTTTGCACTTTGGAAGTCCCTCTTGAAGTTCTTCCACGCCTTTGTCCGTGATGCGAGTATCGCAAATGTCGAACCACTCCAGTTGTGTTAGCGTGACAAGATACGGAACAGAAGCGTCAGTGATTGCAGTTCCGCTAAGATCAAGCGCCGTGCAACGCGGCAACGACCAGACTTCAGGCAAGCGTGCGTCGGTGATCGTCCCTTTTGTCAGTAACTTGACATTCCTGAAACGAATGCCATAGCTGTCAGGACCACCGCATGCGTTTTCGCACTCATCCCAAATCCACCTGAGCGTACCAAGATCGACGTCGCCTTTGGCCCTCTGGTCGAGTCCTCGCGACAGTCTCTCTAATCCAGAAACTTCTTCGGGATTCGGTGCGAAAAAGTCCTGATAGATCACATTCGCTGTCCAATCCACAGCCTTATTCCATTGTTCTTCTGGTACGTCTAAAGGGCGTCTTGAGTGGAACGATCGTATTGTGGCAGCGACGTGACCGACATGTTCGTACAAGCGGAGCGCTTGATAGATACGGCTGACGAGCGGTGCGGCGACGACTACGAAAACGGCGACTGCCAGCAGGGCTATGATTCGCGACCTTCGCATCGTGATCATGTGCACGGCCAACGGTTGGCACATCCGACGCCGCCCCTGACCGAAGCTGAAAGCGTCGAATGACCAATTGATTGTATTACGAGACCGCGGATTGAACTACACCGAAGGCGTCCGCGTAGCGGCCTTGCGGATGTGCCGTGTTGGGCGTCGTCGAGGGAGCGCATCTACCGCTGAGTTCAAGTTGTCCCCAAACTCAGGACAAGACATGTCGCGCAGTGGATCGAACATCTGGGTCGCTATCTTTGATTAGCTTTCTGATTTCCAAGCGATATGGCTTTGCCGCAGATTTCCAATAGGAGATGTTCCAAATCGCAAGTCGCCTGACGTTCGCGTGCCGGTCCCGAAGTTTCTCAGCCAACGCTGGTAGAATTCGTTTTGCAGCGGTCTTACCCAGACTTCTTTCTCCAAGGACGCAAACCGCATGTTGACGGATCACAAGATGAGGCGATTGAAGACCACGAATTGCCTCGTCAATGTCCGAAACCGCGATGTCGCAATAACTGGTTCCAGGAGCCAGCTCTTTCTTTACCATACGAGTGCATTTTGAACACTTCTTTTCAACAAGACGTTCAAGGAGGCGATAGTCCAGAGGTATGGGCTTTACGCATTCGCCAGCCTGATAGGGCGCCGTTAAGCCACTAATCGCGTTTTCGCGAGTTACATCGTCATCTGTAAGCTTGAGAAGATATTTTGTGTCTCCCAGCACGCCGAGGGCACTGGCACTCTGCATCGCGGCAGCACTGGACCGGCGGACTTCACGACGAAGTGCACGGATCACTTTGTCGCTCGACACTCCGATTTGCCCCAGCAGACTGGCTGCCATCCAACCGTCTTCGCTGCTTTTCAAGTTCGCAATCAAGCCATCGACCGCACCTTCGCCAAGCTGTACGACTTCTGCCTGAAATTCCCACATATCGCTAAGGTACGTTTTCAGCTTCTTCGAGATTGGCGATGCGGTAAGCTTGCGTCGGCGCTTTTCTTCAAGGTCTTGATCGGGAAAATGTTTCAGGAAGAGAGATTTAGGAATACACTTGCGGATCAGGTCAAGGTCTCCCTGTTCGTCGTCGAAGAATACAACGAAGTCGCTGGTCGTCTGCTTTCTTTCCTTGAGGATTGCATACAGTCTTTTTGTCACGCGGACCATCGTCGAGATAAAACGCTTCTCGGTTTTGTACCAATGGTTTTGCGTGCTGCGAGTCGCTTCGTCCTGTAAAGCGGTGGCAAGCCGATTGAGCTCCTTCGTTTCGAGGATGATCCCGCACCAATCCCAGTTGGGCGGGCCAAAGTCATATTCAACCTCGTCGCAACCTTGCTGATCTCGAAGTGTTTCAATGCTATTTGCTGCTAAACAGGGTAAGCATATTTCCCCGTCAAGTTCTCGATACGACCCGTGAAGCGCAACCGCATAAAGCGCGTGAGCGGGATTCCCTCGCATCAGCTTGAGAATTTCTCGCTCTGCCTGAGCGGCGTAGGCGTCTTCCAGTCGTTTCCAGTCAATCTTCATAGGCAAGAGAGGACCACTAGTATTTGACAGTGCGCGGTTATGCGAGCGTTCCGCTCGCCCAACGGGATGCATGGCCGACGCCGCCCCTCGACGGAGCCGGAACGCGTGGCCTGAGCAAACAATCCTGATGGCAGAGCCCGCGATCGATGAAGTGGGAAGGCGTATTTGGCATGGATGCCAAACCTCTGCGGCCATGCCATGTTGGGCGGCCCGGACTACTGAGGGACGCTGGGATTCAGAGGAACATTAGACGCGATCGCTCGTGATTTCTGCCGCAGCGCGAGCCACAAACCAACGCAACTGCCGACGGCGGCACCAACGAAAGCCCAAAACACGAGATGATCGGCGATGTCGTTGAGCGCGCCGATAAATGCACCTTCAACGGAACTAAAGTTGGCGTACACACGACGTCGTGGAATAACGAACCCAAGAAAGAGACCGAAGCCGCCAAAGAGTGCCACGCGGCGATCGCGGGCCGCGTAGGCAATACATGCGACGCAGCCCAACAGCGCGAGCTGCCAGAGACCTGCCTTTGCAAATGCGATGTCGTGGAGTTCAGACACGCCGCCTCCAATACGCTCAGGGCCGCCCAACGGTGTTCTGTGCGACAGGCTGTCGCAAAGAAGGATTGTGAGTCCACGTTTTCAGGAATGGCCGTTGCCGCCGGCTCGTTGTTTCAGGATTTCTTTGCAGACTTTTGGTGGGGACATGGGCAGGTCTCGCATGCGGACTCCGGTGGCCGCGTAGATGGCGTTGGCGATTGCTGGCGGTGGTGGGCAGATGGGGACTTCGCCTACGCCGCGAACTCCATAGGGATGCTGCGGATCGGGGACCTCGACCAGAATCGTGTCGATCATCGGCAGGTCGTACGCCGTCGGGATGCGGTAGTCGAGATACGACGCGTTCCGCATCGAACCCTCTTCGTCGTACCAGTACTCCTCGTTCAATGCCCAACCGATGCCCTGGACGGCTCCGCCCTGCAACTGGCCTTCGACATAGCTGGGATGGATCGCAGTCCCGACGTCCTGGGCCACCGTGTAACGCAGAACCTGCACTTTGCCTGTGTCGGGATCGACTTCCACATCGACGCAATGTGTTCCGAAGGCACCGCCCTGAGTCGCTTCGCTGGATGTGCCCCGACCAACGATTGCTCCGCCAGTCGGGTTGATTTTCGCGGCCAGTTCGCCAAACGTGAATCGGTTGTCGCCCGGGCCGATGATCTGACCGTCTTCGAACTTCACGTTCGCCGCGTCGACGTCCCAGATCATGGCGGCGCGATCGACCATCTGCCGTTGAATGTCCTTGCCGGCTTCGATCGCGGCAATTCCCGTTGCGAAGGTCACACGACTGCCGCCAGTCACGTCGTTGTAGCCCACACTGTCCGTATCGGCGACGGTCGGTTTGACCTGCTCGGCCGTGATGCCCAGCGTTTCGGCAAGTTGCATGGCCAGGCTGGCTCGCGAACCACCGATGTCTGTCGTGCCTACAAGCAGCGAGACTGTGCCGTCCGGATTGACTGTCGCCGAAGCCGCTGACTTCAGCCCGCAGTTGAACCAGAATCCAGTCGCGATTCCGCGGCCGCGATGCGGTCCTTCCAGCGGAGACTGATAGTGGTCACTCAGCTTGATCGCCTCGACAGTTTCTTCCATCCCGACTCGCGCGAAGACCGGACCATCGACGCGACGTGTTCCCTCTTTCGCGGCGTTCAGCAGTCGGAATTCAGCCGGGTCCATCTGCAGTTTTTCGCAGATTTCGTCGACGACCGTCTCCGTCGCCATCGCCACATGGGTTGAGCCAGGCGCTCGATAAGCGTTCGAGCGAGGCTTATTGACGCAGACATCGAAACCCTCGACATGAGCGTGCGGCATTTCGTACGGAGCGAAGACACACATGCAACCGGGAGCGATCGGTGAACCGGGATAGGCTCCGGCTTCGAAGGCGATCCATGCATCACCGGCGACCAGCTTGCCGTCTTTTGTCGCACCGAGTTTCACTCGGACGTACGAGCCCGGCGTCGGACCGGTCGCTTCAAACACCGCAGCCCGGTCCATGATCAGCTTCACAGGGCGGCCGGTTTTCTTTGACAGCAGCGCGGCCACCGGTTGCAGGTAAACCGAGATTTTGCCGCCGAATCCGCCGCCGATTTCCATCGGGATGACTTTGACGTCCGAGATCGCAATGCCGCACAGTTCTGCCGTCTGATGCCGGACGCTGAACGAGCCCTGTGTGCTGGTCCACACGGTGACTTTGCCGTCGGCGTTCCACTGCGCTGTCGCGTTGTGAGGTTCGATGTATCCCTGATGCACGGTTGCCGTGTGGAATTCACGCTCGATCACGATGTCGGCCGCTTCGAAACCCTGCGCCGGATCACCCTTCTCGAAAACGAAGTGCTTCGCGACGTTGGTTGCCGCCGACTGATCGTCGTCGGACGGATGCGAGCCGAGCGATTCGGTGCGCACGTCGTCGTTCAGTACGGGAGCGTCGTCACTCATCGCCGCACGCACATCGAGCACCGGCGAGAGAACTTCGTAGTCGACCTCAATCAGGCTTACGGCTTCTTCGGCAATGTGAACGTTGTCGGCCGCGACGGCGGCGATGGCGTGGCCCCGATACAGAACTTTATCTTTCGCCAGCACGTTGGCCTGCAGGTGCCGCATGTTGACGGCTCCTTCGCCCAGCTCGACGACCCGATCGCCCTGCTCGGGCAGATCTGTGTTCGTCACGATCGCTCGCACGCCGGGTAGCGCCTCGGCCTTTGACGTGTCGATGCTCTTGATCTTCGCGTGCGCGTGCGGGCTGCGGAGCATGATGGCGTGCAGCATCCCGCTCAGTCGGATGTCGGCTCCGTACTTCGCGTTACCGGTGACCTTGTCGACTCCATCGTGACGGATGGGCCGAGTTCCGATGACCTTGTATTTCGGTTTTTCCGCAGTCGCCATGTGTCGCTCCTGAGTTTCCGGAATTCCGGGTGGTTGATTTCGTGAAGTCCCGGGATTGTATCCCGGTCGCCGACACGGTCGAGTCTGGGCGTTACGGAACCGAGTTGTTCGTGCCCTGTAATTCGTTCAGAGCCCGGTTCAGAACGCGAACCGTGTACTTGCCCTGGGCGACGAAGCCTTTGCGGTACGCCTTGTTGCGCCGCATAGCCTCGATGACGGGTCGGGCCTGCTCGTCCAGTTCGTCCAGCACGTTCGCCGCATGCACGCGAGCCCATTGCGATCCGTTGTCGAGCACATCGACCAGGACTGGCAGTGCTTTCACCGGTCGATCCATGCGGCACAGAGCACGGGCGGCTGCGGTCCGGACATTCTCAGACTCATCATTCAGAACGGCTTCAAGAGCCGCTTCCGCACTCCGCGCCAACTCACCGAGATTGCCGAGCCCCACGGCGCCCCAGTATCGAACGGTCGAATCCGGGTCGATCAACAGCCTGGTCATGCGGGGAATGTTGTCCTGTCCCTGCAGCGAAAGCGACGCAGCGTCACGCAGACGTCGAATGAGCAATTCAGAATCCCTGCCATTCAAGATGTCCCACGGGCTACCGAGTTTTGCCTGCCGTGCGTTGATCTCAGCTTCCGGGACAAGGCCCAGATCGCGGGTCGCCAGTACCCAGTCCAGATGCGCCTGCCGCAGTCGGTTCAGGACTTCCCGGTGTTCGGGGGAAGCTGCCAGATTGTGCATCTCGTGAGGATCGGCCTTGGTGTCGTACAGCTCTTCGGTTTCCTTGAACGGAGCGAGGAACCGGTCGACATCCCTGCTGGCCGAGTCGTCCGCCTGCACGCGGCGGATTTCCCGCATCGTCGCTCCCTTCTCTGGAGTGTTCATGTACTGGTAGTAGGTCTTGAACGGCTCGTAATTGCGGATGTACTTGAAGCGACGATCGCGAACAGCCCGGATGATGTCGTACCGCTCGTCCATGCGGTCACGAGCGCCGAACACATAGTCTCGCGGGGCGGGCAGGTGAGTGCCCAGGAAAGGTCGCCCCTGCACGTGATGTGGTACGCCCACATCGGCCAGGTTGAGTGTCGTCGGACCGAGATCGATCAGGCTGATCATCCGATCCGACACCGTGCCTGGTTCACCTTGCCCGTCGACTCGCAGCTTTTCCGGGATGCGCACGATCAGCGGCACGTGCATGCCCGAGTCGTACAACCAGCGTTTGGCTCGCGGCAGACCGACCCCGTGATCCGACCAGTAGATGACGATCGTGTTGTCCGCGAGGCCGGATTCGTCGAGGGCTTTCAGATGCTCGCCAACCCAGCGGTCCATGGCGGTAATCACGTCGTAGTAGCGGCCCCAGTCTTCGCGCGTGACCGGCGTATCCGGGTAGTACGGCGGGAGTGACTTCACGGCCACGGCCCGGTCGATCGGCTCGATGCCCTTTGTCACGCTCTTGTACTTCGATGCGCTGGCGATGCCGGATTCGTGACAGCCGGTGTAGTTGAAGACCGCGAAAAACGGCTGATCCTTTTTCGGACGATTCTTCCAGTGCGCCTTACCGCTGGAGACATCCCACGTCCCGGCCGGCGTCTTGAACTGATAGTCCTGCTTCGAGTTGTTCGTGCAGTAATAGCCTGCCTCGCGGAGTTCACTCGTGAATGGCCGGACGTGCTCGGGCAGCTTCGCGTTGCACCGCATGTGGTGTGTGCCCAGTGTCGTCTGATACATGCTCGTAATGATTGCCGACCGGCACGGAGCGCAGACTCCAGCAGTCACGAACGCATGTGTGTACCGCACGCCCTGTTCGGCGAGTCGGTCGAGGTTCGGCGTTCTGGCATTCGGGTACCCGTAGCAACCCAGATGAGCGCTGATGTCCTCACACGAGAGCCATAGGATGTTCGGTTGAGCGGCGTCAGAGTCGCTTACCGCGGTCACCACACAGATGACCGTCAGGGCCAATCGACGCAGACGGAAACAGACGGCATTCATTTGAGCCTCATTTCTCTGGCGAAAACCTAGTATTGTGTGTCTCATGCAGCGTATGAAACAACTCTCTCGTCGAGACGCATTGCAGGTGGGCGGACTGGCTCCGTTGGGAGTCGGCCTGTCGCAGTTGCTTTCTTCGCGAGCAGCGCCGGCAGGCGAGGCATCGAACGTTCGCGCAAAGAACTGCGTGGTGATCTGGCTGGATGGTGGACCCAGTCATCTGGAGACGCTGGATCCAAAACCGGACGCTCCAACAGAAGTGCGTGGACCTCTGGACGCGATTTCAACCAGCCTGGCGGGAGTCACGCTCAACGAATGTCTGCCGGAAACCGCGCGGCGTATGGATCAGGTGGCCATTATTCGCTCGATGACCTCACCGCTGGGCGAACACAACTTCGGGACGCATTATCTGTTGAGCGGTTATCGCCCAACGCCCGTGCTTGAATACCCGGCCTTCAGCTCGGCGGCGGCTTTGCTGACGACGGAAACCGGCACACTACCCGCTCACATTGCCGTACCGGATTACCGTGTCGGCGGCGGGCGATTCAGCGGCAACGGTTTTCTGCCGCGTCGCGTGGCTCCATTCTCGTTAGGCAGCGATCCGGCGAAGCGGGACTTCGCCGTGCGTGATCTGACGGCTGGTCTGCCGCTCGAACGTCTCGGTCGCCGGCGCGAATTTGTGCAGCAACTGGAACGCTTTACGCGGCAACTGGAATCGGGCGACGTCACCGTGCCGGATGATCATGCCGGCATCGAGGATCCCGTGCTGGGACAGGCCTGGCGGCTGATCACGTCACCGGAAGCCCGGCAGGCCTTTCAGCTTGATGACGAACCAGACAAGGTCCGCAACCGATACGGGCGCCGCACCGTGGGTCAGAGCTGCCTGCTCGCTCGACGGTTGATCGAACGCGGAGTGCCCTTTGTCACCGTCAATCATCGTGGCTGGGACACGCATGAGGATCTCACGACGCGATTGAAAGACGGATTCACCGGGGCTCAGAACCCGGTGGGTCTGGTGCCGACGCTCGATCTCGCATTCACGGCGCTGATCGATGACCTGGCGGAACGCGGACTGCTCGACGAAACGCTGATTGTCGTGATGGGCGAATTCGGCCGCACGCCGAAGCTCAATGCCCGTGCCGGTCGCGACCACTGGCCTCGAGTTTTCAGCGTGGCTCTGGCTGGCGGCGGCGTTCGAGGCGGGCAGGTCATCGGTACCAGCGACGCGACGGGAGAATCCCCGGCAGATCGGCCGATCACTCCGTCAGATCTCTCCGCGACGATTTACCGACTGCTGGGAATCGACCCGGGCAAGTCACTGCAGACGCCCGATGGCCGGCCGGTTCGACTGACCGACGCACACAGTCAGGTCATCAGCGAGATCATTTCTTAGGATCGCTGGTCCGTGTTGGCGCCGCTTGACAAAGCCAACAGCCGTCGTCAAAACCCTCCGTTCCCGAGAATTAACTGGCTGTGAGCCAGAGTGTCTGACAACGAACGAGGAGTAGCGCTGCAATGAGTGGTCCCATCGTCCGCACCGGAACGACGCCGGAGTTCTGGAAAAACTACGATCAGGTTTTCGGCAAGAAGAAGAAAAGTGCGACGACGAAGAAGAAGAAGGCGGCAAAGAAAAAGGCTGCCACCAAGCCAGCAAAGAAGAAGGCCGCAACGAAAAAATCCGCCGCCAAGCCCGTAGCGAAGAAGAAAGCCACAAAGAAAAAAGCGGCGAAGAAAAAGAAGTAGCGGCTGAGCGGCCGCGGAACGCATCCAGATTAAAGCCCGGTTTCTCAAGGAAGCCGGGCTTCTTTTTGTTCCGGAAACCGAATCGCGACACCAACCAGGACATCCAACCCTTCGCGTTCTTCGCGATCTTCTGTTTCAGACATCGTAAACAGAAGATCGCAGAGGACGCGAAGGATGCACGATCAGGAGTTACAGACCATGACGAAACCACTCGATCCGCGCGGCGCGCGACTCACGCTCGCACGAGTACTCATGCTGGTGTTGGCTTCGGTGTCGCTGGCAACCGTTGTCCAGGCCGACCGGAATCCGATTCGTTTGACACATGGTCCCATGCTGGGCAAGCCGACGGCCCATTCCATGGTTGTCTGGGGCCGGACGTCCGATCCCGGTGAATTCACCGTTCAGTACGGACTGGACGCGAAGCGACTGGACCAGGAAAGCGATCCGGGAACCACGTCACTCGATCACGACAACACCGGCGTCGTGCATCTGAAGGATCTGAAATCGGACTCGCGCTATCACTATCAGGTGTGGGTCAACGGCCGACCTCATGGTCTGCCGGGCAGCTTTCGAACACTGCCAAGTGCCGATGACACGCGGAACAAAGAATACAACCCCGACGGCCTGTTCAATTTCCGTTTTGAGATCGGTTCGTGCGCCAATCAGAATCCGTTGCATGGAATCGGCCACCGCACGCCGGTGTACGAAAACCTCAACCGCGACTGGGCCGAGAAAGTCCATTTTCACGTGATGAATGGCGATTGGCTCTATGAGGAGTTGCGCGAGTATCCGCCGGAAGCCTGGCGTCTGACTCAGGGCGTCAAAGATTACCCGCTGTCCGTCAAAGTTATGCCGACCGTCGTTGGCGTGTGGGAAAACTACAAGCTGTATCTCAGCCGCGGCGTCGAGCTTTCAAAGTGGCACCGCAACGTGCCCAGCTATTTCACCTTCGACGACCACGAACTGGTGAACGACATCTGGGGCTCGTCTGAGGCCGGCAAACGGCATCGCCGCACGGTCTTCCGCGACATCGGCACGCACGCCTGGTACGACTACCTGGGATGGGCGAACCCCATGGAGCACGACCACCCGGTTCACTTTGGACGAGCCAGCATGAAAGCGGGCAGTGATCTGCTCGTCGATCCAGACACCGACTTCACGAAGCTGCCGCTGAAAGAAATGCTCAACCTGCACGTCCACTGGGGCACACCACAGGCCGGCGTGAATGATCTGAAATACGACAATGACGAGGGCAACAAAAACTCGTACGTCTACGACATCGTCAAAGTCGTCAATAAACACACGCTGCAACTGCACATGGCGGCGAAGGTCGACGACGACTCACTGAGTTATTCGATCGGTCGCCGCAGCTACGGCAGTTTCCGAGTTGCCAACTGCGAGTATTTCCTGCTGGACACGCGCGGGGATCGAGACATGCACGACATCCGCGAGCGTGACAAGCCGGGCATCTCGATGATTGGCAAGCCACAACGCGAGTGGCTTCTGCGTTCGATGAAGGCCAGCGACGCCGACTTCTTCTTCGTGATCTCGACAGTGCCCTTCATGATCCCGCACAGCGGAGCCGGCGGCTTCGAATTTGCAGCCAACAAAGAAGAAGCCTGGACCGGGTTCTTCGACGAACGTGAACTACTCATCAGAGAATGGGACAAGCTGGGCAAGAAGGTCTTTGTGATGACAGGAGACCTGCACAACAGCTTTGCCATAAAGGTGACCGACGATGTCTGGGAATTCTGCTGTGGCCCGCACAACAGCGTGAACCACGTCCCAAAGCTCGACGAAAGCGATCGCCCGGCCACTGGCAAGTTCACATTCGGTCCACGCGAGTGCGACATCCGCTGGAGCAGCTACATCCTGCCCGACCTGCCGCGTCTGGAACGTACCTATCCACACTATTGCGTTGTCCAGGTCAACAACGTCTTCAACATGCCAAAGAAACTGGGCGGCAAACGCTGGGTCAAGTACCCACATCCGCAGGTCATCTTCCAGTATTTTGATGGCCGCACAGGAGAGCTGGCGTACGCCGAGGCCGTGTCTGTCGACCGTCAGGATTGAGCACTCGGCGTGCTGGCCCAGAGAATTCCCTGTTCGGCGTTTCGTCTGCGGTGTCAGATGCGGATAAACAGCCGTTTGCGGTACAGCCAGTAGCAGACGCACCACATTGCGAACAGCCGCAGTGTGAAGTCCAGAATCGGCGCGTAGGCGAACGTGCCGTAGTCCAGCCAGCCGCTGATCGTGCCCGTGTCCAGGCCGGCTGTGCCTTCGATCGCTCGCGTGACCTGGTACAGTTTGCCACCAATCCAACCCTTGATCAGTTGGGACATGCAGTACATGGCGATCGAGTTCAGGCCGACGACGGCCAGCGGGAAGACCAGCCAGCGGCAGCCGCGAATGTCAACCAGCCAATAGAAACCGGCGAGCATCCAGAAGGCCCAGCCCGAACTGAATACGGCCCAGGTCGGAGACCAGATACGTTTCACAGCCGGACAAAGGGACCATGAGTATTCGTAGAACTTCGCCTGCAGGTCTGGCGAGAGCCACTGCGTTGGCCAGAGGGTCGAGTCGGCCGCCATCGAAATGACAAAACAGACCAGCCCGGCTTTGAACAGCCAGCTCAGCCGTTCGCCGTCGCCACGGGCACTGCTCAATACGGTCCCGGCCATCAAACCAAAAATCATAGTTGCCAGCGAGGGAATGAAGTTCAGCGTCTGGTAACCGCCCGCATTGATCCAGAAGCCGCGTCCGTTCCACGGCTCTTCGTGGCGGGGGAATCGGTTCATGATCTGCTGGCGGTCAAGCTGAGCCGCAGCATTCGTGTGCTTGTTCCAATGCGCCGCCCAGTTCTGGAACTGCGAGCACTCGGCTTCGTCCAGTTGCGGTCCGACTTCGGCTTCGGTGATGTACTGCTTCGTCAGGTCCAGGTCGGCCTGGTCGATCGGCTCCAGCGCGAACCAGGCTCCGTATCCGACCAGGACCAGCGTCGCGGTCAATGCCAGCGTATTCAGACTGCGGCCTGCCAGCAGATACAGGAATGTGTAACCCAGTCCGATCTGAGTCAGCACATTGACGAAGTTGAATCGGACTTCGAATCCCCAGCCCAGAAACACTCCCAGCGCGATCAGCACGATGGAACGGTAGACCGTGTGCAGGAACCCGTGCGCCGCCGAGTGTCCTTTGGCTTCGCGGCTTGCCACGGAGAAGGGCAGCGACACTCCGACCATGAACATGAAGCTGGGTTGAATCAGATCCCAGAACGAACACCCGGTCCAGGCGACGTGAGAGAACTGATAGCCCAGTGCGTGCCAGGCCGCCTGCCAGGCACCGCTCCAGTCGGCCCACTGAGTTCCTTCCAGTTGCGAAAGTACTTCCGGCTTGCTGGCCACGCGCGACAGAGCGAATCCGCTGGACGCCATCGCCAGCATGACGAAGCCGCGATACGCGTCGAGCGACATCAACCGGGCGGGAGGATCTTTAGCCATGACGGATTCCAGTTTTGTCGAAAGAGCTGCTGCACGGCTGTCGTTGGATTAGCGCCTGCCAGAACACCGGCCGGACAAGTCCGGCTACCACGAACGAACGGAACAGGATAACAGGCCAGACGCTACGCGTGACTTTAACATGCGTCGATCAGGGAGCCGCCGCAAGGAGATCTGCCGATTTGGGAGGTCAGTTCAGTAACGGTTAACCCAAATGACGGGCCTGTACGGGGATAACGACATTATGGTTCGAGCCACTGTCGGCCAGATCGGCTCAACAATTCATGAGCTGACTGGGGTCCCCACTCGCCGACCTGGTAGAACTCGGGCTGATGATTCCCACTCTGCCATTCGTCGATCACTGGCTGAATGAACCGCCAGGCAGCCTCCAGTTCGTCGCTGCGAGTGAACAGAGTCGAATCTCCGCGGATCACATCCAGCAACAGGCGTTCGTACGCTTCAGCCAGACCACCCGCGTATTCGTACTTCAGCCGCTGCTGCTCAAGGTTGTACTGATGCCCGGGCTGCTTGACGGAGCAACTGAGCGTAATCGACTCCTCGGGCTGTATCCGGAACACCAGCGAGTTCGGTCGTGCTCCGACGAGCGAGCACACGTCGTCGTCGCACTCGACGGTTGAGAACGGATGCAGCGGTGGGAGTTTGAACTGGATGTCGATCTCCGTCACACGACGTGGCATTCGTTTTCCCGTCCGCAGATAGAACGGCACTCCCGCCCATCGCCAGTTGTCGACGAAGACCTCCATCGCGACGAATGTCTCACGCCGCGAGTCGGCTGCCACACGGTCCTCCTGGCGGTAACCGTTCGCTGATTCGCCGTCGATCATGCCACCGGCGTACTGCCCGGCAACCGCCCATCGTTTGACGTCTCCCTGATCGCCGGCGCGCAGCGCTTCCAGCACCTTCATCTTCTCGTCGCGGATCTGATCGCCCTGAAACAATGCTGGCGGCTCCATGGTGACCAGACACAGCAATTGCAGCACATGATTCTGAAGCACATCGCGAAGTGCTCCCGACTGGTCGTAGTACCCGCCACGCCCGCGTTCGATGCCCTGAGATTCGGCCACCGTGATCTGCACGTGGTCGACATGATGGCGATTCAGCAATGGCTCGAAGATCAGGTTTCCGAAGCGAAACAGCAGGATGTTCTGTACCGTTTCTTTGCCCAGGTAATGATCAATGCGATAAATCTGCGATTCCTGCAATAGCCGTCCGAGGCGCACCGTCAGTTCCTGAGACGACGCGAGATCATGCCCAAACGGCTTCTCGAACACGACACGCAAACGCTGTGACTGTTCCGGCGGTGGCACGAATCCGGATTCCGCCAGGCATTCGACCGAGGCCAGGAAAAGCGACGGAGCCGTCGAAAGATAAACCACCCGATTCGATGGCTCGTCGGACGTCGCAAACTCCGACTCCAGTTTTTCCAATCGAGACTTCAGGTCGATATAGCCGGCCGGCGAATCCAGATCGAGCCGTTGATAAAACAGTCGCCGAGCGAACTGCGACCACTGATCGTCACTGACCTCTCCCGTACGTCCATGCCGCGAAACGGCCTCATGCATCTCAGCCCGAAATGACTCGTCGGTCTTCTCCCGCCGGGCGACTCCAACGATGGGCACGGAATCGGCCAGCAGCCCCTCATGCCACAGCATGTACAGCGCCGGCATCAGCTTCCGGGCGGTCAAATCACCAGACGCTCCAAAAATCAGCACCGAGTGATTACCGCTCGCGGACGGGGTCGAGTCTGTTTCCGCAGCCATCAATTGCTCCCACAGCAGAGTTCCAACGCCATCGTCCGCGACGGTCCATCGATGAAACGTATTTGCACAATTAGCATAGAGGCGACTGCCGTTTCGCGGCAGTCGCGGTTATTTGGTGATCGATGATCGTGCCACCCGCCAGCCAGCCTGCACGAAGTCCAACCGATTGACTATTGTTGAGTCCCTGCACGCAACTCGTGATTCACCGAAATTCAGGACCAACCCGTTGACCTCGCAGCCACAGGACGACCCGCATCGCGAATTGATGGAGAATACGCAGGAATACCTCCGCGCGTGCATCTCTGACAAACTGCCCGACGCGATGCTTGTCGCGGCATGGGACGACTTCTATCGCGTTTACGATGTCCTGATCCGCCGCTTCGCGATCGCGCGGGGGATGCGCGGGGCCGATGTCGACGACTGTGTTCAGGACGTCTGGTTCGAAATTGGACGACGTCTGGCCGGATTCGAAATTACCAGCGAAGCGGGATTACGTTCGTGGCTGTACACACTTGTTCGCAGTCGAGCGACGGACATGTTTCGCCGTCGCGCGCGTCAGCCGGCGGCGTTACTCGGAGAATCGCTGCAACAGGGCTTCGAGCCACCTGGTCGTGAGGGCGATCCGTCGGCTCGTTCTGAGCAGGCGTGGACCGATGCCGTGATGCAGACCATGGTGCTCAAGCTACAGGCCGAAGTATCGGAGCTGAACTTCGAGATTTTCCGACTGCGATCACTGGAAGGCGTCGGTGTGGCCGAATCGGCTGAGGCGGTCGGGGTGACCTGCGATCAGATTCGGTATCGACATCACCGCACAATGAAAAAGTTGAAGGCACTGGCTGCCGTGTATCTGGGCAAGGACATGCACGAAGCGTGACATATCCACGATCGTGACGGGCACCCGCCACGGCAGATCCATTTTCCTGGTATTTTTCGCGCAACGACAGGAATACGATCCCGCTTAATCGCGATCCTCGCCAGCGCGAATGACCACCGCGCTGGCCAACTATCGGGCCAACGGGCTTGAAAATCCTGACACGGCCAGACCGGCCGACCTCGGAGTCAGATGATGAGCCGAATACGTATTGATGACTTGCCACTCGAAAAGCAGCTCGACACAGATGAGTTGAAGAGCATTTTTGGAGCCGGCCTGACGCCCGAATCAATCGATTCGGCCCGCCGTCTGGTTGATCCTCAGAACCGGCCGCCAATTCATGGACTGCCGTCACCGCTCGACGATCCGCACTGTGGACAGAATCCGTTTCTGAAGAACGACGAGTCAGAACCGATTCTCTAACTCAGGCTGCGTGGACGTTGCAGGCGGCCCGGTCAAGATCGGGCCGATCTCAGTGGATCGTCACAAAGTCATTGTGATTGAGCAGAACACGCAGAAGACTCACCCGTGATCGCGAATCGGGATCGGCGACGGAAGCCGAGGCATACAGAGTCTTCTGACGAGCCAGGAAGACACGACACGTCGATATCTCCTCGGCTGTGGGTGATCGCGACAGCACACGTTCGAACGCTGCCGAAATGAACGCGCCGCCGGACGTGGGGCTCGATGAGTCGTCGTTCTCTTTTTCGTCTCCAGCGACAAGGTTCGAAAACTGATCGGCCAGCTTTTTCGCAGCTTCCAGAGCCAGGGTGCTGTTCGACATGGCGAGGGCCTGCTGCGGCACAATGCTCTGCGTGCGTCGATAACAGTCGCACGGGTCAGGCGCGTCGAACAGCGTCATGAACCGCATCATGCCGCCAGCCTCCGGATACACCGTGAAGTACAGGCTGCGACGGGAATTTGTGGCCTGCTGCTTTGGGTCGATGTCCGGTCCGCCGAGTGTTGCGTCGAGCTGGCCCGACACGTGCAGCATGCTGTCGCGGATGGTCTCGGCCTCGAGTCGCCGCCTGTCGAATCGCCACCAGAGCGTGTTATCAGAATCGATCGCCGCGTTCGGATGTCCGTCTCGGCCAGCCCGCGAGCTGAGGCGATACGTCGCACTTGTGACGATCAACCGATGAAGATTCTTCATCCGCCACTGGCTCGGGACTGAGACGCTCCCCTTCTCCGAGTCGTGCGATTTCTCGACGTCAATAGATGGCTCCATCAGCTCGACGGCAAGCCAGTCGAGCAATTCCGGATGCGTCGGTTTTTTGCCGCCTCGCCCGAAGTCGAACACGCTTTCGACCAATGGCCTGCCAAAATGCCGCATCCAGATGTGATTGACAGCGACGCGAGCTGTCAGCGGGTTGTTCGGATCGGCGATCCAGTTGGCCAGCGCGCGACGTCGACCAGTGCTTTTGTTCGGGTATGTCGGCCCGAACGGCGTGTATTTCGCGCCTGGGTCGCCGGTCTGTTTCTCCAGCGCGGCGAGCGTTTTACGAGCCGTAACAACAGCGGACTCAGCCTGCTTGATCGCCTTGGCATCCGGTTTTTCAGCCGCGCGGGATTTCAGCAACGAGAGTTCCGCCTTCGCCAGTTTTCCTCGGCCGGCTGCCAGTCTGGTGTCGCGTTCCAGTCCGGCCGCCGTCCTGGCCAGTTCATCGGTGGGCGCGGCGGAATCACCGTATCGAGCCTGATCAGCCGCGATACGTGCTTTCACCGCCTTCAGTCCGACCGTCGCAGATTCGAGTTCCGCCTTTGCTCCGTTGAGCGTTGTTTCGGCCAGTTGTCTGGTTGCCGCAAGTTCCTTTTCGCCCGCGTCCGATTGTTTGGTGAGGGCTTCAAGTTTGGCCTCGGCCTCGGCAATCGACTTTTGTGCTGCCTGAACTGCCTGTTCGCGCTGTTCGATTTCCGCTTTCTGAATGAACGGTTTCAACCCGGGATACGACGCGACAACGGGCAGTGCGACCGGCTCGATGGGTAGCTTGTCTCCGCCAAGGATCGCCAGAGCCGCCGGTTCAACGGGCGGGCGATCGAACCGGTCACGCGTATCGCCGAGCCGGTACATGTGCGTCTTGTCATCGAAGAAGTGATCGTAGACACGAGGCAGGCCCGCCTCGATTGGTTTGAGTGATCCACCGGAACTCGGCGTGTAGCGGATGTACTTCGACAGCGCCGGGCCGCCGGGAACGCGATCATGCCGGAACTCGAGAGGCTCGAAAAACGCACGAAACTGGAAGTACTCCTGCTGAGAGATCGGATCGTACTTATGGTCGTGGCAGTGAGCACAATTCAGCCGCAGTCCGAGGAACGCTTTGCCTGTGTGCTCGACGAGGTCCTGCTTCCACGTGTCGTAGTTCAGGGAGAACCAGTTGCGAACAATGAACCCGAGCGCCGGCATGCGGGAGTCGTCTTCGGGATACAGTTCATCGGCCGCGAGCATCTCACGGACCATCTGGTTGTAGCCCTTGTCATTGTTGAGCGAGTCGATGATCCAGTCGCGCCACCGCCAGATGTGCGGATAGCTGTTGCGCACATCGTTGACCTGCCGACGTCCATACCAGTCGCTGTAGCGCCACACGTCCATCCAATGCCGCCCCCAGCGCTCCCCATAGTGTTTACTGCCGAGCAGACGATCGACGACGCGCTCATACGCTTCCGGCGAGTCGTCACTCAGGAACGCGTGCAGTTCGTCGCGTGTTGGTGGCAGACCGATCAGGTCGAGGTAAACGCGACGCAACAGGATTTCCGAACTTGCCGGCTGCAGCGGCGTCAGCCCACGCTGCTCGTGCTGGGCCAGGATGAAAGCGTCGATCGGATTGCGAACCCAGGAGGTCGCCTTGACGACTGGTGCTTTATGGCGAACGGGCTTCCGGAACGCCCAGTGTTCCCGCGGGTCAGGCTCGGACTGCTCATCGCCGGGAGACTTTGCCCCGGCCGCGATCCATTTACGGATCAGCGTGACCTGAGCCGGCAACAACGGCTCGCCTTCCGGTGGCATCCGCAGCGATGCATCGGTCTCGGTGATGCGCGTGACGAGAGAACTCTCATGCGGTTTCGCAACAACGACTGCGGCGCCGCTGTCGCCTCCTTTGCGAATGAGGCGGCCGGTATCCAGACGCAACCCGGATTCCTGCTTCAGTGCGCCGTGACAACTGAAGCAATGCTGACTGAAGATCGGCTTGATGTCGCGGACGTAGTCGACATCCCCGTCCGCCCCGCTGGCAAACGCGGAATGAATCAGGCAGAGAATCGTCAGGCTGCAGACTCGCATGGCTCACCCGGGAGGTGGTCGGTCAATTGAGCAATGGTAACCATTCTCCGTTCGCCTGGCTGCTGGCAACCCTTTCGGCCCAGTCAGTGAATCGGGGTCCGCGCCGCTGGTGCGTGAGACAGTTCGTGAAGCAGGCGTCTCCATTTTGCGGCGACGACGTCAACACCGAACTCACATGCTGACTCGAGTGCGTCGTCACACATCTGCTCGTGGCGCTGCGTGTCGTTCAGGATGTCGATCAGGGCGGTGGCCAATGCCTCTTCATGATTGAACGGCACCAAGGCTCCTGTCTTTCCGTGGCGGATCATGTCCGCCGGGCCATAGTTGACGTCAAAGGCGACGACCGGGCAGCCGTGACACAGGCTCTCCATGATGACCAGCGCATACCCTTCCCCCTTGCTGGTCAGCAGTGACAGTCCGGCAGAGCGGTAGAGCGAGGCCACGTCCGTTGCGTAATCATGGACGAAAATGTTTTGTTCCATTCCCAGACTCGTCACCAGCGCCTCGATCTCGGACTTTCTGCTGCCACTGCCGTACGTGTGCAGCGTCGCCTCCGGGATTTCTGCGACGACGCGTACGAACGCGCGAACGGCCGCCGGATGGTTCTTCTCCTCGCTGTAGCGTCCCACGTAGATGACCCTGGTGCGTTCACGCTCGTGAAACCCGGGCGCGTCGGACGACGTGTTCTCGCGGTACGCATGTGGGATGACGTGCAGATTGCCTGGCCCGTAGCGGTCAGTAATGTCCTGCCGTTGTCTGTCCGTCGCGACGACCACGGCGTCCTGCGCGGCGAGATCGTTCAGGATGTCCGCGTAGTTGATGTTCGTGCCGCTCGTCCGAATGTTGAATCCGTCTTTTGTATGCACCGCGTGGATGATCGCCACGACGGAGATGTTGCCGCAGCCGGAGTCCCGGACTTTGCGCAGCGGCCGGAAGTAGAAGCGGTTCTTGTCGGAAACCATCACAAAGCGACGTTGCGGATCATGCGTGATGCTGCGCCGCCAGTACTCGACATCGCAGGCGTGACCTCGTGCCAAGTCCATTTCTGAGGGGATCAACTCCTTTCAGGGAGTTGGCATCGCCACTGTCGACCGCATTGTGGCGAATCTGAACGGCAGGCGACATCATGGCGGGACAAAGTGACGGGCGACTACCATCGGGACGAGAAACTTCCGAAGCCAGAAACTTCGGCAACCGGGCACAAGGAATAACGGATGGCTGAAATCGAAAACCTGCGCTGGTCAGTGGACAGCAATGACTTCGCGACGCGCCTTGTGATCCCGGATCTGAAGGGTGTGTTTCGGTTCGGGCCTTTGGAACTGCCGAAGCAGCGTTCGCTCGTGATTGAAGCCGGCACACGGGCACTGGTCGTTGATGAGGGTTGCCTGGTGGGTGAGGTGTCACCTGGCAGTTATGTGCTGGAGACGTTTCTGGAACGGCTGCAGTTCTGGCGTGAGCGACAAGTCACCGTCGTACTGGCTCGGCAGGAAGACGTTGCATTACAGCTCGCGTTGAAGGTCCCCACGGCGGAATTCCTGACGGTCGATGCCAAAGTGCGTCTGACGGTACAGATCGAAGACATCGCGGCGTTCCTGGAGAATCTACTGGGAGCGCAGGAACGACTGCTGATCAAGCACGTCGAGAATTCCACACACAGGTCGGTGAGCGAACTCGTTTCGCCTCTGGTGCGGCAGGCGTTGTGGGGTGCGATCCGCAGCGTTTCGATCAAGGACCTGATGACCCCCGGCGTCCAGCAGCAGATGTCGGACACGGTCACAGACGCAGTGTGCTCGTCGCTCAAACGCTACGGACTGCGGTTCGTCGAAGTGCAGATGGTGCACATCGAACACGAGGACCACGACGCTCTGGCAGAACGTTCCGGTGATCGCTGGATCGAAGATGAAGAGAAGCGGTTGCAGATTCTGCGTCTGGAAACAGAGTCGGAACTGGCCCGCGATGAAGTCGACAAGCGGCTGCAGCGGAATTCCGTGCGGCGTGAGCTGATGTCGGCTCTCAACGCCGGGAAGATGGATGGCGTCAACAGCGAAGAGGAGATGCGGCAGTTCGTGCTCGACATCGATCGCCAGAAACTCCTCAGGCGAGAAGAACGCGATCAACTGGTTTTTGATTATGAGACCAACAAGCAGGATCGCGGCATCGCGCGTCAGCACGGGTTAAAGCTGTTGCAGCTCGAGCAGCGGCTGGAACTCGAAAACGCCCGCGTTGATCTGGATCACGCAGTGGCGGCGCGTGCCATTGAACACGAGATCGAGCTGTCACAACTGACGCATTCCAAACGCAATCAGGACTGGCAGCAGAAACTTCAACTGGAACGCGACCGGCTGCAGTCCGCTCGGGACGAACGGCGTAAGGCTCGTGACTTCAAATGGGATGAACTGCGTCGCGACGGTGTCAATCGCCGCGAAGAACAAACCGAACAGGCGTTGCAGACTCAGCGTCTGGACGCGATCGCCGACGAGATTCGCATCTCACGTCGCGAACGCAAGAACCGCGTCGCGATGCTGGAGATCGAGCTCAAGGCGCATCTGGAAGAACAGAACCTTGAACTGACGAAACGCCGCAAGGAATGGGAACTCGAACACGCCAATCAGAAGTCCGACAGTCAGATCGATCGCATGCGGCGTGTTCAAGACATGAATCTGGACTTCGACCACCGTCGCAAACAGAACGAACTTGATCTGGAGTTGCTTAAGGACGATCGCTCGCACGCGCGGGAACTCGAACGCATCCAGGCGATGGGCAGCCTGAGTGCGGAAGCCATGATCGCAACGGCCAATGAAGGCAACGCCGCGCTGTTGGCAGACCTCAAGAAGCAGGAGCACCTCACGAAGTCGAAGCTGGAAACAGCGGAAGCGCTGAATGAAGAACGTTTGCGTCTGTACGACAAACTTAACGACACCGAACGTGCAAAGGCGGACGCGTATCAGCGGGCCATGCAGTCGCAAAAGGAACTGGCATCAGACGTCAGTGCCGCGAAGAAGGCGACGGTTGTTGCGGGTGGACTCGGCGGATTGGGGGGCGTGGTTGCCGTGCCGGGTGCGAGTTCCGTCGCGGCAGACGCCGCAAGAACTGGTTCTCCACCGCCGCTGACAGAAGCACCGACCTGGCACGTGGCGATTGGAGGTCAGCAGGCCGGGCCTCTGACCCCCAGCCAGGTCCGTCAGCAGATTGCGGCGGGTTCGGTGAATTCGGCAACTCTGACGTGGTGCGCCGGGATGAGCGGCTGGGAACCGATCGGACAGGTTCCAGCCTGGTCGTCTTCGTTCAGCGTTCCGACGACACCACCACCGCTGTAAGACGATTGTGAACGATTGGGATGGCGCGATGAATTCCTGAAGTGAAGCACGCGACGGGTGCAAGACAATCCGGAGTCATCTGTTGTTTGTTTCCGCTGTGGCTTCTGTTCGAAACCGGATGACCGACTCGATGGACCTGAAACTCCTTTGCGGCGAGATCCGGAAACACCTGACCGGAACTGAGACGGACGACGAGGTCCGGCGACTGGTCGGCGCAGCCGGAATGCCCTCCGAAGTGGCAGAGCGGGCAGTCAAAATGCTGACGGCAGCG
Organism: Planctomycetota bacterium; assembly: GCA_963579025.1. Taxonomy (GTDB): domain Bacteria; phylum Planctomycetota; class Planctomycetia; order Planctomycetales; family Planctomycetaceae; genus CAUZFZ01. Next base: position 46,136 of record CAUZFZ010000022.1, on the reverse strand, counting down.
GCCGTTGACGATGAGTACGCTGCAGCGCTGGCAGAGAAAGTGCGAGACACCCTGCCGTGCCATGATCGTATTCTGGCCCTCGGCGCCGAGATCCAGGAACACCTGTCCGGTCGTGAAACGCCTGAACAGATTGAGCGTCTGTTGCAGGCCGCCGGAGTTCCGCCCGACGTTGCGGGGCCTATTGTGGACCTGCTCCTGAATAACAGCTCCTCACCGTCGGGTCTTCTTGAAGAATCGGCGCGAGCGCGCCTTGAACTGCCGCCCGATCCCGTTCACGACACACTGCCGCCCTCGCTTCCGCAGATCGCTCCGGATCGTCAGGCGGAATCAACTACCGAACCGCCGCCCCCTGATTCATCGTCACTCGACCGGCTCGACCGAGACTTCTCCCACGTTTTCGCCAGTGCCGCGCAGCAGCAGGAATCTGCTCAACCACCGCGACTGCTCGTTCACTGGGGCAGTCAGCCGGAGATCGGGCATGTGGTGCGACCGCACTTTCTGATCGCCGCGTCTGGCCGTTATCTGCAGCCGCGAATCAACGTGGAGATTGACTCGGCTCTGGATCACGATCCGGCTCAGCTTCCCGATGCGGCCCGCAGTGAGGGCGATGGGCTATGGGGATTTCACGTCCCGTTTGCACTCACGACCAATCATCAGGACTGTCGTCCGGGACAGTATCTGCTGGAGCTGTCCGTCACGTTTCCGAAGTCACCCGACGCGAAACTGCCACGCTGTTTCCGAACCGTCATTCGGTTGTCGATTCGCAAATCTGAGGGAGAGCCGACACTCGAGATCTCCGGCGACGGCCAGTCCGTGGTGAATCTCAACGGTCAGGACCTGCAGCGGTTTGGCCGCGTCATACTGAAGGGCGACGAAGCCGGCATCATCAATATCCAGACGGGACTGGAAACGCAGGACACGCCGACGGAAGAAGTCACTCACGAGTATTCACTCGAAGTCGATACCGAACGCGAACAACTGATGCCACGGCTGCGCACGCAGGCTCACCACAGTCCAACAGACGCAGTCACACTGGTCTGTTCTGACGGTCGACAGATCGTCCTGCTGGCTCGGCGCCACTTTCGACTGGGCAGAAACCGCGAAAACGACATTGTGACTCGTTTCCTGCCGCGTTCCGACGCGAACGACGCCAACTCGCGGAAACTGTCACGCACTCACGCCACCATGTCGCTCACGGATCGCGGATTGCTGGTTACGGACAAATCGACGACGGGAATCAGCGTGGGCATGGACCCGGTCACTGACGAAATCCTGCTTGACCCGTGCCGGTGTGATGAGGCGTTCGACATGGAACTGGGAATTTCGCTTGATGTCGATGTGCCGTACGTGCTGGAGACGCGAGTGTTCGGCCGCCACACGCAGCCACGCGGTGTCGAGCAATCGCCCGGCTGGGAATCGCTGCTGGCCGATGCGCTGTGTGAACCGATCCCTCGTCAGTGGCTGTCCGCGGCAGCGGCCGGCATCGACGGCCTGCGAATGAAACGTCGCGATGGGCTCAGGGACCAGGAAGAGTACGTCGCCGTATTCCGCCAGGCGTGGATTGGTCGTTCGTCCGGCAGTCATGCCATCTGTCTACCGACAACGCGAAAGGGAACTCACGCAAGGCTGATCCACGCGGCCGAGTCGTTCTGGCTTGAGCGGACGACGTCGGGCGAGAGCGTTCGCGTCGATGGTCACGAGGTCTCGCCGCACGAACTGGTGGAACTACGAGTCGGCTCATCAATCACCATTGGCGAGACTCAATTGACATTGCAGCCCTGTACCCAGATTGGCCTTTGAAACAGCGTCTGTCGCTTGACCGCCTCGCTGAGACGCCCGAGCCAGTAACGCCGAGTCAGTGGCAACATGACGTTCCAGGAGCAGCGCTTGGTATCATGACCTTTGATCAGTCAGCGCAAAGACTGTGTGTTGAGACCGACGTTATTCTGAATCACCGGTACAGTTACTCCCGGAATTCACAGCCATGCCCGACAACCACCAGAGCCTGGGCGAGCAGCCTACGTACGAAGGCGGTGCAGCACAGCCTGCGGATTCCTCGCCGCGCAGTCTGGGTGATCAGTCGACGTTCGGCGGCGATGACGAATCTCCGTGGTCCGAGATTGGAGGGCTGACTGGTGATACTGATCTGGAGATGGATGTCGTCGATCTCTCCCGGTACACGGTTGAGGAGACTCTGGGCAGAGGCGGAATGGGTGAAGTGCTGCTGGCGACCGATACGCGTCTGAATCGCAAAGTCGCCATCAAGCGTATGCTGGGTGATGCGGTGAAGAGCCAGAAGGCGGTCCGGCGATTTCTGACGGAAGCTCAGTCGATTGCGGCCTTGAACCATTTCAACATCGTCCAGATTTACGACTACGGTCGAGACAAGGATGGTCCGTTTCTGATCATGGAATACGTGGACGGTGGCAGTTTGCTGGACCGCTGCCGTGACGGGGCGTTGCCCTTGGAAGAAGCGGTGGAACTGACCTGTCAGCTGTGTGACGGCCTCGGGATGGCTCACTCAGCGGGAATCATCCACCGTGACGTCAAACCGGCCAATATTCTGCTCACAAGTCGAGGTGAACCGAAGTTGACGGACTTCGGTCTGGCTCGCCAGAACGCAGGCAACGCCGGCCAAACGATGGCGGGTTCGATACTTGGCACACTGGACTTCATGCCTCCAGAACAGCGTCACAATGCCAGGCAGACCGATCACCGCAGCGATCAATGGAGCCTGGCGGCTACGTTCTACCAGCTGGTGAGCGGTGAACTTCCGCGAGTCATCGACACCGAGCTGATCCCGATGGCTGTGCGTGACACAATTCTAAGAGCCTTGAAGACGAATCCGGCTGACCGTTTTGAGACGATGCTTGAATACCGTCAGCAGTTGCGGTCGACAGTTTCACAGAGGACATCTGCAGTTGCCAACCCGCTAGAGCTGAACGAGGGCCAATGTGCTGACTGTGATGTGTTAAATGATTCGTCCCGCCAGTTCTGCAAGGGCTGCGGTACGTCTTTGATCTGTTCCTGCCCGAAGTGCGGATGCAACATCCCCATTTGGGAACGCTATTGCGGTTCATGTGGCGTTGATCTTCGCACGGAGGTGGAATCGAGACAGGCAGCGGCTCAAGAACTACGTGACGAGGTACAGTCTCTTCGGGCGTCCTACCGACATGCAGACGTACTAAATCGCCTGCAGCCGCTGGTTGATGCCCGGCATCCGGCACTGACTGCTCATTGTGAATGGGCCAGAGAAATACAACAGACGTTGTCCCGAGAACTGGATACGTTGTCACAGCAGCAGGCAGAGCTGCAGGCTGCTGCTCGGGAACAACTGGATCAGGGCCGATTCAAAGCAGCACAGAAACACCTGGACCTGGTCCCCACACCATTGCGTTCCGATGAGACACGGCAGCTGATTGCCGACGTGTCCGCCCGTTCGGCAGAAGCCCAGGCCCTTACTGAGGAGATTCAACAGGCGATTGAGGCCCGAGAGTACGATGGCTTGGAAGAACGGGTGACGCGTTATCTGGAACTGAAACCGAACAACACCGCCGCCAGTCGGCTGCTGGCAAGACTGACAAAGAAACGGCAAACCTCCCGAGCACCCGCACAGCCGGTGCCGAATGACGCTGCTTCGACGGATGGGGATGCATACGCAGACGTGTTCGGCTCTCAGCAGAACTCGCAGCCGTATACGATTTCGGTTCCCATTCGCCAGCTTTCCCGACATCGCCGAAACACAGACTGGCGTGGAGTGCTCTCGGCTCCACGCGTTCAGAGGGCAGCCGGCTTGCTGGTGACGGCAATGATCGTAATCGCAGTCTGGACCAGTTCCGATCCCACACCGACAGTCCCAGGATCGAACAGCACCACAGCGGCAGGCGACATACCCACTACTGATCCATCAACAACAGGCAGTTTCGACTTTAATAATGGACTCGTCGCGTACTACCCACTCAACGGGAATGCAAAAGACGAGAGCGAGGGCGGGAAAGACGGTGTGATTATTGTTGGCGGACTTAGGGCTACCGTTAATCGTTTTGGGGCGATCAATAGTGCGTTCGACTTCGGTAGCAAAGGCGGGTATATCACCTTTGGCCATTCGCCCCGCTTAGCTCTTCAGGAGTTCACGATTAGCGTTTGGTTTAGAGGCGGGTCCGATCACCCGACAAACATTTACCGTACCATTCTGGCGAAAGGAGAAGGGGGCCAACTAAGACACTTGAATTACATGTTCCTCGTCACAGACACTAATGAGAAAGATCAAGGAGGATCGTTTCTGGACATTCAGGGAGGAACGTTAGTGGCTGTTGTCGGGCATGGGGACGGACTCGCTGCAAGCATATTGGCGTCTCGTGTGAACGTGCGAGATGGCAGCTGGCACAATGCTATGCTAATCAGCGATCCTGGTGCCCGGCGAATTATTTTATACGTCGATGGCAAGCACGTCGGCGTGCGTGAAAACGCCCCACCAGTCTTTACGAACGCAAACGTCGACTTAACATCAGGAATCTGGGGCGGGGCCGGGTACGGACCTTGGGACGGACAGATCGACGACGTCCGCATCTACAACCGTGCGTTATCTCCTGAGGAAATCAATGCCCTCTACGACTTCGAATCGGACCCGCCTTCTGCTTAGCACCTTACGAGGCGCATCAACGGGCGGACAAAGGCAGCCATGCACCGTTTGACTGGCTGCTGGCAACTGACTGTTCGATGAATCGTACGCCTTCCAGACCATCGTTCACGGTCGGGTACTGGGGAGCCGTCGCTTCGTTCCCGGTGATGCGCGCGACGATGTCGTCGAAGGCCGCCGCGTAGACGTTCGCAAACGCCTCGAAGAATGCTTCCGGATGTCCTGCGGGCAGGCGGCAGGCGCTTCGGCCCGTCTCGTTCATGTATCCGGCCGCCGGGTGCCGGTCGTAGATGTGCTGTGGCTCGCCGAACCTGCGAACGGTCAGCATGTTGGGCTCTTCCTGTCGCCAGGACAGGGACGCGTCCTCGCCGTCAATCTCGATAGCCAGATCGTTCAGGCGACCGTGTGTGACCTGACTGGCCGTGACCATGATCAACCCATCATTCTCGCAGCGGACGAGCGCGTGGCCGTAATCGTCAAGCTGCCGGCCGGGGGCGTACGTCATCAGGTTGGCCGAAATCTCAACCGGCTGCAGCCCGCTCATGTACCGGGCCAGGTTGTAAGCATGCGTGCCGACGTCGCCCATTGTGGCGGCGGGTCCGTTCTTCTCGGGGTCGTCTTTCCATGCTCCGCGCGATGGCGTCGACTCCGGCTGCACGCCGCGCATCCAGCCCTGAATGTAGTTCACGCGCACAGCACGAATTTCGCCGAGTTCACCAGACGCAATCATCTCGCGGGCCTGACGGACCAGCGGGTAACCGGTGTAGTTGTGAGTCAACGCAAAGACGCGGCCACTCTTCTGGACGAGTCGCACGAGTTCCTCGGCATGGTCCGTCCGAGTCGTCATGGGCTTGTCACAGAAGACATGGAAGCCAGCTTCCAGCGCGGCCTTCGCCATCGGAAAGTGCAGCCAGTTGGGAGTCGCGATGCTGACGAAGTCGATGCGTTCGTCATTGGGTCGATTAAGTTCCGACTGCAGCAAATCTGTGTACGAGGCGAATGCCCGTTGCGGATCGACGCTGAACGCGAGAGCTGTTTCGCGCGATCGAACGGCATCCGACGAAAACGCTCCCGCGACAACTTCTGCCCGACCGTCGAGCGTTGCCGCCGTGCGATGAACCTTGCCAATGAACCCGGCCCCTCCGCCTCCAATCAGAGCCATGCGCAGGCGACGATTGAGTGGAGCATTGAGCATGGCAGGGTCTCGGTGAATTTGGCGAACGGAGTGGGAATGTTCTGATTCAATGGGGTTTCAGGAACAACGCGAACGAGGCTCCGCTGGGATCGGCATGCACGGCAAACCGGCCGACACCGGGAATGTCACGTGGTTTCGCGTGTGTTATGCCTCCCAGATCTTCGACCTGCCTCGATCGTTCGTCGATATCTTCTGCGTAGAGACACGTCAGCCAGTGCGGGGAAGCCTGAGCCTCATCCGGCATCACCATCGCGCCGGCAACGTCCTGGTCACCAACACGAAACAGGACGTAGCTGGCCGTGTCCCCCATCGGCACTTCAATCGACGACCAGCCAAACACGGTTTGATAAAAACTGCGAGCCTTCGACATGTCGACGGTCAGGAGTTCGTCAAACGTGAACTGGCCGGACGCTTTCCCGGCAGACAGCGTGATGTCCTGTTCCCGTTGGAACGGCTTAAACGTGGCGCCCTGATCGTCACGGAGTACAGCAGTGACTCCGACACCTGGAAGACCCAATGACGGTATGACAGTTGTGCCTCCAAGTTCCGTGCAGGACTTCACGGTCGCGTCGCAGTCATCAACAGCCACGTAGGGAATCCAGTGAGACGAGAGACCGGCGTTTGGCGGCAAGTCAACAATGCCGCCCGCATCCTGACCGCCGACGCTGATCACGTGGTACGTGCCCGCATCCTTCATTTCGATGCTGTTGATTTGCCATTCGGGAAACAGTGCCCGATAGAAGGCCAGGGATTTCGCCTGGTCGGTTGTCATGAGATCGTGCCTGACGAAGCGGCCGGTCAGCGTCGAACCTGCAGGCATGGTGCGGTCTCCTGGAGCACAGCCGAATGGTCACGCCGGAATCTCGAACACAGGCGTTTCCGGCAGTGAATCAAAGTCGGTCTCACCAATGAACAGGCAACCCGCATTCACATGCCGTGCCTGTTGTTCCGGCGTCATGCCTTCGTCGGCCGTTGTCAGGACCAGTTGGATTCGGCCGTTGAAATCCACAAGCTGAGGGCACGTCACACGCGGCGATCTGGCGGTCGTCCAGGTCGCCTGTACGGAACCGTCGGCCAGAGAGAACTGGCATGCCTCGCCGAATTCGACATCGTTCGGATTGTAAAAGGCAATGATGACACCTTGAGCATCCGGCGTGGCGATCATTCCGTCGGGGAAGTCAGTGCGTTCGCGCAGATCGACAACGATTTCTGGCTCTGACAATGTTCCGGCCGCCACGTCGAGCGTGTAGCGGACGACTGTCTTCGTCGGCGTGTCGATATCGAGCAGAGTCACCTGATCGCCAGTGCCGGTGCCGGTGCCGGTGACGATCTTCCCGTTCGAGCAGACCTGGTCATTACGCAGTTGAATGAACTGTCGGTCCGATCGACGCCACAAATATAGTCCGGCTTTGGACTCCGCAAAATTCAGGTCCTTGCAACCGAAAACGAGACCGCCGGAAAATACGACTCCGTCGTTGATCACCGTTCCGTCAACACCCGGCTCCAGGTCCCCCTGGAAGTGCGACCAGCCGCCAGTACTCGTATCGAACAGGCCGACCTGTTTTTCCTGTCCGACGACGAATGTTCCTGGCATGTCGGTTGGAAACGCGAAACCAGGACGGCCGGTCAGTTCGAATCCCTCATTCGTTCCGGCGGCTGGATCGAAGATGTTTATCGATCCATGAGTCGCGTCCGCCCCGTGCTGAATAGCCACCCAGCTCAGTTTGTTTGAGCCGTACGGGTATGGGCCCTCAGGCAGAAAGCGCTGTTGCAGCGTTTCGGGTCGGTACAGAACGTTTGTGGAAAACACGGACATATGTGTCTCGCGGGTCGATCGGTGGTGTGACCGTGTCAGATCGGGAGGTCGCCGACGGGTGAAATGGCTGATCGCATGGTCTCCCTCATTTGATCAAGAGGGCCGGGGCGACCGGTGTAGAGTTCGAATTGACGAGCGGCCTGGCGGACAAACATCTCAACGCCCGTCACCGTCCGACTGCCGCGTTCTCGCGCGTGTCGGATCAGCAAGGTCTGTTCGGGATTGTAGACGGTGTCGAATACAAGCTGCTCTTGCCGCAACCAGTGCCTCTCGAACGGTGAGACGTTGATGTCCGGATGCATGCCCACGGGAGTGCAGTTAATCAGGATGTTTGGTTCGCCGGCGCCGCGGTTCTCCCACGTGCAATGCTGACATCCGACTTCGTCTGCGAGTGCAACGGCTCGCTTGTGTGTGCGACTGGCAATGGACACAACGGCTCCGGCTCGAACCATCGCGACCGCGGCGGCGCGAGCGGCTCCGCCGGCGCCCAGCAACATGACTGTCCGCCCCATCAGATTCACGTTCTGCGGTTCGTCCGGGTTCAGGCCAATGGACACCGACTGCTCGATCGCGTCGTAGTCTGTGTTGAAGGCTTGCCACTCATCGAGTTCGTTCCGGACGAGCGTGTTGGCTGCTCCGATCACGCGGACGTTGTCGTCCGGGTGCTGCGCGAAGTCTTTAGCGGCTTCCTTGTGCGGAATCGTGACGCTGAAGCCTCCGATGTGCAGAGGTTCCAGCGCCTGCAGCGATGCCGCCAGCGTGTCCTGGGGAATTCGCAGCGGCACATACACGGCATCGATTCCGGCCTCTTTGAAAGCCAGATTGTGCAGCAACGGACTCAGACTTTGAGCGATGGGGTCGCCCACAACTCCAAACACCGGCGTGTCGGCGGTGATGTCATCGTATCGGTAGATGTCCCGCATTTGCTCGAACGAGAGCTGCCCTGGGGCGAGTTCTCGATCACTGCTGAATGTCGCGTACGTCAATGGTGACCCGTATTTGCCGCACAGAATCCGGCTGGGCATGCCGATCTCACCCATGCAGAACCCGGCCGTTGGCACGCTCGACTTCTCCACGAGTTGCAGCATGCGTGCCATGTCGCCCGGCGCGTTGGCCATCGTCACAATCTTGACGATATCCGGGTCACGCTTACACAGTTGAGCATGAATCGTCTCGAGATCGTCGGGAGTCTCATCGAAGTTGTGGTAGCTGATGATTCGCTTTGTGTCGCCGTAGCGCGGAATGTCACCGGCGATGTCTTCCTCAAGGTCGACGTACTCGGCACCGGCGACAATCGCGGAGCGCAGCAGCGTGACGCGTTCTTCCTCGCTGCCACGCCACCGGCCGCGGTCGACGGGGCGACGGCAGGTAATGATGGCGGGCGTCGGACGATCGGCGATCAATCGGCCGAGGTCAGGAATGTGTGACAGCCAGTCCAGACGCAGCTCAACAAGCTGCGCCCCTCGCTTTGCCAGAGCACGATGCTCGAGGACAACCATCTTGTGCCGTGTGCGGCCAATACTCACGCAGATCATGAAGTCGGTTCTTTACGCGGATGCTTAGACTGTTCGAAACAGGACAACCCGGGCAGAATAGCTGGCGTCAGCCAGCCGTTCCAACGGCTCGGCTCATACTGGATTCCAGTGATTCCCGCGTTCGTCAGGAACAATCCCTTGAGTGCCAACTGCATCCTGCCAATCGCACTGCTGCTTACCGTCCGTGCGGCGTTCGCCGAGGACGACACATCACTGACTTATACGGAAGAAGAACGCAGTCACTGGTCGTTGCAGGCACGCTCCCGACCCGATGTTCCATCCTTCGATGCGCCGATCGATCGCGAGTGGGTCGGCAATCCGGTTGACGCATTCATACTGCAGCGGCTTCACGAGGCAGGCCTGAGTCCGTCACCGCGGGCGACACGTCGGATACTGCTCCGACGACTTGTCTTCGATCTCACGGGGCTCCCCCCTGAACCGGAGCAGATCGACCGTTTCCTGGAAGACTCGTCGCCCGACGCCTGGCCACGGCTGGTGGACGAAGTCCTGGCGAGTCCACATTACGGCGAGAAGTGGGGTCAACACTGGTTGGACGTCGTCCGCTTTGCCGAGACCGAGGGCTTTGAGTACGACCGGCATCATGCCGAAGCGTGGCGGTTCCGCGATTACGTTGTGCGGGCATTCAATGAGGACCGACCATTCGATCGGTTTGCCACCGAGCAGCTTGCGGGAGACGAGATTGCGGCACGCGCGGGCGAGGTCGATCCTCGCAACAACCCGGATGTGCGCGATGCCCTGATCGCGGTCGGGTTTCATCGCCTCGGCCCGGTGCGTCGGAATGCCGGAAACCCGGAGATCGCGTTCAGCCGCAACGAAGTGCTGACAGAAATGGCCAACGCAGTTGGAACTGTGTTTATCGGACTGACCGTTGGTTGCGCCCGCTGTCACGATCACTTTTACGATCCGTTCCGGCAGAAGGACTACTACCAGTTGCAGGCCTTCATGGCGGCGACGCATGAGTACGACGCGCCGTTAACGGGTCGCGAGGAATGGTCTGTCTGGAAGCAGCAACATGACGCGATCTCGAAACAGATTTACGACCTCAAACAGACGATCCCGAACGCGGACGAGGCAGAGCGTGCACGACTGAAGGCGCGCGTGGTCGAGTTGCAGGAGCAGCTTCCGAAACCCGTCCCGACTGTGTTCAGCGTGTCGGACGATGCCGCTCGTCGCACAGGTATCCACCTGCTGGATCGTGGTGACGAAACCCGTCCCGGTGAATCGCTCGGCATGCGTTTTCCAGGAGTACTACTGGCCAACAATGCGGAATCCTTCCCGGCGGATCGTTCTGAGCCAAAGTCCGAACTGGCCCGGTGGATCACGGCTCCGGACAATCCACTCACTGCACGAGTCATTGCGAACCGCATCTGGCACTACCACTTCGGCCGCGGCATTCAGGCCACCGCAAACGACTTCGGAGTCAACGGTTCCCGGCCCACGCATCCAGAGCTGCTCGACTGGCTGGCCAACCGATTGGTTGACAGTGGCTGGAGCATCAAGTCACTGCATCGTCTGATTCTGACCAGCAGCACCTGGCAGCAGTCATCGCACGTGGTCGACGCCGACGCCCACAAGGCCGGCATGCAGGCCGATGCGGATAACTCACTCCTGTGGCGGTTCAATCGACGGCGACTGTCGGCCGAAGAAGTGCGTGATTCGATCCTGACGGTGTCTGGCGAGCTGAATCCGAAACTGAGCGGCAAGAGTGTAATGGTGCCAGTCGATCCCGAGCTGATCAAACTGCTCTACAAGCCGACTCAATGGGAAGTGACCACTGACTCGTTCGAACACAATCGCCGTACCATCTACCTGATCGCCAAACGCAATCTGCGACTGCCCTTCATGGAGGTCTTCGACCAGCCGGATCTACAATCAAGCTGTTCACACCGCGAATCCACCACGCATTCGCCTCAGGCACTGGAACTTCTCAACGGCCCGTTGTCGAATCGCCTGGCCGATGCACTGGCCGAGCGACTGCAGTCCGAGACAGACCGTTCTCCACAAGAGATGGCCCGGCGGGCATTCCTCGTGACGACCGGCCGAAAACCAACGCCAGCCCAGCAACTGGCCGTGCTCCGCTTTCTAAAAGAACAACCACTGCGCGAGTTCGCGCTGACGATGTTCAACCTGAATTCGTTTCTGTACGTCGACTGACTCAGTTGGTTTTCTTCTTGCCCTTCCCGGTTTTCTTGCGTACGGCCGCCGGCTTGAACGTTGGATCGAGGTATTCCAGTCTTCGCGGGACGTCCCCTTTCCGGGCGGCAGGGTCGATGTCGTTCGCGTTGACCAGGAACGCATAACCCGGTTGACCGTCGCGGAGCATGACGAGTGAATTGAGGATCAGGTTGGCTTCCACGCTCGACCTGGTGGAACGCAGCGCATCCATGATCATTGGTCGCGGATCGTCAGTGCGAGTCAGACCGAGGTACTCTGCGGCGCGGACTCGAACAAGTCGTTCCGGGTCATTTCTGGCCAGGTCGCGAGCAATGCTGACAAAAGGTTTGGCGGCACCTCCGTAACTGCTGCACACGATCATGCCCCAATAGCGTTTCCACGGGTCGTCCGATTGCGTCGCTGCTACCAGGCGATCGCGAGCCTCGTCGAGCGAAATCAGACTCAGATCCGCGATATCGACGAGTTGCCCGATGCGGGCGGCGTGGGCTTTTCCGAATTCCGTCGGATTGCCAAATGCCTTCTCCACGAGAACGCTTTCGGGGAACAGACTCAAATCGGGCAGACCTTTGACTCGATCGGCGAGTCGTTTTCGCAGGTCTGCCAGAGTTTCGGCATAGGCCGGATCACCAGCCAGGTTCTTTGTCTCGTGAGGATCGGTCTCAATGTCGTACAGAGCTTCCGCGTCGCGAGCTTCAAAGAACTGGCTCTGAACATCATTCAGTTTTCCGGCGAGAAAAAGGTCGCGCCATTCAGTGAAGGCCAGCATGCGATAGCGATAGTTGTTCTGCAGGCCGTCGAAATTGAATGGCTGGTAGTTGCGGACATACTCGAATCGGCCCTTCCGCAGCGTGCGCACGAGGTCGTACTTCTCGTCGAAGCGGTCTGCGTATCCGAACGCCTCGTCCCGGCTGTTTAGCTTCTCAGCTGTGATGCCTTTACCCAGAAACGGTTCTCCGTCCACCTGGTCGGGAACCTCTGCTCCGGCCAGATGCAGCAGTGTCGGTCCGAAATCGATAAAGCTGACGAAGCCCTTGATGCGAGTGCCATTATCTGCCGGGGCCAGGTGTTTCCAGTTGTCCGGTACTCGGACGACGAGCGGAACATGCAACCCGCTTTCGTAGGCGTAACCCTTGCCGCGTGGGAGCACTCCTCCGTGGTCACCGAAGTAGAAGATGAACGTGTCTTCCAGCAGATCGTCTTTCCTGAGTTGCTCGACCACCGCACCGATTTCTCCGTCCACCTGACGGATTCGATCGTGATAGCGCGCGTTCGTGTAGCGGAACGTCGGCGTGTCCGGGTGATATGGGGCGACGAAGACAGTCTTTGGGTCCGTCTCCGTTTTTTGCGTCGCCATGACCTGAGCGGAAAAATGCAGCGAGCTTTCATGAGTGGTCCCAAAGCTCTGCATATGGAAGAACGGCTGTCCTTCGGCACGGCTTTTCCATGACGATTTGTTGGACGACTCGTCCCAGACACCATTGCCCTCAATCGCGTTGTAGTCCTTCTTCTGTTTGTTGGTCGTGTAGTACCCCGCGTCCCGCAGATATGCCGGAAACATCTGCAACCCATCCGGTAGCGGGACTGTCACCGAGCGACGATGGAACTGAGTTCCAATCCGAGGCGCATAACAGCCGGTGATCAGCGTCGTGCGTGCCACCGAGCAGACCGGGCTGTTGGAAAACGCGTTCTCGAATATCAGCCCATGCTCGGCCAGCTTCGCGATCGCTGGCGTTGGGGCACCGTGATCATCAAATAGCCTGAGATAGTGGTACGAGTTGTCTTCCGAGATCAGCCACACAAAATTCGGCCGTTCCGCCGCCGACAGCACGGCTCGCGGCACAACGGTGACGATGACGAAAACAAAAAGAATCGGCAACGGGATGTATTTCAATGAATTCATGGTGCGAGGCGTATCCAACCCAAGGGAATGCGGACTGACGGTCGTTTGGTGGTCGATCATATGACCGGCTCAATGACGGGAAGTCCAGTCCCTGGTTGAGTTTCTCTCGCTTCTTCACAATCTGGGCACTTGTTCTCAGACTTCAGTCACGGTTTTTTGAAGGAACGCGAATGACGCAGCTTCAGCGGATATTCGCCGACCCACTTTCATCCGGTAGGGAAAGCCAGTGAATCACCGGATCGGGACGGCAGAAATCCTGAAGGCTCGACGCGAGAAGAACGCCGTCGATCCGACACGTCCCTACGCGTTTCTGGTCGAACCCGAATGCACAGCGCACGGCCAGGTTGAAGACGTCGCCACGATCTTCCTGACGAATCGCGAGTGTCCGTTTCGCTGCGTGTTCTGCGACCTGTGGAAAAACACGACCGACGAACGCGTGCCAATTGGATCCATCCCGGCACAAATCGAGTATGCCCTCGAACGGCTTCCGACCGCACGGCACATCAAGCTGTACAACAGCGGCAACTTCTTCGACCCACAGGCAATCCCGAGGGAAGACTGGCCCGCCATCGCGCGGATCGTGAGTTCCTTCGAGACCGTGATCGTCGAGAACCATCCGAAGTTCTGCGACGACCAGTGTGTCCGGTTTCGCGATCTGATTGGAACGCAACTGGAAATCGCGATCGGTCTCGAGACCGTGCATCCCGACGTTCTGCGTCGACTCAACAAGCAAATGTCACTTGATGATTTCGCAAGAGCCGTGACGTTCCTCCGCAGGCACGATATCGCAGTGCGATCATTCATTCTGCTCCGTCCACCCTGGCTCGACGAACAGGAAGGGATCGACTGGGCACTCCGATCAATCAAAACGTCCTTCGACCTCGACATCGGATGTTGTGCCGTTATCCCGTCTCGCTCGGGCAACGGAATCATGGAGCAACTGGCAGACTCGGGTGAATTTGCCGAGCCGCGTATCGAGTCCATGGAAGCGGTCCTGGAAGCCGGCATCGGCCTAAAGCAGGGTCGCGTGTTTATGGACCTGTGGGACGCGGTACGATTTGCCCGCTGCCCGCAATGTGCGACACAACGCATCGACCGGATGCAACGCACGAATTTGACTCAGGCGTTTCTTCCTGCCTGTGTGTGTGGCAGTTGCCAGTCATCGACCGACGCGTCCACCTGACAGTCCAAGTGAGAAACAAGCGAATTGAATTCGTGGCATGATCGAAACATCGGTAGACATTGCAGTGCTGGGGTCGGGCTTCGGTGGAAGTCTGATGGCGCTGATCCTGCAGCGGATCGGTCGATCCGTTGTGTTGGTCGATCGCGATACTCATCCGCGATTCGCCATCGGTGAGTCATCGACACCGATCGCCGACTACATCCTCGGGGACCTGGCGGATCGGTACGACCTGCCGCGTCTGAAACCACTCGCGAAGTACGGTTCATGGCGATCGACGTATCCGGACATTGGCTGCGGTCTTAAGCGAGGTTTCAGCTACTTTCGACACGAGTCCGGTCGACCGTTCGAATCGGATCGCGATCACTCCAACGAACTTCTCGTCGCAGCGAGCAACGAAAACGACTTCGCGGATACGCACTGGCTACGGTCGGACGTCGACGCGTTTCTGGCTGACGAAGCCCGGTCTGCCGGCATCGAAGTTCTTGATAACACCCACCTCGCGGAAATCACGCACAGTAATGGGTGGAAATTGTCCGGTCACCGGCTCGATGAACCTGTTGTAATTCTCGCTAGATTTGTCGTGGACGCGACGGGATCGGGCGGACTGATCACGCGAGTACTTGGAATCGAAGATGATTCTCTGCAAACAAACTCGCGAGCGGTCTTCGGGCACTTCTCGGGAGTGGATAAGTGGGATGACATTCTCGCGGAATCCGAATGTGACAGGCAGGAGCATCCGTTTCCGTGTGACGCCGCAGCGATTCATCACATTCTGGACGATGCCTGGATGTGGCAACTGCGATTCGATAACGGGATCACAAGTGCCGGCTTCGTGTTTGACGGGACTCACCGACCGTGGAACGAATCGATCTCGGCTGTGTACGAGTGGAAACAGGAACTCGCAAAGTACCCGTCCATCGCCCGACAATTCCGTCATGCCGAACTTGTACAGCCCGATGGTGGTCTGCGGAGTACCGGGCGAATGCAGCGCTGCAGCAGACAGATGGCTGGGCGGGATTGGGGGTTGTTGCCCAATACGGCCGGGTTCGTTGATCCGCTGCACAGTACCGGGATCGCCCACACGCTAAGTGGAATCGAACGCATAGCGAGCATCATCGAACGCCATTGGAGCCGGCCAGACCTGGAATCTCAGCTTCAGCAATACGCCGAGTCACTGCGCAACGAGATTTACTGGGTCGACTGTCTGGTAGAAGGCTGCTATGCGTCGCGGCAGAACTTCAGGGCATTTGCGGCGTGGTCAATGCTCTACTTCGCCGCCGCGACAACCTGTGAACACCGCCGCGCAGAATCCGGGTCATCGGCGGCGCCGTGGTCGTTTCTGTGTGCTGATGACGACCGATTGACTGCTGCCGCATTCCGGCTTCGGAGCGAACTGGATCAGGCGCTGACCGGCAGCCCGGCTTTGGTGGCTAACTTTGAGAAGCAGGTGCGTTGTGCCATTGAGCCCTTCAATCTCGCCAGACTGTGTGATCCGAACGCGCGCAACATGTACCGCTCCACTGCTTCTCCTGCTCGCTGATTTCTGGCTCCGATTGTGAAACTCTGCCGGTTAACCGTGACTGCTCCGTCTGCGTTGAGCTGACCAGCCCCGACGTTTGATCGCTTTGGTTCCAGGTAAAACTCCAGATCGCGACCACCTTACGCGTCTATGTCCGTTCGGCAGCAATCGTGCGGGGTACAGTTGCCTGACGTGAGTACGGGATTCGCATCCAGCACCGTTGCGCAAACGAAAAATGCGTTCCAATGCCATTGTGTTCGGATTGAGCCATGAACAGGCCATCGAGAACTGTCGCGGGAATCGATCTCGGGACGACGTGTTCTCTCGTCGCGTGGGTTGATCGAACAGGACGACCCACGACCGTCGTCAATGCAGATGGTGAGCTGACGACACCCAGTGTCGTCTACTTCGATACGGACAGCGTTGTTGTTGGTAAAGAAGCAAATAAGCTGGCAGAGTTTGAACCCGACCTCGTCGCGCGGTCCGTCAAGCGAGACATGGGGCAGGCCTGCTACAGACGCACAATTCGTGACGAGTCCTTCCCGCCCGAAGTGATCCAGGCGCTGATTCTGCGGAAGTTGAAGGCAGACGCCGAACTTCAGTTGGGCTCGATTGACCAGGCCGTTATCACCGTGCCTGCATACTTCGACGAACCGAGGCGCAAGGCAACACAGGATGCCTCGCGCATGGCCGGTATCGAATTGCTGGATATCCTCAACGAGCCCACAGCAGCGGCGATTTCGTACGGATTCCACAAAGGTTTTATCAGTCTGGCTGCGGATCGAAACCACCGCGAACTGGTCATGGTCTACGACCTGGGTGGCGGGACCTTCGACGTCACTCTCATGGAGATTAACGGTCGTGAGTTTCGCTCATTGGGAACAGCCGGAAACATGGGACTGGGTGGCATCGACTGGACGGCGAGAATCGCCGACCACATCAGCGAGCGATTCTTTCGTGAATCTGGCATCAACCCGCAGGACGACCTCCGAGCACAACATGCACTGATGCAGCAGGCCGAGGATGTTAAGCGCTCCTTATCGGCGCGAGAGAAGGCCACGTTTGCATTCTCGTTCGAAGGCCATCAACTGAAGCTGATGTTTACGCGTGAGCTGTTCGAGCAACTCACCAGTGACCTGCTGGAGCGGACAATCCAGACGGCCAGCCGGTTGCTGAAGGAAGCGAATCGCTCCTGGGACGACGTGACGCGCCTGCTGCTGGCCGGCGGTGCCAGCCGCATGCCAATTGTTCAGCATTCACTGGAAGAAATCTTCGGGCGTCACGTTGATCGATCGCTGTCGCCTGATGAAGCTGTCGCGCATGGGGCCGCGATTTATGCGACGCTGCGATCTGGCAACGCTGCCGAACACATAAGTGACATTCAAGTCCACAATGTCAACTCGCACCACTTGGGGGTTCTTGGTATCAACCGCGCAACGGGCGGGAACAAACGTTGCGTAATGATTCCGAAGAACACGTCCTTACCGGCAAAGAAGACGTCGACGTTTCGGACATTTCAACCAGGCCAGTCAAGTGTTGTTGTAAAGGTCGTTGAAGGTGGAAATGCCGAAGGGCAGAAAGCTTCGCGGATTGGGACGTGCGTTGTCCGTGGTCTGCCTCCGAATCTGCCTGCGGGGTCACCCGTGGAAGTCACTTTTCAATATCAGGCCAACGGGCGAATCCAGGTTAATGCGTTCCTGCCGACGGTCGGCCGCAAAGCTGAACTGCATATCGAGCGAGCCAACTGTTTCACGAACGAAACGTTTTCGTTCTGGCAGAAACGCATGCAGCACGATCTTTCGGATGCCACTGCGCGCACGAGCTACTCACAGACAGCTTTGCGCGGAGAACAACATGAGGACCACTCGGCGGATCAACTGGCAGCACTCGTCGAGGCCGCGAACCCGGCCGTGGATCCTGACGACAATCACGCGGTGCGAGAGTGGGAAACGGCGCGTGAAGGCGAATCGGGGCTCGCGTCGCTGTGTGAAGTGATGGAGCGAGCTGGCCTTACGTCGGAAGACCTGGATGGATCGGCGTACGAGGGGAAGTCATTTCGATTCAGTGATTTCAGCGACTTGAGTGATTCGTCCGACATCACGTTCTCGGAAGCGACTACCGGCCAGGCCGCAGACAGTGCCAGGCAGCGGGCAGCGCGCGCAGGGCCGACAAGCCGCGAATCACGGACGGATCGTCGAGACACAGCGGCAACTCCCGAATCAGGCTTGTCGGAGCCACCTGTCTCAGCGCATCGAGGCTCAACGGACGCGCGACGACCGGTTCAGGTCCCTTTGCCGTTCAATAGTCGAGTCGCAAATTCGCCGGATGGAAATTTCTCTGACGAAGGTCTGACCGTCGATGAACGCGCACTCGACATGGACGATTTGACGATCGATGAAGGAGCTTTCTACTCCTCGGGCGTTGTACCAACTCCTGGTATCGTGACTGACCCGGACGATTCCCGTCACCGTAATCCTGCGAGCGGACGCGCGATCCGGAATGAGGTCGAAGAGGGAACTTCGCTTGATCGCGCCGTCATGCAACTCACACGGCCAGAGGGGACTGATCACAAACCGACTACCCGGAAAGCCCGGGTGCGAACGGCAAAAGCCCTCGTAATCAACGGTCTGCTCCACGCGGTTGTGCTGATCATCCTTGGACTGATCGTCATGCCGGTTGACGTCCCGCAGTCGTTTATCATTCAGAGCTCGATGTCGGCCGAGGCTACGACCGAGTCTGTTGACGAAGTAGCGATGGTAATCCCGGAGGAACCGGCAGAAGAAACTCCGCCACTCGAATCGGTTGCCAAATTGATTCCCCAACCAGCGTTCGACAAGGCGGCTCCGTCCAGTGAGTCGGATAGTGAACCAACGACCCAGGCCTCGGATGAGACGGAACTCGTGTCGACCGTGCCGGTTGAGATACCGCCGGACACCGAGGTGACTGTCATTGATGAGACAGTTCCGGTTTCGGAGCGTGCCACCATGCTTGCCCGGTACGGAGGTACCACTGAAAGCGAAGCGGCGGTCAACAGTGCGTTGAAATGGCTTGCGCTGCATCAACTGGCGGACGGAAGCTGGTGTTTCGATCATCGCGGGCCTGCTTGTAAAGGCCAGTGCACTCAGCCGGGCAACATGCCACGTGCACGCGTCGCTGCAACGGGACTGGCCGTGATGGCTCTGCAAGGAGCGGGCAACTCGTGTTACGACGGTCCCTACCGTCGAAATGTGGAGGCGGGCCTGAATTTCATCGGGCTGAGTGCGCGGCCCGTTCCGGCGGGCGCTGATCTGCGGGGCGTCTTCGAAGGGCAGAAGGGTATGTATATCCAGGCGATTTCAGCGATCTGTCTGGCCCAGGCAGTGCATCAAAATGCAGCCGCTTTGAAGATTGCCGGTCCACACGCACGGAAAGTCGGCATGAAAACGCGTCGACAACTGGAAGTAGAAACCCGCCAATTAGGTTCTCTGGCTCAGGGTGGGATCCGGTTTATTGTGAACGCCCAGAATTCACAGGGCGGCTGGAAGTATGAGCCGGGCAGCAACGGTGGTGATACGTCAGTGCTCGGCTGGGTTCAGACGGCTTTGGTCGCTGCTCGAGACGCAGAGATCGACGTGCCGGACAGAACATTTGAAGGAATGAATGTGTTTCTCGATTCCGTACAAACGCAGGATGGGGCGTTGTACGGTTACGAGGAACGGGGCTCAAAGGCATCGACCACCGCGATTGGTCTGTTCTGCCGAATGCACAACGGCTGGAGCAATTCGCACGAGCCGCTCGGACGCGGAATCGACTTTCTGCGTCGTCGCGGACCCGAGCGGAATGACATGTGTTACAACTACTACGCCAGTCAGGTGATGCGTAACTGGGGCGGCCCCTCATGGGAAAAGTGGAATCGAATCATGCGCGAACAGCTTGTCTCGACGCAGCGGACGACTGGTCACCTGGCGGGAAGCTGGGATGTTGCCGATCAGTACGGCGAGGCGGGCGGACGTCTGTATATGACGTGCCTGGCGGCGTTGACGCTTGAGGTTTATTACCGCCACGTCCCGCTGCTGGATGATGTCCGGATCGTGTACGCCATTCCTTCAGCATCCGACCGCATTGCTGCGGCAGCATCCGCCAAGCCACGGACAAATTAGGGACCGAAGAGGGACTACTCAAACTTGGAATCATCCAGCACAAGCTGGTAGATGGTTCCCTTGTAGCCGACCACCAACAGCTCACCATTCTCGTCCATGCCGAATGACGAGATCCGCTCGGGACAGGATCCGATCTGCCGGACTTTGACCAGCTTGCGGTCGCGCTGCGTCATCGCCCAGATTCGCTTCGACTCGAAGTCGCCGAAGATGAACGCGCCGTAGTAACTCGAGTCTTTCTTCGCCCGGTAGACATAGCCCGCCGTCACCGACACGCCATCTTTGCGGCGGTACGAGAGGACCGGCGGGACATAGGTTTCGCCCTTGCGCCGGAATCGCTCGGAAAAGTTCTCGAAGCCTTCGAATACATTCCAGCCGTGGTTATCGCCGAGTCTCGATATGCGTACGTTTTCGAAGAGGTTCTGGCCAATATCGCCGACCCACAAGTCGTCGGTTTCGCTGTCGAAGCTGAATCGCCATGGCATACGAAATCCGTATGACCAGATTTCCGGACGCACTTGATCACCTGTCGTACGAAACGGATTCGATTCCGGAATCGCGTACGCCAGTTCTCCCGATTGGCGGTCCACATCAATTCGCAGAATCGAACCGGTCAGCAGACTGAGGTCCTGGCTGTGGCCTTCCGGGTCTTCCTGCGGACCTGCGTCGCCCGCGCCGATGTAAAGGTAACCGTCCGGACCGAACGCCAGCATGCCACCCCAGTGGAGATCAGTCTTCTGGTGAATCTGCAACAGCCGCCGCGATGGTCCACCTGCGTCCTTTCGAGAATCTTCAGTGGCGTGACGCTCGGCGATGATGGGTGAAAAGTGACTGCCCTGATTTCGAACGTGATAATTGACGTAGTACTTGCGGTTCTTCAGAAACTGTGGATGAAACGCCAGACACACGACTCCTTCGAACTCGCCCGTCGAGGCTTCGTTGCTCAAGTCGACGAACAGCTCTTTGCGATCCGTCGTAAAGTCCCCGTTGCCTTTCTGAAGACGCCAGATACGACGCGTTTTCTGTTCGACCACAAAGTACTCGCGCGGCGCTCGCGGACTGGAGATAACGCATACGGGATGATCGAATCGCATCTCCTCTGAATGCAGTCGTTCCAGCCGAACTGGCTGGCTGACCATGGGCATCTCGTCGGGCATTCCGGCCCATCGGGATTTGCCGATGCTCTGCTGCAGAGTCTCCAGGTAAGCAATCATGTCGGCGAATTCACCTTGCTTGACGGTCTTGTACAAGCCGGTCGGCATCAGTGACGTTTTGCTTCTGACTTCCAGCTCAAGCATCCCGACTGGAATACGAACGAGCTTGCCTTCCGCGTCCAGAAGCTGGAGTTCTTCATCGGTACGAGTCTGCAGGACCCCGTTGTGAGTCTTACCGGCCGTGGTCGTGACAGTCGTCGTTGCGTGATCCGGATGGATTCTCGCGCTCGGTTCAAGCACTGCCGTGATGAGCTGCTCACGAGTGAACTTGTCGCCGCTGGTCTGCAGACTCGGTCCCGCTTTACGTTCGCTCCCCGTGACAACATGGCACTTCCCGCAGGCGGCAGTCTTCGAAGCAAAAACAACTTTGCCGCGCTCGGCGTCGCCGCCTTTCAATGCGGCAGTTCGATATTTCGCCAGAATCTGCTTTTCGCTTTCCTGAGCTGACAGCTGCTCACAGGCAAACTGGCTAAGCAGCACCAGGCACGCGACAAGGATGACTTGGGAATTCATAAATGCCGACCTCTATATGGGGACGATGAAGGAGCAGAACGATACCGCCGCCGCGCGAAAAGCGTCAGAGAACCAGAGACGTCCCTCGAAACTCCCGAGTGATTTCGACTGGGTGTTAGCTCCGTCAACGCCTGAAGGCGTATAATTTACCCGTGAAGTCTGTCAGAGTCTGTGGATGTCGAGCGCTGTCCCCGAAAGACCTGACGGTATGCGCATTGACGGTATTCAGCCTGAGAAACGAAACGAGGGTGCCATGATCACGATGCTCGGCAGTCCCCGAATGTGCTGCGATGGATTGACGCGACGTGAAACGCTGCAGGCTGGATCGGTCGGCCTGCTGGGCGGCCTGTTCGGTTCGCCCGGGCTGTCCGCCGCGGCCGTCCGGGACATTGAGCCGCAACGCACGGGCAAGGCCAAAAGCGTGATCGTCCTGTATCTGCTTGGTGGAGCACCGACGCAGGACATGTGCGACATGAAGCCGCTGGCGCCTGGCGGTATCGGCGGCGAGTTCAATCCGATCGACACCAACGTACCGGGAATTCAGCTCTGCGAACATCTGCCGAAATCGGCAAAGTGGATGCATAAGACCGCCATCGTGCGTTCGGTCAACCACAAGGCTGGCTGCCACAACCCGATGCCCAGTCTCACGGGCTATCCAGAACCGCTGCCGTCAATCGGAGTCGTCCAGGACCATCTGCCGCCCAGCATGGGATCCGTGTGCGAGTATCTCAACGCCGATGGTGGCGCACTTCCCGCATATGTGCATATGCCCTGCATGCTGGGCTGGGGACAGCACATCCGCCGGGCTGGCCCATATGGTGGATTTCTGGGGCGGCAATACGATCCGCTGTTCACCGAATGCCAGCCCTACTCCGACAAGCCATCACCCAGCGCTTACCAGCCTCAGGTGGTCAAGGGTGTGCCGACATTACCGACGGCCGCGTTACCCGAAGGTCTGACC
This sequence comes from Planctomycetota bacterium, assembly GCA_963579025.1. Lineage (GTDB taxonomy): Bacteria > Planctomycetota > Planctomycetia > Planctomycetales > Planctomycetaceae > CAUZFZ01. Next base: position 23,329 of record CAUZFZ010000022.1, on the reverse strand, counting down.
CTGGACCGATTGAGCCGGCGACGAACGTTGACCGAGCAGTTCGATGACAGACTTCGCGAAACGGAGCAAAGCAGTCAGTTCCGCCGTTCACAGTCAGGCGCGATGACACTGCTCACATCGAAGAAAGTCAAGGACGCTTTCGACGTGGAGAGTGTCGCGCCCGAGCTTCGTGATCAGTATGGCCGGACACTCTTCGGATCCAGCGCACTGATTGCCAGGAAGCTCGTGCAGGAAGGTGTGCGGTTCGTGAACGTGACATGGGACATCTTCTGGACTCGCCCAGGAAAACTGGACGGCGCCGGCTGGGACACACACCAGCGCAACTTCGGAATCCTGAAGGAAACACTGCTGCCGAATTTCGACGTCACGTTCTCCGGCCTGATGGAAGACCTGTCGAACACCGGCCTCCTGGACGAGACACTGGTTGTTGTGATGAGCGACATGGGCCGCACGCCGAAGATCAATAAGAACCAGGCCGGGCGCGATCACTGGACGTTCTGCTATTCCGTGATGTTTGCTGGTGCCGGAATTCGAGGCGGCACGATCTACGGCGCTTCGGATGAACAAGCTGCCTATGTCAAAGACAGCCCGGTCAGCCCGGCTGACATCAATGCCACGATTTACGAGTGCCTGGGAATCGATCCCAACATGCATATCCCGGATTCGGGCGGGCAACCAGTGCGAGTCAGCATGGGCGGGCGCGTGATTGACGACATCCTTGCGTAGGGCGGGACGCATGAAGTGGCTCAATGCAAATTGCAAATATCAAAATGCAAATTGGAGGTGATCAGTGAACTCTGATGAGTTGTCGGAGCGCTTGCTGGAGTTCGCAGCTCGAATCGGTAAGGTCGTTGATGCGCTTCCGGAGTCTCGCCTGGGTCGACATATCGCGGGGCAACTCGTCCGTTGCGGGACGTCGCCGGCTCCTAACTACGAAGAGGCATGTGGCGCGGAGAGTCGCAAGGATTTCATTCACAAACTCCGAATCGCCCTCAAAGAACTGCGGGAAACTCGCTGTTGGATTCGCCTCATCATTAAGGCGGAACTGCTCCCAGAATCAAGAATCTCCGAGTTGCTCGAGGAGTCCGATCAGCTGTGCAACATCATCGGCCAGTCCGTCCTCACGGCTCGGAACAACTCCGCCAGTGACAAACCAGCACGCGCTCCGAAATGAAAACTCAAGACAAGATGCGACGTTCAGTTCCGCCGTTTACACAGCCGCATTCGACCATCCCCGCCAACTTGCATTTTGATATTTGCACTTTGCAATTTGCATTTGTCGAGAGCCAGCAATGAACCGCACTTCCCGCCACGAGATTCTTGCATTGATGATAGTTGCTTGCAGCGTTGCAACGACCGCCGATCGTCTCCACGCAGAGACACCGACTCCGCGAGAAGTCATCGGTGAGCCGGTGGCGCTCGAGATAGAGCCCGAGACGATCGACCTTGCGGGGCCGCGTGCCAGTCAACAACTTCTGGTAACCGGTCGCTACTCGGACGGTTCCCGGCGTGACCTGACCCGCGTTTGTGTATTGCAGGCGGCTGATTCAAGTCTGTTGCACATCACGGCGCAGGGTGCGGTATCCGGTCGCAGTGACGGGAAGACACACCTCGATATTCGAGCTGCCGGTCTTGAGGTTCGTGTGCCTGTCACCATTCAGGATTCACAGCGCCAGCAGCCCATCAGTTTTCGCCGCGAGTTCATGCCCGTCCTGAGCGCCGCCGGGTGCGCGGACATTCGGTGTCATGGCGCACCAAGCGGGAAAGATGGTTTTCGACTGAGTCTATGGGGGCACAATCCCGATCTCGATTACGAGCAGCTCACGCGTAATGCGTCCGGACGCCGAACGAATTCGCTTGATCCAAATAACAGCCTGATTCTGAACAAAGCCCTGGGACGAGTGCCGCATGTTGGAGGCCGGAGGTTCAATCCAGACAGTCCATTTTTCAACTTGTTTCACGGCTGGCAGGCTGAAGGTCTGCACGATGATCCACAGCCGGTTCGTGTCACGTCGCTCACGGTGTTGCCATCCACACGAGTTCTGCTCGCCCCCGCGCACTCGCAGCAATTGTCGGTTCGCGCGACATTTGAGGATGGTCACTCGGCAGACGTCACAGGGCTGACGACCTTCAGCAGTACTGACCTGGCCATTGCCGACGTCGATCGAACTGGTCTGGTCGAATTCAACCGGCAGGGGGAAGTGGCCATCCTGTGTCGCTTCTGTGGCAAAATGGAATCCGTCCGTCTGATGCACATTGCGGCGACTCTGTCGGACTTTCGCTGGCCGAGCCCTCCTGAAAACAATTACGTCGATACACACGTCTTTGCCAAACTGAAGATGCTGAACGTGACCCCTTCAGACTTATGCACAGACGAGCAGTTTGTCCGGCGCGTGTATCTCGATGTGTGCGGCGTTCTGCCGTCCGTCGTTGAAACGCAGTCGTTCATGGCCGCAACCGAACCGGACAAACGCAACCGGCTCATCGAGCAACTGCTGCAGCGTCCGGAGTACGCTGACTACTGGACGAAGAAATGGATGGACGTCCTGCGTGTCAGTCGAGATTCGATTCAACTGGCCGGAGCCCGGGCTTATCACGAATGGCTGCGAAGCCGTATCGAAGCGGATGCGTCATTCGACCAGATTGCTCGCGAATTGCTCACGTCTGCGGGCGAGTCGTATAAAGACCCGGCCGTGAACTTCTACTGTGTTCCGCGTCAGCCGGAAAAAGTGACCGACCCGCTGTTTCTACAAAAGGACCTGGCCGAAGCCACCGCTCAACTGTTTCTGGGCATCCGTCTGCAGTGTGCACAGTGTCACAATCATCCCTACGAGCGATGGACACAGAATGATTACCTGGCTCTGGCCGCGTTTTTCACGCAGGTGAAGCGAACGCGGCTCGGCAAGGCTGGCCGTAAGGGGCGCCCCGACCGCAGGCAGATGGCCATCGCGCTGGACTTTGGTTTGGCGGAGATTACTGAAGCTTCCAACGGACAACCGGTTGCTCCGGGCTTTCCCGGTGAACCACCTTCAGAAATCGACGCGAAGCAGGATCGGCGTCCTGTTTTGGCCGCATGGCTGACGCACGAGGACAACCCATTCTTTGCAAAGACAGTTGTGAATCGAATCTGGTTTCATCTGCATGGACGCGGCATCGTCGAACCCGTGGATGACTTTCGTGATTCAAATCCATCGGCCAACGATCCGCTTCTTGATGCACTGGCCGAGAACTTTGTCGCTAACGGTTACAGGCTGAAACCGCTGATTCGAACGATCATCAATTCACGAACCTGGCAGTTGAGTTCGCGACCCAACGAATCCAATCGGAGCGACACTCGCTACTTTTCGCACATGCTGGCTCGTCCGTTGCCTGCCGAAGTTTTACTGGATGCGGTCTCCAGCGTGACGGGCATCCCCGAGAGTTTTGAAATCACGGAGGACTACATTGAGGGGATCCCGGCAGGGACGGTCAAACTCCCTGCGGGGACTCGCGCTGTGCAGTTGCCAGTGAACGATGTCGCGACACTGATCAACACGGAAGGAAAGTACGTGCGGTATGAACTGCATCCCTTCCTGCGCGTGATGGGCCAGCCGAATCGTACGGAGACATGCGAGTGCGCCCGCGAGCCGAACTTCGGTCGCAAGCAGGCTCTGGAACTGTTCGTCGGCCACATGATCACTGACCGACTCACCCGCACGGACAATCGCCTGGGACAGATGCTCAGGGACAGCAAAACTGATTCAGAGATACTCGACGAGCTGTACTCATGCGCTTTGTCTCGAGCGCCTTCGCCAAGTGCCGCAGAGAAGTTTCTTGCGCACGTTTCGAACAGTGGCGACCGGCGGCAGGCGTGGGAGGACATTCTGTGGACGGTCTTGAATTCCCAGGAATTCATCTACCAGCATTGAGAATCTCGTGCCGTTCACGTGACTCTTCGGAGTCTTGCGTCCCCGTTACCCCGACACAGACTCGATGCAATAAAAGTACTTCCTGGTTCGCACGAAGAGCCGCTTTCCTGCGAAAACCAGGCTGCTGCTGAATCCGTCGTCGAGCTGGCAGCGGGCGATTTCTTCGTATTCTCTGCCCGGCAGAAAGACGACGGTCGCTCCCCGCGTGTTACTGACATACAGGCGGTTGCCGGCCAGGGTGATGCTGGGGTCGACGCGGCCACCATCGAACTCAAGACGCTGGCGGTAGACACGTTTGCCTGTCTTTGCGTCGGTGACTTCCAGGATGCCCTGTTCGGTCACGCTGTAGAGCAGGCCTTCGTGATAGACCGGTGAAGCCAGGCGACTGGATCGTGAACCGGTGGTTTCCCAGGCGACCTGAGTGACGGCTTCATCGGCTGACACGTCGGTGACGCTGATGGCTTTGATACTGCTGTCCTGCATGGCGTAGACCACGCCCGCGTGCGCGATCGGCGATGCGTGATTCAGTTGGAACTGGTTCTTCGCGATGATCCGGCCATCCGCGACTCGGACAACGGCTCCTTCTGGTGTGACAACGACAGGCGTGTCGACGATTGTCGTGATGACCGGGCTGCCGTGACGGGCTCCGGTTTCGGCTTTCCAGAGGACTTCGCCACTCGTCGCGTCGAGGGCGATCAGGTTGCGCAAGTGAACAATCAGCTTGCCGTCGACAAGCAAGGGTGACGCACAATGTCCGTCACGAGGAGCCTCGATGAACTTCATCCAGTTACGTTTTCCAGCGAGCGTGTGCGACCCGACAATGCCCGTGCCGAAGACAGCGAACACGTTCTCGCCGTCACTGACAGGTGTACTGCCTGTGTTTCCGGTATCGCCCCCGGGCATCGGCGGAAACACTTTCAGCGGCTTGATACGTTCGCGGATGCCGTCGATCTGCTTTTCCAGGCCCTTCTGTTTGTCGACGTCGTTCGCTTTACGCGCTGTGTCACGCTCGCGATGAAGATTGCTGACTTCCTGCTCCAGATCGCGCGCCCGAGCAAGGTTCTTCTCGATGCGCTGGCCTTCCGTTTTTCCGAGCGCATCCGTGTATTGATGAGACTGTTGCCACAGCGTCTCGCCGTCTTTGGTGGAAAAGCAGACGAGTTCCGCAGGTTCGGCGGTGACGAAGACGCGGTTTCCGACCACGACTGGTGAAGCGAGGCTTCGACCGGGCGTTTCAATTCGCCAGACGATGTTGCGATCGGTCGCCCAGTTGATCGGCGGATTCGCCGCGGGGAATTTTCCCGAGCCATCATTTCGCCAGCCAACCGGCGGAGCGGCTGAGGTGGCAGCAACAAGCGTGACGGTCAGCAGAATGGCGTGGACGGTGCGGGCGGCAAGAATCATCGCGCAGCTCCTGAACGGGTTAGTTTTCAGAAGCCGCTTATCGGATTTTGTCTCGGTGGGCGTCAATGGCACTTGCAGGGCATTCGATCAACGCCTGCCACGACTCGCCACAGTTGCCATCGGCCGTTAGCCGTAGTGCGGAATGGCGGGGCTCAGATTGAGACCGACAGCCTGCCCGCTGTGTGGACCTCGCATCTGGCTGTGCGCGGTGTCGAAGCGGTTGTGTCGCGACGGTTCCAGCGGCACGATTCCCGTTGAGGTGACAACGGTCTGCAGCGGCGCGATTCTGGCGAGTTCCTGATCACGCAATCGCATTTCGTCGATCACGATCTGATGCCAGTCGTCGTCCTGACGCAGTTCCGGAATCACGTAGTTTCGGCGAGCCCACTGACGTAGTTTCAATTCGGCGACGATGTCGAGGTCTTCGAAGGGGACGGGTGCGATCATGGTGAGATCTCGTGATGGATGAACCAGGTCTGTGATGTGTGCTCTCTCTGAGATCGACCTGTACGACATCTCCAGTCAAGCGATTCAACCGTGAGTTGCCAGGGAACGCCCGCAACCGCGGGAGATGCATCAGAGATCGGATTCCTGACACGTTCACGAATTCGAATGACCGTGACGGTCGCACGCTTCAGTCCGATTCGACGACAGTGGTTCGTTGCCCACAGTCAGGGGGCAGGGATACGATGCGGTCGAACAACTCACTCAAACTCGGAGATCCTGCCGTGAACCTGTCATTCGTACGTCGATTCGGGCTGTTGGCCTTCCCGGCGATCGTCGTCGCTGTCTTCCTGACTCAGTCATCTGGCGTACTTGTCGGTCAGGGCAGCAAGAAGAAAGTGACGCCGCCAAGTCCTATACAGCTTCGACAACTCGAACTGGCTCGCAAGAAAACGCTTGAAGAGTTTGTGACGAACACGGTCAAGTTGTCCGTCGAGTACGAACGGGTCGGTCTGCTGGAAGAATCGAAAAAACTGCTGCAGACCGTGCAGAAGATCGAAGCGGGAGCACCGGGACTGAAGAAGCAGCTTCAAGACAAGCTGGACTCGCTGGAAAACTCGATCATGTCCGAGAACCCCTTCCAGTTTGAACTCGATACCAGCAAGGGCTGGGGCGACCCGATTGCCCGCGTGCAGAAGGGCAAACCCATCCGGATTCAGTCGGCGGGCAATTATCGATTCCAGTTGCAGACGGTCGTCGGGCCAAAGGGTTTCCCGACCGAAGACCCCATCAAGGAAATGGCCAAAGGCGTCCGCTGCGGAGCACTGATGGCTCTGATCGTCCCCGTCGACGACAAAGGCAAACCCGGCAAACCGAGCGGTCAGATCGAAATCGGTGAAGGCCGAGAAATCACGCCCAAAGATAATGGCCTGCTCTTCCTGAGTATCAACGCTCCGCTGGGACACAAGTGTACCGGCGACATCGATATTCAGCTCAGCGGGTATGTCCGGCCCCCGCAATGATTTCCGATGTCACCGCAGACGAGTGGTCGATGCGAACGCGCCGCGAATTCGTCAACCGTGAAGCGCGGGAATCGACCACGATGGATGAGAACTGACTGGGCGTCTTACAAGACAGGAACTTCCGGGAATACAGCACAATGGATGACTGCTATCAGATCGCTGACACCAGCCAGATTCTCTCACCCGGTCTCGTTGTTTTTCGAGACATGGTGGAAACGAACCTGGACCACATGATCGAAGTGGCGGGCGACGCGTCGCGACTGCGTCCTCACTGCAAGACGCACAAGACGCGCGAGATTGTTCAGCTCGAAATTGAACGCGGCATTACAAAGCACAAATGTGCGACGTTCGCCGAAGCCGAGATGCTTGTCGCCGCCGGCGCGAACGACATCTTTCTGGCGTACAGCCTGGTCGGCCCGAACATTGGCCGAGCCGTCCAGTTCCGCCAGACGTATCCCGATGTGGCCTTCTCGGTCACTGCCGACCATCCCGTTGCCGTGAGTCGTCTGGCCGAGGCCATGCAGCAGGCAGGACAGACAATCCGTGTGCTGCTCGACATCGATACCGGCCAGCACCGCACCGGCATTCTGGTCGGAGATCGGGCCCGTGACATTTACCAACAGATCGTCGAAACGGCGGGTGTCGAACCCGACGGGTTGCACGTGTACGACGGACATCAGCACCAGGAGTCACGCGACGAACGACGCACGGCCGTCAATGTCGAGTGGGACAAGGTCGTCGCGTTTCGCGATCAGATCACATCAGCGTCCTGGCCAGTTCCGCGTCTGGTCTGTGGTGGCACGGCGTCGTTTCCGATCTACGCCGAGAAAGACGACCCCACAATCGAAATGAGTCCTGGGACGTGCGTCTACAACGACATCGGTTATGGCGAGCACTTCCCGGACATGGTCTTTCCTCCCGCCGCAGCCATCCTCACGCGAGTGATCAGCCGGCCGACTCCAGATCGCGTGACGTTGGACCTCGGTTACAAGGCCGTTGCTTCCGACCCGCCAGCCGACAAACGTGTTGGTTTTCCCGGCATTCCGGACGCAAGGTTGGTTCTGCAGAATGAAGAGCACCTCGTGATTGAAACGTCACAAGCCGATGAGTTTCAGCCCGGCGATGAATTGCTGGCCATCCCGCGACATATCTGCCCGACGTCCGCTTTGCACAAAGAAGTCTATGTAATTTCGAACGGCGAACTGGTCGGAACATGGGCCGTCGCCTCGCGCGACCGCCGACTGACTATCTGAGGGATTGGACGAACTCAATCATGTCGCCTGCCGTCCGGATGAGTCTGAGATGCCTGGTGTCGATGGCCGTCGCAATGATTCCGGGTATCGCGATCGCATTCATCTGGCGACCGGCTCCAGGAATCGGGATCGCTGTGGCGCTGATCGTCGGCTGGGTGAGTGGTGTGGAATGAGCTGAGTGCAATGTCACGCCGGTTTACAGTTTTACTACAGAACGAGAGTCGCCATGTCGGAAGCACTCGAACGTGAAGTGCTCGAATTGAGCCAGCAACTGCTTGATTCCATCGATCAACAGGACTGGGACACCTACACGCGTTTGTGTGATTCTTCGCTGAGTGCCTATGAACCGGAGGGCCTCGGTCACTTGATCGAAGGGATGCCGTTTCACCGCTTCTACTTCCAAATGGAAGGCAGCGGCCGACCGAAACAGTCCACCATATCCTCACCGCAGGTTCGATTAATGGACGACGTCGCGATTGTCACTTACGTACGTTTGATTCAGCGCGTTCAGCCAGACGGTTCAGCCCCGAGTTCCGCATTCGAGGAAACTCGCGTGTGGGAACATCAGGACGATGTATGGCAACACGTGCATTTCCATCGTTCGATTCCAGCATCATGAAGGAAGCCGGCATGGCCGATTCCGAACTCTGGATGATGTCCGCCGTCGAGATGGCGCATGCGGTTCGAACGGGTGCACTGTCGGCTCGCGTGCTGATCGACGCAGTGCTGACGCGCATAGATCAGTTGAATCCTCATTTGAATGCGTACTGTACACTGATGGCAGATGAGGCTCGTGAAGCCGCTTTGCAGGCTGACACGGATCTCGCCGCTGGTGCTGAAGTCGGGCAGTTGCATGGTGTGCCGGTTTCCATCAAAGACAACCTTTACGTCAAAGACTCGCGTACGACGTTCGGTTCAAAGCTGCAGGAGAATGATGTCACGCGAGAGGACTGCCCGTTGGTCGAACGACTGCGACAGGCCGGTGCCATCATCATCGGTCGCACGAACAGTCCGGAATTCGGCTGGAAGGGTGTCACGGACAATCGAGTCTTTGGCATCACTCGCAATCCCTGGAATCTCGACCTGACGCCGGGAGGCTCCAGTGGTGGAGGTTCCGCAGCAGTCGCTTCGGGACTGGGACCGATCGGTATCGGTACTGACGGCGGTGGCTCTCTGCGAATTCCTGCCGCGTTCAGCGGACTGGTTGGCCACAAGCCTTCGTATGGTCGCGTGCCGACATGGCCCGGTGTGTCGGTTGGGTCGCTGCGGCACATCGGTGGCATGACTCGCACAGTCGAAGATTCCGCACTGTTGCTGGACGTGATTGCCGGTCCCGATGACCGTGATCCGGAATCGTTACCCGCCACTAACATCAGTTACGTCTCGGAAATCGAACGCGGGATCGAACAGGTTCGAGTGGCCTGGTCTCCGGACCTTGGCTATGCGACGGTTGATCCGGAAGTCGCTCGACTTTGCGAGCAATCCGCCATGCGACTCTCCGAGGCAGGAGCCATCGTCGAACATGTCGATCTGGACTGGACGGATCCCTACGATAGTTGGCGGGTTTTCTTCTATGGAGCCGCCGCCGCTCGATTGGGCCGCATCGTCGGCGAGCAGGGGCACCTGCTCGATCCTGGTTTGCGTGCCTGTGTTGAAGACGCGGTCAAGCTGACCGGCCTGGACTACAGCGACGCACTGACCGCACGCAACGAGTTCTGGCATAACGTACGGCGCGTCTACGAATCGTTCGACCTGCTGCTCACGCCGACGTTACCGGTTCCGCCGTTTGCCGTCGGGCAGAACAACGCCGACCCGTTTCCCGGCCAGGACTTTGGCGAACTGCAATGGGTCCAGTTCACATATCCATTCAATCTGACGGGTCAGCCCGCATGCAGTGTCCCGGCCGGCTGGACGGAATCGGGTCTACCTGTTGGTCTGCAGATTATCGGCCGCCGCTTCGATGACGCTCTGGTGCTACGCGCGGCACGCGCTTTCGAACAGGTGCAGCCGTGGCGCGATCGCTGGCCCGAACTGGCACAGACACCGTAAATCAATCGCGAAGAGACTGACCGACATCGATCGCCGCCGCATGCACGCTCATGCAGGTCGGGCTGCCAGCATACCAGGTCACAAGGACTTGACCTGATTGCGCCTGCCCAATGCTCGGATGTCCGAAACTCCAGCGGCCCATGTCCTCCCAGTACTCCGCAAAGTCGATGTCGGTGAATCCCTGGGACAATTCGGCACGCTCTTCGTGTTCATGCACCAACAGACAGTCAGACTCGGGCCACGACTGTCCGCCATCAGACGATTGCCATAACCGCATGGTGCCCGGACGGGCACGGTCGACAACAAACGCCAGCAGTCGACCGTCGTCGAGCAGCAGTGGTGCCGCAATCTGCCCGGGAATCGTTGTGACCACAGGAGAACTCCCTGCGCGTTCTCCGTCGTGTAGACTCGCATTCAGCAGATGCACGTCAAGGTCCCGCTGAAGACTGCGGTCGTGCGTCCAGAACAGGGCCGTGAAGTCACCGGGAGCAGGTCCCGCACACAGCCTTTGATCCCAGTAATACACCGAGTTATCCGGATCCTGAGCGACGAGAAACGGTCGCTCGAATGTCTCACCACCATCACGAGAAACCAGCAGCCACGCAGCATGATGAGCTGGTGCCGGGTCGTCGAACTCCTTGAAACTCTCAAACGCGAACGCAATCGTCCCGTCGGACCATTTCACAACCGGCCCGGTCATTGCGCAACCAGTCAGACCGGGTGTTGGAATCGCACGCCAGTCGCTCCACGAGTCTCCCTCATCGGTCGAGACTGTCATCAGTTGGCGACTTCTAAGGATGCCCTCGGTCGCAGGATCGAACAGCGGGCGATCAGGATCGCTGCGGTCGAACCAAGTGCTGAACAGCAGCAGCAGTCCGGGTTCAACTTCAACCATCTCCGCACCGGCCAGCGATCCGGGAACATCGCCCAACTGCGACGGAAACCGAAACGGCAATACGTCCCATGTTCGCCCTTCATCACGCGAACGGGAAAGCCGAATCGTGCCTTCGTGATGATGCTTCGTCTGACCGGTTGTGAACCCGCTCAGCCATGTCCCCGAGGCGAGGCCTGCGAGACCGTCGAAAAAGGCGATCTGGCCCGACGCATCCTGTTGCGACGCATCGTAAACAACCGAGCGGAATTCAACATTCATTGAAAAAAGTCCCAGCCAGAGAAGCAGTACAATTCAGCCGACGACGTGTAGGCCGGAACAAGCGAAGCGCTGTTCCGGCAGTGCTCGCACCACACATTCAATCTGCCGGAACAGCGTCGCTGACGCTCCTTGTTACCGGCCTACTGATCCAGCCCGAATCTGTTTCTCACTTCAGTGGTGGCAGATCATAAACACCGCGAAGCCGTTGTAATTCAGCCTGCAGAGTTTTCATGGTCGACGCGTATGCCGGGTCACCAGATACGTCCTGCATTTCGGTCGGGTCACGTTCCAGGTCAAACAGGTTGAATCCGTCGTTGGAATAGAAGTTGATCAGCTTGTACCGATCCGTCCGCACACCTTCGTGACGCGGGACCTGATGCTCACCGCCATGTTCGTAGTAGTGGTAATAGATCGAGCTGCGCCAGTCGTCCGACGCCGGATCAGCAAAGAGTGGCACAAGACTGCGGCCCTGAACATCGTCCGGGATGTCAACACCCGCGACATCAAGGAACGTGGGAGCGTAATCAATGTTCTGAATCAGCTTGTCGGATCGTGTACCGGGCTTGATGTGCCCTGGCCAGCGGATGACGAACGGCATCTTCAGGGACTCTTCGAACATCCAGCGTTTGTCGTACCAGCCGTGCTCGCCCAGGTAGAAGCCCTGGTCAGAGCTGTAGATGACAATTGTGTTGTCGGTCAGGCCGGCCTCGTCGAGATAGTCCAACACTCGCCCGACGTTTTCGTCCACAGAATCGATACACCGCAGATAGTTCTTGATGTAGCGTTGATATTTCCAGCGGACGAGATCTTTGCCAGTCGGCGGATTCTCTAGAAAGGCCTGATTACGAGGCATGTAGGCTGCGTCCCAGATTTTCTTCTGCTCAGGCGTCATGCGAGCGTATTCGCCGTCTTTCAGTCGTGTCTCTCGCTTAGAGGCGAACGGCACTGGCATGTGCACTTTCAGGTCGTAGTGGTAATAGAAATGCCGATCGATCGACATGGCATTGCCCGCGAGTGTCGGACTGCGATTCTCCCAGTTGTCAAACAGCGTCGCCGGCTCCGGAATGTCCTCGTCCGCGTAGTTGTTGAGATGCTTCAGTTCTGGAGCCCAGGTGCGGTGCGGGGCCTTGTGCTGGCACATCAGCAGGAACGGCTTCTCACCGTCGCGCTGCTTGAGCCAGTCAATCGCGAGGTCTGTCGTAATCGTCGTGCAATAGCCTTCGATGCGACGGCGACCGTCCTTGTTGATCATGACCGGGTTGTAGTACGAACCCTGGCCCGGAAGGATGTCCCAGTGATCGAAACCCGTCGGGTTGGAATTGAGATGCCACTTTCCGATGAGAGCCGTCTGATATCCGACCTTCCGCAGTGCCTGAGGATGCGTGAACTGCGAACCGTCGAACGGACCACGTCCATTCGAGTAGAAGCCATTCTTGTGACTGTGTTTGCCGGTGAGCACACAGGCCCGACTGGGACCGCAAATAGAGTTGGCACAAAACGAATTCAGAAAGACGGCGCCTTCCCGAGCAATCCGGTCGATGTTGAGCGTCTTGTTGATCTTCGATCCGTACGCACCGATTGACTGGCACGCGTGGTCGTCAGTGAAGACGAACAGGATGTTCGGCCTGTCCTCGGGCGCCGCAGCCGCCATGGAAACACAACACAACCATGAAAAGAGCACAGCGAAGCGATGATGCATACGTGAGAGCCTTTTGCTGAAATCAGAACAAGTCCGCCGCCCTCGTCAGAGTGCTGGGCGCCCGCATCCTGGCGAATGCGCCCGTGTAACTGAAGGAGTCGCCGGACGCTTCGGATGTCACCCTGAACCGGCTATCGTGCCAGTGACGACCTGCTGAGCAGTGCGAAATCCGCCTGAGAAATAAAGAAGGTATCGAATGACCATGTCGGATCAGGATCGGCTCGGCCGATTGGGTAGCGGCGAGTCGATAGAAGCGGTCTGTACCGCATCTGGAATGAATCGAACGGAATTCGATCGCTGGTGGAACGAGACGATCGAACACCGAGCCGGAATCGGATCGCCGCAGATTACCGCTGGCGTTTCCGCTGAGGTGTCGATTCGCCGTGATGACCTGGGCATTCCTCACATCTATGCGGACAACGACCGCGATCTGTTTTTCGGCTACGGCTGGGCGATGGCTCAGGACCGGCTCTTTCAACTGGACTGGCTGCGACGCAAAGGGCTTGGTCGACTCTCCGAGATCATTGGTGCAGACGGTCTCGAACTCGACACGATCGCTCGTACCGTCGGATTGAACCGGATTGCCGCCGCTGAATGGGAACGGTTGCCTGGCGAGGTGCGACAACTGCTCGAAGTGTTTTCGGATGGTATTAACGCCCAGATCGCGAGTTGCGGCGACAACCTGCCCATCGAATTCGATCTGCTGCAGTACCGGCCCGAGCCGTGGTTACCTGTGGATTGCGTGGCGATTGAGGTCGAGTTCCGCTGGTACTTGACCGGTCGGTTCCCTGTGATCTGCATGCCGGAACTTGCGAAACGAACACTTGGCGACGGACCGCTTCTGCAGGAGTATCTGCTCGCCGAACAGGACGATGAGTCGATCCTGCATGCAGGTGATTATGAGCCGCTGACTGGTCAGCCGCTGGAGCCCGTGGGTGAATCCGTCGCTGATCCCGACGCTACGACCGGCAGTAATAACTGGGTCGTGTCAGGACGGCGGACGACGACCGGCGCGCCCCTTCTGGCCAGTGACCCGCACATTGCGTTCGAAGCAGTGTCGTGCTGGTACGAGGCTCATCTTTGCGGAGGCTCGTTCAATGTCGCAGGTATGACGTATGTCGGAATGCCGGCCATCATGTTCGGCCGAAACGAAAAGGTGGCCTGGGGCATCACCAACAACATCTGCTCGCTGCGGGACCTCTATCAGGAACGTACGAGCGACGAACACTCGGGTTGCTTTGAATACGACGGGCAGTGGGAACCGGCGCGCGAGCTGACAGAAACGATCGTGGTGAAAGACGCTGATCCCGTCGCCTGTTCGATCCGATTTTCTCGCAACGGTCCGATCGTCGATGACATCCTGCCTGCTCCGGCCAACGAGTTGGGGCCGGTCTCGTTACGTTGGCTGGGGATGTCTCAGGGCGGCTGGCTGACAGCACTGCTTGGAATGAACCGAGCATCCAGCGTGGCGGAACTGCGTGAGTCCATGCGGCCGTGGCATGTGCCAACATTTTCACTGGTCCTTGCCGACACGTCCGGTCGAATCGGTTTCCAGGCATCCGGTCGCATTCCGGTTCGCAGTCAGTCGGAGCGCGCGTTCCGGAGCGGCTGGGAGCCCGACGATCAGTGGCAGGGACTGATCCCATTCGACGAGATGCCGTCGTTTGATGAACCCGAACGGGGCTGGATCGCAAGCGCCAACAACCGCATCGCGCCTGACGATTTCCCACATCGCATGTATGGCGCCTGGGTCTCCGGCTGCCGTGGCCAGCGCATTCGCGAGATGATCGAGTCGCGCGAGTCGGTCTCTGTTGATGACATGTGCGACATGCAGCAGGACGCGCTGAACCTGCGGGCGGCTGCGCTGGTTCCGGTGCTGGTCCGGGAACTGGAATCGGCTGATGACGATGCTCGACACGCGATCGCCATTCTGGACAGTTGGAATTGCGTTTCGACACCGGATTCCGCGGCCGCCACAATCTTCAACGTGTTCTACACACGCTGGTGCGCCACCGTGAGTAATGCTCGATTCTCGGGGGCAGCCGCGGAGCTGCTGGTCAAAGGCGTCGATCCGTGCGCGAGCCGTCTGCTGGAATCCGATCCGCATGGCTGGTTTCCCGGTGACGACCGACAACAGCAACTGCGTGAGACTTTTTCCGGAACGCTCGCGTATCTGAAAGACCGGTTCGGCCCCGACATGTCGACCTGGACCTGGGACCGACTGCACATCATGCATTTGCGCCACGTGCTGTCGGCACGAGGCGATCTCAGCCAGCTTCTGGACCACGGTGGAGCTGGTGTGCGAGGTGACATGCTGACCGTCTGCAATACCGGCGGAGGAGTCGACTGGATTGCGGCGACCGGAGCCGGTTACCGCATGGTGGCTGATCTGAGTTCTTCGCCGCCGGTCTTGCGGGCGGTAGACGCTCAGAGTCAGTCCGGACATCCTGGCAGTCCGCACTATGGCGACCAGTTCGACGACTGGGCGCAGGGGCGATATCACGAAATTCCACTGGGCACGGACGTCGCTGCAAAAACAACACAGACACTTGTACCGAAAGAACGCTACTGAAGATTCTGTTCCCATGATCTTGTGAGACGGAACGAATTCTGTCCCAGACCTGCTCATAGACACGATTGAGGAGACACGTTGATGATCACGCGACTGGTGGGTGTGTGTGTTTTCATGGCGGCGACGATCCCGGCTGTTGCCGACAACTGGCCGGCGTGGCGCGGGGCTGATGGATCGGGCATTAGCAGCGAAACGAAGTTGCCTGTGACATGGAGTGCAACAGACAACATCCGCTGGAAGCTTCCGCTCCCCGAGGCGTGCAATTCCACTCCCATCGTGTGGGACGATCAGATCTTTCTGACGCAAGGCCTCGACGGAGGCAAACGACGGGCTCTGATGGCTTTGGACCGCAGTACTGGCAAAATTCAATGGCAGCAGGAGGTCGCCTGCTCCGTCGAAGAAACGACACATCGCCAGAACCCGCCCTGCAGCGCGTCGGCCACCACCGACGGAAAGGTGGTGTATGCCAACTTCGCGTCGGGTGGAGTCCTGGCCTGCAGTCTCGATGGGAAGAAGTTGTGGCACCGTGAGCTGGGTCCCGTGCTGAGTCGCTGGGGAAATGGGGGCAGCCCAATCCTGTACGGCGATTTGCTGATCGTCTTTCATGGACCAGGCACACCATCAATCCTCTACGGGCTGAACCGCGAAACCGGCGAGACCGTGTGGACATCAGAAGAGACCGCAATCAACAGCCCCATCTTCGGATCGTGGAGCACACCGGTCATTGTCCACTCTGGAGACCGCGACGAACTGGTCATGCCTTATCCCGGCGGAAAGATCGGCGGTCCCGGTTGGTTCAAGGGTTACAACCCGGCGAATGGAAAATCACTGTGGCAGATCGACGGTCTGGGCAATGAGGTCTACGCCATGCCCATCATCGGCGCCGGCGGCAAGATCATTGTGGGTGTCTCCGGACACAACGGCCCGACCATGGCCATTCGACCGGGCGGATCTGGAAACGTGACCGGGACCCATCGACTGTGGCGCACCGAAACGAAGAATCCTCAACGCGTCAGCAGCGGAGTGATCCACGACGGGCACCTGTTCCTGGCCGACGCGACCGGAATCCTCCAGTGCCTCAAGGCAGACACGGGCGACCTCGTTTATCGCGAGCGTCTGGGAGGCAACCTGTGGGGTTCCATCCTGCTGGCCAACGGGCACTTGTATGTCACCAGTCTGGAAGGTGACACGTTTGTCGTATCGGCGTCCCCGAAGTTTGAACTCATCTCAAAGAACAGCATCGGCGAAGCAACCTACGCGGCCCTGGCTCCAGCTCACGGAGAACTGCTCCTGCGCACGCACGAGCATTTGTACTGCATCTCCGGCGGCAAATAGTAGTGGTCGAAGGACTCGGTCCGAACCGGTTCCTTCGTCGCCGCGTTGACTCCCTGGCGTACGAGCGGAAACTGCTCGAGTGCTCGGTCAGGAATCTGGACGTACTTGGTGCTTTGCCTGGGTAGCCGTACCCAGCCATCTCGGAGTCGCGTCGAAGTACTGGCCTGTGCTGGAACAGAGATGCAACGGGCGCGCATAAAAAACCGCGGCCCTGAAGTCAGGACCGCGGTTAGTTCAAACCATTCGAGCAATGCGACGGCAGAGTCGCTTGAAGATGGGCGGGACGCGGTAGTGCTTCGCACTCACCGTGGGTCGTCCGAACCCGTCAGATGGGTTTGGAACCTCCGTCGGATGTGAACAGGAAAGGTTTGAAAAGACGCAACTCGTAACTCTTGACCCAACTCGACTGCCGCAGGCGAGTTGCGTCGTCCCATGCTGCTGACCAATCATCGGCAGCCTGTGACCTCCGCTTCCGTTCAATCGCGGCACCTGCGGAGATTATTCGCCACAAAACGGCACCAGGTCTGGCGAGGACGGAGAATCTAACGATTTTGGGATCGGAACTATTCTGGCTTAAGACCGGCCATAATCGGTTCAACGCCACTCAGCGCACCAGTTCGCGGTCTGGTACTGGCTCCGAATCCGCCACTCGCGCAGGACGGCAAGCATTTGCTGCTTCTGCTTCACGTGATCCGGGTCGTCCCACAGGTTCCTGACTTCGTCCGGGTCATTCTGCAAATGAAAGAGCTGGCCCCATGGTTCGTCGAGGAAATGCACGATCTTCCAGTCGCGACTGCGGACCATCGTCATGAATTCCGTGCCGGTCAGGATTCCGTCTTTGGCCTGTTCGGCGAACAGGTATTCGCGGCCAGGGAATTCGTCGCCGTCCAGGCCGGGCAGAAGCGACTCTGCCTCCAGCGTGTCGGGGACTTCGCAGCCGGCCAGTTCCAGAATCGCCGGTCCGAGGTCCATCTGGTGGACCAGTGAATCAACGACTTTTCCGGCGTCGTAGCGACCGGGCGACCAGACGATGAGTGGCACGCGCGTGATCGTGTCGTACATCGTCCACTTTTGACTGTGCCCGTGATCGGTCAGGCAGTCGCCGTGGTCTGACGTGAAAATGATGACCGAGTTATCCAGGTACCCGGACTCATCCAGGGCCGCGATGATCTCGCCGACCTTGTCGTCAATCATCGTGACATTCGCCAGGTAATACGCTCGCTGTCGATGTCGCGCCTCGTGCGACGGCTCAAGCTGATGCACAACGGAGTCGTGATCGATTTCGACGTTGTGCTGCCGCAGTTCTTTGAACGGTTCCGGCTGACCGTCGAGTTCTTCCTGAGTCACCTCGAGAAGCGGTAGGTCTTTTTTCAGGTACGGTTCGACATAGCGGGGAGTCGGATCGTACGGAGGGTGCGGTCCGGGAAAGCCAATCTGCAGGAACAACGGCTCAGACTTCGGGTAGTTGCGAATCCAGTGCGTCGCCATGTCGCCGACGAAGACATCCGGGTGCGCATCTTCCGGCAGATTCCAGTCGAACGCGCCGAGCGACTCGCGATAGTCCGGCAGCTTGCGGTACATCTCGCGCTGCTGCTTGATCAGATTGCGAAATCGCAGAGCCTTGTCCCATTCGTCGTAGTAGTAGCGGCCTTCCAGATAGCGGTCCTTATTCTCGACAACGTAGCGTTCGTGAAAACCGACTGACTCATTGAACGGCCAGGTATGCATCTTCCCGATGTTGGTGCAGTGATAGCCCGATTCGTTGAGCAACTCGATCCACGACCGTCGCCACAGATCGGCGTTTTTCAGGATGCCGGTGGTATGGGGAAAGTAGCCCTTGAACAGACTGGCTCGCGCAGGAGCACAGGATCCGGCTGTGACGTGGCACTGCGTGAAATGCACTCCCTCGTTGACCATGCGGTCGAGGTTGGGCGTGTCCATGTAGTCGTAGCCGAGTGCCGCGATCGTGTCGTAACGCTGCTGGTCGGTGATGATGAAGATGATGTTCGGTCGGTCGGACATGGTGTCTTTCAATTGGGGTCGTCGTCTCTGGGAGTCTCAGCCGAAGGCACTTGGCGATAGTCCCGAAATAACTTCTCGGAATTGTCAGCCGTAGCCCGATTTCTCCGAAATCGGGACCAGCCGACTTCGCAGCCTGTTGGCACATCGACTGTCGCTCAGTCTTGCCAGGTCCAAGGCAGCGGATTTCGGAGAAATCCGCCTACGGCTCAGAGGTCTCGCGGATTCCAGATCGGGAACTTATTTGAGGCCCGTTTCCTGGGCGGGATGATAATCACCGGCCCAGCCTCAAAGTAAACATGTCGCCCTCGATTGAAACGCCGAATGCTGCCTGCCGAACTGGGGCGGTCCAATTCACGCTGCAGTTGTCCGGTGCCAGTCTCAGCATTCTGCGCGATCTCACGCAGGTAGTATGCCTCGTCTGGATGGCTCGGTACCGCTCGTCACGACTTGGTAGACAGAGCTGTTGTGAGTCGGACATCGATCATGTTCGTACTCAAAACAGGTACGCTTGTGCCTGAATTGAGAACGCTGGCAACGCCATCCTGATCGGCAAATAGTCGCCCGGTCATACCTCCGTTCGGTTTTTGTCAGCGCTCTCTGGTGTCATACTGACCGAGCGCTTCTGACTCGTGATGCGACGCCCGTGGCGGATCAGCAGGATCACGAGGATCACGAGGATCACGAGGATCACGAGGATGCCGAGTTGCAGTTCTTGCATCTCCGGACGGTTTCCAATCTCAATGGACAACTCTGATGTCGTTTTTCAAGCTCGCGTGTCCGCATTGCAGCAAACCGCTGAAGGTTTCTCACGACCTTGCGGGCCAGGCGCGGAAGTGTCCGTACTGTAAAGGGGCTGTTCGGATCCCGGATGTTCCCGCTCAGGTGCCGCAAACCGGGATGCCAAATATCCAGGTCACGCCGAATGCTCCGGCGTCGCCACGCGGCGGTTCAGCACCAGGCATGGCTCCCGTTTCCTCCACAAGTGCGCCGATTCGTCGCAAGCGCAAGAAGAGCTGGTTCCAGGCGGGTAGCGGAGAATCGGCGAGCAGTGACGTCAGTCTGGTCGCCAGCGGCGTGATGGGACTGTGCATGTCGGTCGTGTGGCTGATCGCGATGCTGCCGTTGCGCGGTTTTCAGTTCGGGCAGCTGTTCTGGGATCGTGGGCTGGTGCCGTTCGCCACCACGTTTCTGATGTTCTGGGCCGTCGGCATCCTGGTCCTCAAAATACTGAGTCTGAAGCAGCAGAAGGAGTCCATGCTGCTGGACGTGTTGCCGACTGAAGTCGCCAACGAGATCACACCGGAATCTCTGGACCGATTCGTCAAGCACATTGGCGAACTGCCATCGAGTACGTCAGAGAGTTTCCTGATCAATCGAGTGGTCCGCGGGATCGAACATTTTCGCGTGCGAAAGAGTGCTGCTGAAACGGTCACGATGATGGAGTCTCAGTCGGCCATTGACGCCAACAACGTGGCGGGCAGTTACACAATCCTGAAGGCCTTCATCTGGGCGCTCCCGATCCTGGGCTTCATTGGAACGGTCATCGGAGTGAGTTCTGCGGTGGCCAGTCTGGCGAGCAGTCTGGATTCGGCTGCCGACATGGGCGCCATGAAGGGCGCACTGAACTCGGTGTTCGCGGGACTGGGCACGGCATTCGACACGACGCTGCTGGCTCTGGTGATGAGCATGTTTGTCAAGATTCCGACGTCTGCTCTCCAGAAGAGCGAAGAAGACCTGATCACGGCGGTTGATGAGTACTGCAACGAAAACCTGTTGCGTCGCCTGAACGATGGACGCGAGGGCGGAGCCGAGCGAGGTGCTGGCGGCGCAGACACCACGGTGTTCCGTGAAGCAGTCGAAGCAGCCATGGGAACGCACCATGCAGAACTGGAAAACTGGCTCAACCGTCTGGATGCGATCGGCGGCAAACTGACCACACAGGTGGCCGACGGCTGGGAAAAAGTGAATACGCAGATGCAACAGCAGCAGATCGAACAACAGAAGCAGCTCCAGGGGCAATTGGATCGAACGGCGACATCCGCGGCAGAGATTCAGGGCACACTGGCAACGGTTGGCAATCAGGCGGCCACGATGCAGAAGGACGTGACTGGATCGTTCTCCGCTGCACAGACCACGCTGCAGCAGCAGTTCACCGGACTGCAGCAGGGACTGAACAGTCTCAGCACCGTGCTGCAGAAACTGGGCGAACAGAGTGTGGTGATCCAGCAGGTCGCGCCGGTCGCTCCACGAAAACGTGGCTGGTTCGGCAAGGCCCGCTGACTCGAGATTCGACTCGGAGTGAAATTCACGTCCTCGGTGAAGGCTGACTCATGGCTCGACGACCTCGCGATAATGATGACGACATATCGCTGTTTCCATTCCTGAGCATCATTGCGTGTGTCATCGGTGTACTCACGATGATGATTTCGACGCTTGCGCTGGCTCAGATGGATTCGCCCGATGTCGCACTGATTGAAGCTCACGAAAAGGCATCAAAAGAACTGTCTGCCGCTGACGAGGAAGTCGCGGCGCTGCGCAGTCTGCTCAACGAGAAGATCGGTCCGGACGCTGCTCGCGTGCAGAAGGAACTGACGGTCAACGAAAAAGAACTGGCAAAACTCGCGGCGGAACTCGCCGAAATTAAGAAGCAGCTTGAGGAGCAGAAAAAAGTCAAAGTGGTCATTCCCACTCTCGACAAGGCCGAGCGGGAAAGTGTGGCTTCAATGCAGTCTCAAATGACTGACCTGACTGAAGAGCTGGCTCAGTTGGAGAAGGAACTGGATGAACGGAAAGAGGCCAGTCAGTCAAAGACGTCCATTCTGCCAGGCGGTAGCGGAGTCAACTTCACTCCGCACTTTGTGGAATGCGCCGCCGACTCGCTCGTGATGCACACGATCGATCCACCCAAGCGGATTCGAGCGGGCAACATGGTCACCGACAAAGACTTCATCGCCCTGATGGGTACGGTTGCCAACGGTACCAGCGACTCGATCGTGTTTCTGGTCCGCAGTGACGCATTGAACACGTTCCGGGCCGCTCAGAGGCTGTGCAATGACCGCGAAATCCGCAACGGCAAATTGCCGGTCGTGGGTTCGGGGCGAATCGATCTGAGCCATTTCGCCACCACGAAAAAGAAATAGCCATGAAGAAGATCAGAAGAGACGACGACGAGGACGGCGGTCTCGATTCACTGCTCGACACGATGACGAATGTGGTCGGTATCCTGGTGCTCGTGTTGATCGTGACTCAGCTCGGCGTCACCGATGCGCTGACCGAAATTACGGCGAATTCGAAAGTCACCGAAGAGGACCTGGAAGCGGTCCGTCAGCAAATGACTGCTCTGTCGCAGGAGAAAAAAGACCTCGCGGAACAGACCACCTCGCTGGCGGCGTTCGACATGGATGCTGAGCGCGAACGACTCAAGCGATTGAAGGAAATGCTCGATACGCGAAAGAAGCTGCTGGCGGATCAGTCGAAAGACGCCAACGAATTCGCGCTGGCTCTCAAGCGTGACCAGCAGACTGCGGCAAAAAACACGCGCGAGATCAAAGACACGAAAGAGCAACGTCAGAGGCTGCAGGCCTCGATCGAAAAGTCGCTCGCACGTCGCGCCGAGGTCCAGTCGCTGCTGGACCGCACGCCACGTCGATCGGCCGCTCCGGCCAAAGAGGTCACCATTCCCAATCCGCGACCAGCGCCTCCGGGAGCACGACAGGTCATCATCGTCTGTGCCGAAAACCGACTCTACCCGTTGAATTCCGACTTCATTCGCAAGGACGCAGAGGCGCGTTCGAAACAGCTCATTGTGCGTCAGCGGTTGAATCGGGACCCCAAGGCTGGCATCGACCCGAAGGAGTTCGAAAAGTACTACTCGAAGCTTAAGTATCCGACGGACGATTTTTTCGATGTCGAGTACTACATCGCTGGCGAACGCTGGCCGCGTCTGAAGCTGACGCCCAAAAAAGGTCGCGGAGCCACTGACGCCGAACTGCGGAAGTCGAATTCGCGGATTCGTAAATTGCTGGCCACGCTCGATCCGAAGAAATTCTACGCGAAGTTCATCGTGATGCCGGACAGCTTTGATGTGTACCTCACGGCACGTCGCGTCCTGGCCGATGCGGGAGTCCTTGCCGGCTGGGATCCGCAGCCGGATTCGTGGGCGTACACAATGGGGGTTGGAGGCGGCATTGAACTCGGCCCGCCACGTCCGCCCAATCCCAACCCGCCACCACCGACGAAACCCGCAAAGCCGGCCAACGTCGTCGATTGAGGATCGTTCGATAAATAGTGTCGCCTTTCGCTCCGAGGTTGTGAATTTATTAGAAACCGACCTTGGAGACTTGGAAGTGTGAGCAGGCTGGCGCTAAAAAATCAGCATGAGTGCCACATCATCGAAAACGGACGCTCGCGTTGATCGACCCCAACGGCGGCAGAGGGAATGGCAGGACTACTGTCTTGATGAGACCCT